>JAJDAP010000122.1 GCA_029261795.1 Deltaproteobacteria bacterium
GTATCAGGCTGCCAAGGAGCTGCGCCGCAAGGGCGTGCTGCCGCCGGTGAAGCGCACACGGGGGAAGCGGGTTGCGAAACGCACCGCGGAAGCACGTCCTCGCTTCGCCGAGGTGAAGACGGCGGCCGCGGCGCCGCGAGAAAGCGCCGCCTGGCGGGCGCAGCTCCCGAATGGGTTCGTCCTGTGGCAGAAGCGGCTGGAGAAGGACCGGTTCCCGTGGCCGCGGGAGGGAACGGGGGCCGTACTCGAGGTGGCGGGTCGCGAACTCAACTGGCTGCTCGATGGGATCGATGTGTTTCGGTTGAAGCCGCATGAATCGTTGTCGTTTTCGGCGGTAGGGTAGTGCTCGTTCTCTGCAATATTGTTAGTTTGTGTACATGGATGAGGGTGCCGTTCTTCCGGTCGATGTAGAGCAACTGCATGCGCTCGTTCTCGACCGCGATGCCGTGATCGAGACGCACCACCTCGCCATCGAAGCGCGCGACAACGCCATCGAAGCGCGCGATCTCGAGATCCAGCAGCTTCGCGAGTACGTGCGGCTGCTGAAGAGCCAGCATTTGGTGCAAGCGCGAATGTCGGCGTGACCGTAGGCGTTGGTGGGTTCTAGGTTGCCGATGGGCGGCACAACTTGGCTGGCTGGCTCCCTCTCGATCACCATATTTCTTCTATTGATCGGCAGAATCACGATTTTCCGCCGGCACAGCGAGGTGAGCCAAACAACGCCGAGGGGCAGAGCCTTGGCTCTAGCCGGCGCCCTAGCAATCGTCGGGACTATTGTGCTGTTGTGGGTAGGCATCATACGGCTGGTTTTCTAACCCGACGAAGAGACAGCATGCGCGTGATGAACCGAACAATCCTGTGCGCCCGGGGGACCTCGTGGAACTGAGCGTTGTCAGGAGTACAAGGTGGCGTTTGGGTTGTGTATCGCAGGCGCCTCGAGGCGCGTCAGCGCTCGCTCGAGTGAGGATAGGGACTTTCTCCGCAGTTCTTGAACGACGCCTAGCACCGCCTCCAGACCTACGGCACCAAGACCTACACCCACAACGCCGCGGGCGACCTCACCCAGGTGGTGGATTCGAGCCTCTCCGTCGGCCAAAGATCACCTGGGGTCGCCGCGGTTGGTGGTCGATGAGTCCGACTCGAATCCTGTCATGGCCGTCGTTCATCGCCTCGACTGCGACGAGTTCCTCACGGCCCGCTGAACATGGCATCGTCCGGACCAACCTCCGCCAGGTAGGATTCCTTCGGGTTGTAGCTGGCGGCGTCGTCATCCACCCAACGCGCGAGTTCCGCGCGGCCGACCACGAACCAGTGCACTTCGTCCGGTCCGTCGGCCAATCGCAGGGTGCGCTGGCTCGCGTACATGTTGGCGAGCGGTGTCCATTGGGAGACGCCGGTTGCGCCGTGGATCTGGATCGCCTTGTCGATGATTTCGCAGACACGGATCGGCACCATGGCCTTGATGGCGCTCACCCAGATCCGGGCTTCGGCGTTACCCAGGACGTCCATGGCCTTCGCCGCCTTGAGCACCATCATGCGCATCGATTCGATATCGATGCGCGCCTTGGCGATGTCCTCGGTGTTCTTGCCGAGGTAGGCGATGCGCTTGCCGAAGGCATCCCGGCTCAGACCGCGCTTGGCCATCAGCTCGATCGCCCGCTCGGCGGCGCCGATCGAGCGCATGCAGTGATGGATCCGGCCCGGTCCGAGACGGACCTGGGAGATCTCGAAGCCGCGGCCCTCGCCTAGCAGGATGTTCTCCTTCGGCACGCGGCAGTTGTCGAAGCGGATGTGCATATGGCCGTGGGGCGCGTCGTCCTTGCCGAAGACGTGCATCCCACCGAGGATCTGGACGCCCGGTGCGTCGGTCGGTACCAGGATCTGGGATTGACGCAGGTGCGGGGGCCCGTCGGGATCGGTCTGCACCATCACGATCATGATCTTGCAGCGCGGGTCGCCGGCGCCCGAGATGTAGTACTTCTCGCCAGTGATCACCCACTCGTCACCCACGAGGTCGGCGCGACAAGCGATGTTCTTGGCATCCGAGGAGGCGATGTCCGGCTCGGTCATCGCGTAGGCCGAACGAATTTCGCCGTTCAAGAGGGGCTCGAGCCACTGCTTCTTCTGCTCGGGTGTTCCGACCCGTTCGAGCACTTCCATGTTGCCGGTGTCCGGCGCCGAGCAGTTCAGGCACTCCGAGGCGAGCGGGTTCTTGCCCAACTCCGAAGCGATGTACGCATAGTCGAGGTTCGAGAGGCCCTCGCCCGTCCCGGCATCGGGGAGGAAGAAGTTCCAGAGCCCACTGGCCTTGGCCTTCGCCTTGACGCCATCGAGCAACTCCAGCTGACCCGGCGCATAGGACCAACGCTCGGTCCGCGTCTCGCCAAGCTGGTAGTACTGGTTCGTGATGGGCTCGACCTCATCCTTGATGAAGGCCATCACCTTCTCGTAGAGCGGCTGCGCGCCCTCCGACATCCTCAGGTCGAACATCTCCGGGTGGTTCTCGAGACCCGCCATGAATTCTCCTCATCGTCAGGGTTGCGCGGCAATCGGGGCCGCGGACGAAGAGGGGACTCTAGCAGCGAAACCGGATCGATACCGACGGCAGCGGGAGCCGGCTAGCGCGCGCGAAGCCGGTAGATGAAAGCCTCTTCGAGGCCGGCCGGGTCGCGCCGGAAGATCGATTGACCGGTCCAGGCCTTCGCGAAGCGTGTGGTCTCGTCTGCCTCGGTGACGCGGTCGGCGTGCATCTCGTAGATCACGCCCCGGATCCGCAGCCGGACGCGGGGATCCTGGAGCATGTTCTCGACCCACTGGGTCCGGGTGTCGCCAGCGTTCAGATAGAGCGCTCCGTCGAGCAGCGTGTAGGCGAGGTTCACCGAGTAGGGGGCTTCGGGACGGGTTTCGAGCTGTGCCGTCCCCGACGCTCCGACGAAACTCCAGTCGTCGGGGACCGCTGCGACGGTCCCTTCGATTCCGCCGCCGGATGCCAGACCGAAGGGCCCTTCGCAAGCGACGCTGAAGCAAGTGAGAAACAAGACGAACCCGACCAGGGATCGTGTCATGGATTCCATCCTCATGGTTCGAGGGCGCGGCTCAACTGTGGGCAGAGAAACCGTGAGCGCTCAGGTGGTCGATGGCGGCGTCTCGCAGCATCCGCCCCGTTTCTTCCGAGTGCACGGTACCGAGAACCACGTCGCCAAGATAGTCCGAGACATAGGGTGTCGTGGCGATCCGGTACACGCTGTCGCGTTGCGGCGTATCCCCCCGCGCCCGCAGCGCGGCCACCAGGGGCTCGCCCAGGTCGGCACCCTTCACGGCGACGACCGTCACATCCTCTCGCCAGCTCTCCAGATTGTAGAGATCGCCGGTTCGGATCGTCCCGGCGCGAAGCGTTCCGGCCACGGACTCCGCGTGATAGTAGGCGAGGTCGGCCCCGGTCTCGGCGAGCAGCACGGTTTCGAACAGCGCCTTCACGCCGCCGCGATCGAGTGCCGTCGGGTTCTCAGCGACCACTTCACCAACGCTCAGGGGCTGGTCGCCATTCATGCCGACATTGAAGAGCGCATGGAGGTGCGGCTCTCCGCGATAGTGGAAGACTGCGGCTGGGCCTTCCAAACGGAAGATCTGGGAAGGTCCGTCGCCGACGTTTCGGCCCGGTTGATGGTCCTCGGCGTAGTCCGCCAGGTGCAGGGCTTCGACGCCGCCATTCTGCTCGATGCACTCCCAGGCGTAGCCGGCATCGGCCTCGGC
Organism: Deltaproteobacteria bacterium; assembly: GCA_029261795.1. GTDB lineage: Bacteria > Myxococcota_A > UBA9160 > UBA9160 > UBA6930 > JAJDAP01. The sequence continues at coordinate 3,754 of JAJDAP010000122.1, forward strand.
ATAGCTGTCGAGGATTCCGGTGAGGAGTCCTCGCACGCGGGCACGGCTTTCCCGCGAGAGATCTGCAACGGATACGCCGTGAAATTTCCCCTTGCTCCCCTTCAGCTCTACGGCCGTCTGCACCGGCGCCTTCGCTTGGCGCGCCGCCTGGCGTTCCCCAGACGTCAGCCCGGCGAACAACCGTTGCCCCTGTTCGAGTTGATAGCGGTAGACGTTTCCGGGCAGCCCGACCTTCTGGTTCCCGCGTTGGTCGCCATAGACCTGGGGCCCGCCGAAGGCGACCGCCTCGCGATTCCGGCCACCGAGCCGGAGATTGAGGTGCGGCCCGGTGACATGGATCTGGTAGTTCGAAGTTCGCGGGTCGCCGAAGATCGCAACGCGGGTCGCATGGATGCCGGGCAGCCGGACGAAGTACTGCTCGAGAACGCGTTCGCGTCCGGCTTCCGAAAGGCCGGCGTGGACGAGGTCGACCAACCACTGGCTGGCCTTCCCGTTCAACCGGAACGACCAGGCGCCACCCGTATCGACGCCGCGATTGTGGTACTGGCGGAGAGGGTGCTCGTAGTCGAAGCACGCCTCAGCGCGCACGTCGTCGTCGAGCGCCTCGAAGAGACGGACCGCGAGGTCGGGCGTCGTGCCGAGGCTCGCACTTGGCGGCGGCGGCAGCAGCAGGGCTCGGCCGGCGAGGCCCGTGCCTAGCAACGCGCCTGCGCCGACGCCGTACTTGAGCAGCTGTCTCCGGGTCGGGCTCATGGGGCGACTCCTCGAAACATCCTACCAGAATCCGGAGAGCGGCTTTAAAGCGGGTTCGCAGCCTCCCGAGCGAGGTCTCAAGCTTCGAGGGTAACGGGGATGCCATTCAAGACGGCGTTGCCCGAGAGCGGATCGAGCAGGGTTTCGTCGGTGAGGGCGTTGCTGTTGACGCCGGGTTGGAGCGCGGATGCGATGGCCATGCGTGTGCCCTCGCCGGTGTGGCCGAATCCGTGCGGGAGAGACACGACGCCGGGCATGATCGAATCGCTGAGGCTCACTGGAACACGGACCTTCCCGCTTCGCGAGCGCAGCGTCGCCAGGTCTCCGGCCTCGAGCCCGCAGCGTTCCGCGTCGCTCGGGTGAACCAGCAGCACACAGCGCTGGCGACCCTTTGCCAGGGCTCGGACGTTATGCATCCAGGAATTGTTCGATCTCATCTGACGGCGGCCGACCAGGACGAGAGCTTCTGGCTCTTCGTCGAGTGCCGCTTCGAGGCGATCGAGGTCCGCGATAATCCGCGCGGGTGCCAGCTCGATCTTTCCGGAGGGCGTCGCCAGGGCTCCGGGAAGCCGTGGCTCGAGCGGGCCGAGATCCGTCCCGTGTGGGTCGAGGTCGTCAAGCGTCAGGCCATAGGGTCCGCTGCGGAGCAGGAGATCGAACAATCGCTCGGGGCCCGCGCTCCCGCCGACCTGTTCGAGGGCCTCGCCTGCGATGCCGCAGGTTGCTGCGAGGCCGCGGAACAGCAGATCGTCGATCACGGCAGTGTCGGCGCCGGAAAGCCGCGCCGCCAATTCGAGCAGGACCTGCCACGGGTGCCGCAGCGCCGGGTCGGGTTCCAGTGCCGGCGCGCTCCAATGCACACCGTTTCGCGCCGCCATCGGGTAGAAGAAGACATCGGCATTGCCGCGTTCGAGCGGACTCGTCGAGGGCAGGATCACGTTGGCATGCCGCGACGTCTCGTTCACGTAGAGGTCGTGGCAAACCAGGAAGTCGAGTGTTCCGAGGGCTTTCGCGAGTCGTACGCCGTTCGGGGTCGAGAGCACGGGGTTGCCCATGTGGACGTAGAGGCCGCGCAGGCGTTCGCCGCCGACACCTTCGATTTCTTCCGCGAGGGCCGCGCTCGGAAGTTGGCCACCGACCTCGGGGAGATTTCGCACGCGCGTATGCCAGCGCCCATAGGGCTCCGGTTCGCCTTCCCGCACCGGTGCCTGGGGAAACGGCGCGGCGGAGCCGGCGAACATCGCGCCGCCCGGCCGGTCGAGGTTTCCACTGGTCGCGTTCAGGAGGTCGACGGCCCAGCTTGCCAGCGTCCCGAACCGTTGGGTGCAAGTCCCGATCCGGCCGTAGCAGGCCGCACTCGGTGCTGCGGCAAACTCTCGCGCGAGGCGCCGGATGGTGGCGGGTCCGATCCCGACGAAAGCGCCGACCCGCTCCGGCGTGAAGCGTGTCACGTGCGACTCGACCTCGGCCATTCCGTTGGTCAGCTTGCTGATCGGCCCGAGCGATGCCACTCCGTCCACGAATAACACGTTCACCATGGCCAGGAGCAGGGCGGCATCTGATCCCGGTCGCAAGAAATGATGCTCGTCGGCCAGCGCGGCGGTCTCCGTGCGTCGCGGATCGATGACGATGAGTTTGCCGCCGCGCTCGCGAAGCGCGCGCAGGCGGCCGGGCATGTCAGGCGCCGTCAGCAGGCTCCCGTTGGAGATCGCCGGGTTCGCTCCCAGCACCATCAGGTGGTCGGTGCGGTCGATGTCAGGCACCGGAATGACGTACTCGCCGCCAAACATCTCCCTGCACGCGAGGTTCTTCGGTATCTGGTCGCAGGTCGCCGCCGAGAACGCCCATTTCGAGCCGAGCGCGCCGGTGAACGCCGGCAGGTAGAGCAACGAGCCCAGATCATGGGCGGTCGGATTGCCGACATAGAGGGCGAGGGCATCCACACCATGAACGGCGCGGACCCTTCCGAGCCCTTCGGCGGCGAAGTCGAAGGCCGCGCCCCAGGCGACCTCCCGGAATCCAGCGCCGTCTCGGATCAGCGGGCGTCGCAGCCGGTCGGGGTCTTCGTGGAGTCCCTTGAGGCCGTGTGCCTTCGGGCACAGGTAGCCGTGGCTGTGCGGATCGTCGGCGTCGCCGCGAACCGAAATCACCCGTCGGCGCATGGAATCCGTCTCGACGGAAACGCCGCAGTGGGCCTCGCATAGCGGACAGGTGCGATACGTCGTCGTCATGGAGGAGTCAGACCCTCTTCAGGAACTTCGCCTTCAGCTGCAGCGCGGATCACGGGATCACACCCCGTTGTCTCAGTCCGGCCCGGGCTTCGTCGTCGACGCCGAGTTCCTCCAGGATCTCGTCCGTGTGCTCCGCATAGAGTGCCGCCGGGGCCGTGGTCTGGTTCGCCGTCTCCGAGAAGCGCGCTGCCGGACGAACGCGCCGATAGCGGCCATAGACGGGATGCGTCGCCTCGATGACGCAACCGTTATGCGTGATCTGCGGGTCGACCAGGACCTGCTGCTGACTGAGGATCGGCGCCACGGGGACGTCGTGGTCGAGCATGCGTTGGTAGGCATCCTCGGTCGTCATGTTGGCAAGGCCCTTGCGGACCGCGGTCGCGCGCTCGGTCTGATTCTCGTCGCGGATGGCCGCCGCCCCGCGTTGGCCTGGGCTATCCGCGAGATCGTCGCGTCCCACGACCCGCAACGTCGCTCGCATCTGTTCGGCGGAACTCGCCCAGAAGACGATGTGGCCGTCGGCGGTCGGTGTCAGTTGATAGCGTTCGCCCGGGACCATGTAGTTCTCGACGTCGTCGCCGACGAGGGTGTGGCGGAGCATGCCGTCGGGCCAGAAGAACATCAGGCCGGCATCCAACATCGAGACCCGAACGTGCTGGCCCGGCGCGCCGCGTTCGCGCGCAAAGAGGGCGGCCGTGATTCCCTGGGCCAGCGTGTAGGAACTCGCCTTGTCGACGACCGCGTTCCGCATCAAGTCCGGCATCGGAAACTCGGGGTTCAGCTGCGCGTCGGCATAGCCCGTGAGGGCCTGGAAGACCGGGTCGAAGCCGCGCCGATTCGCATAGGGACCGTCGTCTCCGTAGCCGTTGATCGAGGCATAGATGAGGTCTGGGTTGTGGGTGCGCAGGTCCGCCTCGCCCACACCCAAGCGCTCTGCGACCCCGGGACGCCAGTTCTGCACGAAGACGTCGGCGCCCCGCACGAGTTCGCGGACGAGCTCGAGTCCTTCCTCGGTCTTGAGGTCGATCCCGATCGAGCGCTTGCCGTGGTTGCAGTTCGCGAACAGTGCAGCCATCCCGCTTCGGTAGTTGCTGAGCTGACGGTTGCCCTCGCCGTACTTGGGAGGCTCGACCTTGACGACACTCGCCCCTTGCTCGGCCAGCACCATGACGGCGAGTGGCCCCGAGACCATCTCGCTGACATCGACGATTCGGACACCCGCGAGCGGTCCTGCCATTTCACTGTCTCCCCATCTCGCCGGGCCGGGTTCTGCGATCCCGCCGCAGTGAAAATCACCGGGGCCGAGTGGTCACCGCGGCGCGGCTGGCCCGCGACGAGTACTCTCGTCGGCTTGCGAAGGGTTCGGATGTGACCGCGACGCCGCCGATCCTACTACGAGGCGCCGGATGCCTTCCTCTGGCACGCCGACCCTCGCGGGAACGTACCTCACTCGCCGCCGGAGGCTGCTAGGGTCGGAAGCCCATGACCACCACATTGAAACCCGTACAGCTGGGACGCAGTGGCCTGCGCGTGTCGCAGCTCTGCCTGGGCACCATGAACTTCGGAGAGCCGGGCCGCGGCCATCAGGGCGACTGGACCCTGGGCCTCGACGAGGCGCGCCCGATCTTCCAGGCCGCCATCGATCGGGGCCTCTTCTATTTCGACTGCGCAGACGCCTACGGCATCGGTGCCTGCGAAAAGGTCGTCGGGAAGCTCCTGCGTGAGCTTCTTCCGCGCGATGAGTTCGTCCTCGCGACCAAGGTCGCCATGCCGATGGGCGCCGGTGCCAACCAGGGTGGTCTCTCGCGCAAACACATCATGGAGGGCGTCGACGCCTCTCTTCAGCGGCTGGGCGTGGACTATGTCGATCACCTGGTGATCCATCGGCATCCCCACGGCGCGTTCGGCCAGAGCAGAACACCGGTCGAGGAATCGATGGAAGCGCTTCACGACGTCGTCAAGGCCGGCAAGGCGCTCTATCTCGGCGCCTCGTCGATGTTCGCCTGGCAGTTCACCGAACTCCAGCTCATCGCCCAGATGAACGGGTGGACGCGCTTCATCTCGATGCAGAACCACTACAACCTCGTCTACCGCGAGGAAGAGCGGGAGATGAACCCCTACTGCGCACAGAACGGGATCGCCCTGATGCCCTGGTCGCCCCTGGCACGAGGCATTCTCGCCGGCTCCTACCAGGGGGGTCTCGACGCTGGGACGACCGACCGAAGCAAGGGTGCGGACCGTAATCGCACGCAAGGCTTGTATCGCGGCGACTTCGTGTTCGATATCGCAGAGCGTGTCGTCGAACTCGCGAAGAAGTACGCGTGCAAGCCCGCGCAGATCTCGCTGGCGTGGCTGGTCAACAAACCCGAGATCGATGCGCCGGTGGTCGGCGTTTCGCGGCTCGAACAGCTCGATCAATTGGTCGAAGCGACCCAGATCGTGCTCGAACCCGATGACGTCGCGTACCTCGAAGAGCTCTACACGCCGGTCGAGAACCTGCTCTCCATCGGTTTCTCCTAGGGAGCGGCGTTTCGCGCTCTACGATCGGATCGGGGTCGGTTGCGACAGCGCGCGTCCGTCGTTCCTGCCGGCTTGGAGGGCAGCTTCCTGTACGTCGGGAGTACCAACCCTCGCGCTACTTCGAGGCTCAGGTGCGCGCGGGCATCTCACCGTTCGCCAACCTGTGCACGCCCGAAGAGGTGGCCGCAGGGCTTTCGCGTCTGAGGCAGGATCTGGATTCCGGTCGCTTCGTCGAGGTTGCGGCCGCGTACCCGACAGTGGATGGCGACTACCTGTTCCTCTGCGCCCACGCCTGAGGAGGGTGATGGCGAATTTCTGAGCGGTCATTAAGATATTGCCCGCCCCGATGTGTCCCCCCACTCCCCGAGCCGCCGCCTCCGTGTCCGGTGCTCCCGCCAAGCGCGGGCGTCCCTCGCGTCGCGCCGAGATCTTCGCGGCGGCCCTTCGCTTGTTCCGCGAGAACGGTTTCCATGCCACGTCGATCAATGACATCGGTTCCGAGGCCGGGGTGGCCGGGACGGCCGTCTACTCGCATTTCTCGACGAAGCAGGGTGTGCTCGCCGAGGCGATCGGCGAGGGCGCGGACCGGATCGCGGAGGGGATGCGCGCGGCACTCACCGCAGCTGGGGCGACACCTGAGGTCGCTCTCGAACGGCTGGTTCGAGCCTATGTGCGCGTGGTCCTCGAGAACGCGGACATGAACGCTTGTTATGTCCTGGAGAGTCGCAACCTCGACGCCGATGTCGCCGAGCCCCTGCGGCGCAAGGAGCGGAGCCTCCGCGCGGCCTGGCGTCAGCGGTTGATGGCGGTCCGTCCCGAACTCTCGAAGGACGAGGCCCAGGCCCTAGTGCAGATGGCCATCTTCTCCGTCCTGGCGCTGTGCCTTCACCGCAATCGCATCGAAGCATCTGCACTCGAAGCGCGAGCGACCGCCTTCGTACTCGGAGCCCTGTCGGGCCCGGTTCCGAGCCATCCATCCTGAAACAAGACTGAAGAGGAAGCGAAGCATGCAAGAAGCCGTCATCGTCGACGCCGTCCGTACGCCGGGCGGAAAACGAAACGGGAAGCTCAAGGATTGGCACCCGGCGGCACTGGTCGCCCATGTGTTGAAGGCCATCGAAGAACGCAACAACCTCGACCCGGCCCTTGTGGACGATGTCGTGATGGGATGCGTGATGCAGGTCGGACCGCAGGCGCTCAACATCGGACGCAACGCCGTGCTCGCCGCGGGCTGGCCCGAATCCGTTCCGGCGACCACGGTCGACCGCCAGTGCGGTAGCTCGCAGCAGGCGATGCACTTCGCAGCGCAAGGCGTAATGACCGGTGCCTACGACATCGCCGTCGCCGCCGGCGTCGAAGTGATGACCAAGGTTCCGATGGGTGCTTCGGTCGTCGCGGGAATGGACTTCCCGTGGCCCGAGGCGATGACCGAGCGCTACAAGGAAACCGGTCTCCCGCCGCAGGGCATTGGTGCCGACATGATCGCCGACAAGTGGGACATCACCCGCGAGGACATGGATGCGTTCGGCGCGCTTTCCCAGCAGCGGGCCGAGCAGGCGACGGCGGATGGTCACTTCAAGAACGAGATCGTTCCGGTTCCTGTGGTCGATGACGAGGGTGTCGAGAGCATCATGGATGCCGACGAAGGTATCCGGCACGGAACCACGCCCGAGAAGCTCGCGGGTCTGCGCCCCGCGTTCGACGAAAAAGGCAAGGTCACGGCGGGCAACAGCTCGCAGATCAGTGATGGCGCTTCCGCGGTCCTCATCATGAGCGCCGAGAAGGCGAAGGAACTCGGCCTGAAGCCGCGCGCGCTTCCATTCCTTCTCGGTCGCCGGCGCGGATCCGGTCACGATGCTGACGGGTCCGATTCCGGCAACCGAGAAGATCCTGAAGAAGAGTGGCCTCTCGATCGACGACATCGATCTCTTCGAGGTCAACGAGGCCTTCGCTTCGGTCGTGCTCGCCTGGCAGAAGGAGACGGGTGCCGACATGGACAAGGTGAACGTGAACGGGGGCGCGATCGCTCTCGGCCATCCGCTCGGCGCCTCGGGCACCAAGCTGATGGCGACACTGGTGAACGAACTGGAACGAACCGGCGGCAAGTATGGGCTGCAGGTCATGTGCGAGGGCGGTGGCATGGCCAACGCGACCCTCATCGAAAGGCTTTAGCAATGGATCTCGATGGAGCATCGGTCATGGTCACGGGCGGCGCGTCCGGCATCGGAGAGGCGAGCGCACGCCGCCTCTCGCTGCTGGGCGCCAAGCCCGTCATCTGTGACCTCAACGAAGAAAAGGGCACCGCGGTCGCGGACGAGCTGAAGGGCGTGTTCGTGAAGACGGATGTCACGAACACGGAGCAGGTCGAGGCCGCCGTGGCCAGGGCGCAGGAACTCGGACCGCTTCGCGCACTCGTGAACGGCGCCGGCATCGGCAACGCGAGCCGCACGGTCAACCGGGAGGGCGAACCCTTTCCCCTCGACCAGTTCGAGTTCGTGCTCAAGGTGAACCTGGTCGGAACCTTCAACTGCCTGCGCCTGGCCGCGGCTGCGATGTCCAAACAGGATCCCGTGGACAGCGAAGGCCAGCGCGGCGCCATCGTGAACATTGCTTCGGTTGCCGCGTTCGATGGCCAGATCGGCCAGGTCGCCTACTCGGCCTCGAAGGGCGGCGTGGTCGGACTCACGCTCCCGGTGGCTCGGGACCTGTCGGCCATCGGCATCCGCGTGAACTGCATCGCGCCGGGTCTGATCGACACACCGATCTACGGTGAGGGCGAGTTCTCGGAGAAGTTCAAGGCCAACCTCGGCCAGAACGTGCTGTTCCCGAAGCGGCTCGGACACGCCAGCGAACTCGCTTCGATGGTCGCCGAGTGCATCACGAACGATTACATGAACGCCGAGACGCTTCGGGTGGATGGCGGCATCCGCATGCCGCCGAAGTAGGGAGAGAGAAATGGCAGACGAAATCCTGACCGAGACCCATGGCCGGGTCCGAGTCATCACCCTGAACCGCCCGAAGGCCAAGAACTCGATCAACAGTGCCCTCGGTCTGGCATTGGTCGCCGCGATCGAGGAACTCGATTCCGACGATGGCTTGACCGCGGGCGTCCTCACCGGCGCTGGCGGCGGATTCAGTGCCGGCATGGACCTGAAGGCCTTCGCGACCGAGGGCCCGCCGAAGGGCTTCAACGACTTTCTTCAGAAGGGGTCGGCGAAGCCGCTGATCGCGGCGGTCGAAGGGTTTGCGCTGGCCGGCGGTCTCGAGATCGCACTCTCCTGCGATCTCATCGTTGCGGCGAAGGGCGTGAAGATCGGGATCCCCGAGGTCAACAAGGGCTTGTTCGCAGCCGGCGGCGGACTCTTCCGGCTACCGAACCGCGTGCCCTATGGCGTGGCCATGGAAATGGAGCTGACTTCGGATCCGATCCTGGCCGAAGAGGCCAAGGAGTGGGGCCTGGTGGCACGGCTGTCGGAGCCGGGCAAGGCAGCCGAAGTCGCTCTCGCCCTGGCGGAGCGGATCGCCGAGAACGCACCGCTCGCCGTCGCCGCCAGTAAGCAGGTCATCCGCGAGACCCGTGGCATGAGCGAGGAAGACAGCTGGGCGCTGCAAGGCCCGCTCCTCGGCAAGGTCTTCACCAGCGAAGACGCCAGGGAAGGGCCACGTGCATTCGCCGAGAAGCGCGCGCCGAAGTGGACGGGACGTTAGGTCCTCGCACGGGAAGTTCTGCGGCCGGCCTTCGTGCTCCCAGTGCATGGAGGCCGGCCCATTCCTGGTTGGCCTGACCCCGACCCGGCGGCGGCTCCCTCGCGGCCGACGCGCTACTGGGCGTCCTTCATGGATTCGAGCATCCTGGCCATCTGGGCGTGGACAGTCTGGATCGCCTGGAGCGGGCGGATCAGCACCTTGAATTCGATGATGCGCCCGTCTTCGTCGCATGTGATCAGGTCGACCCCGTTCACGAACTTGCCGTCCATCTCGGTTTCGAATTCCAGCACGGCGTGGTTCCCGGAGAGGATCTCCTTCGTGTAGCGGAATTTTCCGCCGGACCCGCCCGAATCGATCGGCTCGCCGCCGCCGAGCGTGTTTCCGGCGGCGCCGAGATAGAGCTTGGTGATGGCCTTGCCCTTCTGCGGCGTGAACACGACGGGCGAATAGAAGACGACGTCGTCTGCGAGCAGTTCGTCCAGGACTTCGGGTTTGCCGGAAATGGCTTCGTGCCAGCGTGCAATGGTGCTTTCGATCATCGGGACTCCTCGAGTTCGGACCCGGAGCATAGGCGCCGCGGCCACGCCGCCCACCGCAGGCTACGCTTGCGCGGCGGAGGAGACGCCATGGCGTGCGAGATCGAGCCCGTTCCGGCAACGCTCGGGGCGACGGTGACCGGCGTCGAGATCGGTCGACTGAGCGATCCGGAATGGCACGCGATCGAGGCGGCCTTTCACGAGTACGCGGTGCTCGTCTTCCCGGCCCAGCATCCGAGCCGAGCGGATCAGGTCGCGTTCGGCAAACGATTCGGTGGCCTCGACCCGCTCGTCGCCGCCACTGGGCGTGTGGCGATCAGCAACCGACGCGCCGACGGCAGCCTCCGCGACGCTGCCGATCCGCTGAAGCAGATCCTGCTCGGCAACGAGGGTTGGCACACCGACAGTTCGTACATGCCGATCTCGGCCAAGGCGTCACTGCTTTCAGCCGAGCTCGTGACGGAAGAGGGTGGCGAGACGCAGTGGGCCGACATGCGTGCGGCTTACGATGCCCTCGATGATGCGACGCGCGATCGGATCACCGAGCTCGCCGCCTATCATTCGCTCAAGTATTCGCAGCTGAGGGCCGGATTCTCCGAGACCGCAGGAGACTACAGCTACGGACTCGACGTGGACGACCCGCCCTTGCGGCCGTTGGTCAAGCGGCATCCGGTCACGGGGCGGGCGGCACTGTTCATCGGGCGTCACGCGTTCGGGATTCCAGGGCTCGCTTCCGACGACTCCGAGAAGCTGCTCGACGAGCTGCTCGCGTTTGCCTGTCAGCCGCCCCGGCTCTGGCGGCATACCTGGTCAGCCGGCGATCTCGCGATCTGGGACAATCGCTGTGTGCTGCACCGCGCGCGTCCCTACGATCCTGGCGTCCCGCGCATCCTGCACCACACGCGGATTGCCGGCGATGCCGAGACCGAGTCGGCAATCGGGCCGGCTGGAAGTTAGGCGTCCGCCACCGGACTGCTGAAGGTGAGCCGGCCGTCCTCGAGGGGCGCATTGCGGATCATCTTCTTGTCCTTCGCGAAGTTCTGGGTGTTGAGCCACGGCTCGTGGTCGCCTTGCTTTGGGAACTGGTGCATCTCGCGCTGCATGTAGCCCGAGGAGAAGTCCTCGATCCAGTTCCGCCGCGGCATGTCCTGATCTTCCGGCCGAAGCCGCGGTGTGCACTGTCGCATGCCCAACTCGTCCATGTGGCTGATGAGGCGGCAGCAGTACTCGGCCGTCAGATCGGCTCGGAGCGTCCACGAGGCGTTGATGTAGCCGAACGTCTGCGCCATGTTGGGAACGTCCGAATACATCATCCCCTTGTAGGCGAAGGTGTCGGGGAAGTGGACGCGCTCGCCATCCACCTGGAAGCTTGCGCCGCCTAGCAGCTTCAAGTTGAGGCCAGTGGCCACGATGATGATGTCGGCCTCGAGTTCTTCGCCGGAGGCCAGCCGGATGCCCTTCTTGGTGAAGCAGTCGATGTGGTCCGTCACCACCGAAGCCTTGCCGGCCTTGATCGACTCGAAGAGATCCGCGTTCGGGATCAGACAGAGGCGCTGGTCCCAGGGGTTGTAGCTCGGCGTGAAGTGCTTCTCGACGTCGTAGTCGGGCCCGAGATGCTTGCGGACCTGGCCGAGCAAGAGGGATTTCACCCGCTCCGGGTTCGTCCGGGTCTCCTCGTAGACGCGGTGCTGCATCGAGACGTTCTTCCAGCGGGTCAGTCGATAGGCGAGCATCGGCGGCAGGAAGCGGCGTAGGAAGTTCGCGATCGCGTCCTTGTCCGGGCGCGACGCTACGTAGGTCGGCGAGCGCTGGAGCATGGTCACGTGCTCGGCGTCTTCGGCGATCGAGGGCACGATCGTCATCGCGGTGGCTCCGCTACCGATCACGATGATCCGCTTGCCGGCGTAGTCGAGATCCTCGGGCCAGTGTTGCGGATGGAACATCAAACCCTCGAAATCCTCTTCGCCCTCGAAGCTCGGCTGGTAGGGGTTCTCGTAGCTGTAGTAGCCGCTGCACATCAGCACGAAGCCGCAGGTGATGGGCTCGACCCTGGCCGACGCGTCGCGCGGGTCGCCGACCTCGAGGGTCCAGCGCGACTCCTCGCTCGACCAGGAAGCGTCCTCGAGTCGGCGGTTGAACTGGATCTGCTTGCGGACGTCGTACTCGTCTGCGGTGTCGTTGACGTACTGCAGGATCGAGGGCCCGTCGGCGATCGCCTTCGCGGCACGCCACGGTTTGAAGTTGTAGCCGAGCGTGTGCATGTCGCTGTCCGAGCGGATGCCCGGGTAGCGGTAGAGATCCCAGGTTCCCCCGATCGTTTCGCGGCTCTCGAGGATCGCGACGGTCTTGCCCGGGCAGTGCTTGCGGAAGTGCACGGCGGCGCCGATGCCGGACAGGCCGGCGCCTACGATGACGATGTCGAAATGGCTCACTCTGGGGCTCCGGTCTACGGCTGGCGCGCGGACCGGGGGAGTATATGAGAAGTCGTGAATCCTGCTGCTGCTCCCAGAGGGCCACTTCGCCCGGGCCGTCGGGCACGCTAAGAGTGGGTCCGGGCTTTTTCCGAGGCGGGGAGATGCGATGAGCGATTTCAGCAAGCGAACCGAACGCGGGCTCGACGTCCTGGCCAGCCTCGGCGGCTCATCGGAGAGTGGCAGCGCCATCGTCGAGTTCCTCGACGCCCAGGGCGCGCTCGGGCACATAGCGCTCCGCACCGGGGCGGGTGAAATCTGGAGCCGCTCCCGGCTCTCCCGTCGGGATCGGAGTCTGGTCGTGATCTCCGCGTTGACCACACTCGCGCGGGAAGCCGAGTTGCAGCAGCACATCGCCGGGGGACTGAATCACGGACTCAGCCGCGCCGAGATCGACGAGATCATGGTCCAGCTGGCTCCCTACATCGGGGTCCCTTTCGCCCTGGCGGGGGCCGGGTTGGTTGCCCGCGTCCTCGCCGAGCGCGACGGCACCGAGCAACGTGTGGGGCCGCCGGCAGCGGCCGAGGAGAAGGACGACGCACAGCGCCGAGCCGATGGGAAGGACGTTCTCGGTACCTTGTTAGGCATGCACGCCGAAGCGGTAGATCGGGCGGAGGCATCGGTCCTAGAACAGTTGGGCGACGTCGGCGTGTTGGTCCTCGACTACGCCTTCGGCGAGGTGTGGTCGCGTCCCCAGCTCTCGCGTCGCGATCGAAGCCTCGTCGTGATCACGGCGCTGGCCGCATTGACGCTCGGTCACGAACTGGAGATCCATCTCGGGGGGGCGCTCCAGCACGGCGTCACCCGCGAGGAGATCGAGGAGGTGATGGTGACGATGGTGCTCTACGGAGGCTTTCCCCGAGCCATCGAAGGGATCCAGATCGCCCGCAAGGTGTTCGCGGCGGCGGATTCATCCGCGGGGTAACGTCGGCGATTCCCTGCCCTGCCGACCCACCAGGAGAGCACGATGCCCCTCAGCCCGATGGACGAATACCTCGCCCACCAGACCACGGACACCTTCGATCGCGTCTTCACCAGCGATCGCAACTTCTACGACCGGTACTACTTCAACATGCACGCGTGCAGTGACGAGATCTTCCTGATCACGAGCATGGGCCAGTATCCGAATCTCGGGACGTCGGACGCGTTCGTGACGGTTTCCGTCGGCGAGCAGCAGTACATCGTGCGGGCGTCGAAGGAACTCGACGGCGACCGATCGAGGACCGATGTCGGACCCCTGGGCGTCGAGATCATCGAAGGCTTGCGAAAGATGCGCGTCTGGTGCGAGCCCAACGAGTGGGGCCTCTCGATGGACCTCGTCTTCGACGGCACGGTCGATTGCATCGAAGAACCGAAGACCGTCCAACGCTTTCCGCACGGTCGCATGCAGATGGAAACCTCACGCTATTCGCAGGTGGGGACCTGGAGCGGAACGCTCGAGGTGGCCGGCAAGCGCTACGAGGTCACGCCCGACCGCTGGCAGGGGGTCCGCGACCATTCCTGGGGCATTCGCGGGATCGGCGAGCCGGAGCCTCCGGGAATCCGCGTAAAGCACGCGGCGGGCGGGTTCGGGTTCTTCCACACCTGGATGCCGATCCAGACACCCGATGGTCTGGTGAAGCTATTCGCCGAGGAAGACCAGCACGGCGATCGGATGGTCGAGGAGTCCGTGTGGATCCCGAGCCTCGCGTCCGGCGCCGAGCCCGAAGAGATGGGTTCCCCGAACTTCCAGTTCCGCTACCAGTCGGGCACTCGCGAGATCGAGGGCGTGACCATCGAGGTGGAAGACCCTGCCGGAAAGCCGCTGACCATCGAGGCCACGCCGCTCCGTACGCTCTACCTGGCGGCAGGTTCCGGCTACATCCCCCAGCCGGATTGGGCGCTCGGCGCCTATCAAGGAGAACTCGTCGTTCAGGGTCTCGACTACGACCTCTCGACGCCCGAGCAGCGCGCCAAGTACGCACCGCTCTACGAGACCCTGGCGCGCTACGAGTTCAGCACGGGTGAGGTCGGCTACGGGCTGCTCGAAAACATCTGCGTCGGGACCTATCACCCGCACGGCTTCTCGGAGCCCGACGCGGTCGCGCCCTGACCGGCATTCGCCCAACAAAAGGAGAATCACGTGAAATATCGACTGATGGGAAACAGTGGCCTGCGCGTTTCGGAGCTGGCGCTCGGCGCGATGACCTTCGGCATGGATGGTTGGGGCGTCGACAAGGACGAGAGCCGCCGTGTCTACGAGGGCTTCCGCGAGGCGGGCGGCAACTTCATCGATACCGCCAATGTCTACAGTGGTGGCAAGAGCGAGACGTTCCTCGGCGAGTTCCTGGCCGAGGATCGCGAGCGCATCGTGCTGGCCACGAAATTCACCGGCCCGACGCGAGGCCGCGATGTGAACGCGTCGGGCAACAGCCGCAAGAACATGATGGATTCGGTCCACGCGAGCCTGAAGCGGCTCCAGACCGACTACATCGATCTCTACTGGGTCCACGCCCGCGACTTCACCACCCCGACCGACGAGATGATGCGCGGCCTCGACGACCTCGTGCGGCAGGGGAAGGTGCTCTATGTCGGTATCTCCGATACGCCAGCCTGGGAAGTAGCGCGGGCGAACACGATGGCCGAGCTCCGGGGCTGGTCATCGTTCGTCGGTCTCCAGATCAAATACAGCTTGCTCGATCGCTCCGTCGAGCGGGATCTGCTGCCGATGGCGAAGGCGCTCGACCTCACGGTCACACCCTGGGACACGCTCGGCTCCGGCGTGCTCACGGGCAAGTACAACCGCGATGCATCGACCGAGGGTCGAGCGACGCAACGCGGTCAGGTGAACGATCGGGCTCTCGCGATCGCTGCGGAAGTGATCCGGGTGGCGGACGAGATCGGCAAGAGCCCGGCCCAGGTCGCGCTCGCCTGGATTCTCGCGGGCCAGGGCGTGATCGTGCCGCTCGTCGGTGCCAAGACGCGGGCGCAACTCGACGACAATCTCGGTTGCCTCGGATTCACGCTCGAACCCGAGCTCCGCAAGCGTCTGGATGACGTCAGCCGGATCGATCTGGGCTTCCCGCATGACTTCCTGCAGCGGATGCTTCCCGGAGCCGTCGAAGATCATCGAGCCTGAGAAGCGACACGCCTCTTCGATGAGCACCATGACCACGATCGTCACGGGGATTCCCAGGTCGGGCACGTCCTTGATGATGCAGATGCTAGGTGCTGGCGGGATGCCGCTGCTCGTCGACGAGGTTCGGCCCGCCGACGCTTCGAACCCGCGAGGCTATTTCGAGTACGCGCCCGTCCTGCGAAGCGAAGCCGATGCGAGCTGGGTGGATGCTGCGGGCGGGCGCGCAGTCAAGGTGATCCACGCGTTGCTCCCGACACTCCCGCAGGATCGTCCATACCGGGTCATCTTGATGGAGCGGCCCATCGACGAGATCCTGGTCTCCCAGGATCGCATGCTGGAGCGGCTCGAAGGGTCTGGAGCTGCCCCCGCCGGGGCGCGGGTTGGCGGAATCTTCGTCCGTCAGCTCGAGCGTACGCGGGCTCTCCTGTCTAGTTCGCCGTGTTTCGACTGGCTTCCGATCAACTACCCCGAGCTCGTCCAGGCGCCAGATGAACCGCTCGAGTGCCTGCAGCGTTTCCTGGGCCTCGAGGGTCGGATCGAAGCGATGAAGGCCTGCATCGAACCGTCACTTCATCGGGAGAAGATCCCGAAATGTTAGGTTCGGGCGATCGAGAACACCGGAATCACGCGCGGGGCCGCGGAGGCCACGTACTGCGCGAACTGGGGCACGGTTTCCGCTTGCTCACGGATCTTCCTGCCGGCGTCGGCCTCGCCCAGCTCGAGCACATTGGCCAGGAACTTCTCGGTGCCGCGCTCGACGGTGATCCGCGGGTTGGCTTTCAAGTTGAAATACCAGACCGGTTGGGTGCTGGCGCCCGCGTTCGTACCGAAGATCAGCGTCTCGTCGCCGTCGGGCACCACGATCAGGGGCACCTCCCTCAACGCGCCGGATCTGGCACCGATGGTGTGCAAGATGACGACGGGCAGGTCTCCGAACTGGGCGACCTTGCCACCGTTGGCGCGGAACTCGGCGATGACCCCGGGGTTCAGCTTGCTCCAATCGAACATCGCGCCAGGATACGCGCAGCGATCCGAGGTGTCAGGCGGCGGCCCATGCTCCTCGCCATGGCTGTGCTACCGCATCTCCCCGAACCCCGATCAGGAGATCCCGATGAGCAAGCTTGCTGACGACCCGCGAATCGATCCCCGCATCAAGGCCGTGATGGGCATGATGCCATCGGCGCCCCAGGCGGACATTGCCAGCCGGGACGAACTGCTGGCAGAAGTGAACACCCCCGCAGCACTGGCTGCCCGCGAAGCCATGGTCGGGTTCATGGAAATGGCGGACAACGAGGACGTCGCGCCCTCCGCCGGGCTCGACGTCTCGACGCGTGAGTTCAGCTCGGCTCCGGATGGCAACACCATCAAGGTCCAGTTCATCCGGCCGCAAGGCGAGGGCGCGATTCCCTGCGTGTACTACATCCACGGGGGCGGCATGCAGGCGATGTCGTGCTTCGACGGGATCTATCGTGCGTGGGGCAGGATCATCGCCGCCCAGGGCGTGGCCGTCGCGATGGTCGACTTCCGCAACTGTCTGACGCCGTCCTCGGCGCCCGAGGTCGAGCCGTTCCCGGCCGGTCTGAACGATTGTGTGAGTGGGCTCGAGTGGCTGCACCAGAACGCCACCGAGCTGGGAATCGACCCGGCACATATCATCGTCGCCGGAGAGAGCGGGGGAGGGAATCTGACACTCGCCACCGGCCTCAAGTTGAAGCAGGACGGTGATCTCGGACTCATCCGTGGGCTCTTCGCGCTCTGTCCCTACATCGCCGGGATCTGGCCGCAGGATCGATTGCCTTCGAGCACCGAGAACGATGGCATCCTGCTCCACCTGCATAACAACCGCGGCGCGATGGCCTACGGCATCGAGGCGCTCGAGAAGCGCAACCCGCTGGCCTGGCCCGGCTTCGCCACCGAGGACGACGTCGAAGGGCTCGTTCCCACGGTCATCAGCGTCAACGAGTGCGATCCGCTTCGGGACGAGGGCATCGAGTTCTATCGGTTGCTATTGCGCGCCGGCGTCTCCGCACGCTGTCGGCAGGTCATGGGAACCATCCATGGAACCGAGATCTTCGCCATCGCCTGCCCCGACGTCAGCCGCGAGACCGCAGGGAGCATCGCCCAGTTCTGCCGCGAGGCCTGAAGGGTGCGCTAGGAAATCTCTGTACAGACGACCCAGCGCGAGCTTCTGGCTGGTCGAGAACGGGCTCGCGTGGGGTGGGTCGAACGACCCGGTTCAGAGTAGAATCGCACGGGGTCGGAAGCAGCGGTCCGCAGCCCGCGAATCGCAGGAGGAAGCCTCATGGCCGAGAGCCGCCCGGTCATCATTTCCTGTGACGGTCATGCGACCGGTCGAGCCCAGGACTACGTGCCCTACGTCGAGCCCGCCTACCGCGGCAAGTACCAGGAGTTCGTGGGCGAACTCGCCGCCAAGCGTGCCGAGGCGAAGCAGAAGGAATCCCTCTTCTCCGACGAGGGCAGTTTCGGTCTCGACCAGGAGACCGGCGACGCACGCGACGGTGAGTGGAACTCTTCCCTGCGCGCGGAGGTGCTGTTCCCGAACGGCGGCGTTCCCTTCGGCGGCTTCGGTGAATCAGCCGAGCACGAACTGCGTGGTGTCGGGAACCGCGCCTACGACCGCTGGCTGCTCGATTTCGCGAACGATTTGCCCGGCCGTCGCGCGGCACTGGCCATGTTGACCGTTCACGACCTCGCTGCGACCGCTGACGAGATCGCATGGGCGGCCAGGAGCGGCATGAAGGGCGTGATCATTCCCACCGTGCCGGGCAAGGGCCTCCCGTCCTACTACGACCGCTGCTACGACCCGCTCTGGGCCGTCTGCCAGGAACACGAGATGCCCGTGCACATCCACGGTGGTGGTGGCACGCCGGACTACGGCGACTACGGGGTCGTGAGCATGCTGATGTACGCGACCGAGGCCACCTACTTCTCCCAACGGAACCTGTGGGTTTTGATCTGGGGTGGTGTTCTCGACCGCTTCCCGCGCATGAAGGTGGTCTTCACCGAGGCGCGCTCCGAGTGGGTTCCGAGCACGCTGCGCCTGCTGGACGGGATCCACGCGGCCCCGTTCTTCCAGCATATCGAGGACACCGCGAAACTGAAGCCGAGCGAGTACTTCGAGCGCCAGTGTTATGTCGCCGCCAGTTTCATGGCGCCCCATGAATCTGCGATGCGTCACGAGATCGGCCTCGATCAGTTGATGTGGGGTGCCGACTTCCCCCACGTGGAAGGCACCTGGCCCCGAACACGGAAGTCACTCGCGCGCTGCTTCCGCGATGTTCCGATCACGGAGGCGAAGAGGATTCTCAGCGACACGCCGGCCGGGCTCTACGGCTTCGACCTCGCAGCGCTTCAGCCACTTGCGGATCGCGTATGCCCGACAGCACGGGAACTCGTTGGCTCCGACGAATGAAGCGAAGCCACACCTGGTGCCAGACCCGGCTGACATGCTGCTGAGGCTGGCCGAGATCGCGATCGTGGGGGCAGGATTCACTCGCAAGCGGGGGAACGGATGACACGGATGACACGTCGGGAACTGCTCCAGTCTGCGCTGGTCGCGACCGCGGCAACCAGCATCGGGAGCGTGGCAGCTGGCAGCGGAAACGCGCCTCACGTCGCCGTGGTCGGAGCCGGGGCTTTTGGCGGCTGGACTGCGCTGGGGCTCCTTCGTCGCGGCGCTCGCGTCACGTTGCTCGACGCCTGGGGTGCCGGAAACTCGCTCTCGAGTTCGGGCGGCGAAACCCGCGTGATCCGCAGCCTCTATGGCGCGGACGCCATCTACGTGGATTGGGTGAGGCGCTCCTTCGAACTGTGGCGGGATGCGGAGACCGAGTTCGACACCCGTCTCTACCAGCGCACCGGCGCACTCTGGATGTTCCAGGGCGACGCCGCCTACGCGAAGAGTTCGATCCCGCACGTGCGCGCCGGGGGCCTGGTGGTGGATCAGATCCCGGTTTCCACAGCGATGGAGCGATTCCCCCAGGTGGCCTTCGACGGCGTGCAGCACGTCTATTGGGAACCCGAAGCCGGTTATCTCCTTGCTCGCCATGCCTGCCTCGAGGTAACGCGCGCGCTGGCCGGCGCAGGGGCTGAAGTCCGGCGGGCTCGTGTGGCCCCGGGCGCGATCGGGGCCGACGGCATGGATCCGCTCGATCTCGGGTCCGGCGACCGGCTCCACGCCGATGCCTATGTCTTCGCCTGCGGACCGTGGCTTGGAAGCCTCTTCCCGGACGTGATCGGTGAACGCGTGCGTCCGACCCGGCAGGAGATCCGCTACTTCGGAACCCCAGCGAACGACACGCGCTTCGGCCGGGATCGGATGCCCGTCTGGGTCGATTTCGGCGAGCGTGTCCACTACGGCGTGCCCGACGGGGAAGGGCGCGGCTTCAAGATCGCCGACGACACGCGCGGCGAGACGGTGGATCCGACCAGCATGGATCGCGTTCCGCGCGGCGAGGGTCTGACGCGGGCCCGCTCCTTCCTTCGCCGTCGATTCCCGGCCCTGGCGGATGCGCCGCTACTCGAAGCACGGGTCTGCCAATACGAGAACAGCCCCGACGGGCACTTCTGGATCGACCGTCATCCGCGTGCGGAGAACGCCTGGATCGTGGGCGGCGGTTCCGGCCATGGCTTCAAACTGGCACCGGCATTGGGCGAACACGTTGCCGATGCCGTGCTCGGCCGAGCCGAGGCGGAGCCCTTCTTCCGACTCGATCGCCTCGAAGATGGCTCGCCGGGGCGCTCGCCGCGCACCCAACTGCAAGGGTGATTCGCGGCCCACCCGGATCGAATCCGGCACGGGTCGAATCCGGCGCGACTACGGTCGGAAGGGGCATCGGTCCACGCAAGAATGCGGCGAAACACCCAGAAAAATGAAGAAAACTCAAAGTCACGCCCCCGCGGGGAAAGAATCGGCGATTCCAAGGATTCTCACTCGCCAGAATCTGCCTAACCTGCTCTCAAGCCAATCTCGCGAGGTCGCGAGGGGTCATGACATCGGCCGGAGTCGTCCGGTCACTGGAGGGGAATTTGAGGATCCATCGTTGGGTTCGGGCCAGTGTATTGGCCCTGGGTATGGCGAGCTTCGTCCTACCGCTGTCTGCGCAGGCCGCGGATGACGAAGAGGGCATCGATACCATCGTCGTCACGGCGCGAAAGCGCGAAGAAGCCCTGGTCGACGTGCCGTTCTCGCTGGCCGTCAAGACCGGTGAGGACCTGAAGCGCATTGGCGCCTCGAATCTCGAGGATATCGCTGCAGCCACTGCCGGCTTCACGGTGCAGAATCTGGGACCGGGTCAGAGCCAGGTTGCCGTCCGCGGTGTTTCGGCTGGCCAGATCGTGCGCGATCAGCCGGGCGTCAAGGAGCAGGTCGGCATCTACCTCGACGAGTCGCCGATCTCGATGTCGCTGTTCACTCCGGATCTCGATCTGTTCGACCTGAACCGGGTCGAGGTTCTGCGGGGTCCGCAGGGCACGCTCTTCGGCTCCGGCTCGCTCTCGGGAACGGTCCGTTACATCACGAACCAGCCGAACCTCGAAGAGACGACCGGCCAGATCCAGGTCGGCGCCGACTACGTCGATGGCGGGGACCTGGGTGGCAACTTCAAGGCCATGGTCAACGTCCCGTTCAGCGACACGCTCGCCTTGCGCGTCGTTGGCTACTACACCGAGATGAGCGGCTTCATCGACGCGGTCCAGCCGGGCGGCAGCACCCGCGACGACGTGAACGAAGGAGATCGCTGGGGCTTCCGGGCTTCGCTCCTGTTCCAGCCCACCGAGGACCTCTCGATCACGCCGCGCGTGATCTACCAGGAGATCGAGGTCGACGGCTTCCCGCGCGTCGACCGCTTCAACATCCTGGCGAATGAGTTCACCACGACGCAGCCGCCCGTCAAGCTCGGGGAGCGCGAGCAGTTCACGCAGCTCGAGGAATCGTTCAGCGACGAATTCTTCCTGGCCGACCTGACCATCGAATACGATCTCGGGGACATCACGCTGACGTCCGTCACGTCGTACTCGGATCGGGAAGTGCTGCAGGTACGCGACGCGACCCAGCTCACCGGTAGCATTACGGCACAGCCGGGAGCCATCACACCGCTGGTTCCCGCAGGCTTCGGCCCAGCGATCTTCAATCTGGACTCGCCGCTCGACGACGCAACGGACGTCAAGACCTTTACCCAGGAGCTACGTGCCTCGGGTACTTCTGATCGCCTCGATTGGGTGTTTGGTCTCTTCTATACCGATATCGAGCGAGAGTACGGTCAGACGCTCACAGTTTCCGGGTTCGAGACCGCCGCTTCCCTCGCGGCTGGGGCGTCGATCCCTACGACCACGCCAGGCGTGCCCGGTACCATCGCTGGGCGCGACAACCTGTTCATCTCGAACATCCCGTACGATTTCGACCAGTTCGCCGCGTTCGCGGAGGCCACCATCCACATCACCGAGCAGCTCGACCTGACGTTGGGCGCCCGCTACTTCAACTTCGACGAAGAGCGGGAGCTGAACTTCGACGGCATCTTCGCCGTGCAGACGCTCGGAAGCGATGCCAAGGTCGGCTCCGAGAGCTCTTCGCCCCGCGTGATCCTCGCGTACGAGGTGAACGAGAACTTCACCGTGAACGCACAGATCGCGAAGGGCTTCCGCCTGGGTGGTGTGAACGATCCGCTGAACGCACCGCTCTGCTCTGCGAGCGATCTGACGACCTTCGGCGGCAACGCGAAGTTCGCCGATGAACAGCTCTGGAACTACGAGTTCGGTGGGCGCGGCGTGCTGGCGGATGGCCGGGTCAACGTCTCCGGCGCCGTCTTCGTGCAGAAGATCAAGGACTTGCAGGCCACGCTGGATGCGGGTTCGTGCTCGTCCCGCGTGATTCTCAACGTCTCGCGGGCACGATCGGTCGGGGCCGAGTTCGAAGTCGCCGCGCAGATCACCGAGGGCCTCGATGTCGCACTCTCGGCGAGCTACGTCGACGCCGAACTGAAATCGAACGTTCGGGATTCGACGGGCGCGATCCTGGGCGGCTCCCTCAAGAAGGGCAATCGGCTACCGACGGTTCCCGAGTTCCAGCTTGCCGCAGTCCTCAACTACGTGACCGATCTCGAGAATGGGATGCAGGGCTTCGCCACAGCGACCTTCCAGCACGTCGGGTCTCGCTACACGCAGATCGGCGACCAGGCTCCTGGTTTTGGCCAGCTGCCGCTCCAGACGACGCCCATCGGCGCCCCTTCGGCGACCTTCGTCGGGTTCGATCCACAGCTGGACGACTACCAGACCGGCAACCTGCGCGTCGGTGTCCGCAAGGACAACTGGGAAGTCTCGGTCTTCGTCAACAACCTCTGGGACGAAGAGGCTGAACTCGCGCTCGATCGCGAGCGCGGTGGCCGGGCTCGCTTCGGCTACCTGACCAACCAGCCCCGCACATTCGGGATTGCGACGACGATCGACTTCTAGTCGTTCCCGCGCATCGCCTCGAGGGCCGTCCGTGTTCGCACGGGCGGCCCTCTTCGTTTTGACGATCAGCGAGGCACTCTAGGCTCCGCCTCCCTTGGGCGGGCCGCTATCGGTCCCGTTGAACGCCCATGTCACGCCCGTGTGTTGGTGGAAGGCCCAGCGGTGGCCCTCGCGGTCGAGGGCCTCGTAGACACGATCGCCGAAGAACTTGTCCTGGAGTTCGGCCACGATCGCGGCGCCGGCCGAGCGCGCGCGCTCGAAGTGGGCGTCGACGTCATCGACGTAGACCATGAGCAACGTCGACGGATTCGCTGCTCCCTCGGGAGGGAATACGCCGTGGCCCCCCGGGCCGCCCAACATGATCAGGCCGTCGCCGATCTCCATCTCGGCGTGAACGCCACCCGGCTGCTCGATCCGCGCGTGGCGGCGCTCGACGAAGCCGAAGGCGCGTTCAAGGAAATCGATCGCGGCGAGCACGTCCTGGTAGGGGAGCTGGGGAATGATCTGGGGCGAGCCGGCCGGCGGACTCGTCACTGCTGCGTCGTTGTCGATGCTGGCCATCGGTCTTTTCCCTTCGCGTTCGAGGACGACCGCGAGAGGTTCGGCAGATTGCTCCACATCCTCTGGTTTCCCGCGGCTGGCCTCTCGGTTCGCCAGAGCTTCACCCACCTGGGTGTGTTGCCCAAAACTGAATACCGGTTCGAAATTCAGTTCATGGTTCAGAGCGCTCGCTGGCCCGCCAGGCGGCGCCCTACGGGGGCGGGTCGATCCAGTTCTTCGCCCTCCTCGAAAAGTGGCGCGCCGACGGAGCTTTCGAGGGTCTCGAGTTCGACGCCGGGAACTAACCGTTCTGGTAGACGGACCCGATGCCGAGGAGGGCCGTCGCGGCATCCACGGCCGCGCGGGATTCCTCGATCAAGGACGGATCCGCGAGGTCGGCGGGCTCCAATCGCTCGCGGTAGTGGCGATCGATGAGGGCCGCGAGTCTCGCGTGCAAGTGCTCGTCGTAGCGCATGCCGCTTGGGAGAGCTTCCGCTTCGCTGTCGGTGAGGACGACGCGGAGGCGCAGACATGCGGGGCCGCCACCGTTGCGCATGCTTTCGCGTAGATCGACGAAGTGAAGCGACTCGAAGGTTCCGTCGGCTCGCAACTCCTCGAGCAGGCGGCTGGTGCCTGGATGCTCCTGGCATTCCCGTGGGCCGATCCAGGCCGTGCCGCCTGAGGCGGTTTCGACCATCTGGCAGTTGAACAAGTACGTGGCCACGGCGTCCGCCAATGAGAGCCGCTCCCGCTCGACGACGATGAGGCGCAGCTCGCCGTCACACGCCTTTCGAAACCGCTCGCGAATCACGTCGAGATCCGCTGCTCCGTTCCTGAAGGCATCTTCGTGGACGACCAGCAGGCTGCGATCGCCGCTGGCGATGACGTCGTTGTGGAAGACGCCGGCGTCGATCGCGACCGGGTTCTGTTGCAGAAGCAACGCACGACCCGGAGCCAGGCGGTGTTGGCTCGCGAGCTGACGGCTCGCCGCTTCTTCCTGACGCGCGTGATGAAGCCGCGGGCCCTGGGCTCCGCGCTCGGCTTGGCCGAACACGAACAATTCCAGGCCCGGTGTGCCGTGTTCGGAGCAGAGCCGAATCTGGTTCGCGGCTCCCTCGTCTCCCGCGATGCTGAGCGCAGGGTGATGCACGAAGTACGCCCGGTCCGGCAGGGCCGCCCGAAGCGCCGCAGCCGTGAAGGGGGTTTCAAGTGCACGGTGAGGCTCTCGGCTCAAATTCGCCGGCGTCACGTGCACGCGGCAGTCCGTCGTATCGGCGGAGGGCGAGACGCTCGCGGCGTTGGCCGCCCACATACAGGAGGCGCTGTAGACGCTGGCCAGAAGCTGCGGTGCATCTCGGGCGGCCCGCTCGACCATCTGGGCATCGCTGCCGTCGAAGCCGTGATCGCGCAACGGGCCCCACACGGGTCGTGGCTGGGGTGGGAGTACCAGCTGGGGAACCCCGAGCGCGTGAAGTGTCGCCATTCGCTCGAGGCCCTGGTGTGCGGCTGCGCGAGGGCGAGAGGCATTTCCGCCGTGGCGTTCCGAGGCGAGATTTCCGGGCGACAACCCTGCGTAGTTGTGGGTCGGCCCGACCAATGAAGCGAACTCGAACTCCCGCGCGTTCACACCTTCACCATTTCGACCACACCGGGCGGCAGGTTCGCGGGGGCCTCGAGACGTGCGGCCTCGAGGGACGCGATCGGATCGCTGCAGTAGTCGACGGCCCAACCTCCCGCCGGTCGATGGTTGCCGCTACGGCCGACGCCACCGAAGGCGAGTCGACCGCTGGCGCCGGTGGTCTGGCGGTTCCAATTGACCACGCCAGCGCGGACTTCCCGCCAGAATCGCTCGAAGGATGCACGGTCATCGGAGAAGAGGCCTGCGGCGAGTCCGTAGGCCGTCCGGTTGGCTTCCTCGATGGCCGCGTCGAAATCCGGCACGCGGACGATCTGGAGGAGAGGGCCGAAGAGCTCCGTGTCGCCGCGCTCCGGGAGCCCGGTCACGTCGATCAGGCCCGGGTGGAGAAGCGCCGGACTGCGCGGGTCCGAGCGGAGCGGAACCACACACGAGGCGCCTCGCTGGAGCAGCCTCTCGTACTCGCCTAGCAAGTTCGCGGCGGCTTCCGCCGAGATCAGCGGGCCCACGAACGGTTCCGGCCGATCGGCGGGCAGGCCCACGCGAAGCGAGCCCATCGCCGTCGCCAGCGCATCGATGAAGCGATCGCCGGCCTCCCCTTCGGGCACGATCAATCGTCGCGCACAGGTGCAGCGCTGACCCGCCGTGATGAACGCCGAGAGGATCGTGTGCAGGACGGCAGCCGCGCGATCCTCGACCGATTCGACGACGAGGGGGTTGTTGCCACCCATCTCGAGGGCCACCAACAATTCGGGACGCTCTACGACGGCGCGCTGAATGGCGCTTCCACCGGCATAGCTTCCCGTGAAGAGGATCCCGTCGATGCCAGGCTGCGAAACCAATGACGCGCCGGTCTCGCGTCCTCCCTGGACGAGCTGAAGTACGCCAGCCGGAAGCCCGGCGTCTTCGAAACGTGCGACGAGCCGTGCGCCTACCACTGGAGTCAGTTCGCTCGGCTTCAACACCACGCTGTTTCCGGCGAGCAGCGCCGGGACGATATGTCCGTTCGGGAGGTGGCCGGGCAGGTTGAACGGGCCCAGCACGGCCATCACGCCGATGGGCCGAAAGCGGGTGCGGGCCTCGGCCCCGGCCATCTCGAGGCGTTCCTCGCTGCGACGCTCGGCGGCGAGTTCGATCGAGAGGCCGACCTTGCCGATCATGGCATCGAGCTCGGTCAGTGCCTCCCAGAGCGGCTTGCCGGTCTCGCGCGAGATCAGCTCGGCGAAGGCCTGGCGATCTTCCCTGAGCCGTTCGGCATAGGCATGAAGAATCGCCACGCGCTCTGCCTCGGGCAAGGCCGACCAGGGAGACAAGGCGCTTCGAGCCCCTTCCACGGCGGCCTCGACCTGACGCGCCGAGGCGGCCCGAAGTTCGGCCAGCGTTTCGCCGGTCGCCGGATTCAGCGACGAGAAGCCGGCTCCCTCACCGCGCAGCCAATCTGCACCGATCCGCTGCTCGCCCCTCACCGGGCCAGGTTCCCGGGCCCAGGACGAAGGCGCGCAATGCGCACCTCGTCGCCACGCTTGAGTTCGAGCCGATCGGCCAGCTCCGGCGTGAGGCTGACGCCAGCGTCGACCTGCCGGAGCGGCGCCTTTCCCGCGCGGAACGTCAGCCCGCCACGGCGCGCAACGAGCCACTCCTCGGACAGGGGGTCGTCGGGCTCGCGGCCACCACGGGAGACCTCCTCGACGCCGACGACCTTGGCGATCCGGCTCTCGCGCACGGTTCGGATTTCATCCCGAGGGCAGCGAACCACCGGACCGGCTTCGAAGATGTCGACCATTCCCGAATCGCTGAAACCCTCGCTTTCGAGCAGGCGGAGCGCCGGCGCCGTGTTGGCGTGCACCTCGCCGATCACGGCCTGGGCTTCTGGCGGCAGCAACGGGATGTAGATGGGATGGGTCGGCATCAGGTCCGCAATGAAACCCTTGTCCTCGATGCTGAGGTAGTCGGCGGTCGGGAAATCGACATCGAAGAAGTGTCTGCCGAGTGCTTCCCAGAATGGCGAGCGGCCGGCGTCGTCGATCACCCCACGCATTTCGGCGATCACCATCGGATCGAAGGCGTCGGGGCATTCGGCGATCAGCAGGAACCGCGCGAGCGAGAGCAAGCGCCCATTGCCCCCACGCCGTGCATCCGGCGCGAGGAACAGGCTGCCGATCTCGCAGGGGCCATCGTGCTCGGCGACCAGGTGGAGGGCGCGCACTTCCTTGCGAATCTGGAGCTGCTCCGATTCGTGGACGCGCGTCTCGATTTGATAGGCGTAGAAGGGCTCGAAGCCGCCGACCTTCGGGACGATTCCGCTGGTGCCGACCACGCTTCCGGCCTCGTCCTCCGCAACCAGCAGGTACGTGTCGCCGGGTTCGGGTTCGTTCATCCCCCGGGCGAAGGTTCGCTCGGAAGCCCGGATCCGGCGCTCCAGGATCTTCTCGTCACTCGGGAGCGTGGTCAGGCCGTAGGCGGTGAGCTGGCTCAACGCGAAGAGCGCATCGAGATCGGATTCGCGGACGGGTCGCAGCACAATCATGTCACGCCGTCCTCGCCGCGACACGAGCCAGGCTCTTCTCGAGAATGTCGAGCACCGCGTCGATTTCGTCGTCGCGAATCACACCGACCGGCGGCAGGAAGCGGAGCCGCGCCAACGGCCCGCCGGTCGCGAAGGCGATGACGCCGTGGGTGAAGAGATCGTCGAGCAGGGCTCGGGTGGTTTCGCGCTCGCCCTCGAAGGGCGTGAATGCCAGCATCGCACCGAGCCCATACGGGCCGCGGACCCAGTCGCCATGGCGGGCTCGGATCGTTTCGAACCCCTCGATGAAGCGGCGGGAAACCTGCGCGACCCGGCCGTCCTCGCCGAACAGATCCCCGGCGGCGAACCGGGAAATGACATGACAACCGACCGCGATCGCCGTGCTCGCGCCGGTAAACGTCTGACTCACCAGCCCCGGCGGGGGTCGGTAACGCGCGGCGAAGAGCGTGGCGCATACCTGGCTCGTCTTCCCGACCGTGACGATGTCGG
The DNA here is from genome assembly GCA_029261795.1 of Deltaproteobacteria bacterium. Classification (GTDB taxonomy): domain Bacteria; phylum Myxococcota_A; class UBA9160; order UBA9160; family UBA6930; genus JAJDAP01. The sequence continues at coordinate 31,753 of JAJDAP010000122.1, forward strand.
CGTAGGCATCCAGCCCGAAATGCTGGAAGGCGAAGGGCGCCAGGGTCCGGCCGAAGGTCTGGATCTCGTCGAACCAGACCGCAACGTCGTGGGCACGCAGCAGTTGTGCGATCGCCTCGAAGAACGCGGGATTCCCCGCGTGATAGCCGCCCTCGCCCTGGACGAGTTCGAGGATCATCGCGGCGTGGCGGCCCGGATGCCGCGCCAGGTGGGCGCGAAGTGCGGCCAGTGTCTCGTTCGTGCTGGCCTCGGCGTCGTCGGGCCGGAAGAACGGTACGTAGTCCACGGCCAAGGAGGTGGGCAGTCCGGCTCGGTAGGCCGGGTTGTCCGTCACCTGGGACATCGCCAGGGTGCGTCCTGCAAAGGCGCCGGAGAACGCGAGCAAGCGGTCGGCGGGGCGATGTTGGTGGAACGCGAGCTTCAGCGCGTTCTCGTTGGCCATCGCACCGCTCGTCGTCAGGAAGCCATGTTCGAGGGCCGCGCCCTGTTGGTTGGCGAGGGCGAGGAGTCCTTCGACGAACTGCGCGGACTCGGCGTTCTGCTGCAGGTTGCCCTGCATTACGGTGTCGCCTAGCGCAGCGTCGAGCTGCGCCTCGGTCGTCGCCGGCGCGCCGTGCCCGAAGTAGTGGACGCCGATACCGCAGATCATGTCGAACTTGACGCTGCCGTCCGCCAGTTCCACGAGGGCGCCGTTTCCGAAGCCGCTGCCCAGATACGGATAGAAGAGGGCACCCCCGCGCAGCGCGCCGAATCGTTCGAGCGTCGCCGCGTAGCCCGAGACGAGTTCGATCCGGGGCGGCCGTACACCTCGGAGTGTTGCGCGATGGTCGCGCGCCGCTTCCGCGAGGAGCCGGCGTGCTTCGCGTACGCGCGAATCCTGGGCGAACGCTTCGGCGCTCAGTTCGTCGTCGCTCATGGTTGGTCTCCCCCGGCGGCGAGCGGTGCGGATGCCTCCCGAATGGCCGGCGACGCGCCGAGGGCGGCCCGCGCCAGGATCGCAGCACAGAGCTGCGCACGGGGAACCAGGCTGTCGAGCCTCAGATATTCCCGGTCGCTGTGGATCTCGCCGCCCCGGGGCCCCATCGTGTCGACGTTGGCGAGACCCGCTGCCGCGAGCTTGTTGCCATCACTCACGCCGCCGGATTCCTGCCAGCCGACGGCCACGCCTACCTCGCGGCCGGCGTGTTCGACCTCACCCATCAATCGTTCCATGGCTGCGTCCATTTCCTTGGGCGGGGATTGGAAGCCACCCTGCAGCGCGATCTCCACTTCACAGGATCGACGCACCGCTTCGAGGCACGCTTCCAGGCGCTCCATGGCTTCCTCTTGTTGGACGCGGTCCGCGACGCGAAGGTTCAGGCGTGCCAAAGCGAAGGCGGGCACGACGTTGACCGCGCCGCCACCGCTCACGAAGCCCGTGTTCGCGATGAGGCCCGGGATCGTGTCGTTCAGCTGCGCGAACTGGTCGATCACCCGGCCGAGCGCGTGGATCGCACTTCGACCGCGATCGAACTCACGGCCCACGTGGGCGGCCCGCCCGCGAACGACCACCGTGAAGTTGCCGGAGCCCTTGCGTTTGCAGATGAGGGTTCCGTCCGGGAGGCACGGCTCGAAGACGAGACCGAAATCTCCCTCGTTGGCGGTCTCGGCGAGAAGTGGCGCCGAGCACGGGGATCCGATCTCTTCGTCTGGGTTCAGGACGACGGTCCAGCCGAGCTGATCCTTCTGCGGCATTCGCTCGAGCGCTGCGAGCGCGGCGAGCATGACGGCAAGCCCGCCCTTTGCGTCGGCGACGCCTGGACCGCGGAGCGTGTTCTCGTCGAGCTCGCTGAGGTCCTGGAACGGGTCGTCAGCTGCGAACACGGTGTCGAGATGGATGGCGAGCACGACCCGGCGCGGCGCCCCCGGTCGGACCCGCGCCACGATCGCGTCCGCGGTCTCGAACGAACTCGGCTCTCCGCGATCGTCCACCGAAGCGAACGCGGGCAGCGGCATCCGCGTCACCTCGGCACCCAACTCCTGTAGCGCCGCCACCGCCTGGCAAGCCATCGCTTCGATTCCGGCGCGATGGCTACTGCCCGAGTTGATCGTCGCCCAGCGGCGAATGCGCCGCTGCATCCGCGCCTCCTGGCCCTCGATCCACTGCATGGCCGCATCGAAGTCGCCCACGGCTTCCCCCGCGCCGGCTCGGCCCAGCGCCAGCACTCCTATCGACCGATCGGGCGCCGCCCTTCAGCGGCCCCGCGCGAATGCCTCAACCAGCGGTCTCCACTGTAACGCGGGCGATGCTCGGCCGTTCCGCCAGGCGCCCGATCAGGTCGCGGATCTGGGGTTGGTCGGCCAACAAGTCGATGCCGGCGACCTTGCTGGCCAGGGTGCCCGCGAGTCCGAACGTGTAGTAGCTGTAGAGATCCGCGAGCGTGAACTCGGCGCCCAGGGCGTAGGGGTCGCAGACGTACAGGCGGGATACCGCCTTGATGCCCTGCGCCAGATCTGCCCGCACCTGCTCCTTGGTCTCATCGCTCACCGGCTTGCCGAACAGCAGCTCGGGCAGGCAGCGACGCGCGACGAGTTCGATATCCAGCTTGAGGTGACTGACCAGTTCCATGACCTTGCCCGCCGCGAACGGATCGCTCGGCAACAGAGCCGGTTCCGGCTGAAGCCGTTCCAGATACTGGAAGATCGCGAGCGACTCGGACATGTAGCGTCCGTCGACCTCGATGGAGGGCATCTTCCCCATCGGCGAGCGCTGAAGGTACTCCTCCTTCTGAGCCGGCGGGGCCTTGATCTCTTCGAACTCGAGACCCTTCTCGATGAGCAGGGCCTTGGTCAGGCTGTAGTAGTTGCTCATTCGAAGACCGTAGAGTCTGATCATGATCCCTCTTGTCTGTCTGGATGGTTCGCCGGCGCGTCACCGGCGCAAAGCTCCTCGATGATAGCCTCCGCCGCGACGACCCGGATCCGGCGGTGCGGATGCAGCAGCTCCTCCCAGACGTAGTGCGCCTGGGCGATGATCGATTTCGCGTCGAGATGGTCGCGGTCGCGCGTCAGGTGCCCGTCGCGCACGACGGTGACCTCGAAGTCCAGGCTCAGCGCGGCGCGGACCGTGGTATCGACGCAGAAATCCGTCGCCGACCCGGCGATGAACAGCTCGCTGATTCTTGCGTCCTTCAGAAGCGCCTCGAGCCGTGTGACCACGCCCCCGAGATCGGGGTCCGAGCCAGGCTCCAGGAACGAGCCCACTTGCATGTCGATCACGAGAAGTGCCACGCGTCGTGTACCCATCGGCGCCATCATGCCAGTTGGAACCGGGCGCTGGCGAGGGAAGCCTGAGAGGTCGGGCTCTGCCTCGCGGTTTTCCGCTCTAGCCGCAGCCGGAACGGCCGCATATGCTTCGGAACAGCGTCCTTCCGACGGATGCCTCCCAGGAGAAACCGCAATGAGCGATTCGGAAAGTTTCGAGATCCAGGGTCGAACCGTCACGATCCCGGCCGTGGTCCGCGACGCCTCGTCGGGCACCGCGATGTACATGGTGGATGCCGCGGCAGCGCAGAAGCTGGTCCCGGACGCCTTCGAAGTCGTGGAGGCCGCCCCCGGCCAGACCCAGCTGACGCTCGTGATCGTCGACTATCGCGACAATGATCTCGGCGACTACGACGAGGTGGGCATCGTCTTCTTCGTGCGGCCTGCGGGCCGGCCCGAAGCCGAGATGGGTTCCTACATCTACAAGCTCCCGGTGAATCAGGGCTTCACCTGCGAAGCCGGCTTCCGGATCTGGGGTTTTCCGAAGACCGTCGAAGAGATCGAGTTTCGTTATGCGGACGCCAGCGCGACCTGCAAACTCACGATGGATGGCCGACACGTGCTGACGCTGACCGTTCCACGCGGCGGCGACGGATCGACGCCTGACAGCGCCGCCGTCGGATACACGATGATCGAGGGGATCGCGCACCAGAACGAGTTCATTCGTGGCGGCTCCGGCGAGCAGACCATTCCCGGCGGCGAGGGCGTCACGCTCGAGCTCGGCGATCACCCGATTGCAGACGAACTTCGCTCGCTCGGCGTCGAATCCGCCGCGCCACTGCTCTCCAACTGGAGCGAGCACATGCGCGGTAGTTTCGGAAAGAGCGAGAAACTCTGAAGGCGGATGCTGCGGCGGCCAAGTCGAGCTCCCCGAAATCCCCCGCCTGGGAGGTCCCATGAGCGATTCACCCGACGCGAACTCCGCCTCTGCGAAAAGACAGGCCGGACTGGATCCGTACTCCATTGCGCTCGACGACATCGACGTATCGGATTCGGAGCTGTTCGAGACGGACACGCTGTGGGGGTACTTCGAGCGTCTCCGCAACGAGGATCCGATCCACTATTGCAAGGAGAGCGACTTCGGCGCCTTCTGGTCGGTGACGCGCTATGAGGACATCGTCTACGTGGAGAAGCACCCCGAGCTCTTCTCCTCGGCGCGCAGCATCGTGGTGGGAGATCCTGATCCGGATTTCCCGCTCGAGTCCGGCTTCATCACGATGGACGGCGCGCAGCATATTTCCCATCGCAAGGTCGTGCAGCCCGTTGCCTCGCCGCGCAATCTGGCGGTCCTGGAGCCCCTGATCCGCGAGCGCGTCAAGGAGATCCTGGATGCCCTGCCGGTCGGGGAAACCTTCGACTGGGTCGATCGTGTCTCCATCGAACTAACCACGGGAATGCTGGCGACGCTGTTCGATTTCCCCTACGAGCAGCGCCGCAAGCTCACCTTCTGGTCGGATATGGCGACGGCCAGCCCGGCCCAGGTCGGTGCCTCCGGCACCACGGAAGAGGAGCGTCAAGCTGCACTGATGGAATGTCTCGAGATGTTCACCGAGCTCTGGAAGGAGCGGGAGAACCAACCGCCCACGGAGCGCCTGGATTTCATTACGGCGTTGGCAAACGCGGAGGCCACCAGCGGACTCGAACCGATGGAGTATCTCGGGACGCTGGTCCTGCTGATCGTGGGGGGGAACGACACCACACGGAACTCCATCACGGGTGGTGTGGTCGCATTGAACGAAAACTCGGGCGAGTACCAGAAGCTGCGCGACAACCCCGATCTGATCCCGAACATGGTGAGCGAGATCATCCGCTGGCAGACCCCGCTGGCACACATGCGCCGGACCGCCACGCAGGACACGGAGCTCGCCGGCAAGTCGGTCAAGAAGGGTGACAAGGTCGTCATGTGGTACGTGTCCGCCAACCGGGACGATGCGACCTTCGAGCGGCCGAACGAATTCCTGATCGATCGCGCGAATGCGCGGCAGCACCTCTCCTTCGGACTCGGCGTGCATTTCTGCATGGGAAGCCGTCTCGCCGAGATGCAGCTCCGCGTTCTCTGGGAAGAGACGATGGCGCGCTTTCGCGATGTGGAAGTCGTCGGAGAACCCCTCCGCGTCCGTTCGAATTTCGTGAAGGGATACGCCGAACTGCCGGTCCGCGTTCATCCCTGGTGACGGTCAGCTGGTGAGATGCGCTCTAGAATGAGGTCATGACCTACATCGAAGGACGAACCGTCCACGACGCCGACGCGCACATCATGGAGACGCCCGACTGGCTGCGCGGGTACGCGGATCCGGGCATTCGCGATCTCATCGAGGCGCCGGGCTATGCGAACGAACTCCGCCAGACCGGGAGCCACGACGCCCAACGAGGCGACCTCGAGCAGGCGTTCCGAAAGATCGCGGAACGCCACGGCAGCGACGAATATCGAGCGGCAGATGCCGACGAGATCATGCTGCGAAAGAACTTCGCCGCGACGGGCTCGTTCCTGGCTGAGGATCGACCGCGTGCGCTCGATCTGATCGGCGTTGCGAGCCAGCTCGTCTTCAACACCTTCCACAATCGCCGTCTCTACGACTACGAGCACGCTGGAGATCTGGATCTGGCCTACGGGGCGGCGCGCGCCCACAACCGGGGAATGGTCGAGTTCTGCTCGGTTGATTCACGCCTGCTTCCTACTTGTTATGTTCCGTTGGCAGACTTCGATCGCACCCGGGCGATGGCCGAGGAGGCCATCGTGATGGGTGCTGCCGCACTCCTGGTGCCGTCCGGGTGCCCGGCGGGTCACTCGCCCAGCCATCGCGACCTGGACCCGCTCTGGGCGCGTGCCGAGGAGGCCGGTATTCCCGTGGTCTTCCACGTCGGGGGCACCGGCGACCTGATCGCCCCGGACTACTTCCACAACGGCTTGCCGATTCCCGCCGACTTCCACGGTGGGGACGAGAACTTCCGCTCGGTGGATTACATGGGCATCCCGGGACCGCCGATGCAGACCCTGGCGACGCTGATCTTCGATGGCGTGCTGGAGCGCTTTCCCGCTCTCAGGCTGGGCGTGATCGAGCAGGGCGCGATCTGGCTTCCGAGCTGGATGCGCCAGATGGAATCGGCCGTCGAAGCGTTCGGCCGGCACGAGGAGCGCTTGCAGAAGCTGTCTCTCCGTCCCTCGGAGTACGTGGAGCGCCAGATTCGGGTCACGCCGTATCCCACCGAGGACGTGGGTTGGATCGTCGAACAGGTCGGCCCGGACGTGTGCATGTTCTCGACCGACTACCCCCACGTGGAGGGAGGGCGACGCCCCTTCGAGCGTTTCGAGCACAGCCTGGGAGCGGCAAGTGAGGCTGCCCGAGAGCGTTTCTATGCGGGGAACTTCGTCGACATGATGGGCCGCGGTCTGCCCGCGCTCTGATCCGGGCCTGGCCTCGATCCCGCCGGCGCGAGTCAGGTGCCGGTGACGACTCGCCGCTCGATCACCATTGTCTCGCACGCGTTCCCCGACTAGCATGACGGGCCAAGGATCGCCCAACACCCAGGAACGGAACCGATGACGAATCAGGACGGAATGAAGCTGCTCGACCCTGCTCTCTATGCGACGGGCGGCCCACCGCACGAGTTTCTTGCCGAGCTACGGCAGAACGCGCCGGTCTCGCGCTTCGAGATCGATCGGGTCGAGCCCTTCTGGGCCATCACCCGCCACGCTGACATCACGTCGATCTCGAAGCAGCCGGACAAGTTCCTGAGTGGGCCCGGGATCACGCTCGCGCCGGCGGATCAGGTCGGCGAAGACGTTCCCGGCTTCAGCAGCATGCGCGTCGTCATCAGCATGGATCCGCCCGAACACCGGGACGTGCGCAAGGTGGCGAGCCCCTGGTTCACGCCACGATCCGTGGGGCGGATCGACGGAGCGGTGGAGCTGAGCGCCAAGCAGCTCGTCGACGCCCTGGCGAAGAACCCTGAACGCCACGCGGATTTCGCCACCCAGATCGCGATCAAGCACCCGTTGCGAATTCTCGCCACCGCCCTCGGCATTCCGGAAGAACAGGAGGGCAAGATCCTCGAACTCTCCAACCGGCTCTTCGCTCCCGACGATGAGGAACTCGGCGGCGGGACCCAGCCCGAGGACTTCGCCGAGCTGGGCCAGGAATTCGTGAAGCTGTTCCTGCCGATCATCCAGAACCGCCGCGAAAACCCGACCGAGGATCTCGCCAGCGTCCTTGCCAATGGCCAGATCAACGGCGCGCCGATGGGGCCGATGGAGACCCTCGGTTACTACCTGATCGTCTTCAACGCTGGCCATGACACGACCAAGAACGCCCTTGCCGGTGGCATCCGCGCGTTGGTCGAGCACCCGGAGCAATTCCAGAAGCTCCGCCGCGATCCCTCACTGATTCCCTCGGCCGTCGAGGAGATTCTGCGTTGGACTTCGCCGGTCAACTACATGAAACGGACCGCTGCCGAAGAGGTCGTGGTGAACGGTCAGAAGATTCCGAAGGGCGAGGCGCTCGTGATGTTCTACGCGTCGGGCAACCGGGACGAGGACGTCTTCGAGAACCCCTTCAGCTTCGACATCGAACGCAAGCCAAACCCCCACATCGCCTTCGGCTACGGCGAACACTTCTGCATGGGGGCACACTTCGCCAGGCGCTCGATCGCCGCGATCGTTCGCGAGTTGGTGCAACGCGTCGAGGGCTGGGAGCTGACCGCTGACCCGGAGTGGATCAAGGCCAGCTTCGTTGTCGGGTTGAAGCACCTGCCGGTGCGCTACCAGATCGCAAGCTGACCACTCCGCCCCGGCCGAGCTCAGCGGGAGCGGGGCAGCCAGAGACGGAAGCAGGCGCCACCGAGATCGCTCGTGGCAGCCTCGAGGCTTCCGCCGTGGGCTTCAGCGATCTCGTGGCTGATGGCCAGACCGAGGCCGGTGCCCTCTTCGGGGCCCTTGGTCGTGAAGAACGGATCGAACACGCGGTCGAGAATCGCGGGGGGAATCCCCGGTCCATCATCGCTGACGGACAACTCGACACCGTCGTCCTTGGTACGCGTATCGATCCGGACCGATCCGGCAGGCGCGGCGGCCTGGCGGGCGTTGATCAGCAGGTTGAGCACGACCTGTGCCAAGGATTCGGGCGATCCGACCACGCGAGGTAGCTCCGACGCCCGCCTTGATTCCAGGCGCACCGGCGTGTCGGCCCCGAGCCCGGCGACACGGATGACATCGTCCAGGACCTCGTGGAGGTCGACGGACCGGGTCTCCGGGCTCTCGTTCCGAGAAAGCCGCCGCGTCGATGCGACGATCAGTGCGATACGTTCGAGCCCGCTCTGGGCCTCATGGATGACGTCGGGCAGCTCCGCCCAGTCATCGCTGATGCCGTCGGGCATCTCCGGCCCGAGCCGCTTCAGCGCATCGGTGGTCTCAGCGATCAGCGCCAGATTGGTGCGCACGTAGGTCAGCGGATTGTTGATCTCGTGGGCAATCCCCGCAGCGAGCACGCCCATGCTCTCGAGCCGCTGGCTCCGGTGCACGGTCCGCTCGCGGCGATAGAGTTCGGTGCGGTCCCGAATCACGCCGATGAAGCCGTTCGCTCCGGAGCTCGATTCGACGTACCGACAGCTCGCCTCGAGAACACGCTCGTCGGATTGACGAAGCAGATTCAGCGTCGCGACGCCGTCGCCAGTCGCCATGTTGCAGAGCAGCTCCGGATCGTTGATCGCATTCGGGTCGAGCTGCGAGAGGATCTCCAGCAGCGTCCGTCCACGGATCTCATCCATCGTGGCGCCAAGTAGCGTGAGCGCCGTCGGGTTCGCGTCGACGATTCGCGTCTGCTCGTCTGCCAGTAGCAGGCCATCATTGAGTTCGGCGATGACTTCCCTCGCTGCGAGCGGGCTCGTCTCGAGGATCCGGTCCCGCACGACTGCGGTCCCCAATAGCAGGGAAGTCACGCCGAGGTCGACGGGTGTGAGCTTCACGTGATTGGGGACCCACTCGAAAACCGTGAAGAGCACGCTTACGAGAGGAACCGCCGCCGCCGCCGCGACCAGTAGGAGGCGTCGTCGTTCGAGGCGACTCGAAGCACCCCGTGTCGCACCGAGGCAGCAGGTGATGCCACCGATCACGCACAGGTAGGACCATGCCGCGTGCAACCAGAACAGGGGCCCGGCCCAATCGGCCACCGGGAGAACGAATTGCTCCGCCGTAGTGGCATTGGCGAACAGGCCATGCGACGCGTCGGTCCACATCGCAACGAATACGATCGTGGTCGGCGTGAACAGGGCGGCGAGGCTGGCCATCGGCCGTTCGATCGCGGGTGCCTTCCGGGCCAATCGAGCCGAGAGGAAGAGCCACAACGGCGCCGCGATCATGGCACCCAGGTAGAGGGTCCGTACGCCCACGCGTTCGATCCCGACATCTCCGGCCCCGAATTGGACGATGGCGATCCCGGCCGTCCAGGCGATGACGCTGCCCAACAGCGCCAGCACGAGCCAACGCAGGAGAGACCGCTCGCGTTGGAACGCCACATAGACCGCCAGCGCGAAGGCGAGGGCCAGGGTGAATGCCGTAGCGGTGAGGGTGCCTTCCGTCACGGCCTGCACATCGGCTGCGCGCCCGACCGCCTTGATAGGCGCGGGCCGGGAGGTCCCGAAAAGGGCTGTTCCGCGCCGGGCATGGGTCTCATCGCCCCCGGTCCCGGGCAGCCGGCTCGGGTCGCGGTAGTCTTTCCGCATGGCAGATGAATGGCGTGTGTTTGATCTGGAGGAGCTGCGGGAGCAGGCAGGGGCCGAGCGTTCCCCGTACCTGGAGTTCCTACGCGTTCCGGCACTCAGTTCCGGGATCTACCAGCTCCCGGCCGGAGCGACGGATCTCCAAGGGCCCCACGATGAAGACGAGGTCTACCTGGTGGTCGACGGCAAGGCTCGCGTGAGGGTGGGCGGCGCGGAGCGATCGGTCGGACGTGGCTCGCTCCTCTACATCCCGGCAACCGAGAGCCACAGCTTCTTCGAGATCGAAGAGGACATGACGCTGCTGGTCTTCTTCGCCTCCGGCGGACCGGACCTCTCGAGGTAGCGATCGCTGGACCACGCCCAAGGGCATGTGCAGGGATTCCCTAGACCGCGGGCCCGGTGCTCGAACTGGAATCGGTTTGGTCCCGGTCATGGTCCAGGAACAGGCGCGCGCCGGCGTGTTCGGGATCGGTTTCGAGCGCGCGTTCGAATTGTTGCCGGCCGTCCTCGTGGCGGCCGGCGAGGTAGTACTCGTAGCCGAGCAGGAACTGGACGTCGGCGCTCGCGGATGGATCCCCGGCGCGCGCTTCCAGGGCCGCGAACGCGCGGTCGTAATCCTTCCGGTCCCGGTGGAATGCGGCTCGATCGATCTGGTAGCTCGGCCAGTCCGGAACGAGGCGCAAGCCACGCTGGATCGCCTGGGCGCTGAGCTCGAAATCGTGCAGCGCGAAATGGGCGTGCCCCAGCGCGAGCGGGGCCAGGCGATAATCGAGGGCGACGGTCTGCGAATCGCTCGGCACGAGTTCGTCGATCAGATCGGCAGCCCGCTCGAACGCGGCCGCAGCCTCCTCGTACTGGGCGCGTTTGAAGTACTGGTCGCCCAGTGCAACCCAGGAAGCGACGCGATCGAAATCGGCGCTCCATTCGAGCAGGGCGGCATCGAATCCGAAGCGAAGGGCCCACGCCTTGCGATCAGCGGACGCGTACCCTTCCGAGCGGCGCGCGGCCTCGCGGAGTGGAACGAGCATGCGACGGGTCGAGTCGCCGGGCGCGTCTCGTGATCGCTCGAGAATCGTCTTCACGATGAGCGCATAGATCTCGTAGGTGTCGCCATGCGCTCCCCCGTTGTAGAGCGGAGCGCCCCGATCGATCGCGGCTTGAATCGTCTCTGCCACGCGACCTCTCGTGAACGTCGTATGCAGTTCGATCGGATCGGCGATCCTGGCTTCGAGTTCTCGCCAGATCCGCTCGACGTTGTTTTCGGCCGCGGCAGGCTGCACGACCAACAGGGCGAAGACCAATCCGCAACGGAACCACATCAAGGCAGAGAGTCCTTGTTCTCGGAGGGCTTCAAAGGGCGAACGCAGCGTCGATGTCCGTCATCCGTTGCCTTCGCCCCTCGGGTTCCCGTTTCGCTCGGGGCCTGGGCGACGACAGTGTAGAGCGAGTCCCGGGAAACGCGGTTCAGAAACGTTGCCGCTCATCGAGGATCCCGGGTCCCGACGGCGTTCTCCTAGCCCGACGCGAGCTCGTCGCCGATTCGGGTGACGGCAGCGAGCACGGTGTCGATATCGGCGTCGGTCGTCCGAAGGTTGGTGAAACAGGCGCGCAGCCCGGCTGCGCCCTGGACTCGGGCCGGGCCGAGGTAGGCGATGCCCGAATCGAGCAGTGCGCGGAGCAATGCCGCGTTGCCAGCCTCGTCGAGGCCCCGATGACGGAAGCACACCGCCGTGAACGTCACGGGCGCGAGAAGCTCGAGCGAAGGATGGGCCTCGACGGCTTCTCCCATGCTATGCGCGAGGTCGAGCAGCCGATCGAGGGTGCGCTGATAGGCGCCTCGTCCGAACGCGCGAATTCCCCACCAGACCTTGAACGCCTTGATGCTGCGCGAGAGCTGCGGCCCGTAGTCCGTGAAATCGATGAGATCCGGGTCGGTGTTTCGCGCGATGTAGCTGGACGTCTGGCCGAAGGATTGCCGCGCTTGCTCGCGATCCCGGATCAACACGCATCCGGCCTCGAGGGAGTTGAAGAGGAGCTTGTGGGGATCGAGCGCGATCGAATCGGCGTGTTCCACTCCGGCGAGACGAGGTGAGATCCGGCTGCACAGGACGCCGAGCGCGCCGTAGGCGCCGTCTACGTGAAGCCACAGCCCTTCCCTCGAACACAGCGCCGCGAGTTCGGGCAGCGGATCGAAGGCGCCGGTGGTGACCGTGCCTGCCGAGGCGACCACGCACATCGGTTCGAAGCCGGCGGCGCGATCCAGCTGGATCTGCTCGGCCAGGAGGTCGACGCGAATCCGGAAGGCGTCGTCGACGGCGATGCGCTGGAGGTGGTCGGTGCCGAGGCCTAGCATGGAGATGGCCTTGTCGACCGAGCCGTGCACTTCCGTCGAAGTGTAGACGCGGAACGGGGCATGCCCGCCCTGGAGGCCTTTCGCGCGTGCATCCGCTCCGAGCTTGCGATCCCGGGCTGCCTGGAGCGCGACCAGGTTGGCCATCGAGCCGCCGCTGGTGATATGGCCAATGGCGTCGGAAGGGAAGCCGAACAGCTCGGCCAGCCAGCGGAGCACGGTCTGCTCGATCGCGTTCGCAGCCGGAGACAGCGTCCAGATGGACGCGCTCTGATTCAGCGCGGCGGATAGGGCCTCGGCAAACGGGGACAAGCCGTGAGGCGAGGCGAGCACGTAGGCGAGGTAGCGCGGGTGTGCGATGTGCGCCGAGTTCGGAACGATCAGCGCCTCGAACTCGTCGAACAGCGTCGCGATGGGGCGACCCTGCTCTGGCCACGGCTCGTCCAGGATACGCCGGAGCGCGGTGCGATCGAGCTCGGGAAGCACCGGGCGCTCCTCGAGGGAAGACTCGTAGCCGACCAGGATTTCCGCCATGCGCGCTGCGGCGTCGCGAATCTGGTCCGGTGTGAGCAGCAGTTCGTTCATCGGGCGAGGTTCGTCGGTTCCGGTCATGGGAACACCTTGGCCCCGGCTTCGCGTCGAAGCAAGGCGTGCTCTCGGCCCGGCCCTGCACCGAATGCTGGACTCGGGGGCCGAGTTCAGCCAGAGTCGGATGCGCACGAGTACCCACCGAGACGGATTCACGCGAAGGAGCACAGATGGCTTGGGATTTTTCGACGGAACCGGACTTCCAGGAGAAACTCGATTGGGTCGATGAGTTCTGCCGAAACGAGGTAGAGCCCCTCGACCTGGTCTTCCCCTACGCGGTGCGCTCGAAGGACCCCAAGATCAAGGCCCTCGTGAAGCCCTTGCAAGACCAGGTCAAGGCGCAGGGGCTCTGGGCGATCTTCCTCGACGAGGATCTGGGAGGACCCGGTTACGGGCAACTCAAGCTAGGCCTGCTGAACGAGATCCTCGGTCGCTATGGCTCGGCGCCCCAGATCTTCGGCGCCGGCGCGCCGGACACGGGGAACATGGAAATGCTCGCCGCCTATGGGACGGAAGAGCAGAAGAAGCGTTGGCTCGAGCCGATGCTCAACCAGGAACTCTGGTCCGCCTACTCGATGACCGAACCCCAGGGAGGCTCCGACCCGCGCTTGTTCAAGACCCACGCTGCCAAGGTCGGCGACAACTGGGTGATCAATGGGGAGAAGTGGTTCACGAGCGCTGGGCGTGCGGCGGACCTTCTCTTCGTGATGTGCACGAACGGCATGTTCGTCGTGCCGCGCGATACGGAGGGGGTGGAAATCATGCCCGAACCGCGCTCCCACAATCACATCAAGTACAACGACGTGATGATTCCGGGCGATCATCTGCTCGGCCCCGAAGACGGCGGCCGGGTCCTGGCGCAGCGTCGGCTGGGAGGCGGCCGGATTCACCACGCGATGCGTACGATCGCGCAGTGCAAGCTTGCCTTCGACATGATGTGCGAGCGGGCGCTCAGCCGCGAGTCGCACGGCAAGATCATCGGTGAGCATCAGATGGTGCAGGAGAAGATCGCCGAGTCCTATGCATCGATCCGGATGCTGCGCCTGTTCGTTCTCGAGACGGCCTGGAAGATCGACAACACCAGCACCCAGGAGGCCCGCACCGATATCGCCGCGGTCAAGTACACCATGGCCAAGGTGTTGCGCGAGGTGTCCTTCAACGCACTGCACATCCTCGGCTCGTTGGGCACCACGAACCTCACGCCCATCCAGGCGATGTATGCCGGAGCACCGACGATGGGAATCGCGGACGGCGTAGACGAGGTGCACAAAGCCACGGTGGCGCGAAACGTGCTGCGCACCTACGAGCCGCACGAGGGCTTCTGGCCGACCGAGTACATCCCGGCCAAACGCGAGAATGCGCGCAAGAAGTTCGAGCCACTCTTCGCCGCAGACCCGGACCTACGCAAGATCGCGGATGGCTATGCCAGGTACATCGCCAGCCGCACCTGATCGGAGGTAGAAAAGTCATGAAGCCTGTCTGTCTGGTACTCGGCGCCGGCGCCGGAATCGGCGGCAACGTCGGAATGCGATTTGCTCGAGGGGGCTATCACGCTGCACTTTGTCGCCGCAGCGACGAAGACGGCCTCCACAAGCTGGTGGAGGGAATCGAGGGCGAAGGCGGATCGGCCTCGGGCTACCTGCTCAACGCCGTCGAACCCGACAGCATCGAAAAGCGGGTCGCGGCCATCGAAGCCGAGATCGGCCCGATCGAGGTCGTGGTCTTCAACCTGGGCGCGCAGATCGGCGATCGTGCGCTGGCGGACACGAGCTACAAGGCTTTCGAGGTGGGCTGGCGGCTCGCGACCTTCGGGCTCTTTCGGCTGGCCTCCGCTGTCTGTCCGTTGATGGAGCAACGGGGCAAGGGAACCATCCTGGTGACCTCGGCGACCGCGGCGGTGCGCGGAAACCGCGGCCAACACTCCCACGCGGCCGCGATGGGCGGGCGGCGCATGCTATGCCAGACCCTCAACGCGGAGTTTTCGCCCAAGGGCATCCATGTCGCCCATATCCTCATCGACGGTGCCGTCGACGCGCCCGATACCCTCGGCAAGATGTTGGGCCCGGAGGGTTTCCAGCAGCTCCGGGAAGCGCGCGGCATGGAGCACGACGGCCTGCTCCTCCCCGCCGAGATCGCGGACACCTACTTCCACATCGCCCAACAGCATCGATCGGCCTGGACCCACGAACTCGACCTGCGCTCGTTCTCCGACCGGCCGTGGTGGAATCACTGAGCGCGCCGGCTTCTCAGAACTCCGCTTCGAGCTTGTCGAAGACCTCGCCCCAGCCGCGGCGACGCTCCTCAGTCGTGTCTCCGCCGTCCAGGATCGCGATCTGTTCGGTCATCGCGACGCGTGTGCCCGTGTCGATCGCGGCGAATTCGATCGTGACCATGGACGACGTGATCCGTCCGGCGCCAGTCGCGACGGTCATCGAGTAGAGGATCCGCTCGTCAGCCACGATGTCTTCGTAGCGACAGTCTTCGGTGTAGGGCGGTTCTCCGGCCGGACCGAAGGAAAGATGTTTGCGCCCGCCCACCTTGAATTCGTGCTCGAGGACCTGGCTCTCCCAGCCCTCGACGCCGGGTAGATACCAGCGCTCGAGGGCCTTGGCGTCACACCAGACACCGAAGACGGTGGCCACGCTCGCCGGCAGGTCTCGCGAAACGATGATGGTGTCGTGATGAACGGTCATGAGGTTCTCCTGGTCTGCCCGATCTGCACGATTGGCTTTCCCGGGCGAGAAGCCTAAAGTAAACCATATGGTAAAGCAAACGCAAGCGCTCGATTCGAGCTTCAAGGCCCTTGCGGACACGACGAGGCGGGCGGTCCTGCTGCGGCTAGCGGATGGTCCTGGCGGCATCACCGAGTTGGCCGACGAGCACCAGATGACGCTGGCGGGAATGCTGAAGCACGTGCGCATCCTGGAAGAGGCGGGGATGGTGCGAACGGTCAAACATGGACGCCGGCGGATCTGCGAGATGAACGCAGGCTCGTGCGATCACGCGTCCGATTGGCTCGCGGCCACCCGGAAACGCTGGGAGAACCGCTTCGACTCGATGGAGCGCTATCTCGAAGAACTCGAACGCTCCGGGCGACGCGGCTGAGTCGACGCTTCGCCCTGTCGCCCTTCGGGCGGCTCGTCGCTGGCCCGGCTTCGCACAGGCACCCCGAGCCTTCAGCGCCCGGTGAACCTGGGCTCACGCCGCTCCAGGAACGCGCTGACGCCCTCCCGGTGGTCTTCGGAGTCGAAGCATTCGCGGAGCGCTGCCGTGTGGGCGTGCATGTGGTCGTCGATTTCACGTGTGAGGCCTTCGTAGGTCAGGGCCTTGATGCGCTGGATCGAAAACGGCGAGCCCTTCAGGAAGCGCGAGGCCTCGGCGTGAGCCGCAGCCGTGAGGTTGTCCGACTCCACCAGCTCGGCGACGTACCCCATTTCGTGGGCCGCCTCGGCTGTGAGGAACTCGCCGGAGTAGAGCAGGCGCAGCGCAGCCGGCAGGCCGATCAGTCTGGGAAGCAGCCAGGTGCCAGCGCCCGTGTCGGGCACGAGTCCGCGATGTGCGAAGTTCCAGGCGAAGCGTGCCCGGGGCGTTGCAATGCGCACGTCGCACTGGCTGGTGAACTCGGCACCCATGCCGACGGCTGGACCGTCGATCGCGCCGATCACGGGCTTCGGGCACGCGATGAGCGGCCACCAGCTCGACCGTTCTTCGGCAGCGCCGCGCAAGCCGCGATCCTTGCCCGGGATCGTGTTCAGATCCGAGAGGTCAGTGCCAGCGCAGAACGCGCCGGGTACTCCCGTCACGATGAGGACCCGGACGGCGTCGTCCTCGCCCGCTTGCCTCACCAGTGCGGTGAACTCGGCGAGCATCGCGAAGGTCATCGCGTTCTTCTTCTCCGGGCGCGCGATGGTCAGGGTCGCGATCCCGTTCGGTTCGACTTCGAGCTGCAGATGGTCGGCCATGGCTTCTCCTCGCTCCGACCCTACACCAGCTCGCCCGAAATGGCGGCAAGCCGGAGCGGCTGCGATACGCTCCGGACCGCGCTCCTGGCTGGAGCGTTTCGGAGGTACACCCGATGGCGAGATGGTCTGCGTGGGTCCTTTGTTTCGTGCTCTTCTCGAGCGGGGCGTGGGCCGCGGATCGCCCGAACATCCTGGTGATCTGGGGCGATGACATCGGGGTGTGGAACATCAGCGCCTACCACCGGGGCATGTTGGGCGGTCGCACGCCCAACATCGATCGATTGGGCGAGCAGGGCGCCATCTTCACCGACTACTACGCAGAGCAGAGTTGTACGGCCGGGCGCTCCGCATTCATCACGGGGCAACATCCGCTTCGCACCGGTCTCTTGAAGGTGGGCATGCCCGGGGCTGACACCGGGCTGCGTCCCGAGGACCCGACCATCGCGGAGTTGCTCAAGCCCCAGGGCTACGCGACCGGACAATTCGGCAAGAATCACCTCGGCGACAAGGACGAGTTCCTGCCGAGCAACCATGGCTTCGACGAATTCTTCGGGAACCTCTACCACCTGAACGCCGAGGAGGAGCCGGAGACCTATTTCTATCCGAAGGATCCTGCGTTTCACGAACGCTATGCGCCACGCGGCGTGATCCACTCCTACGCGGACGGGAAGGTGGAGGACACCGGCCCGCTCTCGCGCAAGCGGATGGAAACCGCAGACCAGGAGTTCACCGATGCCGCGCTGAACTTCATGGAACGCTCCCAGCAGGCGGGCAAGCCCTTCTTCGTCTGGTTCAACGCCACGCGCATGCACGTGTGGACGCGGCTTTCGGATGAGTGGGAAGGCAGCACCGGCCACGGTCTCTACGCCGACGGGATGAACGAACACGATCACCACGTTGGCCAGCTTCTCGACAAGCTCGATGAGCTCGGGATCGCCGACGACACCATCGTCGTCTACTCCACCGACAATGGCTCGCAAACCAACACCTACCCGGACGGCGGCGCTGAACCCTTCCGCGGCGAGAAGGGCACGACCTGGGAGGGGGGCTTCCGGGTGCCCGCGCTGATCCGCTGGCCCGGTGTGGTCGAGCCCGGCCGTGTGATCAACGACGTGGTCAATCATCAGGACTGGCTGCCGACGTTGTTGCGCGCCGCCGGAGTCCCCGACATCAACGCAAAGTTGAAGCAGGGGCATCGGGCCGGCGACCGGACCTACAAGGTACACATCGACGGCGTCGACCAGACCGAGTTGTTGGCGGGCAGGGGGCCGGGTTCCCGCGAGACGGTCTTCTTCTTCGACGACAACGCCAACCTCAACGCCCTCCGCTGGCGCGATTGGAAGATCCACTTTGCCACGATGGAGAGCTGGTCGACGGGAAGGCGCCCACTCACGTTCCCCACGGTCGTGAATCTGCGCTCCGACCCCTTCGAGACCTCGATGGACTCGGGGCTCTACACCCGCTTCATGGCGGACCAGCTATGGTTGTTCGTTCCGATGCAGGACGTCGTTGGCCGTTGGTTGGGCACGTTCCGCGCGTTCCCGCCCCGGCAGGCTACCGCGAGCTTCACCATCGACAAGATCATGCAACAGATGCAGATGATGGCCGCCCAGGCGGAACGTCGACGCCAGTAGAAGGTCGCATGTCGAGCGTTCAACATCTCCTGTTCGTCAGGCACGGCGAGACCGTGGGCAACCTCGAACAGATCGCCCATGGTCAATCCGAATCTCCGCTCAACGAACGCGGCGTTCGGCAGGCCGAGATCACGGCGCAGATGCTCCAAGATTGGCAGCGCGACTATCATCGCGTCGTTACCAGTCCCCTGAGTCGCGCTCACCGTACCGGTCAACACATCGCCAGGAGTCTCGAGCTGCCCATCGACATCCATCATGGGCTGATCGAAGGGTTCCTGGGCGACTGGGAGGGTGTGAGCTACCAGGAGTTGGACGACTTCGGTTTCGGAAGACGCTCGATCAAGGATGATGATTTCCGGGGCCACAACGGCGAGTCTCCCAACCAGCTCGGGGAGCGCATGGCCCGAACGGTGGGCGAGATCCGTCATCGGCATCCCGGCGAGAACATCATCCTGGTGAGCCACGGTGCTGCGATCGCACATCTGATCGCGCGGTTGTTGGGTACCCGGCCCGCCTTCGGCCATCAGTACATCATGCACAACTCGGCGGTAACGGAACTGGCCTTCAGCAACGGCGCCGAGAAGCCCGAGCTCTCGACCCTGAACTTCCACGACCACCTGCCTGAGGATCTGAAGATCGACCCCACAAGACAGCAGAGGCGAAGTCGAAAATGAAGCTGCCTCTCACGGTTGACGAACTCACCACGGAGTGGCTCCAGGCCGCGCTGGGTGGCGCTACGCAGGGTGGAACGATCGAGGCGTTCGCTCGCGAGGTCATCGGGGTCGGGGCGGGCTTCATGGGACAGGTGGCCAGAGTGACGCTGCGCTACGCGCAAGATTCGCCGGCTGCACCCAGCAGTGTGATCGCGAAATTCGCCTCGCCGCTTCCCGAGACCCGGGAGATGGCCAGGGATCAGAATCTGTACCAGCGCGAGATCGCTTTCTATAGGGATATCGGCCATGACGTGGGGGTCCCCGTGCCCACTTGTTATTTCAGCGAGTTGGTCGAAGACTCCTACCGCTTCGTGATGCTCCTCGAAGACCTCGCACCCGGGGTTCCAAGCGACCAGGTGATTGGCACCGATCGGGAGACGTCCCGCGAGGTCATCGAACAGTTCGCAAAGCTACACGCGAAGTGGTGGAACAGTGAGCAGCTCGCCAACCTCGAGTGGGCCCGGTGGGTCATTCAGGAAGTGCCGATCGAACAAGGGCTCGCGCTCTTTCGGGCGAGCATGGAAGAAGCGGAAGCGACGGGGAAGTTCGACGCCTATCCGGAAATGAAGCGACTGATGCCGCTGCTGCCGCCGCTCTTCAAGCTGGATCCGCCATCCCCGTTTCCGTTCACGCTGACCCATGGAGACCTGCGGTCCGACAACATCATCCAGCCATCGGCCGAGGGCGGGCGGTTCGCCGTGATCGACTGGCAGTTGGCCGGCGTCGGAGATCCCGTCAACGACATCGCCCGGTGGCTGGTACAGAGCATCTCGATCGAGGACCGCAGGGAGACCGAGCAGGAACTCCTGAAGCTCTACCACGCCCGCTTGGTCGAATACGGTGTTACCGGATACAGCTACAAGAAGTTCATCAACGACTACAAGACCAACCTGATCGTGGTCCTACTGATGTTCTCGATGTCCATGGACGCTGTCGATCAGAGTTCGGAGCGCGCCCAGGCACTCTTCCACCAGTTCTATTCCCGCCTCGACGCCGCCCTGGTCGATTGGGAGATCGAAAAGCCCTTGAAGGCATTGCCGTACATCTACCCGTTCATCAAGGCGATGCTCTTGCTGAGAAAGGCATTCAGCAAGAAAACAGCGAACGGATGACGACGCTCGACGTGCCTTCGGCCTAGGCCCGCCGCACGGGTGGCCCGGTTCCCTCGACCAGTGCGAGCACTTCGGCGAATCCGTCCTCGAGGCAGCGCCCGAACAGGTCGGGATCCGTGACGGCGGCGCGGTCGACGTTGGCGGCGATACAGCAGATGTCGCCGTGGGTGACGAGCGTGATCATCGTGGCACAGCCCGGCAGGGGGCCAAAGCCGTAGACGCGCTCGATGCGCGCACCGGCGATGAAGCGCTCCTCCCGGTAGCCCGGGACGTTGCTGGCCTGGAGATCGTTCGACTGGGTGAGGCCGCCGGAAAGCGCACTCACGAGCGGCGCCGGAAGGCGCGTGAGGGCAGGGGCGACCAGCGCCATCGCGTCGATGGCCACTTCGCCGCGCGCCGATCGCACCAACTTGCCGATCGCCTTCATTCGCTCTTCGGGGTCGCGGATCGCCACCGGTGCCGCCAGGCGTGCGCCCGCGAACTTGTTGCCGCCGGCGGCATCGTCTTCCTTGCGCACCGAGATCGGAATCGCGATCGGGATCGTCTCTACCGGCTCGCCCAGCTTCTCATGGTAGAGCCGGAATCCGCCTAACAGTGCCGCCAGGAACGCGTCGTTCAGGCTCGAGTCGGCTTGCTTCGCGGCAGCGCGGAGGTCCGGGAAGCGCACGTCGAGCGCCAGGAAGCGCCAGGACAGGCTGCGGTTGCGCAGCAGCGGGGAACTCTCGGCTTCGGGTGTTCCAATCACCCGGCCCAACGACGATGCGAAGCGAGCGATCTCCTGAGCCGTATCGACGGGATTCATCAGCCCACGCAACAGGCTGCCGGCATTCTCCCAGATGTCGCCGGAGGAGGCGCGCGCTCGGCGGCTCAGCTGGTCGGTCAGGACATCTTCCGGTGTGACCCACTCGGGCTGCGGCGCCGCCGGCTGGGGTTTGTCCGCCTGATGCTCGCGTGTCTTCGAGTGCAGCTGCGAGAACAGCTGGAAGCTGCCCAGCCCGTCGGTCGTCGAGTGGTGCATCTTCAGCAGTTGGGCGCCACGCCCATCCGGGAGGCCCTCGAATAGCACCGTCTCCCACGGCGAGCGGGCGCGATCGAACGGCGTCATCGCGAGCTGCTCGGCATTCGAAAGCAGCTCCTGCCAGCCCCCGTCGCCGCTCAGCCGCACGCGCCGCACGTGGTAGTGCAGGTCGAAGTCGGGGTCGTTCACCCAGCGCGGGTAACCGATCCCGAGGGTCGGCTCGACCACCTTCTGGCGGAAGCGTGGTGCCATGCGCGTGCTCCACTCGCAGGCTGCAACGAAGCGCTCCCATTCCGGGACACAATCGAGGATCGAGAGGGAGCAGATCGTCGAGCGCAGGTGCGGGTCGCTTTCGGCCCGCCACATCAACGTCTCGAGTGCGTTCATCTCGCGACTGCGACCCCAATCCAGAGGCTCGTCCCGGCCGATACGGGAACTCGCGGTTCGCTCTTCCGACATGGCAGTTCCTCCTGCGACCCCCCTCCGATCCCATGGTGCCACAGGCGGCGGCGATTTCCGGCTAGCGGTCGGTCGTCTCGGAAGGGGCCAGCAACGTGAGCAGTGCATCCCGGGTGCGCCCAACATCCATCGGGAGTCCGAGATCCGCCGCACTCAGCACCCCGAGGGCAGCCAGGAGCAGGAGGTTCGCGATCTCCCGGGCGCCGACCTGCGCCGCTCGGCCCGTTCGCTCGGCCACCGCGACGGACTCTTCGAGCCGACCTCGTGCCATGCCGAGCGCGTCACGCAGGGTCTCTGCAATCCGGGGATTGCGGTGGGCGGCGGCCATCAAGGTGTCGAAGCGTTGCCCTGGGCCGGGGGGCGTGGCAGCGGCTGGATCGTTCCAGACCAGTGAGGCCAACTCCGCATAGCGCCGGATCGTGTCGGCCAGGCCACCTTCCTGCTCGGCCCCGGCCAGCAGCACATCGACGAAATCGCGCAGGGTGTGGTCGACCACCGCCTCGACCAGTTCCTCGCGGCTCCGGAAGTGCACGTAGAAGGCGCCCCGGGTAAAACCGGCGCGTTCGCAGATGGCGTCGAGACTGGGTCCGTCGAGCCCGTCGGCACTGAAGGCTTCACGGGCGGCGAGGATCAGCCGATGACGGGTCTCCTGCTTGGCCTCCTGCCTGCGCGCGGCGCCGGAGGGGATCTCGGGGGTGGCTCGGGCGGGCATGTGATTGACATACCGAGTCGTATGTGGATAATCAAGTGACATACGATCTCGTATGTCGGCTCGGCCAACTCGAACGCGCGCTGCGATTGCGCGCGCGAGGCAGACGAGCCAGGAGAGGCGAGCGATGAGCACAGCGATGGCCCCTTCGGCCGCCCCTTCCGAGCATGCGCCCGCTGGGCGCGGGCTTCTCGCGATCGTCGGGCGCCACCTGCTGTCGCTGTACTTCCCGCTCGTTGCGACCGTGTTCCTGCTGACGGGCCCCCATCCGTGGTGGGGCGCCTTGCTCTTCATGCTTCCCCTCGACCTGGCGTTTCGCTTCGATCGCCGAGCCCGGGCCGAAGCGCGGCAACCTCGCGCCGATCTCCCAGCATGGCCATTCGACGCCCTGGTCTACCTCCTGGCTGCCCTGCAGTTCCTGAACGTCGCGCTGTTGGCGCGCATGTACATCGATGTGTCCTGGCTCTCGCTCGATCTCTTGATGGCTGCCGTGGTCGTCGGCGGTAGCTCGGGATTCTCGATCATCACGGCCCATGAGCTGATTCATCGGCGCGGCCGCATCGAGCAGTGGCTCGGTCGCTTGTTGTTATGCACGGTGTTGTACGAACACTTCTACACCGAACATCTCCGGGGGCATCACGTCCGGGTGGGCACGCCCGAAGATCCCGCTACCGCACGCTTCGGCGAGACCTTCCGTCAATTCTATGCACGCACGGTACCGGCCCAGTTCCGCAGTGCCTGGGCGCTCGAGAAGAAGCGCCTGGGCGATCCGGAGATGCGTCTTCTCGACCCGCGCATGTTGCGAAATCGCATCGTCCACGGGATCGCCATCGGCTGGGGGCTAGCCGCTGCCATCCTCGTCCTTGCGGGCCCCGTCGCCTTCGCCGCGTTCCTGATCCAGGCCCTGATGGCATCGCGCTTGTTGGAAGTCGTCAACTATTTCGAGCACTGGGGGCTGGTCCGCGCCCACAAGAAGGTGCGCCCCCAGGATTCCTGGGACACGCACAGCGCATTCACCTACTACGGTCTGGTCGGACTCTCCCGCCACGCCGATCATCACGCCTACGCGGCGCGCCCCTACCAACAGCTCCGTGTCTGGGAGGAGCCGCCGATCCTGCCGAGTGGTTATGTGGCCACGATCGCGATGGTGCTCCTGGCGAACCGCCGATACTGCGAGTACGCCACCGAAGAGCTCCGCCGGCGCGAACTCGGGCCCTTCGTCGTGCCCCCGGCCGGGACGGCGCTGGCACCGCAGGCCGTCGGCTGATCCCGCCCACTGCGAAGGGAACCGGGCCACCTGCCAACTGTTCAGCGAGCGTCCGAGACGCCCGCCCAGCGTTCGCGCAGCTCCTTTGCACTGCGACCGGTGATGCCCTCCAGGAGGTCAAGGGTGCGCCCGGCTTCGAGGTCTGCCGGCTCGAGCCTGACCTGGAGATCGCGCGCGGAGCGGTAGGAGGGGCTCTCCACATCGACCATGCGGACGCGGGTGCGGCCGGTCCTGGCGTCGAGGATCTGGTCGAAAGGCACGGGAACGATGGCGTCGGATTCGCGCGTGATCATCACGGCGTTGGCGCCGTCGAGAAGGCAGCGGACCGCACCGGCGCCGAGGTCCCGGGTGTAGGCGATGTCGAACGCGTTGGGCGGCGCCGAGCGCAGTTCGTAGCCGACATCCTTGGCGACGAGCGTCGTAGGCAGCTTCAGTTCCTCGAGACCGTTCCGCACGCGCTCGACCAGGAGCCGACCCAGCGGCAGCTCCGCCAGTCGCGGATGCCCATGCTCATCGAGCGGGACCTCCGCCGAGCCCTCGAGATCGGCCGGGTCGAGGCGCTCGCCGATCCCTTCGGCGACGACGGCGACGCCGTAGGGTCGGCCATGGGCGAGGCGTTTGACGATTGCGGCTTCGATCGTGCGAGCGACCGGACCCAACCCGATGGAACCTGTGGGATGGTCTTCCGCCAGTAGCGCCAAAGTCGTCCCCGCCGCTCTCGCCGCGCCCAACGCCAAGTGTCCGGCCGATCGGCCCATTACCACAACGACGAACCACCGGCCCGTGGTGCGGGCATCCTCCATCAGGTGGCTGAGTATGCGCGCCGCCTCCTCACGGGCGGTCTCGAAACCGAAGGTGGGGATGCCCGGCGGAAGCGGCAAGTCGTTGTCGATGGTCTTGGGTACGTGGGCCACGCGGATGCGACCGGCCGCTTCTTCGGCGACGCACCGTGCGGAATAGCAGGTGTCATCGCCACCGATCGTGATCAGGTGGTCGACCCCTAACGTTTGCAACGATCCGACGACCCGAGCGAGATCCTCGGGGTCTCGGGTCGGGTTCGCCCGCGAGGTCTGTAGGACCGAGCCGCCGAGAAGATGAATGCGAGAGACCTCGGCGATGTGGAGATCCCGCGCATCGTCGATGGAGCCGGCCATCAAGCCCGCGAAGCCGCGGCGAATCCCGACGATGCGATCACCGTTGCGGCGCGCCAGGATCGCGGCGGCGCCGATCACGCTGTTGATTCCGGGGGCCGGGCCCCCGCTGACCAGGATGCCGAAGGTCGCCAATGCGGGTTCTCCCAGAGTCGAGCGGATGACACTATCTGTCTTCCACCCCGGAAGCGACCTGCGCCGGGGCCATCGGCCATGCCGAGCGCCTGGCAGAAGAACCCCGCACGGCGATCGGACAGCCGTCAGGCAACGAGATTCGCTCGATCGTTGCTACAACAAGGGTGTCTGGCCGTGCCCCGAACCCGCCGCGCCCAACCGGAGGAACGGATGAGACTCGAGCACAAAGTGGCGGTCGTGACCGGAGCGGGCTCGGGCATCGGCGGGGAGCCGCATCGGGCGTTCGTGGCCGATGTCTCGGACGGCGCGTCGGTCAGCGAAGCATTCGAGGCCATCGACGCGGCCTACGGGCGAGTCGATGTGCTGGTCAACAATGCCGGCGTCGATCGCGTCGCCGGCGACGGCTTCGACGAGATGATGCAAGGAGAGGTCCAGCTGCTCCACATGTCCGACGATGCGTTTCGCCGGGTCATGACGATCAACGTCGATGGTGTCTTCTACGGCACCCGGGAAGCGGTGCGACTGATGCAGCGCGAGAAATCGGGCGGTTCGATCGTCAACATGTCGAGCATCGCGGGGCTGGCGGGGCAGGGCGTGCCGCATTGCGCGGTTCGAAAGCGGCCGTACTGGGCTCGACACGTTCCTGCGCACGACAGCTCGGGCCGCTCGGGATCCGCGTGAACGCGGTCTGCCCTGGCGTGATCGAGACGCCGATGACGGAAGCCGTACCCGACGCCTTGTTGAAGGGACTGATCGCGACGACGCCGCTGGGCCGGGTCGGCCAGCCCGAGGACATTGCCCAGGCGACACTCTTCCTGGCGAGCGACGAGAGCGGCTTCGTGACCGGCCAGTGGCTCTCGCCAAACGGCGGCCTCGTCACATTCTAGGAGCCCCATGTACCGCGACCTGCTCTCCCCTACCCGCATCGGAAGCGTCGAACTGCGCAACCGGATCGCCATGGCGCCGATGGGGGTCGAGATCGCCGAGGCAGATGGCAAGGTGCGCGAGCCGTTGGTCCGCTACTACGAAGAACGCGCCAGGGGTGGCGTGGGTCTCATCATCACCGAGAACACCGCCGCCATGTACCCGCGCGGCGCGAACTCGGCCCACGAGATCGCGGTCTCCGACGAGGCGTATCTGCCCGGACTCTCGGAACTGACGGCTGCCGTGCACCGCCACGGCACGAAGATCGCCATCCAGCTGGCGCACCATGGCAAGGTCGGGCGTCTCGACACGGTGCAGGGCCGCGAGATCTGGATGCCGTCGCTACCGCGTGGCCACGCCGGGCCTACGGGCCCCCTCGACTTGACCCGCGAGGAGCTGGGCCTGATGGCGAAGGCGGCCGGAGGCGGGAAGCCGACGATCCGGGAGATGACGACCGAGGATCTCCGCGAACTCACCGCCGGTTTTGCGAGCGCGGCCGCGCTCGCCAAGCGAGCCGGCTTCGACGCCGTCGAACTGCATGCGGCGCACGGCTACATCTTCTCCGAGTTCCTTTCGCCGGCCTGGAATCTCAGGGCCGACGAGTACGGCGGGCCGGTCGAGAATCGGGCGCGCCTGTTATGTGAGGTACTGCGCGCCTGCAAGGATCGCGTCGGAACGGACTTTCCGGTCTGGTGCCGCCTGGACGCGGTCGAGTTCGGGACGCCCGACGGGATCACCCTCGAGGATGCGAAGCGCACGGCCGAACTCGCCGACGCGGCGGGCGCCGACGCGATTTCGGTCTCGGCCTACGCCAATCCACTCGGCGCCGGATTCACTGACGGCCCGATCGTCCACGAGCCAGGTCGCTATGCGTCGTTCGCGGCCGAGATCAAGGCCCGCGTCTCCGTACCCGTGATCGTGGCTGGGCGAATCGAGCCCGAAGTCGGAGATCGGCTGATTCGTGAGGGCGGGGCAGACGTCATCGCGATGGGTCGCAAGCTGCTGGCCGATCCAGAGCTTCCCGCGAAGCTGGCCGCCGACCGGGAGCATCACGTACGGCCATGCATCTATTGTTATGTCTGTGTCGCGCAGCCGTTCTTCGATCGCCGGGTCAAGTGCGCCGTGAATCCCCTTCTCGCTCGCGAAGCCGAGCTGGCCGACCTGCTGCGCGAGCCGACATCCGAGCCACGCAAGGTGCTCGTCGTCGGCGGCGGGCCCGCCGGGATGGAGGCGGCCCGTGTCGCAGCACTTCGAGGCCACACCGTGACGCTCTGCGAGAAGGGGGCTCAGCTCGGTGGAACGCTGCGCTTCGCGGCGCTGCCCTACGAGCCGAACGAACGACTCTTGCGATGGTTCGAGGCGCAGCTCCAGGCGCTGCCCGTCGAAATACGCCTCAATAGCGAGGTCAGTGATGCGACCGTGCGCGAAATTGCGCCCGACGTCGTGATCGCGGCCGTCGGCGCAACCCGCGCGAGACCCGAGATTCCCGGCATCGATTCGGCGCACGTTCTCGACGGCGACGATCTGCGAGATCTGCTCACCGGTGCTGCGGGTTCGCGCGGTGCTCCTGCGCTCTCGCTCTTCGCTCGCGTCGCCATCGGCGTCGGACGTCTGCTCGGGATCACACGAGACCCGGCGCTGCTGCGCACGGCGTCGAAGCTCTACATGCCCGTCGGGCGGCGGGTGGCCGTCGTCGGCGGCGGCCTCGTGGGGATCGAATTCGCCGAGTTCCTGGCCGAACGCGGTCGCGAGGTTGCGGTGCTCGACGAGGCAGCGGTGATGGCTCCCGAGATGGCACATCCGCGCCGCTGGCGGGTGCTTCACGAGCTACGCGAGCGGGGCGTTCGCCTGGTCGGGGGCGCCGAGATCCTCGAGATCGGAAGCAGCGCCGTCCGCTTCCGCGCGGATGGTGGCGAACACGAGGTTGCCGCCGACACGGTCGTCGTCGCGACTGGACTCGAGGCGAACCCGGCCGCCATCGAACGAATTCGCGCCGGCGGCGTTTCCGTGATCCCGATCGGGGACGCCAAGGGCGTGGGGTACATCGAGGGTGCGATCCACGACGGCTTCCGAGCGGCACTCGAGCTGTAGCCGCAGCTCGCTCGCGTCGGCCCCGCGCCTAACGGGGATCGACCTGCATGCTGAACACGGGTGCGTCGTTTTCCGTCTCGACGACGTGGAGCAAGGCACGTTCTCCCTCCGGTGTGCCGATTACATCGAACACCATGAAGCCGGCGTGCCCGTGTGCGAAGAGCGTGCCTGGAATGTCCGTTACGTGGCCGTCACGGACGCGGATCGTGGCGCCGGCGCCGCTGACGATCTGCAGGCTCGCGTACTCGCCACCTTCGAGAACCTGGAGATTGTGGTCATGGCCGGCGACGTAGAGGGTCGGCGGTGCGGAGGCGAGGGCCGTTTCGATCGGCGCCATGATCGCCCGGTAGCCGTCCTCGTAGGTGTCCTGCAAGGTGCCGAAGATCAGGTAGATCATTCCCGTCAGCAAGTCGGCGACCGCGCCGCGGGTGAGGCCGCCGTGCGGTCCGCCGGTTCGCAGCGGGTGGTGCGCACCGACGAGCAGCCACTGGCCCTGGTTCGCCTTCAGCATTTCAGTGAGTTCGGCCGCGAGCTCCTCGGGCGTCTTGTTGCCCGGGCAATCGCCGACCGTCTCGGTTCCGAAGTACCAGGGATCGATGTCGAACAAGATGGCGCTGATGCCGCGTGTGGAGCCTTCGCCAGGAGCGGATAGCGGCCGCAATACAGGCCCGGGGCAACCGTCACGCGGCATGAACTCTGCCTCGCTCGCATCGACGTAGGCCTGCTGTCGCAACAAGCGATCCGTGCCGACGTGCCCCCAGTCGTGGTTGCCCGGGACGAACACGCGCGCCGCGGTGGTCGCCGAGATCTGCTTGCGCAGGATTTCCTCGCCCTCTGCCACAGCGCCTTCCTCGACGCCGGCCGGGTAGACGTTGTCGCCGAGGAACAGCACGGTGGTCTTCTCGGGGTAGCGATCCGCCCACTGCGTGAGCGAGGTGAGCACCGGTTCGCTTTCCATCGGGACGCCAGCGTCGCCGATCAGGACGACCCGGTGAACCAGATTCTCCTGCTCGGGAAGCCCGGCACCCGGTTCGATACGCGCTGCGCCCTCGGCAATGAACGGCGGATCGGCGACGGAATAGTTGGTGCCCTCGAGGCGTTCGGGCAGGGCGAGGCAGCCGGATAACAGCGAGGTTGTTGCCACCAGGGCGAGAAGGCTCTTCCAGCGAATCGGGTTCGTCATACGGGCAACGGTGGACGGAGGGGGGCCGTTCGTCAACCACAAGGCTGTATCGGATGGAGGAATGGCGCTGGCGGTCTCCAACTTCTCGCGGAGCAGGTAGTCTTCCGCGATGAGCCAGACCTCGACCCACTACCGGACCTGCCCCCTCTGCGAGGCCACCTGCGGCCTCGAAATCAGCGTCGAGAAGGGGCGCGTGACGAAGACGCGGGGCGACAAGCAGGATGTCTTCAGCGCGGGATTCATCTGCCCCAAGGGCACGACGCTTGGAGCGCTCCACGAGGATCCGGATCGACTGCGGCAGCCCCACGTCCGAAAGAATGGCACTCACGTCGCCGTCTCGTGGCAGGAAGCCTTCGTCCATATCGAGCAGGGGCTGGCCCGGGTGCGCGAGGCCGATGGCGACGATGCGCTCGCGATCTACCTGGGCAATCCGAACGTCCACAACCTGGCTGGCGCCTTCTACGTCGGTCCGTTGATCCGCGCGCTTCGCACCCGCTCGGTCTACTCCGCGTCAACAGTGGATCAGATGCCCCGCCACGTTTCGTGCGGCCACATGTACGGGAGCGGCGGGACGATCCCGGTTCCCGACCTCGATCGCACGGACTATCTCCTGATGTTAGGTGCGAACCCCTACGAATCGAACGGCAGCCTGGCAACGGCACCAGACTGGCCCGGCCGCATGTCGCGTATCCAGGAGCGCGGCGGAAAGATCGTGGTGGTCGATCCGCGCCGGACGCGCACCGCGAAGGCCGCCGACGAACACCTGACCATCCTGCCAGGTACCGACGCCCACCTCCTGCTCTCGATCGCGAACGTGATCGTCGAGGAAGACCTTTCGGATGCAGGGGCGGCCGCTCTTCACATCGAAGGCTTCGAGTTGGCTCTGGCTGCGGTCAAGGCCTTCACGCCCGAACTCGCGGCGGCGCGCACCGGGATTCCGGCCCAGGACATCGTGCGAATCGCACGCGAGTTCGCGGCGGCGCCGAGTGCGGCCGCCTATGGCCGAATGGGCGCACACACGACGAGGTTCGGAACGCTGGCGAGTTGGGCCGCGGACTTGATCACCATTCTCACCGGGAACCTCGATCGCGCCGGCGGGATCATGTTCCCGCTGGCCGCGCACGCGCGGCCGCGGCGCACGGGCCCCGGCAAGGGCTTCAAGGTCGGGCGCTGGTCGAGCCGCGTTCGGGAGCTGCCGGAAGTGCAGGGCGAGTTCCCGGTCTCTACCCTCGCCGAAGAGATCGAGATCGAGGGTCCGGGCCGGATCCGGGCGCTCTTCACCGTGGGTGGGAATCCGGCCATCTCGATTCCGAATGGCGGCGGACGCCTGGACGAAGCGCTCGCTGGCCTCGACTTCATGGTGAGCGTGGACCCCTACCTGAACGAGACCACGCGCCACGCCGATGTGGTTCTGCCGCCGCCCTCGGCGCTCGAACGCTCGCACTTCGATGTCTCGTTCACCGGCATCGCGATCCGCAACGTTGCGAACTACTCGGCTGCGGTATTCCCCGCAGCGGGCCCGAGCGAAGCGGACATCCTCGCGAAGCTCAGCCTGATCGCGTCGGGTCAGGGCGCCGACGCGAAGACCGAAGACATGCACCAACTCCTCCTGCGCGGGCTGGTCCAGTCCGAGGTGGGCAAGGCCCATTCGAGGATCGCGGGCAGGGATGTCGACGAGATCCTGGCCGGGTGCGCCGGGCGACCGCCCGAGGAGCAGTTCCTCGACGTGCTGATCCGGACCGGAAGCTACGGAGACGGCTTCGGCGCCGATCCAAGGGGCCTCTCACTGGCCAAACTAGAAGCGTCTCCCCACGGAATCGACCTAGGCGCGATCGAGCCCGGTCTTCCCGGCGTTCTCAGCACGCCAAGCGGAAAGGTCGAACTCCTGCCCGAAGCGATCGCGGCCGACCTCGGCCGACTCGAAGCGGATCTCGAAGCGAGCCCAGAAGATGGCCTCCAGCTGATCGGTCGCCGCACCGTGCGCTCCTGCAACTCCTGGATGCATAACGTCGAGGTCCTGGTGAGAGGGCGCGATCGTTGCACACTGCACGTCCACCCGGACGATGCCGCCAGGCTAGGCGTGAGGGATGGCGCACCCGTGCGCGTGGCATCGCGCGTCGGCGCGCTGGAGGTTCCGGCAGAAGTGACGGATGAGATCCGCCCCGGTGTCGTGAGCCTTCCCCACGGCTACGGGCACGGTTTGCCGGGCGCCCGGGCTGACGTCGCCGCGAGGCAGCCCGGCGTGAACTCCAACCTGCTCACCGACTCCGAGCCGATGGACCCGCTCTCCGGAAACGCCGTCCTCAACGGGATTCCGGTCGAGGTGACCGCCGCCGGCTAGCGCAATGCGCTGGTCTGGTGGACGATGCTCGGGTCTCGACGCCGTCCGCCCCGAGGGCCGCACCGCGGGGGTGCGCCCGGCCCTCGCACGATGTTGGCCGACCGAGACGGGCGACTGAACAAGAAGAGGAACATGGTGATGGAAATCCTGCGAACGCCCGAAGAGCGCTTCGAATCTCTCCCGGCCTGGCCCTATCAGCCACGCTACCTGGAGGGCCTCGAGGGAACTCCTGAGCTCCGGCTCCACTACGTCGACGAGGGTCCGCGAGACGCTGAGAACACCTTCCTGTGTCTGCACGGCGAGCCCACCTGGTCCTACTTGTATCGAAAGATGATCCCGGTCTTCGTCGAGGCCGGCGCGCGGGTGATCGCGCCGGATTGGTTCGGGTTCGGTCGCTCCGACAAGCCCGTGGACGACGCGGTCTACACATTCCAGTTCCACCGCGGCACGTTGCTCCGGCTGATCGAACGCCTCGATCTCACGAACATCACGCTCGTCTGTCAGGACTGGGGCGGGCTGCTCGGGCTCACGGTTCCGGCCGAGATGCCCGAACGCTTCAAGCGGCTGCTCGTGATGAACACGGCGATCCCGATCGGCAAGCCCATCAGCGACGGATTCGCCGGTTGGAAGGCCTTTGCGGGGCAGCATCACGACATCCCGGTCGCGGGCCTGATCGCGCTCAGTTCGCCCGGAGCGCTCAGCCCGTACGACGCGGCGGCCTACGACGCCCCGTTCCCCGATGCACGCTACAAGGCGGGCGTGCGCCGCTTCCCGCAACTGGTCGCCGTCGAGCCTGGCATGGACGCGATCGAGATCGGCGAGCGCTCGCGCAAGTTCTTCTCGAACGACTGGCAGGGCGAGAGCTTCATGGCCGTCGGCCTCGCGGACCCGGTACTGGGGAAACCCGTGATGGACGAACTCCGCGGCGTCATCCGAGGCTGCCCGCCGCCGCTCGAGTTGCCCGAGGCCGGGCACTTCGTGCAGGAATACGGTGAGCCGGTCGCTCGGGCCGCGCTCGCTCACTTCGGCATCGCCTAGCCAGCGCGCCCGCGAACCCGTCCGTCCCACACGCCACGAAAGAGGACCTGACCATGCCCTTCGACCTCAGCGAAACCGATCGCCTGCTCACGACGACGCGTGCTGTCCGGAAACGACTCGACCTCGATCGCCCGGTCGAACCGGAGGTCCTGCTCGAGTGCATTCGAATTGCCCAGCAGGCGCCGACGGGTTCGAACATGCAGGGTTGGCGCTGGCTGATCGTGACGGACCCGGTCAAACGGGCAGCGCTCGCCGAGATGTACCGCAAGAGCGGCGCGGACTATCTCGCAGCCGGGGCGAAGCAGGCGAAAGCATCGGGGCATCAGCAGACCGCCCGGGTGCTCGACTCTGCGACGTATCTGGCCGAGAACCTCGAGCGCGTGCCCGTCCACGTGATCCCGTGCCTGAAGGGCCGAGCCAATCCGAAGCTCGGCACCGGCATGATGGCCGGTTACTGGGGTTCGATCTTCCCCGCCGTCTGGAGCTTCCAACTGGCGCTTCGCTCGAGGGGCCTCGGTACCGTGATCACGACGCTCCACCTGGCGGCGGAAGCCGAAGCGGCAGAGCTTCTGGGCATCCCCGACGATGTGACGCAGTGCGCGCTACTCCCGGTCGGCTACACCATCGGTGACGAATTCCGGGCCGTCGATCGAACGGCGCCCGAGAACATCACGTATTGGGATTCGTGGAAGGGCTCCGCTGGTTAGGCGAGGGTCGGGTGGTTCCCTTCGCCGAGATCCCCGCCGCCCTTCCGGCTCGGGTCGCTCTTCATGCTGGCTTCGTTCCCGATCACGGTTCCGCTGATCCTCTTCTTCGCCACTCGCAGAGTGCGTCGGCCCTCAGCTCGGTAAGGCTTGCGCTGGGCTTCGATTCCGGGGTTCAGGCCAGGTCGGAACGGCTCGGCGGCACCGGCGCGTCGCCCGTGATCACGATCTTGCCGAAGTGTTTGCGGTCTTCGAGCGCCTTGTGCGCCTCGATGCCTTGCTCGAGGGGGTAGCGGGCTCCGATGTGCGGATCGAGTTTCCCCGCCGCCACCAGCTCGACGAGGTTCTCGACATCTTCGTGCAGCCAGCCGTTGCTTCCCTGGATGGTGAGTTCGCCCTGGAAGATGTACCGGATGTCCGTCGGTGGATCGAAACCGGCGAGCGCTCCGTTCGCGACCATCCTCCCGCCGCCTTTCAGGCAGCGGATTCCCTTCGCCCAGAATTCTCCCCCTTGGCTGTTCACGACGACGTCGAAACCGCCACCCTGGAGCAGGGACCCGCCGGTCAATCTGCGGGTCTCCCGGACGATGTCTTCTTCGGCTGTGTTGATTGTCTCGTCGACACCGAAGAGCTCCTCGAGCTGGCGGCAACGCGCTTCGCTTCCGCAGGCACCCACGACGAAGCACCCGACACTCTTGGCGAGCTGCACGGCGCAGTTTCCCACCCCGCCGGAGGCGCCTAACACGAGCACCCGGTCGCTTGTCTTGATCTTCCCGTGATGCATGACCATGCGGTAGGCGGATCCGTAAGCGACGGGGAGGCAGGCGGCGACCTCGATGGGGACCGATTCCGGGATTCGCACCAGCTGGCGATCCCACACGACGCAGTAGTCGGCGTAGCCGCCCCAACGCGTGTCGCCGAGGAACTTGATCGGCATCTTCGGCTCCGGATCCTCGCGCGGAGCGAAGCGGCTGATCGGATCCGCGAGCACGCGGTCGCCAAGCTCGAAGCCCTCGACGTCCGGAGCCATTTCGGCAACGACGCCCGCGCAGTCACAGCCGAGAATCATCGGAAGCGGAGTTCTCACCCCGGGCATGCCGCGCCGGGTGAGAATGTCGTGATAGTTCAGACTGCAAGCCCGCATCGCGATGCGCACCTGGCCAGGCAGGAGCGCGGGCATTTCGATGGCGCGGTAGCGCATCACGTCCGCGTCGCCCTGCTCGTCGATCACGACCGCGTTCATGTTCGGGCTCACGGTGGTTTCCTCACCTCGTGCTTGCCGGGGATGATCCTCGATCGGGGGTGGTTGCGAAAGCCGCGTTGGGCGCTGAGGAGCCGACGCGCTGCAGAGAGAAATGAATCGTCGAAGCAGATGAGGCATCGTCTGTCACTTCAGCGGAGGAGCCCAACGTGACCGATCGTACCCAGGAACAGCAGCGTTACAACGAGGTTGCGGTGCGAACCGCGGCGGTTCTGGAGCAGGTGAGGGAGGGAACCCGGCAGAAGCTCGCGGGCGCCGAGATTCCGAGGGAGCGGCTCTTCCCGTTGTTCGATCGCACCGGGCTCGGCGTGGTGCTCGAGTACGAGGCGATGGGCAACCGTCCCGTCTCGGAAGCGCTTCAGGCGCGCGCCGAGAAACTCGGCTTCGAACTCGAGCACCTGGCGATCACGATCGGCAGCGTGATCCACGGCATCGATCTCCGGACGTCGGACTCGCCCGAACAGATCCGATTCATCCGCGACGTGCTGTTGGAACGCAAGGTCGTGTTCTTTCGCGACCAGCACCTGACGGAAGACGAGCAGGTCGCGTTCGGCAGGAAGTTCGGTGAGCTCGACGCGTTTCCCTTCGGCCGGCCCGGCGGGAATCCCTACATCCTCGAGATCCGTCACGGCCGGAACAACCCGGGCATGGAGAACGGGTGGCACACCGACGTCACCTGGATGGAGCGCCCCTCGCTCGGTTCGATCGCCCAGTGCATCGAGGTACCCCCTGTCGGCGGCGACACGCTCTTCTCCGACAGCCACGCCTGCTACCGCGGCTTGCCCGCCAAGTTGCAGCAGCGCATCGCGTACCTGCACGGAATCAACGACTACCGGACCTTCCTCTCGAAGCGGGGGCCGGTGGGGCTGCCGGAGGAACTCATCGAGACGATCAAGAAGGAGATCCCGTTCGGCGTCAGCCACCCGCTTCTCCGCACCCATCCCGAGACGGGAAAGACCGGGCTCTATTTCCACGGCGGCTTCCTGCGGCACGATTCGCTCTACGACGCAAGAACCGGCGAGGCGCTGGAGCGAAGCGAATCCGAAACGATCGTCCGGGCGCTGCAGCAACAGCATGGCAGGCCCGAGTACCAGTGCCGCTTCCAATGGACGCCGGGTTCCATCGCGTTCTGGGACAACCGGGCGGTCCAGCACTACGCCGCCAGCGACTACTACCCACACAAGCGCGTCCTGCGCCGCGTGACCGTCAGCGGGGACAAGCCCTTCTACGAGCCGAGCTAGGGGGTCACTGCTCAGTCGGCGTCTTTCCGCCGCGCAGGACGGGCAGCCAATCGATGTTAGGCGGAATGAAGCCGATCTTCTCCATGCTCTGATCGACGGTGTTTCCGTCGGCGAGGTGGTAGACCATGGCCATGCGACTCTCGTTGGAGGCATTGTCCGTCGACATGTGCATCAGATGGCTGTGGAAGACGAGCACGTCGCCGGTCTGCATCGGTACCGGTATGGCGCCTTCCATGTCGTGATCGATGATCTCGACATAGCCGAGATTCGCGCCTGGCCGCTCGTCGTCCACCACCGCATGGACCGGCTCGAGGTGGGATCCAGGAAGGACCCAGAGCGGCCCGTTGTATTCATGCGCCTCGGTGATCGCCAGCCACAGTCCGACCTGTGGCCGACGGTCGAAGGGAAAGTAGAAGGCGTCCTGGTGCCACGGTTGGCCGAGGGCGCCCGGGTGTTTGGCGATGAACTGCGACAGGAAGCAATCGAGGTCGGGGCCGAGCAGGCCCATCGCGATCTCGAGCAACCTCGCATCTTCGACGAAGGCACGAAACACCGGTTCGTCGCGATGAACCCTGAACAACTTCGAGAGGCTGTCCTCGGGATGCAGCGCCGAAGCCACCAGGCGCTGCTCCTGCATCAGGTAGCCGTCTCCAATCGACTCTCCCCGCGCGACCGTCCGGGTCAACTCGACGATCCGTGCGTACATGGCCTCGCAGACTGCCGGGTTCGTGAAGCCACGAAGAAAGAAGAAGCCGTCGCGCTCCCAGCCGCTCTGCTGCGCTTCGGTCAGCGCGGACATCCGGGCCTCGCTCAAGGGCGGACACGCGCACGCTCTACTGCACGCAGGACCCGGAGGAAGTTTCCGCCCCAGATCTTCGCGATCTCCTCCTCGCTGTAGCCTCGCGCGAGCAATCCGACGGTCACGTTCAAGGCTTCGCTCGCATCCGTGTAGCCGGCCACGCCGCTGCCGTGGTTGAAGTCGGTACCGATGCCCACGTGATCCACCCCGATCCGCCGCACGATGTAGTCGAGATGGTCGAGCATGGCGCCGACACTTCCGGGGCCCAGGAGCTCGCTGATCGCGCCGACGAAGGCTGCGCGCGCAGCAGGGTCGCTGATTTCCCAGTAGAGCTCGAACGGATAGAGGTAGTCCTCTTCGACACCGGCGGCCTTCCGGGCAGCCCTGATCTTCGCCACCAATGCTTCATCCGAGGAGTCGAACAGGTAGCCACGAAACGGAGCGACGTGGATCACGCCGCCGTTTGCGCCGATCCGGTCGATCTCTTCATCGCTCAGGTTGCGGCTGACGTCGGAGAGCCGTCTCACCAGGGAATGGCTCGCGATCACGGGCGCGGTCGAGACATCGAGGACCTGTAGCGCCGCCTGCTTCGAGAGCTGGGACACATCGACCACGCCTCCGAGCGCGTTGATTCGCGCGATGGCCGCGACGCCCAGAGCGGACAATCCGCCATGTTCGGCTGCCGGTTCGTGTGTCCCCGTGGCCCCGTCGAAGACCGGCCGTGACGAATCGGCGAAGTCGTTGTGACCCATGTGCGTCAGCGCAAACAAGCGCACGCCCGATTCGTAGAGCTCGTCCAACACGGAGACGTCGCGCTCCAGGATGCGCGCATTCTGGAAGCCGAGCATGAGCGCCGCCTTGCCGGCCGCGTGGGCTTCGACGAGATCAGTGGCGGATCGGGCGACCACGACGTTGTTCTCGGGATCCGCGGCCAACG
Organism: Deltaproteobacteria bacterium; assembly: GCA_029261795.1. GTDB lineage: Bacteria > Myxococcota_A > UBA9160 > UBA9160 > UBA6930 > JAJDAP01. The sequence goes on from JAJDAP010000122.1 coordinate 69,387, forward strand.
CGAACACGGCCGCGATCTTTTCGTTCGCCGTGGCCCGGGCGGCTGCATCGCCTTCCGCGGTTCGCGGCCCCGGACCGACCGCGACCGACATGACGACCGCGTCCACACCCCCCGCCCGAAGCTTGGCAGGCGCGACCTGCGACAGGCCATCGTCGCCCACGTAGGGAGAGGGCCGGCCCGGGATCTCGATATCCGCGTGGGCGTCCAGAACCAACACGCGCTCGTGGATGGCTCGCGCAAGCTCGAGGCTTGCTCCTGGCTGACGGTCCGCATCCGCGACGGATCCGCCCCCGGAGCCGGCCGTCTGGCACGCCATCAGGCCGAGTAGTGCGGCGACCCACAGGCCGTTTCTCGTCATCGTTTCGTCCTCGCGCTCATCGCGCCTCAGGCGGCGCTTGGACACGTCCCCGAATCGGGGAGGTCGCTGCTAGGCGACGTCGTACTCGTGAAGATCCGCCTGCCGGGTCAGCTCGAAGAGGTCCACGTTGCGCCAGGGGAAGTTGATGACGACGCGGCCGCGACTGTTGCGGTAGTAGGTCTGCATCCCCGGATGGGTCCACACCATCTTCTCGTGGGCGGCATCGATCTCGCGGTTGTAACGCTCGTGGACGGCCGGCTTCACTTCGACGCTTGCGAGCTTCGCGTCCGACATCTGCCGCAACACGTCCATGATGTAGTGCATCTGCATCTCGACCACGAAGATCAGACTGCCTCCGTGCCCAGCCTGCGTGTTCGGACCGTAGAGCATGAAGAAGTTCGGGAAGTCGGGAACGGTGGCGCCCAGATAGGCGCGGCCGTCGTCGCCCCAGGTCTCGTGGAGCGTCCGGCCACTCCGTCCCCGCAACTCGAAGGCGGCGCCGAGGTTCTGAACGTCGAAGCCCGTGGCGACGATGAGGACATCGGCCTCGCAGCGTTCGCCATCCGTCGTTTCGATGCCGTTGCCTCGTATCCGCTCGATCGGAACGTCGACCAGCGCTACCTTCGGGTTGCGCAGCATCCGGTACCAGCCGTTGTCCATCAGCATGCGTTTGCCGTAGGGCGGGTAGTCGGGGACGACCTTCTCGAGCAGGTCCTGACGCTCGCCGAGCTCGTCTTCGATGTAGCGCGTGAAATAACGTCGGTGCGCGTCGTTGATCTTGTTCAGCGAGCGCTCCGGGTCCCGCCAATTCGGGTCCTTCTGGAGCGATTCATGGACGCGGTCGTTGAAGTTCCAACCGAGGCGCACGCGGTACCAGGCCCGGTAGAGGGGGACTTCGTTGATCAGGAAGCGGATCGGGTCCGGTACGGCCTTGCCGAAATGCTCGAATGGCGCGGCCCAGTGGTTCGAACGCTGGAAGATCCTGAGCGACGCGACTTCGTGCTGGATCGCGGGACAGACCTGCATCGCGCTCGCGCCGTTTCCGATCACGGCCACGCGTTTTCCGGCGAGGTCGGTGTCCTGGGGCCAGCGAGCGCTGTGGAAGGCATCGCCAGCGAATTCGTGGATGCCCTCGATCTCGGGCCACACCGGTGGATTGAAGATACCGGTCGCGCTCACGAGCACGTTCGCGTGCTCGCTGCGCTCGCGGCCGGCTGCGTCACGGAGCGTGGCTCGCCAGGTAGAAGAACTCGCGTCCCACTCCGCGGCCACGACTTCCGTTCTCAACTCGACCTTCTCGTCCAGACCGAAATGCTCGGCGACGTGCTCCAGGTAGGCGAACAGCTCGTCGCGCAAAGAGAAGTAGGCGGACCAGTCGTAGGGGATGAACGAGAACGAGTAGAGGTGGTTGGGCGTGTCCACGCCGGCACCCGGGTAGCGATTCTCATACCAGACACCGCCCACGCGATCGCTCTTCTCGACGATCGAAAAGGGGATGCCCGCCTGCTGCAGGTTGATCGCGGCCATCAACCCCGAAGCACCCGCACCGACGATCAGCACGCGGAAGCCTTCGGGTACCGCGATGGGTGCGACGTCGGGCGGCCGGAAGCCGAGCTGGGCGGAGGTGAAGGGCCCGTATTCCGGAGGCACCGCCTCGCCCATCGCACGGCTCAGCATGGTGACGAGCAGGTCCGGCGCCGGGTCGGGTAGCGCCGCTGGTTTTCCGCTTCTCCAATCGAGGATCGCCTCGAGCGCCGCCTTGCGGATTTCCTGCTGGATGGGTTCAGGAAGGCCGCCGCTGTCGTTGTCGTCGAGTCCGCCCATCCGACTCACCCGATACGGAGCGTCCAGCCAGCCGAGGTCGCCCGAGAGTTGGACCAACACCATCAAGAGAGTCGGAACGTTCGCAATCGCGATCGCGTCCGCGAAGCGTTCGGCGTCGTCGGCCCGGGTGCTCATGGGGGGATTCTCTGCCATCGCGGGAGGTAGCGGTAGTCACTGGCTCCCGGCGATGGCGAAGGGTCGCCCAGCCCAATCGGGAGTCCCGCTCGGCCCCTCTGAGGTGGTTCAGTTGGACAAGATTAGGGAGTCGCGGACGCAAAGACCCTGTCGTGAGCCACCAGAGCTTCGTCGAGAGGCATCAACAGCTGAAATGCTGTCAGGGAATCTCCGAGAAGAAGGTACTTGGCGGCCTCTGCACGTTCGCTTTCTCTGGGTAGCGTGTGCGCATCGCCTCGGTTCGTCGGAAACAAGTTGGAAGAACAACTCTCGCGATTGCACTACTGAGATGACCATGCCTAGCGCTCTGGCCTCGCCTCCTCGTTCGGAGTCAACCCAAATGGGTGGGGGGAAACGCCCGACAGCGAGCATTCGGTAGAGGCACTTTTAGGAGTCGCGAGAAAATTCTCGAAGCAGACGTCGGTTCCAACAAGTTAGTTGGAGAATCTCCTCCCCGATCGGATATTCTTGGAGTGTGCTGTCGAAGACTGGCACGCTAGGCCGGGATGGAGGGGAACCGTGACCACACGACGAGGCCTCGAAGGCCGATCGATTCTATTGGCGCTGGCGATTTCTTTGGTCGTCGTCGCAGCGTCCTCAAGGGCCCTCGCGTTCGCCGCCTCACCGAATCCCACCACGACCGGTGAGTTTACGCTCAGCTGGACGAACCTCTTCCCGTCGACATTCCGCGTGTTCGAGACGCCGCCCTTGGGTAGCGAGAACCCGATCCCCGTCTACGAGGGACCTCAGCAGAGCTACCTCATGTACCGAGGCGGGAGCTTGGGAACTTACGACTACCGCGTCGAGTATTTCATTGGAGGCCTCGGCTGGTTCGAGGGCGGCCGCACCAAGGTCCACGTGGTAGCGAACAGTCCCGCCCCTGCTGCTGTTCCAACACCCGACACCTCGGCATCCGAGTTGGTTGGAACGCTCGACGGGCAGTTCCGGGTGACTGAATCGGGCTCGGCGTCATACACCATTCCGATCGAGGTTCCAGCGGGAACGGCTGGTGTCGCGCCACAGCTCGCGCTTGCGTATGACAGCTCGAATCAGGCGAGTGGCCCCTTGGGCGTTGGCTGGTCGTTGTCCGGAATTTCGGCGATCTCGCGCTGCCGTCAGACGAGGGTCACGGACGGGCAGAACGCGCCTCTGAGTTGGTCAACAGACGATCGGCTTTGCATGGGGGGCAACCGGCTCATCGCGACGACGGCCGGAGGCGATCTTGCGGCCGGCACCACCTACAAGACAGAAATCGATAGCTACACGACCGTCACAACGAGCGAGTTCGCGGCGGGGGAGCCGCGGTCATTTTCAGTGCGAAGTAAGGATGGTTCGATCACCGACTACGGCCAGCCCGCCGGAGACCTCTCGACTCAAGCGAGGCAGACGAATGGGAGCGGCCAGACGCTGACCTGGGCGATTCGACGGTTTCGGGACAGCGTTGGGAACGAGATCTGGTTTGAGTACGACAATGACGTGGACGGTTTGCGAATCAAACGGGTCAAGTACGCCTACGGCACGAGCGCAGGTCCTACTGGAGAGGGTGCCGTTGTTGAGTTCGACTACGAGGACCGAACAGATCCGTCGATGCGCTATGTGGCCGGCCACCAGTTCTTCGACCGGAAGCGGATCAACGAGATCCGAACCAAGACGGCGGTCGCTGGTGGCTTCGCGACACTTCGGACTTGGAAACTCGGATATGCCAACGTCCTGGGATCCCTCAACCAGATGAGTCGGCTCGCGCAGATTCAGGTGTGCACGCCCTCCGGGGCATCCAGCGAGAAGTGTCTTCCGGCGACCGACTTCACGTGGTCGATGGCGACACCCGGTTGGGGTTCCGCGATAGAGGACCAACAGATCCACGGGGACAATCGTTCATTCCACTTGTACACCGTCGGTGATTTCAACGGGGACGGCCGGATTGACATCGCGTGGACCGAATCCATCGTTCGACCCTCTGGCATCTACTACGAGCTGAAGTTCGTGTTTGGGAACGGGGCCGGCGGTTTCAGCCGTGGGAAGTTCACGGCTCCAAGTGGGACCGGAACGGTGGACTACGCCGACTACGGTCGAAACCCTCCGGCTGAAATCGCGCCCATCGACTACAACGGCGATGGCCGACAGGACCTGGCGGTCAAATGGCTGGGAAACTGGACGCTGTACCGTTCGGTTCCAATGTCAGACGGCAGCTGGCAGCTCGATGGATTCTCTACGATGCCGATCTCCGATGCCGCGGGCTTTCGCGACATGAACGGCGACGGACTGGTTGACGCAGTGAGAGGGACGTTGGATGTCCTCTCGGTACATCCGCTGTCAGTGGTTCCCGGAGCACCAGCTACGAGCTCCACCTACTATGCCCACGCGGGTGGGTACTCGCTCGCTACGAGTAGGCCGCCTGGCGTGCCAGGCACCGTGATCTACGTCCCAGATGCTGGGTACAAGCCAGCCGGCGACCTCAATGGTGACGGCGAAGGAGACGTCGCCTGGATCGGCGGACGGAAGATCATCATCAATATCAACTGCCAGCTCAATTGCGTCGACACCGTGATCGAAATTCCGTCGTCCCTGGGAGCGGTCGATGCAAGCGGCTCGGTACAGCTGTTCCCCGACGAACTCGGAGTGCAATCTGGCGAGGTGATGACCAGCATCCAGTACGCCGACATCAACCGAGATGGTCTAGACGACATTCTGTACGTGGAGGGGAACAACGGATGGTCCGTCCGCCTCAGCACAGGAGCTAGCTTCGCCGCCCGTCAACCGGTCCCTGGAGGAGTGAGGCCGAATCTGGGATACGACCACAATCGAGACGGCTACCCAGACATCTATTTCCATGATGCGAATAGTCAGGAAATCCGAGTCCGACTGTGGAACCCAGTGGCCAACGCGTTCGATGCGGCGATCACAGTCTCAGGGGCCAGCGGGAATACGAGCGACGTCTACCTCCTTGTCGACACCAATGGCGATGGGATGGACGACCAGATTCGAATGAAGCCGGGGGCGAACGGATTCACAGGGTCGATCGTCACACGGATCGCGAGCGACGGCGGACTTCCGCACGGAGTGATCACCGACTTCGCCAATGGGCTAGGTGCTGTCACGAGTGTCGAGTACGCGTCGCTGGCAGACGCCGGCGGCCACTACCAACGGATCGGTTACGTGGATGCGAACACGACGACGTACAACGGATTCCTTTATCAGTACGGCTCCGTCGGCGAGTTCTACGAAGCCCTGAATAGCGACTGGGGTTTCCAGCTGCTCCCGGGTTCTCAGTACGTCCCCAAGACGGATCCGACGCTCGAGTTCATGGCTCCGGTCCAAATCGTAACGGCCATCGAAGCCGATGCGCCGACGGCAGATCCGGCGCTCCCCGACCGGGCGCGAATCTCGTACCACTACGCCGAGGCGCGCATACAGGCTGGCGGCCGTGGTCTCTTGGGCTTCCACTCGATTCGCACCGTCGACCAGCAATCGGGAGTGGAGACGACAACGTGCTACCGCCAGGACTTCCCCTTCACTGGTAGACCAGAGGAAACTGTCAGACGGGTGCCCGACGGTATCGGAGGCCTGCGCGATCTATCTCGTTCGGTGTCGGATTGGCGGATCTTCTCATCGGAGGCTGTCGGCTCTGCCGTCCGGTACGGCGTCTATCTGGCCTCGGCCACCGAGAAGACCTTCGAGCTGCATTCGGGTGGGCTCTATTCCCTCTCGCGGACCACGAACGTCGAGGATGGTGCCGGCAACGTCCTCGTGACGACTACCGAAGCCGAAGACAGCACCGGCTCCTTAGTGGCAAGGAGCGTCGTGACCAACACGTACTACGACGACGTTGACTTCGACCTCATCGATGGCCGCCTCCAGAGCACTATCGCCGATCATCAGCAAGGCACCGCGATTGGCCAGCCGTCCTGTCCGGCCGCCTGGGGCGAGACGTGCATCCGTCGCTATTCGACCTTCGACTACTACAGGGCCGGCGATACGTGGGGCCTCCTTCAGCGGGAGACCACCGAAGCTGGACATCCAACATTGGAGGTCACCAAGACGTATGAGTACGGCGCGATGGGGAACATCACAAAGGTGACCTCTGCCTCGCCGGCCGAAACCACCGAGCGGTACGTCCGAACGGTCTATGACACCGCCGGACGCTACGCGGATGAGAGCTACACGGGGCACACGGACTCGACTGCCGCGATTCAGGAGATTCGGAACCAGAAGGTCATGACGCGCAACGCCTATGGCGCGCCCCTTCAGGTCATGGATCCGAACGGTGCGTTGACGACGTTCCGATACGACGCTTACGGAAGGCAGGTGGTCGAGCATGCGCCCTCGGGTGCCGCGGCGACCACGCTGATGTCGAGCGATGTGAGCGGCGACTGCCCACCATTATCCGTCTACTCCTCGTTGCTCACCGAAAGTGGGGGCGGCCGAGCTGGGACTTGCTACGACAGTCTCGCCCGTCCTACGCGCGGCATTCGCGTCGACCACAACGGTGCCAACGTCTTCACCGACACCGAGTACGACCTCTCTGGCCGAGTGAAGCGGGTCTCGGCCCCCTATGTCCAGGCGCCCAATCCCACGATCTACTGGACCGAGAATCACTACGACATGCTCGGTCGCGTGGTCCAGGTCGATCTGCCGGACCCGAGCGGCACGGTCGCGGTGACGACGGATTATTCGCTCCACACGCCCACCGGTGGCGGTGCGGCGCTGATGCAAACGGTGACGACCGATCCGCTCGGGCACACCAAGACCGAACGCACCGATGCGACGGGGCAGTTGGTCTGGGTATCCGACAACGATGGCTCCCGGATCACGTATGCCTTCGACCCTCAGGGCAACCCAACTCGGATTACATCGCTTGGATCCCAGAGCGACCCGCACAACGTCGAGGTCGTCCTCACCTACGACCTCCTGGGTCAGAAGGACTCGATCGACGATCCCGACAAGGGCTCGTGGACCTACGCCTACACGGGATTCGGTGACCTCCGAGAGCAAACAAGCTCACGCGGCACCAAGACGGTTCTCTACTACGACGGATTCGGCCGGCTCGAAGCGCGGTTCGATCTGGACGAGATCAGCGCCGTGGAGTCGAGCTCCACGTGGACCTATGACGTCGGCGCCCCGGCTGCACTGGGGAAGCTGGTACGCGTGAATCAGTCCTCGGGCTACTCCGAGCACTTCCTCTACTGGGCCACCGGACAACGAGCGATCAAGACCACCATTCATCCCGGTGGTTCGTTCTACACCGAGACGAGTTTCTTCGACTCGTTCGGCCGGCCCCTTTTCTCGTACGATTCGGTGGCGCCCGTCGAACTGAGTGGTCTTCAGTTCGGCTACGACGAGTACGGCTATCAGCGTCAAATCGTCGACGTCGCGACCGCGGACGAAGTCCTCTACATCGAGGATTTCGAC
>JAJDAP010000123.1 GCA_029261795.1 Deltaproteobacteria bacterium
GCGCCCAGACCCCCCCCCCGGACTTCGAACACATCACGACCCCCGCCATCCCGTATCACCACCCGGAAAAACTTACCCACTACGAGGCCGTCCCCGCTCCTAGAGGGGTTCGGTGATGGGGAGTTCTTCCCAGAGGAGCTGGAGGAAGGTGCCGATGAAGAAGGACATGACGCTCATCAGGAGCACCGTGGTGGGGAAAGCGATGAACGGTTCGACGCCCATGATGCGGGGCAGCTCGCCGACCCAGGGGTCCATCGCGCGAAGCGACTCGAGGGAGGCCATGCCGGCGTCGGGCCCCCAGTTGCGGCCGGCCATCAAGGGGCCGAGCAGGCTCGTCACCAACAGGCCGAAACCTGCCGCCTGGATCAGGCCGAGCATGACGAGATCCCGCGTCCGCGAGAAGGCCAATTGCGCGTCGCCGAGCTTCCCGCGCACCTCGACGTAGATATAGAGGAACGTGGTCGTGCCCAGCATCGTGGCGACCGCGAGCAGGTAGAAGGGCGATTGTTCGGCGAGGTCCCAGACCTCGTCGATCATGAACACGGGCAGGTAGCCGACGATGATTCCGGCGCCGATACGCGGCACCGAGGTGTGGAAGAAGGTCAGGTCCTTCTTCCACAGGAAGCGGTAGGCCAGGAACCAGAACGCGGCTGCCAGAACGGCGATCACCTCGAGCGAAGCCCACCAATCGAGCAGCACGGGATACTCGTCGTAGAAGAAGATCGCGGCGACGAACGGCATGGCGGGCAGGGTAAGCGCCATCGTGTAGTTCCGGGTGCCGTGGAGCGTGAGCCGCCGCTCCCGATCGCGGTCGCCGACGCGCAGCGCATCGACGTGTTGGCGGATCACGGCGGCGTGGTGCACGTCGTATTGGTGCAGGAACCAGCGCTCGAGCTTGGCGAGGATTCGTAGATTGTCCCTGCCGCCGCGACACAGGAACGGTGACAGATCGATCCCTCGATTGGCCCGCTCGGCACCGGGCGCAACCGCGCCAAGCACTTCGCTGGCGCGCTCACCGAACGGAGAATCTTCGGTCTCGAATGCGCGATTCTCCTGATCGAGGCAGACGTCTTCCAACCAGCGATGATAGGCGCGCTCCGCTGCGCCCATGACGCTTCGATCGATTTCCTCCTGATCGCCGTTCGCGATGGCGTAGTAGAACGAAAAATCGTTGGGATCCGGCGAGGCCGTGGCGCGTTCGCCCCCTTCGACATAAGCGCCCATGAAGGCGTCTGTGACGCGCTCTTCGACGACAATGCCCATCGCACGGAGCAGCACGGAGCGAAAATGGAAGTCCGCGATGCGCAGCCGCGGGTGATCGGCGAGCCCCTTGTCCGCGATGAAGCGCTGGGCGATCAGGCAGAAGACAGCCACGTCCTCGGATGCGCGACCGAGGGCACCACTTCCCTCGAGACGATCGAGCACGCCAGCCAGCGTTCCTGGAAGCGCGCCTAACAATCGGAAGATCAGCTCTTCCGCGTCGCGACGCCCGGCCTTGGCGTGTAGCCGCTGCGGATTGGTCCACAGATCGTCGAGGCGTAGATACAGCTCGGCCGGATCGTGACGTTCGGCGTGGAACGAGAAGGTCTCCGGGAAGATGCTGCGAAAGCCACCGCTGGAATCGGATTCGAATCGCACCTCGCGGGCGTGGAACGCGAAGGTGATGCGGTAGTTCGCCCGCAGCCGCTCGATACGGAAATCGAGGCGCGGGATCCCGCCGCCGCGCGCCGCATCCGGTGCCTCGCCGGCTGCCGCCGTCATCGGATCAGAGCACCCGCTGCTTCGGGTTCTCACCCGATTCGTAGTACGTCTCTACCCGTCGCCCGAGCTCCCGCACCGCCTCGGGGAGCCGATCGCCGAGTGGCCAGCGCTCCCCCGCGAGGCGAATGCGCTCCACCAGGAGTTGGGCGTCGGGAAACTCTTCGGTCGCGAGTGCGTTGTCGACGGCCAGCCAGTATTCAAAGGCGGTGAGGGTTCGCGAAACGCGGTCACTCAGCTGACCCATGCCCGGCGATGCAACGCCGGCCTGTCCGACCTCGTCTTGCAGGCTGACGATCCGATCCTGCGCTTCTGCGAGCTTCTCGCGCAGGCCCTCGTCGGCATCTGCCACTTCCTCGACGATTTCCTCGAAACGTCGGCGCAGGGGTTCGTGGGAGATTTCCCGAGCGAGGATCACCTGGCCCAATTCGCTGCCGCCGTCGCCTTGCAGCGGGTGCATCGCGATTCGCAGCTTCACGCCGCCGCCAACCGGCAGGTCCACTTCCTCGTAGGAGTGTTCCTCTTGCTCGCGCGCATGGCTTGCGGCACCGGCCACCTTGTCGAGGATGAGCTTCGGAATCACTTCGTCGAGCGGGCGCCCGTTCGCCGGCCCGCTGAGGCCCAGATACTTGCGCGCTGGCTCGTTGAGCGCACGGACCACGCCGTCGGCATCCACCGCGATCGCGCCGGTATCGAGATGATCCATCACCGCTTCGAGGAACTGGTTCGAATCGCGCAGATCCGTCAGCAAGCGCTCGTTCTCGCGCGCCAACTGGTAGTGCTCGACCGCACGCCGCACCACCTGCTTCAGCTGGTCGGGCTCCCAGGGCTTGGTGATGTAGGCGTAGACGTGGCCATCATTGATCGCGTGGATGATCGCGTCCATGTCCGCGAAGCCCGTGAGGATGATGCGCACCGTCTCCGGATGCCGATTGAACACCTCCGCCAGGAACTCCACCCCGGTCATCTCGGGCATGCGCTGATCCGAGAGCACCACGGCGACCGGGCCCTGATCGTCGAGCAGGCGGAGCGCCTTCTCCGCGGACGCAGAAGTGAGGACTTCGTAGTCGTCCTCGAACGTGAACGTCATCGTCTCGAGAATCGCTTCCTCGTCGTCTACGACCAGGAGGCGCGGCAGTTCACTCATCGGCGGGACATTAGCAGAGCGGGGCCGCTCGACGTGGCTGCCTAGCGATCGCTTGGGCGAGACGCGCTAGTAGCGGGAAAATGCGATCAGTGCGTCCATCGAGCGATTCCACTCGCCCTCCCAGCGCGCCAGGATCTCTTCACCCGGACTGGTCCCACGATCGAGGACCTCGGCGATCGGGTCGAGGAAGCCACGCTCGTCGCGGTCCTGGAGACCTCCGCGATGATCGATCCGGGCGAGGCCCGCGCTCGAGAGCGCCAGTAGCTCGCGGGCCTGTTCGAGAACGGGCCGGCCTGCGATCTCGGCGGCGAGTCCCCGGCGGGCCACGGCCTCGATCGCGGCGACGCGTTGCTCGAAGGGCCACTGCTCCGCGAGCGCCCAGGCACCGGCCAGTGCGTCGTCGTCGTACAGCAGGCCCTTCCACAGGGCTGGCAGTGCGCAGATCAGCTCGGGCGGAACGGCGTCCGCACCGCGCACCTCGATGAACTGCTTGCAGCGTACCTCGGGAAAGAGCGTCGTCAGGTGGGTATTCCAATCCTCGATCGTCGCGTGGTGCCCGGCCAGACCGCGTTCCATGAACTGGCCGAAGGTCATGCCTTCGGCCGGCAGATACTGACCATCGCGGGAGACGAAGAACATCGGGACATCGATCGCCCAATCGACATAACGTTCGTAACCGAAACCCGGTTCGAAGACGAAGGGCAGCATGCCGCAGCGATCCGGGTCGGTGTGCCGCCAGATTTCGAGGCGCCTCGAAACGTAACCGGACGGCTTTCCCTGATAGAGCGGCGAATTCGCAAAGATGGCCGAGACGATCGGCGTGACGCCCATGGCCATGCGCAGCTTGCGCACCATGTCCTCTTCGCTCGAGAAATCGTAGTTGGCCTGCACCGTCGCAGTGAGATGCATCATGTGCAGCGGCAACTCGGCGCGGGTCGGCAGGTAGGCGCGCATGATGTCATAGCGGCCCTTCGGCATGTGTGGCACGTCGGGCACATCGTGGATCGGGTTCGCACCGAGCGAGAGCCAGACGAGACCGAGCGGTTCGGAAACGCGACGAATCAAGTCGAGGTGCGCCTGGAATTCGCTGCAGGTGTCGTGGATCCGGCGCAGCGGCGCACCGGAAAGTTCGAGCTGGCCGCCGGGCTCGAGCGTGATCGAAGCCCCGTCCTTCAACAACGCGATGACGTTCTCGCCCTCGTAGACGGGCTCCCATCCATCGGCCTGCTGGACCGCGCGCAGCAGCGCGCCGATCCCCTTCTCGCCCTCGTAGGGAACCGGTTCGAAGCTGCCGGCCCGAATCCCGATCTTCTCGTGCTCGGTGCCAACGCGGAAACGCTCGCGCGGTTTCTCGCCAGCGCGCAGGAAGGCCGTGAGATCGTGCTTCGATTCGACGGGCGTGGGATCACCCTCGACGGTTCCGCTCAACGGAGGCTCCGATTCGGGGGCGCGAAAGGAGAGGTGGCGTTTGCGGCCGGACCTGCGGACTCCGGCGCGATGGGCTTCGATGCCAGGGAGTTCGAGTCCGTCACGGCGTGGCTGCTTCCTCGAGGAACTCTTCCAGGAATTCGCCCAGGGCAGCGGCCAACTCGGGCTCGGCGTCGAACGGGAAACTCTTGCAAGGGCCTTCGGTCTTGCCCGCCCGGAACGGGCCGACCAGGGTGACTTCGCCCTTGCTCTTCACGGTGACGATGGCGCGGTAGCGGCCACGCGCGAGCGCGAACTCGACGGCGCGCACATGTTTGTCGTCGAGACGCGGCTCCGAGATCTCGACATCGGCGAGGTGGCCGGCCCCCGTCGCTGTTACCGCGTCGCGGTAGGCCTCGAGCCCGTCGCTTATGTGCCCGTGCAACGCGACGGCCTTCTGGCGGGCCGCCTCCAGGGCATCGCCGTGGCTCGATTCGCGGCGGCCCAGGGTTTGCCCAACTCGGCTCAGTCGTTCACGCAGTTCGTCGCCCATCGCGCGAAGTTCGCACACTCGCGCCGACAACGCCGAGCAGGCGCCTCGCTGGAGCAGGTTGCCGCGCTCCTGGAGTTACCCGCAGCGAGGGCAGCGGCTCGGGTGACTCGGTTCACGGCCTCGCGAGGTGTTGCGCGGATGCACCGTGGGGCCCGCGGCCCCGTTCGCTGGACCAAGGACTCCCAAGCGGGCTGCGAATGTCGTTAGAGCCCGGCTTCTTGGGTCAGCACACGCAGCGGCTGGGGATCGAGGACATCGAGATAGGTGTCACGCATCCCGAGGAACTCGGGCATGAGCTGCGGCGTGATCGGATCTCCCGGCGGCGCCTGGACCGATGCCGGATTGAGGTACTTGCCGTGCTGCTGCATCCGGAAATCGAGGTGGGGGCCCGTTGCGGTACCGGTGGAACCCACGTAGCCGACCACCTGCTTCTGACCCACCCGTTCGCCCACGTTGAGGCCCTTCGGGAAGCGGGACAGATGGGCGTAGAACGAGACATAACCGCCGGCGTGTCGGACCTTCACGGTCTTTCCGAGCCCGCCGAGAACGCCGCGGAAGATCACGGTGCCGTTCGCGACGCTCCAGACCGGCGTGCCCGTCGGTGCAGCGTAGTCGATGGCCGGATGCGGGCGGCGCACCTTCAGGATCGGATGCAGCCGGCTCGATGTGAAGTTCGAGCTGATGCGTCGGTAGTTGAGCGGCGCGCGCAGGAACTGTCGTTCCACCGACGAGCCGTCGAGGCGGTAGTAACCCCCGACGTCGTCGCCGTTGTCGAAGTAGATCGCATTGTGTTCGTCGTCGGCGTTGATGTAACGCGCCGCGAGAATTCGACCGGGGCCGAGATACTCTTCGCGACCGTCTTCGACGAGCGTGCGGCGCTCGTAGAGCACGCTGAACTCGTCGCCGGCTCGAACGCCGCGCGAGAAGTCGACATCCCAGGCGAAGATCTCGGCGAAATCGTTGGCGAGCTCGCCGTCCTCCCCAAGCTGCCGCATGGCCTCGTACAGACTCGACGAGACCAGGCCGGCCAGCCGCGTCGGGCGCACGTCGATCTTGGGCTGATAGGCGGAGGCCACGAATTTCGCTTCGTCGCCGCTCCCGATGCGCCGCAACGCATAGCGCTCGATGCTGGAACGCGAGTAGCGGAACTCGCTCAGCTCTCCGTTGGCGGCGCGGGCGAGCCAGAAGCTGTCGCCTGGGCGCGAGTAACGGAAATCGAAGACGGGGCTCATTCCGACGGCAATCGTGTGAACCATCCCTGCAGAAATTCCCTGGCCGCGTAGCGCAGCGGACAGCGTCTGGTTGCGGCGGAGGTTGCCCTCGGTGATCTGCTGCTCGGCCAGCGCCGGAGCGCGGGTAGCCGTAGCCGGTGCGGCCATGGCCGTCTGGTAGACCGGAATGTCCCGCGCGGCGGTCACGAAGGCGACCGTGGCCGGCTTCGCCTCGGAGGTCGGCGCCTTTTCATGGGCGGCGACGGTGGCATCGGCGCTCGACGGGCCAGCGAGCAACTGCGCCGCAACGAAGGCGGCAAACAACAGGCCAAATGCGACCGCAATCCAGCCCGTGGCATCCGCCAGGGCACTGGGGTCGTGACGATGGGGCGTACTCAAGCGCACCCACCTCCACTCAATCTGGTCATCACGATCAACCGACGCACACGCATCTCCATCGAGAACTCTTCGGCAAGCACCTGCTCATGCTAAATACCAGCATTCGTCGGAGGAACCCGTGTCCCGCCTCACCCGATCCGGGCAACATCAGCGATGGCTCGTTGGCCGATCGTCCGTCCCTGGTTGGATCGTGGCGTCACTGCTCAGCTTTGCCTGCGCCTCGTCTCCCCTCGTCGTCCCGGCCGCCCAGCCCGGGAGCGGGGCCGATTATCCCTCTCTCGGCTCGGATTGGCGAGGGTCTGCGGCCGAGATCTTGTCCGGGGCCATTCAGATCGTCACTTCGAATCCCCCCGGGGACGAGGCGCTCCTGGCGCATTGGCTGGCGGATCTCCTCAGCGACGAGGACGGCGTCGAGACCCGGGTCATCCAACTGGAGGACGGTCCGCGCGCGGCGCTCTGGGCCCGGGTGCGCGGGAACGGCCAGCGAAGGCCCCTGATCCTGCTCTCCCACCTCGACACGGTGCCCGCGGTGGCAGAGGAGTGGAGGGTAGATCCCTACGCGGGCGTCATCGGCGGGGGCTTCGTGGTGGGGCGGGGGGCGTTGGATGCGAAGGGCGTGACCGTCTCCCATCTGCTGACCCTGGTCGCCCTGGCGCGGCGCTCGGCGCCCCTTTCGAGGGACGTGATCCTGCTCGCCACCCCGGACGAGGAAGCTGGCGGCCTCCACGGAGCCGCTCTGGTGGCCCGCGACCGCCGCGAACTGCTCGGTGATGCCGAATTCCTGCTCACCGAAGGGGGCGGGATCATGCCCGGCGGCCCCGGCCAACCGGACGTCTGGGGCGTCTCCTTCACCGAGAAGACCCCGTGTTGGTTGGACATCGTGGCGCGCGGACTCCCCGGGCACGGCTCGGTCGACCGTCCCGGCGCCGCGCCGAAGAGGCTCATCGCCGCCCTCGGCCGCTTGGACGGCATCGCCGGCGATGTGCGCGTGGTGCCGCCGGTGGCACGGATGTTCGAAGCGCTCGCCCCGCTGGCACCGCCCAACGATCGCGACCACTACCTGAACCTGCGCGGTGCCCTGGCCTTGCGGCCGGAGTTCCGCGATCGCTTCCTGGCGGATCCCGGCCGCGCTGCGTTGGTCCAGAATACCGCCGTCGTCACCACCCTCGACGCCGGTAGCCTGGTGAACGTGGTCCCCGCCGAGGCCCGTGCCACCATCGATGCGCGCTTGTTGCCCGGCGATTCCTGCGCCGACTTCGCAGCGCAGGTGCGCGCGGCCCTCGGGCCCGAAGTCGATCTCGAAGTTCGGCTCGCCTTCGACGCCGCCGAGTCTCCGCTGCGCTCGCCCCTGATGACGGCCATCGAGAACGTTGCGGCGGCCCACGAACCGCGCGGAATCGCCATTCCCAGGGTCATCGCCGGCTTCACGGACGCGCATTGGTTCCGGCAGCTCGGCATCACGAGCTACGGCTTCGTGCCACGACGCTTGCGTTCGCAGGAAACCCGCGGCGTGCACGGACCCAACGAGCGCATCTCCCTCGACAACCTGACGCTCGGCGTGGAAACCCTGCTCGAGATCCTCGAGGAATTGGAACGTTAGGCGAGCACGTCAGTCGTCCGCCGCACACAGGATGGCGGTGGCCAGGATCGTGATGGCGCGTTCGAGTTCGTCGCTCGGCGGCAAGGTCGGGGAAATTCGGATGTTGCGGTCCTTCGGGTCGTTGCCGTACGGGAAGGTCGCGCCGACCGGGGTGAGCTTGACGCCGGCCTTGGAGGCAAGTTCATAGACGCGCTTCGCCTGGCCTTCCTGGGTATCGAGGCTGACGAAGTAGCCGCCTCGCGGCTTGGTCCAGCTGGCAAGACCGGTTCCCGCCAGGCGCTCTTCGAGACCGCTCTGCACCGCCGCGAACTTGGGGCGCAAGATTTCGGCGTGCTTTTTCATATGCGCGCGCAGCCCGTCGGCATCACCGAAGAACCGGATGTGGCGCAGCTGATTGATCTTGTCGGCCCCGATCGTGCGAAGCCCGCGATGCTGGCTCATCCAGGCCGCGTTGGCTGCACTTCCCCCGAACGCCGAGATGCCGCCACCCGCGAACGTGATCTTCGAAGTCGAACCGAAGATCCAGACACGATCGGGATTGCCGGCCTCGGCGCAGGCCTTCAGGATGTCTGACACCGGGTCGAGCTTCTCGTCGATGTGATGCACCGCATAGGCGTTGTCCCAGAGGATCCGGAAGTCCGACGCCGCCGTCTTCATGTTCGCGAGCGCCCGGACTTCTTCCTCGCTGAGCGTCGTGCCCACCGGGTTCTGGTACTTGGGAACGATCCAGATGCCCTTCACGTGCTCGTCGTCCGCAGCGAGGCGAGCAATCGCTTCGACGTCGAGACCGGCCTCGCCGATCTCCACCGTCGTCATGCCGAGGCCGAGATGTTCGGTGAGGGCGAAGTGCCGGTCGTAGCCGGGCACCGGGCACAGGATCCGGTTGCCCTGACCACCCCAGGGAGCGCTGCCACCGGGGACGCCGTGGAGTACGGCGGCGGCCACGGCGTCGTACATCAGCGTCAGACTCGAGTTCTCACCGATCAGGATGCCGTCGGCGGGAACATCGAGAACCTCGCCGAACAACGCGCGCGCTTCGGGCAGCCCGTCGGGCACGCCGTAGTTCCGACAGTCGTTGCCGTGGCCGTCGACGAAGTCGTCGGGGCCGAGGATGGTGAGGAGCTCGCGGGAAAGATCAAGCTGCTCGGCGCTCGGCTTGCCGCGCGTCAGGTCGAGAGAAACCGGGTCAGCGCACATCTGTTCGAAACGCGCGCGGGCTTCCTGGATTCGGGAGGCAAGATCGGACATCGGGGGGTACCTCGGCTGTGTCGAGCGACCGCGGAAGTTAGAGATCGCGCTCCATCACGTCCATGAAGGGCTCGAAGCCGAGCTCGCGCCAGAAGGCCTGGCCCGCCAGGTTGCGCTGCGCGACCTGCAGGATCACGCGCCCGGCGCCACGCCTACGGATCCATTCGAGCGCGGATTCGACGAGCGCCCGGCCAATGCCGCTGCGGCGATGCTCGGGGCGGATCCAGGTGTCCTCGATGCGCCCGCGTGCGGTTTCATGGAAGAAACCCGGGCGGGTCGCGAAAGTGGCCATCAAGAAGCCGACGGGGCTACCCGCCTCGGTCTCCGCGATGCGGATCAGGAAGTTCCCTCGTGGCTCGGCGTCGAAAGCGCGCTCGAACATCGCGCCATACTCGTCGTGGGCGCCCGGCTCTACGCCAAACATCCCGCCCCACTCCGACTGCTCTTCCACGAACGAGCGGAACATCTCTGCCAGCAGGTCCCGATCCCGGCGAAGCGCCTCGCGGATTCGATAGCCCGCCGGAAGATCGAAACCCTGCGGCGTCGGCACCCTCAGATCTTCCGCGTGATGTCCGGAAAGGTCTTCCAGACCGGCACGCCGCAGAAGTGCGAGCCTTCGGTGCAACGCGGCGAGATGTTCCGGCTGCGCACCGCGCAGGGCGGACCCACGTGCTTCATCAGCTGGGGATGCACGGCGCGAACCTGTGCGATCTCGTCCATCGATGCCTCGTAGATTTCGCGCTGGGCGTTCAGACAGGTCCGCATCGTCCACTTGTGGATCTGGTGAAGCAGACTGCCGCTCTCTTCGAAGCGAACCGCCAACGCGTTCGGCAACAGATAGAGCGCGAGCTCCGGCGCAACACCGAGACGGAGCAATTCGTTTCGTGCGTGCCACTGGGCCTGGACGGTCTCTTCGAAGACCGCGTGGGCGCCGGCATGGCCCGCGATCAGGTCGGGTTCGATCACGTCCGGTGCACCAGGCACGGTACGCGTGAGTAACGGGCGCGAGCCCGGAACCATGCGGTGGCGTTGGTCCTGGGAATCTGCGGTGTGGGAGAGCTTCTTGCGGAACGTGTAACTCGCGTGATTGAGCACGCGCATCAGCGGCGAATGCGCCGATACGTTCATCCGGTCGAGCCGGTAGCGGTTCTTCGCAGGGTGAAGCACCAGCTCGATGGCGTCCTCGTCGGTAAGATCCTGGCGACCCAGAACGTGGCGAACGCTGCCGGCAATGACCTCGGGGCCACGCGCACTCCAATCGATGAGCCGCGCGCTGCGGCCGTCGAGCGACTTGTCGAAGGCTTCGATCTGAACCGGATCGCCCAGCCCGGCAGGCTGCGCCTGGAACTCGAGTACGGCCTCTTCCTCGAGAGGTCCCTCGCCGATCACGTCGAAGAAGTTCGGATCGAGCTTGTGGACCTCGTGCACCATCCGCTCGACGACCACGCGAGCTTCCGTCGGCGCGTCATTCACCGCGAGCATCCGATGCAGCCGGTGCAGGGTGATCCCCGAGATCGTGTAGACCATGGCGGTATGACACGCGATCGGAATCACGTAACGCGCGGTCTCGATCGCCTTCTTCTCGGCCTCGCGGCGCACGCTGCGGCCGAAGGCCTTTCCGACGCGATCCTTCAGGCGCCAGAGATCCGAGAGGATCTCCATCACGACCGGATCGAGATGCGTGTTCAGCTCTCCGTAGGAGCGCCATGCCTCACTGACCGATTTCTCGTAGATCTCGCGTGCTTCGCCCCCGAGTGACACCGGAATGTGTGCCTCTGGCTCGCCGAGCTTCACATAACGTTGGCTCTGTTGCTCCGTGTTGTAGAACGGGAAGCTGTGCAGGAAGGACCACACCAACTGGCGCGAGATCCCCGAGAGCGAGAACTCGAAGGTCGCGTGTTGATACACCGTATGGTGTCCGCCCTCGAAGGTCAGCGGCCCGATTCGTTCCCGTTGGCCGTCGGTGACCTCGTCGGCGCCGATCACGCGAGGGGAATAACAGGTGCGTGCGGCTGCGATGGCATCGTCGTACGGAGCGTCGAACCAGTTGCGAAGCCGAACCTGCGGCCCTTCGTCCCTCACGTCTCGAACCGCGTCGCCCAAACGATCTCCCCCGGACCCTTAACTCTACTGGGACCCCCTCACCGAGCCAGCCCCGCGCCGCCGACAGCGCCGAGACTGCGTCCCATTTGCCGCCGAGCCGGGCGGCGACAGGAGCGATCCGCGCCAGGGTTTGGGAATACTTTTTCTCACGACGCGGTAATCGTCGGCACAAACGCGGCAATCGGCCGCCCCAGACGGGGCGATTCTGTGCCCGGAGGGCGATCGTCTGAATCGCCTATAACCCTTGATTCTGGGCCTCTCGGCCGGGATCTGCGCCCCCGACCGCGTGGCGCGAACAGCTTGGCACGCGGTTTGCGCCGGTTGTCCGTTCTAGGCTCGCCCAGAGCCTGGCTGGTGAAAGACAATCGAAGCAGAGCTAGAGGCTGAAGAACCCGTCTTGGAATCACTGTGGATCGTGCATGACGAGGGACCGGCGCGTGCTGCCATCGCGCGGCTCGCCGGGATTTCGCCCACCTGGTCCGGCAGCGTGGCTGCGGCCGGGGCCAGAATCGCGAACCAGGACGCGGCGCCCGAGGTCGTGATCCTTGGTTTGCCGGGGCGGCTCGATGATGCCCTGGCCTCGGCGGGTCACATCGCGCGGGAACACCCGGAAGTGCGCTGGGTGCTGTTGCACCCTCGCAGCGCGGATGTGGCACTGCTCGAGCGCCGCTTCGCCGCATTCGATCCGACCCTTTTGCGCTGGCCGCCCGCCGCGCCAAGCCTACGCCGCGCGCTCCAGCAAAGGCCCGGTGCGACCGCTTCGGAGCCGGCACTGGCCGGTCGCCGGCAGCGGGAGGCGCTGGTACGACGTTTCAGTCGGAGCTTCGGCGATCTCGACCTTCCCAGCCCGATGGGCGATGGCAGCCCGCTGCTGATCATCGGCGAACCGGGCACGGGTCGGCTCTTGATGGCCCGGGTGGTTCACGCGCTGGCCGAGCGCTCGAGTCGCTTCGTGCACGTGGCCTGCGAGGCCGGCTCGGATCTGGCGTCGCTCAGCCAGCAGCTCGAGGCTCTCGACGGCGAGCCGGCAACGCTTTGCCTGGAGCATCCGGAAAGTCTTTCGAACGCGCTCCAACGCGAGCTGCGTGGTTGGATCGAACTCGGTCCCCCCAACATCGGCATCGACCCCGATGCGCTGCGCTGGATCGGACTCGTGGACGAAACTGCCGAGGCGATGCTGGAACCGGGGCTCGCCCAGGTGCTGTCGAGCTTGGAGATCCGAATTCCGCCTTTGCGCCAACGCCCCGGCACTGCTGGGAGGTTCGCCGAGGCCTGGCTCGATGAATGGTGTCACACCCACCGCGCGGCCTCTCGACCCCTCGACGCTGGCGCTCTCGCAGCGCTCGACGGCGACGCTTGGCCCGGCAACCTGCGCGAGCTCGAAGAAACGCTGCGACGCGCGGCATCCAGCCCTGGCGACGGCGCCATCTCGGCCAGCGACCTCGGCATCCCCGCCGGCACAGCGCCGCTGGCCGAGGCCCGGGAAGCCTTGGTCGCCCCGTCGACGAGACCCGCGATCGAACCGGTGGAAGCTGAGCGCGCGCCCGAAACCGCCGAGCGCCTGGCCCCGGCGGTCGAATTCCGCGTGCCCGTTCTTGCCCGGGCCCTGAGCCACGAGCTCCGAAACCCGATGGTGAGCCTGCAGACCTTCGCGCAACTCCTGCCCGAGCGGGGCGACGACCCGAGCTTCCAGAACGAGTTCCGCTACCAGGTCGAGCGCGACCTGGCGCGCATCGATGGCCGCCTCGCGCGCCTCAGCGAGTACGGCGAGCTACGTCAGGCCGAGGCCAAGCCCGTCAACGTCTGCGCGCTGGTGGAGCTGCTGCTCGATGAGTGCCGCAGCGTGATTACCGAACGCCACCTGCTGGTACTTCGAGAGCTGGAGGACGAGCGGCCGGAAGCGCTGGGCGACCCGGACAGGCTGCGATTCGCCTTCTCGGCACTGCTGGACGCCGCCTTCGAGGCCGTTGCGGACGGTGCCGATCTCTACGTGGCCTGCCGCCATCACCCGCGCGGCCTCGACGATGGGCCGGCGATGCGCGTGCTCGTTCGCTTCCACGCCGAGCACGCGCCGCTATCGATGCCAGGCGAGGCGGGCGAGCTGGAGCTGTCGTTGTTGCTGGCCCGCGACACCCTGGAAGCCCTTGGCGGGAAGCTCACGATGGACTCCACCGAGGCGGACGAGCGGGTTCTCTTGATCGATCTGCCGGCACCGAACTAGAACGCTCAGAACTCCCCGACCGAGCGACGTGCAGCGCGGCCGAGGGGGAGATCGGCTCTCGCCCAGGAACCTCCCGCGATCATCGCGCTCGCGCGCGCGCCGATCGCTCGCTATGACCCGCCCATGCCGCGCGTCCTCGTGGTCGATGACGAGACAGGAGTCCGCGAGTCCCTGCGCATGCTCCTGAAGGACGATTGCGAAGTCGTCACGGCCGACAGTGCCGACGCCGGCCTCCGCGCGCTGGAAGAGATGCCCGCCGATCTCGTGATTCTCGATCTGGTGATGCCCGGCAAGAGTGGCCTCGACTTCCTGGCGGAGCTTCAAGAACAGCTCGAGCCGCCGCCCGTGATCGTGCTGACTGCTACCAAGACCGTTTCCACCGCCGTCGAGGCGATGAAGCGTGGCGCCAGCGACTACGTGACCAAACCGTTCGAAGTCGAAGCGCTGCGCATCAAGGTGCGCCACACGCTCGAGTACCGGGCCTTGCGGCGTGAGGTCGTGCGCCTCAGCGACGAATTGGAAGAGCGGAGCCAGTTCGGCGACCTGATCGGCCACGGCGCCGCCATGCGTGATGTCTTCCGCACCCTCGAACGCGTGGCCCAGAGCGAAGCCACCGTTCTGGTTCGCGGCGAAAGTGGCACCGGAAAGGAGCTGGCAGCGCGTGCCATTCACGATTTCGGCCCGCGCTCGGGCGCGCGATTCGTCCCGGTCAACTGCGCCGCCATCCCGGAGACCTTGATGGAGAGCGAATTGTTCGGCCACGAACGCGGCGCTTTCACCGATGCTCATGAACGGCGGATCGGTAAGTTCGAGCAGGCGAACGGCGGGACGCTATTCCTCGACGAGATCGGCGAACTCGCACCTGCGCCGCAGGCGAAATTGCTGCGCGCACTCCAGGAACGTGTCGTCGAGCGCGTCGGCGGCGGGCAGCCGATCGCGGTCGACGCGAGGATCATCGCTGCAACCAACCGGGACCTGGAGGAAGAAGTCCGTGCCGGTCGCTTCCGCGAAGATCTCTACTACCGGATCCACGTCGTGCCGGTCGAACTTCCCGCCCTACGAGAACGGCGCGAAGACGTTCGCCCGCTGGCGGAGACCTTCCTGGCGCGACATGCCGAGGACAACACGAACACGCCGACGCGATTCTCCCGGGCCGCGATGGGTGCTCTCGAACGCCACGATTGGCCGGGGAACGTTCGCGAGCTCGAGAACGCCATCGAGCGCGCCGTTACCCTCGCGGATGGCGAGTGCGTCGATCTCGCGGACCTGCCGGACCCGATCGTGCGGGCCGGCCGAACCGACGAGTTACGCAACGGGCTCCAACGTGGCGAGGTCGGCCTCGAAGAGACGGTCGCCCGGTTCGAGCAGGATCTGCTCCGCGACGCCCTCGATCGCTACGATTGGAACCAGACCCGCGCGGCCGCCGGCCTCGGGATCACGCGCAGACAGCTCAAGCTCAAGATCGACAAGCACAAGCTCGGCGACTGAAGCGGCTCGCGGATCGCCTGACTAGCGAATCCATCCCGGCAGACAACCGGCGCGACGACACTCCTCTTCGAGCCCCTCGGCCAGATAGTGCTCGGCGCGTTCCACCGTCTGCACGGCAGCGGCGTGGTCTTCCTTGACGAGATGACAGGGGTATCCCGAGCGAATGCCCGTATCGTCATCCTCGACGTAGAGCTCGGCGCCTCGATTGCAGGCCGTCACCATTCGTTGGAGGTAGCCGAGCCGAGCACGACCCTCGCGGAGCGCGGCCTCTGCTTCGAGCTTCTTCTGGAGCCACTGCCCTCGCTCGGAATCCGCGAACCCGGGCGATGCCGTGGGCCCAGGGCGCCGCGAAGCCGGTGGCGTGGAACGCTCCACACTCTGCACCTGACCCTGTAGATCATGGGCCTTCTTGCCCGGGCATTGGGACGGGTCGCTCGTATACAAGGTCTTGCCGTCGCTGCCCTTGCATTTGTACATCTCCGCTGCTGCCGGGCTCGCGGCTGACAGCGAGAGAAGAATCAGGATCGCGACCAGACGCATCTCAGTTCCTCCATGCTTGAGGCACGCCGGCGAGGTCGGCCTCGTCCTCGAGGGCGGCTAGCCGTTCATGGAGCGCTTCCAGTTTCTCGGCGAACTGTCGCCGGCGAGATTCTCTCGCGAACGCGTTGTGCTCGAGATATGTCTCCAGCTCGGATACGCGATTGTGGGTTTCCGCGAAGCGCTTTCGCCATTCGCGTTCGGGAATTCCGGAGCGCATACCCGGATTCGGAATAAGGGTGATCATCTGGGCGGCTGGATCGATCTGGAACGTGAAATTGTTGAAGAAGGATCCGCCTAGCAACCCGACCTGCATGTTCTCGTTGATACTGCCGCGCACGCCTTCGACGCGCACGTCGCCAACCTGAACCGAATCGAGACGGACCAGCGGTTGCCGAACCAGACCGTTCGCGGTCTGATAGGTCGCGCGCGGCGTGTCGGCGTCGATCTCGATTCCGGCGGCTGAGGCGACATGTCCCGGGACGGCAACGTCACTGGCACCGGTGTCGACGATGAATGGCGCCGTCGTTCGATCGTTGATCTGGACGTAGACCCACATCGCCGAGCCACGCATTTCGAACGGCATCTCGAGTGGGCGACCCGCCTTTGGGGTGCGGTGGCGCGTGCCACTCCCGCGTGCGGGCGGGGCGACGTTCTCGAAAGTCTGTACCTGGTGGCGGCGTACCCGGTGCTGGGAGAGCTCGGCCTCCTTGCGATGCTCGTCCGGAACCTGGCTGAAATCCTGACTGAAGTGGACCCGACCCTCGAGATCGGTCCATTGGTAGATCTCGGCGCCCGCGCGGCCCGAAGCCAGGGAAACCAGAATCACGGCGATGAGCGTGCGGACGGCATTCATCCAAGGGTGGATCGGCCCCTCTCGCCGCGATCTTGAGTCGCCGAACACTGCCGAGGCTCGCTCTGGTGACTCCTCGCGGGGGGCGGTTTCGTTGCGGTGTTCAGATTGGAACAGTTGGCGAAACATCAACAAAATGGGTGACTTGGCGGGAATCGAGAGCTCGGTGGGTTCGTGACGGAACAGTTCTACGAGTTCCAGGCGATCGGCGGCATGGATGCCGGTATCACTGCAACCCGCTGGAATGGAAGCGAAAATCGTCGCTGCGGTGGAGAGCGCCAGGCTTGGCACACGGCTTGAAGTACCCCCCGACGTGATCCAGAACACGCCTACCCTCCAGGCCTCCCCCTATCGAAGCAAGATCCTCGTCGTCGATGACGATCAGGGACCGAGACGCTCGCTGCGGATGATCCTGAGCCCGCGCTACGACGTGATCGAGGCCAGCGATGCATCCGACGCATTGGGCACGCTCGCACGTGGCGAGGTCGACCTGATGACCATCGATCTCAACATGCCTGGCATGCAAGGCGATGAGCTGCTGAGGATCGTTCGGCGGCGACACCCGAAGGTCGAGGTGGTGATCGTGACCGGGCACCCCACCCTGGACAGTGCCACCGAAGCGCTGCGCCTGGGTGTCGGCGACTACCTCCAGAAGCCTTTCGACGTGGTCCAGGTGAACGCGGCGGTGGCGCGTTGCCTCGAACGGCAGATCGGGCGCATGACCCTCATCGATTTCCTCGACGATCTCGGCGATGCCGTCGGCCAGAGAGAATCACTCGCGTCGGTCCTTCATCGGATCGACATCGACCCGGGCGCTCGTCGTCGCGTTGGCGACATGATCGAGAGCCTCGGCCAGCGTCGGGGATGCGACCTTGCCGCAACGAACACGTTCGCATTTCTCGAGGTCCTGGCCGAGACCGTCGCGAACCAGAGCCGATTCCTGCGCGGCCACGCGCGGCGAACAGGCTTCTACGCCGGCATCCTCGCGGACCGTCTAGGCCTCACCGCAGACCAGCGAGAACACGTTCGCATAGCAGGATTCCTCCACGATATCGGGAAGATCGGCGTTCCTTCGGAGCTGCTCAATCGCAACGGCCCGCTCAGCAACGAGGACCGGGAACTCATGCAATGCCATCCGGCGATCGGCGCTCACCTGGTCGAACCGCTCGGCCTCGCACCCGAAATCGGCTCGGCGATCCTGCACCACCACGAATGGTGGGACGGGCGCGGCTACGGGGGCGGGTTGTTCGGAGACCAGATCCCGATCGAGGCCCGGATCATCAGCCTGGCTGATGCCTACGATGCGATGACCTGCGACCGCCCCTATCGGCCGGCGCTGGCCCCGGCGGCCGTGCTGGGCGAGCTCGAGATGTACGGCGGGGTCCAGTTCGATCCTGCCCTCACGCGCGAGTTCGTTCGCATCGTCGAGACCAGCCCGGTGGAGCTTTCGCTGCTTGCAGAATCGTCGGCCACGGCGCTGGTCGCTCCACAGCAATCGCTCGGGCATGCCCCGGGCGCGGCGGCCTGAGGTGCGCCCGCCTCTGACCGCTCGAGCGCTTCGCGCGAGACCGTCCATCGGGGGGTGGGGACCCCCGGCCGCGAGGATTCTCCGTTAGCGCTTCGGCGCCCTCGGGCGGATCGAACTCGCGGCCGGGGTTTCACCCGCCACCGATTGCCGCTGGCCCTGCTCGAGGGACCGGACGGCAGCCCGACCGAGCCGATCCCGCTAGCCTCCCGGCGATGTTCGGAATCGGTTTTCCTGAGCTGCTGGTGATCATGGTGGTCGCCCTGCTGATATTCGGCCCGGCCAAGCTGCCGGAGCTGGCGCGTAGCCTTGGACGCGGCCTGTCGGAGTTTCGCCGGGCTTCGAATGACCTGCGCAGCTCCATCATGACCGAGACCGAACCCCAGGCACCGCCCGCCCGCCCGCCGACGCCCCAGGGGCCCGCTGATGAGATGGCCCAGGCCCCGCTTCCAGCGGTCGCGCCAGCACCGCTCGCCAGCGAGACTCCGGCGCCGGTCCTGGTTGGGGCACCGGCGGCGGAGCCGCTGACCGGGGGGAATGCCGAGCCGGATCCGAACCCGGAACCCGAAGAGAAGCCCTAGCCCCGCTTCGGGAGAGCCTGTGGACGACGCCGCGCTGCCGCTGACCGCGCACTTGACGGAGCTACGAGACCGGATCCTCAAGATCCTGGTCATCTGGATCGGTGCATCGCTGGCGGCGTGGACCTGGAAGGAGCTGATCTTCGGCTTCCTGATCGCCCCGGCAATCCAGTCGCTGGGCGAGGGCGCGACGCTTCAGTTCATCTCCCCGACCGAACCCTTCTTTACGTACCTGAAGTGCGCGCTGCTCGCGGGTTTCGTCTTCGCGCTTCCCGTGATCTTCTGGCAGATCTGGTCGTTCATCGCGCCGGGTCTGTATCCCTCGGAGAAGAAGGTCGCGATCCCGTTCGTGATGGCGTCGACCTTGCTCTTCCTGTCGGGCGCGGCGTTCGGATATTCCTTCGTCTTCCCGCTGATCTTCGATTTCTTCGCCAGCTTCGAAAGTGAGTTCGTTACTTCCGGATGGACCCTGGCCGCCGTCTTCGCCCTGACGACCCGGCTGATCCTGGCTTTCGGCGCCGGCTTCGAAATGCCGGTGGTGGTGTTCTTTCTCGCTCTGTCCGGGATCGTCGAGCCACGGCAGCTGCTCGGGGGCTTGAAGTACGCGGTGCTGATCTCGTTCGTCGCGTCGGCGCTGCTCACACCGCCGGACATCATCAGCCAGGTCATGCTCGCCGTGCCGTTGATCGTGCTCTACCTGGTCGGCGTCGGTGTCGCGTTCCTGTTCGCACCCAAACGAGAAAGTGGAACGATCGCGCCTGAGACACCGGGAGGAGGGTCCGAGTGAGCGAGGCGAAGACCGTTAGCGGCAATCGGATCCTGGCCTGGTTGTTCGGTCTGCTCGGGCTCTGGTTGCTAGGCGTCCTCGCCGCGATCTGGTTCGGTTCGGAGCTGGTGATGAAGCCGCCGTGGTACGAGCACCGCACGCCCGAGCAGGGTCTGAAGCCGCCGGACGCTTTCATGTTGGCGGGGTGGTCACCCGGCCTCAACGATCCCGAGACGGACTTCGGCATCCCCTACGAGGAGGTCGAGTTCGCCGCTGTCGACGGCTCCACATTGCGCGGTTGGTGGGTTCCCGGAGTCGCTGACGCGAAGACGGGCATCGTCACCGTGCACGGCGCCGGTGCCGATCGCCGCGATTTCCTGCGTCATCTGCCGATGCTGCGGGCGAGCGGACACCCGGTGCTGTTGTTCGATGAACGCGAGCACGGAATTTCAGACGGCACGGGCAAGGGCATCACGTTCGGCATCCGCGAGAGCCGCGACGTGAGTTCAGCGGTGGCCTTTGCCAAGGACGTCAAGGGCCTCGCGCAGGTCCTGGTTCTCGGCACCTCGCAGGGTGGTGCCAGTGTGATCCTCGCCGCCTCCCGCGACGACCGGATCGATGCCGTGATCAGCGAGAACCCGTTTACGCGAATCGAGGATTTGCTGGGCGATACCGCGATGATGAGGCAGATCCCCGGACAACTTCGCGGACCGATCATTCGCCTGGCGCTGTGGCGGATGGGATCCGAACCCCGCGACGGGCCGATCGACCACGTCGCCGAGATCTCACCACGGCCGCTGTTCATCCTACACGGAAGAGCGGATAGCGTGATTCCGTTCGGCCACAGCGAGCGCATCTACGAAGCCGCTGATCACCCGACCGCCGAGCTGTGGCTCCCAGAAGAAGCCGAGCACGCCGCGATCATCAACCGCTGGCCGCACGAATACGCCAAGAGAATCCACCGCTTCATCGCCACCGCCATCGAAGCGCCCTGAGCGGGGACGGACTCCTCAAGTTTCAAAGTTTCAAGTTCGGAGAACTTGAAACGTTGAAACGTGAGGAGTCCGTCCCCGCTCAGAGTTGTTCGGCGAGGTATTGTTCGCGGCCGACTTGTTCGATCTGGTAGAGCTGGGCTTCCAGCCAATCGACGCTTTCTTCCTCGCTGCGGAGGTGCTGCTCACAGAGGGCGCGGGTGCCGTTGTCGCCTAGATCGCGCGCCAGGGTGATGCCGGCGTTGTAGCGCTTGCAGGCCTCGAGTTCGAGCTCGAGATCGAGTGCGTGCATCTCGAACACATCCTCGCCCACGCCGATCGGATTCATGCGCTGCATGTTCGGAGTGCCCTCGAGGTAGAGAATGCGCTCGATGATGCGGTCGGCATCCTGCATCTCCTCGATCGACTCTTCCTTCTTCTTGCTGGCGATCTTCGAGATCCCCCAGTTCTCACACATCTTGTGGTGGATGTAGTACTGGTTGATCGCTGTTAGTTCAGCGCAGAGGATGTCGTTGAGTGCTTCGATGATCTGCGGATCGCCCTGCGGCATGGAACTCTCCTCGAGGTGAGGGGCGACCTTAACGCGTCGGCGCAGGCGAGCCAGCTATCTGAAATCGACTTCCGGTTTCAGTGGGCGCTGGTCGCTAGCGTGCGGCGGAGAGTTCGAGGCCTTCGAACGGGTGGCGTGCGGTGCGCGGGGCGCTGGCGTCGTCCACGATCTCCTGGATTGCCGGGCGGCAGCCGCCACAGATCCCGCCGGCGCCGCAGCTGCGCGTCACCTCGGCCACGCTGCACGCTCCGCTGTTCACGGTGCGGCGCACGGCACGATCGGTCAGGCCTTTGCAGTGGCAAACGAGCAAACAATCCGCTCCTTGGGCGAGTCGAGAGGATACTTCGTTGAAATTGAAAAGCAATGTCATTTTCAATACGTACCTGAAACCACGGAACCCATTGAATTTGCTGGGATTTTCAGGAGTCTGACGCGAACTGACCATTAGACCGTCAGTAGCCGTTCCATGATCGCGTCTCGTACTCGAGCGGGATCGACGGCGGTCGCGACTTCCATCTCGGCCCCGATCCCGAGGGAGGGATCGACTTCCAGGGTCCGCATGACGCCGTTTTCAATGGTGGGAACGATGCGCAGCCGCTCGAACTCCAGGGCGGACGGGTCGACCAGCGAGAGCAGGGTAATCGGGTCATGGAGGTAGGCGGCGTTGTCCGGCGCCAGGGTGCCCCCGATCGCGGTGAAGATCTTGTGTTGGAAGGGTGTCCAGATGCGCACCAGCTTCGCGACCAGCGGTGCGATCGGTCCCGGTGCCTGCTCGAGGCGCTCGATGTCCTGGGTCCGGAACCAACACTGAAGTGTCACATCCGCGGTCACCAGGCGCGTCTCGAAGCCGGCACCCAATACCATCACGGAAGACTCGGGGTCGGAGCACAGGTTGTAGTCGATGCCGGGCGGGCAGACGTAGTCGCCGATTCGCACCTGGCGAACGTGGCCGCCCATGATCGTGAGCCGCTTCACCTTCTTCGGGAGCTCTGGATCGATGCCGAGGGCGTGGGCCAGATTCGTCATGGGCCCGATCGCCGTGATCTCGAGCCCTTCGACCTCGTTCGCCGCGCGCACGATCCGTTCCGGTGCGGGCTCGTCGGAGATCTGCGCGTCGGGACCATCCGGATAGCCCTTCGTCTCGATGTCGCGCCAGACGAACGCGCCACGCCGGGCAAGGGCGGCTTCGGCGCCGGGATGCACGACGACATCCGTGCGGCCCGCGAGCCCGAGCATTCGCGCAGCGGCTCGCGCTCGGCCCTGGCTGTCCGCGGCGACCGTGGTCAGCGCCACGAGATCGATCTCACGGGGGCACGCGAGCGCCACGCCCAGAGCGATCGCATCATCAACGTCGGAGCCGAGATCGGTGTCGAAGAGCAACGGGATGGCCACGCTGGCATTCTACCGGAGCCGGGACGCGCCGGCGATGCTAGGCGAGTAATGCCAGCGTCGTCTTGCGAATCCGCGCGGCGATGACCTCGGGCGCCTCCGGCTCATGGCGCTCGTCCGGTTCGATCTTGAAGATCCGCTGGCCCTTCTTGACAACGATGCCATCGGAATCTTCCATCAGGTTCTCGGTGAGCGTGCCGGCGAACGGGGCCAAGACCTTGTTGAACATCTTCATCACTTCGATGACGAAGAGCGGCTCGCCTGCGTCGAAGTGCTGGCCCGTCTCGACGAGGAGCGGCAGATGCGGCGCTTCCCGGGCATAGAAGGTGCCACCCATGGGCGTCACGATCTCATCGCTCGCGGCAGTCGGCGGCGGTGAAAGGGCGCGGGTGCACGCGGTCACCGAGTCCGGATCGAGGAAGCGTGCGGGAAACTCCGGCTGGAGCTCCTCGTTGATGCGAATCTCCATGAACTCCGAGCGCACGCCGATGCGCGGCAGCAACATCAGTAGCTCGAGACCCAACTGGTGGCCGCGATGCGCGGCGACGCAACGCTGCCAGAGTTCCGGATCAGCGCCGGAAAGCGCATGGTTCTCATTGCCCGCGAACAACGCGTCCAGCTCCTCGGCGCTCGACGCTCCGGTCCGCGTCTCGACCTCGGCATAGAAGGCGAGGGCGTCGTCGAGCATCTCACGATCGTGTCCCCAGATCTTCTCCGATGGCGGCTTCTCGGCGCGATCTTCGAGATCGAGGAAGTGGTAGAGACGTTCGAGGAAGCGCACGGGGTTCGCCGTGGCCCTGATCTGACCGGCACTGATCTTCCAGAGGTCGCCGTCGTAGCGACCGAGGAAACCTCCGAGCAGATGGGGATCTCCTAGCAGCTTGAGGAGCGGGCGGAGGAGCAGGGTCTGCTTCGCGGCGAGCAGCTTCTTCTTGTCCGCGTCCCCGAGACGCCCGGCGAATTCGGCCCAGGCCACTTCGAGGTCCGTATCGACGATGACCTGCTGCAAACCACCGACCGCGGCCAGGTAGGAGGTCATGAAGCGCGTGCTGGGTTCGGCCATCACGCCACGGCCGAGAAACCACTGCACCATGCCGTAGTGCACTTC
This sequence comes from Deltaproteobacteria bacterium, assembly GCA_029261795.1. GTDB lineage: Bacteria > Myxococcota_A > UBA9160 > UBA9160 > UBA6930 > JAJDAP01. The sequence continues at coordinate 23,434 of JAJDAP010000123.1, forward strand.
GAGGTTCGTGTGGAGATCGTCCCCGCGCAGTTCGGTGCGCCGCAGGATCTCGGCCATCTTCTCGTAGTTCTCGCGGCGGGAGCCGCCGTCGCATAACAGAAGCGCGATGTTGGAATCGTAGGCGCCGGCGAGGTTGTACCAGACGAAGGAGCCAGTATCGGGATTCGGCAGGCCGATGCCCTGGTCGAAGCGGATCTCGCCGGGAATCGGCTGCGACCAGCCGCGAATCACACCGCCCGCATGGGGCTGGAGCGAAGGATTCGTCGCGTTGATGCGGACCTCGAGGGCTGAAACCGCGCGCACGTCACGGCTCGGCTTGGGCAGGCGCTTGCCATGCTTGGCCAGCAGCGCCATCGCCTCGATCAGATAGTCGACGTGGAAGAACTCGTTCGCATCATCCGGGTTGGTAAAGCGCAGCCGATAGGCGAGTTCGGTGACGCCATGCTCGACCTGGATGCGCGTGTTCATCTCCATGAAGAAATGGTTGAAGCCTTCGACGATGCACTCGAAGGTAGAGACGCTATCGAGGCCGGTCGCCTCTCCGAAGCGCTCCCCCTCGCTCTCCATCTTGCGCAGCACTTCCTGGTCGCCCTTCAGTACCTCGCGCGCCTTTCCGGTGGCACGCTCCGCTTCCGAAGCGAGCAGCTCCTCGGTCAATGAGACCTCGATGAGTTTCTGCTCGTGCATCTGCACGGAGCAGTCGCGACCACCCAACGAAAGCGTCCACTCGCCGTTGCCGATCAGCTGGATCTCGTTGTGTCGCGTCGACTCGAGGTTCAGCTCGCACAGGAAGTTCCGGTTCGAGCCGGGCTCGATGACCTTCGATTCCGCGAGGATGTCCATCACCGCTGCGGCCACGTCGCCAGCTTCCTTGACGACGCGCTGGCCCTTGCCGCCGCCGCCGCCGATGTGCTTGAAGCGCACGCGATGGGTCGCGTAGTCCTTCCACATCTCGGCACAGATCGCTTCGGCTTCACTCTGGAGTTCGGCGATCGTGACGAGTTCGACGCTCTTCGAATAACCGGCCTGGAGCAACGCCTCCGCGTTCTCCTCGGGCGTGACGCCGTCCTTCCATTCGAACTCGAGATCGTTTTCGCGGGCGAGTGTTTCGAGTCCGGCGCGATCTGCCACGCGGCGGATCAGGGCCCGACCCGAGATGTCATCGACGCCCGGAATCACGGCATTGCCGAGACCTCGAGCGAGCTTCTTGGCTTCGTCCTTCGCGCCCGCGCGACGGATCACGCCCGCGGACGGCCCGAGGAACCCGAGACCAGCCTGCTCGATCGCCTCGACGAACTCGGCGTCTTCGGCCATGAAGCCGTAGCCGGCAAACAGGTGGGTGTATCCGTAATCGCGCGCGATCGTGACGATCTCGCGGATCCGCTCCTGCTTCTCCTCCTGGCCGACGCCCATGTAGTCCTGAACCCGGTGCACGTTCAGGGCGTGGCCGAAATCGCGCAGTTCCGGCGCCAGGCAGCGCGGATAGACGACCGAGTCCTTCTCCGAGAGGAGCATGCCGTAGCTGGCGATGCCCATGGCGTCGAAGACCTCGAAGGCTTCCTTGCGCACCGGGCCGCGGCAGACGACCAGCACCTTGAGGTCATCCAGTGCGAAGGAACGCAACCACTCACTGCCGGATTCGTGGAAGCGGCGCTGCTGGCCGTCGCGGTCGTACATGCTATTCGGACTCCCGCTGCGGGCCGGCCATGGGCGTCGCCTCGTAGGTACGAATCAGGAAGTCGAAGTTCCGGGCCAATACGCGCCGGCTCGTCCCGGGCATGACGATGCGCGAGACCGACCCGAGCGAGAGTGCTTCCTTCGGATTCATCAGCTTTCGCTCGTATTGATCGCGGATCTTGGCGAGGCCGGCGTCGCGCTCCCTGGCGGCCGTCGCTTCATCGCTACCGGCAGCAACCGCCTTTCGGTAGTCGGCCTCGATCGCGCGAAGTTCCTTCTTGAACACGAACTCGGTGCCACCGCCGGGGCCCATCACGGCGATCCGCGAATGCGGCATCGCGAAGACCATGTCAGCACCGACGAAGTGGGAGTTGTAGGCGGCGTAGGCGCCGCCGAACGCGTTGCGGATGATCAACGTGATGGAAGGCACCCGTACGTCGATGATCGAATCGAGCAGGCGCCGACCTTCGAGGATGATTCCACGGCTCTCCTGCTCCGTCCCGACCAGGAAGCCCGGCGTATCCTCGAGGAAGAGCAGCGGAACGTTGTAGAGATTGCAGAAGCGGATGAAGCGCGTCGCCTTGCGCGCGGCGTCGACGTCGATCTGCCCGGAGGCGACGCCCGAGTTGTTCGCGACGAACCCGATGACGTGGCCACCGATCCGGCCGAAGGCCGTGATCATGTTGCGTGCACGCGCCGGCTGGAGTTCGAAGTACTCGCCGTGGTCGCAGATGTTCTGGATGAAGAGCGTGATGTCGAGCGGCGCGTTCATTCCCGCAGGCGAGTCGAACGTCTTGCGAAAGAGGATGTCCTCTTCGAGGGTGAACCGATCCGCCGGGTCCGAGGTTTCTACGTAGGGCGACATCGAGTGGTTGTTGTCGGGTAGATAGGAAAGCAGACGCAGTGCGGTCCGGAGCGAGCCGAGCTCGTCGGGTGTCGTCAGGTCGCAGACGCCGTTCAGACCGTGCACACCTGTGCCGCCGAGTTCTTCCGCGCTGACGTCCTCTCCGAGCGCGCTCTTGACGACGCCGGGGCCGGTCAAGCCGATGAAGGTGTCCTCGGCCTGGATCATGAAGGAGCCCTGACGGGGCAGGTAGGAACCTCCGCCGGCGTTGAACCCGAACATCAGACTGATGGCCGGCACGACGCCCGAGATCTTGCGCAGAGCCGTGAACGCTTCGCTGTAGCCGTCGAGGCCGCCGACACCGGCGGGCACGAAGGCGCCAGCAGAATCGTTCATGCCGATCAGCGGGATGCCGCGTTCGGCGGCCATGTAGATCAGGCGCGCGAGCTTGGCGCCGTTGGTTGCGTCCATCGATCCGGCGCGCAAGGTGAAGTCGTGCCCGTAGACGGCAACGTCGCGGCCGTCGATATCGAGGATGCCCGTCACGATCGAGGCACCGTCGAGACCGGGGCCCCAGTTGTGCCAGAGCAGGTTCGGCTCGCTATTCGTCAGGCACTGGATCCGCTCGAAGACGGTCATGCGGCTCTTGGCGTGCTGCACCCGGACGCGGTCGAGGCCGCCGCCGCGGAACGGGCGCGACTCGAGTTCGCGGCCAAGTTCGAGCGCGTCTTCGTAGAGCGCGGCCGAGGGATGGATGGCGTCGCTCTGGAGTTCCTCGGCCGGCGGCGCGAGGGGATTTTCAAGCGTGGCTTCGGGGGCTACGGCCATGGGTGCACTCGGAGGTTGAGGAGGCCCCCGCGCAGGCCGAGCAGCCAGCAGGGGAGGGGCATCGGGGCCCGGGGAGATTAACGAAGAGCGATGGCGCCTGGGCCCCCCTGGGAACCGGCACTCGTGCTGGCCCCCGAGGTGACCCGATCGCGCTAGAGGCTCGAGACCTCGACGATCCGCTGCTGCAGGCTCTTCTCGTACTCGCCGATGTCGATGGGCTTCTGGGCGACGCCGGAATCCATCGCAGCCTGGGCAACCGCCGGCGCCACGAACAGGAGGACGCGGGGATCGAACGGCTTCGGGATGATGTAGCCGCGACCGAAGTCGAAATTTTCGCCCGGGTAGGCGTTCTTCACGACTTCGGGAACCGCGTCGCCACGCTGGGCGAGCTCGGCAAGCGCCTTCACGGCCGCCTGCTTCATCTCTTCGTTGATTTCGCTGGCGCGCACATCGAGGGCACCACGGAAGATGAACGGGAAGCCGAGCACGTTGTTGACCTGGTTCGGGTAGTCCGAGCGACCCGTCGCCATGATCACGTCGTCGCGCACTTCGGCGACCTCGTCCGGGGTGATCTCCGGATCCGGGTTCGCCATCGCGAACACGATGGCGTCCTTGGCCATCGACTTGACCATTTCCTTGCTGACGAGGCCCGCGCCCGACAAGCCGACGAATACGTCCGCACCGTCGAGCGCTTCGGTGATCGTGCGCTTCTCCGTCGGTCGGGAGAACTCGGCCTTGTACTCGTTGATGCCCTCGCGGCCATCGTAGATCACACCGCGGCTGTCGCATAGCAGGATGTTCTCGGGCTTGACGCCCAGGTCCTTGTAGAGCCGCGCACAGGCGATACCCGAGGCACCGGCGCCGGAGAACACGACCTTCGCTTCCTCGATCTTCTTGCCGACGATCTTCAGGGCGTTGAGCAACGCCGCGCCGGAGATGATCGCGGTTCCGTGCTGGTCGTCGTGGAAGACCGGAATGTCGAGGCGCTTCTGCAGCTCCTTCTCGATCACGAAGCACTCGGGGGCGCGGATGTCTTCGAGGTTGATGCCGCCGAAGGTCCCCCCGATCAGCTCGCAGGTACGGATGATTTCTTCGACATCGAGCGAATCGATCTCGATATCGAACACGTCGATATCGGCGAAGCGCTTGAACAGCACGCCCTTGCCTTCCATCACCGGCTTGCTGGCCAGGGCGCCGATGTTGCCGAGACCCAGGACCGCGGTTCCGTTGGAGATGACGGCCACCAGGTTGCCCTTGGCCGTGTACCGGTAGGCGTCCTCGGGATCCTTCGCGATCTCCAGGCAGGGCTCTGCGACGCCGGGGCTGTAGGCGAGGGAGAGATCGTCAGCGGTGACCGTGGGTTTGGTCGGGACGACCTTGATCTTTCCGGGCCGCCCGATGGAGTGGTAGTCGAGGGCTGCTTTTTTCAGGTCAGACAAAGGGGGGACCTCAGACGCCACCCGGGATCCGATGGGATCGTCGCACGTGGGTCAAATCGTGGTTGATCGGGGCAGACGGGAGACATTAACAGACCAGCCCCTCGCTGCGACGAAAATAATGTATGTAAATCCGAGGAGTTACGGCGATCCTTCGGTGGCTCGGGGGGGCTCAATCGAGGTAGCCGAGCGCCTTCAAGGCTTCCCTGGTTTCCCCATCCAGAACCTTTTCCGGGCCGTTTTCTCGTGCCTCGCGGGGAAGCCGAGCCGAGAGCGCGGCCTCCTGGGGGTGACCCGTGCCGGCGAGATCGTGGATCTCCCCCGGATCGCTGGCCAGGTCGTAGAGTTCGGTCCCGCCGTGAGCCAGTTTCCGCCCGTGCCAGCCCGCCTCGCGCTGGATCAGCCGGTAGCCGTCGCGCCGGACGGAGACGGCACGCTGGTACTTCCCGGGCTCCTCGGGCTCGTGCAGCTTGATGATTGCCCGATCCGGATCGGCACGCTCGGCCAGCAGATCGGTCCCTTCCATCTCCGGCGGAATCGGCTGGCCCAGCAGGCCGAGCAGCGTCGGGGCAATATCGTGGGAGCCGACCACGCGGTCGCGCCGGCCGCGCCGCAATGACTCGTCGTTCCGGGGCGGCACCACGATCAGGGGAACGCGACCGGTCACTTCGTAGGCGTCTCGATTGAAGAAGAAATCGTGCTCGCCAAAGCTCTCGCCGTGGTCGGCGGTCACCACGATCCAGAGATTCCCCCGGGCCGCCTCGCGCGCACGCTCGACCACCTCGCCGAGGTGCCGGTCCGTGTAGGTGATCTGCAGATCGTAGTGCGCGCGTATCCGTGCCAGGCGCTCGGGCGAACTGACGATCGCCTGCTTCTCGAGCAGCGAGAGCCCATAGTCCCAGCCCTTGTCCGGGCCCTCGATCTCGCCCTGTTCGTAGGGAAGATGCGGGTCGAAATAATGCACCCAGGCGAAGAACGGTCGCGTCCGAGACTGCCCGAGCCACGGCAGCACGGCAGCGTTCACCTCGGTGGCGCTGCGCCGCCAATGTCGCCGCGCGTTGCCGCGACGCCACTGCCGGAAGCCGTGGGTCAGCGTGCTGCCGAAAGCCTCGAGGGCCGCGGGCTCGAACCGATCGTCGTAGGTATGGAAGGCGTCGCGGATGCCGAGCGAACGCGCTTGCACGGGGAAGCCTGCGACGAAAGCGCCCGTGTGCCAGCCCCCGGCAGAAAGGAGTTCGCCCAGGGTGGGAACGGAACTCGGAAGGCGACGCCCGTTGAGAAGCACACCATGGCTCGCCGGCGAGCGACCCGTCAAGATCGTCAGGTGCGAGGGGCCGGTCCACGAAGACAAGGCCTGCGCATTCGCGAACCAGACTCCGTCGCTGGCGAGTGCATCGAGCGTGGGCGTCTGCGCCTGCGCGAAGCCGTCGAAACCGAGACGATCCGCACGTAGTGTGTCGAGCGTCACGAGCAACACCGACGGAGCGTCGTCGGCTGGCGTGCTCTTGAATTCGGGCGTCGGAAGACCGCCTGCCACCAGAACCGCGAGGGCGGCGAAGCCCGCCAGGTTCGGCCACGACGCATGACGGTGGACGAATCCGACGAGTGCCAGTGCGGCAACGACGAGCGGCGCCATCGGTACGCGAGCCTCCAACGATTGCAGCGCAACGACGACGACAGCCGCGCTCAACACCAGGCCGTGTGCGACGCCTACGCGGTTCGTGGTCAGCGGCAGCGCGGACAACGCTCGTCGCAACAATGGAAACGCGGCGGCGGCGGCCAACAGACCGAGTGCGGCGCCGCGCAAGCCGTTGCCGGTGAAGTACACCACCGCGGGCAGAAGCAGCACCAGGGCGAACGCGGCGATGCCGGCCAACGAGCCCCGTGTGCGCGACCAGAGCTGGGCCGCGAAGCCCCCAGCGCCACCGAGCAGACCATGCACGACGACCACGGACGCGAGCGCGAGACCCCCCACTTCGAGCGGACTTTCCGGGCGACGCGCCAGCCACTCGAGGATGCCGAGGCTCGACAGCACACCAGCACCTAACAGAGGTGCCTGCCAGATCGGGATGGATTCCTGGCGCGGCGCTTCGTTGTCACTCATTCGGGCAGTCTCAGCTTTCGGGGGCGCTGCTGCAACCGGCCGGAGATCAACCGCCCTTCAACAGCTCTCGTGCGATGACCATCCGCTGGATCTGGTTCGTGCCTTCGTAGATCTGCATCAGCTTGGCGTCGCGCATCAGCTTCTCGACGGGATACTCCCGCGTGTAGCCGTTGCCGCCATGGATCTGAACCGCGTCGGTCGTCGCCTTCATCGCCATGTCCGTCGAGAAGCACTTGGCAAACGACGAGTATTTCGAGGCGTGCATCCCCTGGTCGAGCATCCAGGCGCTCTGGTAGACCAGCAAGCGCGCCGCTTCGATGTCCTTCGCCATGTCCGCGAGCATGAACTGCACCGCCTGGAAACCTGCGATGGGCGACCCGAAGGCCTTGCGGTCGCCGGCGTATTGCAAGCTCTCGTCGAGCCCGCGCTTGGCGATTCCGATGGCCAGCGCGCCGATCGAGGGCCGCGTCACATCGAGGGTCTTCATCGCCGTGACGAAGCCCTGGCCTTCCTCACCGAGCCGATTGGCCGCCGGCACCCGCACGTTGTCGAAGTGGAGCACGCGCGTATCGCTGGCGCGCTGCCCCATCTTGTCTTCCTTCTTGCCGATGGTGATGCCGGGCGTATCCGCCGGAACCACGAACGCGCAGATGCTCTTGTGCCGGGCGCTGCGGTCGAGCGTCGCGAAGACGGTGAGCAGATCGGCGACGCCACCATTCGTGATCCAACACTTCGTGCCATTCAGCAGGTAGTCGTCGCCATCCTTCTCGACCAACAGTTGCAGACCGGCGACGTCCGAGCCCGCCTCCGGCTCAGACAGACAGAAAGCGGTCATGTGGAAATCGCCGGTCAGATAGCCGAGCCATTCTTTCTTCTGATCCGCACTGCCGGCCACCAGGATCGGGCCGAGCCCGAGATCATTCCCCATCAACGACGTCGCGATGCCCCCGCAGCCCCAGGAAATCTCCTCGGTCACGATCACGGCATCGAGCATCGAGAGCCCGACCCCGTCGTATTCGCCCGGAATCGTGATGTGGGAAAGCCCGATCTCGTAGGCCTTCTCCATCACCTCCATCGGAAACCGGCCACTCGCATCGCATTCGCTCGCAATCGGCACGATCTCTTCTTCCGCGAACCGATGCGCGGTCGCCTGCAGTGCCAGCTGCTCGTCGCTGAGTGCAAAATCCATTCACTGACCCCTAGTCACTTTCCCCAGCGGATCCAGGGAGTTGCGCGCAGGACCTTAGCATCCGCGAGCTAGTCGGCCGGCTTCAGCGATAGTGCCGGGCAATCTCGCCAGTAGCGTGCGCCGGTCCGGGGGGCGCCGCAGCGGAAGTAAAGCGCAGCAGGAAACGAGCCGGACATCTCGTCCTTCCCAAACTCTCCCACCGGCCCTCAATGCCGTGCGGCCCCATGCGAGCCATGAAGCTGCGGCGCCCCCCGGACCGGCGCACGCGGGGCGAAACCCCAAGAGCTACGCCGCCTACGACGCCCCGGTCCAGCCAAGCAACCGCGAGAGCCGATCGCCCGCCTCCACGACCTGAGCCGCAACCCTGTCCACCATCACCGCTTCACTCGCCCGGAACGTCGGCGCCGAGAGCGAGAGGGCCGCGATCACGATGCCGTTTTCGTCGTGCACCGGTGCTGCGACGCAGCAGAGTCCGGGCTCGCATTCCTCGAGATCGATTGCCCAGCCCTGGGCCCGTACGCCACGTAGGTGCTCGATGAACTTGTCGCGATCGGTGATCGTGGTCGGTGTCTCACCGATGAGTGCGCCAGCCCCGAGATGGTTCTTGTCTATCTGCTCGAGCGCCTGCGGTGCGAGGGATCCGAGCAACATCTTCCCGAGTGCCGTGCAGTGCGCGGGAAGCCGCCCACCCTTGCGGAGCCGCGTCACCACCAACTGGTCGGGCTGCTCTCCATCGACGTGCACCACGTCGAAATCCGAGAGGACACCGAGGTGAATCGTCTCACCGGTGGTCGCACACAACTCCTCGAGAATCGGTCGAGCTTGTCGCGCCAGGCTTCGGGTGCGCGAGAACGCGTGCCCCAACTCGAGACACGCCGTGCCCAGCCGATAGCGATCGTCTTCGCATTGTTCGACGTAGCCACTGTGCTCGAGGGTCGCGAGCAACCGGAACACGTTGTTCTTGTGGAGTTCCAGTCTACGAGAGAGCTCGGTTACGCCGAGAACCTCGTCTTCTTGAAAGCTCCGCACCCGGCCTAATGCCTGGGAAACATCGGTGAGAAAACGGTCGGGTCGCGAGTCGCATCGCCGGTAGAATCCGGGAGCCTCCGAGGGCCGAGGCCGATCCGCCACTGGTGGCCAGTCCCCGTTTGTTAGCTTGG
>JAJDAP010000124.1 GCA_029261795.1 Deltaproteobacteria bacterium
TAACAAACGGGGACTGGCCACCAGTGGCGGATCGGCCTCGGCCCTCGGAGGCTCCCGGATTCTACCGGCGATGCGACTCGCGACCCGACCGTTTTCTCACCGATGTTTCCCAGGCATTAGGCCGGGTGCGGAGCTAACAAGTAGTTGGTGCGAAGCGGTGTTCCGCGAAGCTCCAGATCCGAATGCGCGAAGCGGATGATCGTGCTCGCGAGCTCCCGCGTTCCGGGCTTGTAGGTGAACTCATGCTTCGGGCTTCCGAGGTGGATCACCTCACCCTTCGATTCGAAGTTCGGAACCTTGACCGCCTCCTCGATCAGCCGATTCCCGTCCATGTCCTCGGCGATATAGACCTTGATCATGAAGTCTTCGAACTGGGCCGGGATCCAGTTGTGGAAGTAACCGAATGCACCCTCGGGCGCGTACTTGGCCTTGATTCCCAAGGGCTCGGGTTCGCCGGTGTTGGGCCGCACGCCCCAGGAGTGGTCGCGTGCGCCCTTCCACCGATCGCGATTCACTTGGTAGGTCTTGCCACCAACGCGGATCTGGCCCTCCCAGGTGCCCACCTGGGCGAAGCGGCTGGTGTGTTCGGTCATGCGGGCACCGGTGCGCCGAAACGTGACGGGTTCCTCGATCGCGGGAACGGTTCCCTGGAACGTCAGATCGAAATCCAGTTCCCACTCGTTCGGCTCGCACCAGACGCGCAGCGTCCTCAAGCCCTCGATCACCTCGGCTCCCAGCGGACCCACGGTCGTGTTCAGCCGATCCGAACCGAGCTCGCGCGAGGCTCGGACCACCGAGTGCGTGTCGCCGTGGGAAATGGCCACGAACGCATCGGTAACACCCAGGTTCGGGTACTGGCCCATTCCCGTGATGAGGAAGATCTCATCGCTGCAGGAGTGACAGTTGAAGTAGTAGCGATCGTAGAAGTTTCGATCTCCGCTGTAGACGTGATCGAAGGTCTCCGGCGTCTGGTGGGCGAGGAAGTCGTCCATGGGGCTGATGGGCATCGCGATGTCCTACGTTAGTCGCGCTTCAGCTGCGGTACCGAGCCGGCCGTGGAGCCACCGTCGATCACGAACTCCGCGCCGGTCGAGTAGCTACTGGCGTCCGAGGCGAGCCAGCAAACGAGCTCGGCGATCTCCTCGGGCCGACCGATCCGCTCGATCGGCTGGCTTCCGTACGCGGCGCTCCGGGTCTCCTCGGTCACCGTGGCCGCAGCGACCATCGGCGTGTCCACGCCGCCGGGATGCACGGAGTTGACCCGGATTCCCGACTGGCCCAATTCGAGCGCCGCGGTCTTCGTCATGCCACGCACCGCCCACTTGCTAGCGCCATAGGCGATCACGCCCGCGATGCCCTCGAGGCCGGCCGCGGACGAAATGTTCACGATCGAACCGCCGCCGGCCGCGCGCAGCGCCGGTGCCGCCGTCTTCATGCCGAGGAAGGTGCCCACCTGGTTCACCCGGATGACGCGTTCGTAGTCGGAAAGCTCTGTCTCCTCCAGCGACGAGAAGTGGAGGATTCCCGCGTTGTTGACCAGGATGTCGAGCTTTCCGAAACGATCCGTTGCCGTCGCGACCGCCGCTTGCCAGCTCGCTTCGTCCGTCACATCGAGTCGCACCTGGATGGCAGCGTCGCCCAGTTCCTTGGCCAGGGCGGCGGCTTCCTCGACGCGAACGTCTCCGATCAGGACCCGCGCACCTTCGGCCACGAACAGGCGGGCTTCCGCTTCGCCCATTCCGCGTGCGGCGCCCGAGATCAGCGCCACCTTGCCTTCGAGTCTCGCCATCGCTCGTTGCTCTCCTGAACATCATTGACGTACGCCAGCGAAACATACACCAGGGAGCCGTGGGCTAGCGTCCGAAAGCCCCTGGAGAACCCTCGATGATTGGATTCCTGGTCGCGATCGCCCTGCTCGGACTGGCCAGCTGGTACCTCTACGAGAAGAGCCAGCGCAAGACCTTTGCCGTGCCGCCCGGGCTCCAGGCCGAGATCGCGCTTCCCCACGAGGACGAGTGGGAGCTCTATCACAACGCCCTCTCGCTCTGCTCCAAGAAGACCCGCCTGTGCATGGCGGAGCTCGGGTTGCCGTATCGGAGCCATCACATCGATCTGGTGGAGACGGGTTCCTACGAAGTCCTGGGTCGTCGATTCCTCGCCGTGAACCCGGGCGGAACGGTTCCCGTGCTCGTCCATCGCGGTCATCCGATCTACGAATCCCACGAGCAGATTCGTTATGCGGCGGAGAACGCACCGGCCGGGGCGAAGGCACTGATCCCCGAGGAGCCAGCACTTCTGTCCGAGATGCAGGTGTGGATCGATCGGTCGTCGTTATTCGGAGACGATCCGATCGCCCACGCTTCGGAGAGCGCGGGAAACGCTGTCCCGGGGCTCACGGTTCCACTGTTTGCGGCGATGATGGAGGAGATTCCCTGGTCACGACCGCTCGAAGGCTTGCTATTCCATCGCTTCAAGCAGCGTCCGCTGATGTTCCTGGCCTTCAAACGCTCGGGGATCGCGAAGCTCGCGGAAATGGGTCCGGCCAAGGCGGCGATCCAGCGTTGTCTTCGCGAGATGCATCGCCATCTGGATGCGCTGGAGCAACAGCTCGAGAAGACCGGGGGCCCGTTCATCCTGGGTGAGCCCTACACCCTCGCCGACGTGAGTTGGACCGTGATCTTCGATCGCCTCCGCGAGGCCGATTCGATCCACGCGTTCACCGGCGACGGGAAACGCCCTGCCGTCACGGCATACTGGGAGCGCTTGCGTGGGCGCCCGAGCTACCGGGAGGCCATCGAGGAGCATGACCATCCGGTCGTGAAGCGCGGCCTCGAACGAATCCGCGCGGCCAAGCAGAAAAACCCCGAACTGCGCCGTGCGCTGGAAGACGAGCTGCCTCGCTGACGTCCGCTCGCCCTGCAGCGACGAACCGGGGATCAGTGGGCGTGGCCGACCGGTTCGGCCCCGCTCGCCGCGAAACGCTCAGCGCTCCCGAGCGAAGCGAAGAGCAGAATCTCCCCTTCGATATCTCGCCTGGGCGATTCCGCGACCGGAACGAACCAGACATGCTCGACGGGATCGAGAAGTCGCCCGGTGTATGCGTGGGGAGCCGCTCTCAGCGCCGCGAGTTCGTCGGCATCTGCGACCCAGAAGAAGTGGCCGTTCACGGTCGTGCGCAGCTCGGGTGTGAGCGTTGCCAACGTGCTCGGATCGACGGCACTCGGCAGCCTCAATTCGAGCTTCCGCAGGAAGGCTTCCGGACCTTTCACGAAGGTCCCGGGGCACGGCTGTCAGCAGAAGCCGAGTGGTTGCCCGTTCACGTAGAGCGGCTCGATGATCGGATTGACCGGTAAGCCCTGTACCGGGCAGGCACCGTTCAGGGAAACGAGAGCGGTGTCGAAGTAGCGGACCGGCGAGTGCGTGTTCGAGGCGTCGACGGGCTCACCTAGCCAAGCCGTCGGAATCGGATCCGCGCCGCACCCGGCGACCAGCAGCACGCCGACCAGGATCCGAAACCGCAAGCTCATCGCCCCTTGAAGTCCGGCGTGCGTCGTTCCGACATCGCGCGCGTACCTTCGCGGAAATCCTCGGTCTTCTGCAAGCGGTCCTGCTCAGCCTTCTCGCGATCGGTCGCGCGGCGGATTTCGGCTGCGAGATCGCCACGCAACGTCTCGCGAATCGAATCGATCGCCAGCGGTGCCGACCCCGCGATCTCGGCGGCGAATGCGTGGGCTTCCGCGCGGACCTCACCGTAGGCGACGAGCCGGTCGCACAATCCGAGCGCGTGGGCTTCGTCGCCCTTGAGCCTGCGGCCGGTGTAGAGCAACTCGGCGGCAGCCTGGGACCCCACCAGCCGCGGCAGCGTCACCGAGAGGCCGAAACCATGGTGAAACCCGAGCCGCGCGAAGTTCGCGCTGAAGCGCGCCTCCGGTGCCGCGACGCGGAAGTCCGGCATCAGCGCGAGGCCGAGGCCACCGCCGATCGCGGCGCCCTGGATCGCCGCGACGACGGGTGTGCGCGTGGCGAAGAGTCGCACGGCTTCGTCGTAGAGGTGGCGTCCGCTGTCGTCGGTCAGCGCCGACTGCTTCGAACCGAAATTCGCACCCGCACAGAAGTGGCGCCCTTCGGAAGCGAGCACGATCGCGCGGCAGGCGTTCTCGCCATCCAACTGCTCGAAGGCGTCGGCGAGGCTGGCGATCAGGGCTCGATCGAAGAAGTTGTTGGGGGGCCTGCGAATCTCGGCAAGGGCGACGAAATCGTCGCCTAACGAGACATGAAGATCGCCGAAGACGCCGTACTCATTCATCGAGATCGCTCCAAGCTTTGAGTGACGAGCCGGAAGGTACCACGCCGGGCATCACGTCGATGAAAGCCCTCGCGGCTACCACGGCTCCACGCAGGGACGCTTCTTGCCATCTCGACGCGGCAGCGGCGGAACGGAAGCCAGGGCGCGCGCGATCCAGTGGCGCGAATCGGCCGGATCGATGACGTCGTCGAGTTCGAAGAACGAGGCCGTGCTCACGGCCTTTCCGCGCTGGTACATGCCCGCGACCATCTTCTCGTAGAGGGCACGCCGTTCATCGGGATCTTCCAATGCCGCGAGTTCTTTGCGGTAGCCAAGCTTCACGGCGCCTTCGAGCCCCATCCCGCCGAACTCGCCGGTGGGCCAGGAGACCGTGAAGAACGGCGCCTTGAAGCTGCCGCCGGCCATCGCCTGGGCGCCCAGACCGTATCCCTTCCGGAGGATGATCGTGAAGAAGGGCACGGTCAGACTGCTCCCGACCACGAACATGCGGGCCGCGTGCCGCACCGTCCCGGTCTTCTCGGCTTCGGGGCCGACCATGATGCCGGGCGTATCGCACAGGAACAGGATCGGGATGTCGAAGGCATCGCATAGCTGCATGAAACGAGCGGCTTTGTCCGCGCCATCGCTATCGATCGCGCCAGCCAGATGGGTCGGATTGTTCGCCAGGACACCGATGGGCTTGCCTTCGACGCGCGCGAAGGCCGTGACCATGCCGTGGCCGAAGTGGCGCCGCAGTTCGAGGACCGAGCCGGTATCGCACATCTGCTCGATCACCTGGCGCACGTCGTAGATGCGCAGGCGGTTCTCGGGAATCGCGCTCCGGAGCAGGCGCTGATCGACGCATTCCCACTCGGAGATCGCGCCCTGGAAGTACGAGAGGTACTGCTTGGCCGCGGCGACGGCTTCCGCTTCATCCTCCACCGCGATGTCGACCACGCCGTTGGCCTTTTGCACCTCCATCGGCCCGACCTCTTCGGGTCGGAAGACGCCCAGGCCGCCGCCCTCGATCATGGCCGGACCGCCCATGCCGATGTTCGAGTTCTCGGTGGCGATCACGACGTCGCAACAACCGAGCAGGGCCGCGTTGCCGGCGAAGCAGCGGCCACTGTTGATGCCGACCAATGGCACCAGCCCCGAGAGCGCCCCGAAATACTGGAACGCCCAACAATCGAGGCCGACCCCGCCGATCCCGTCGGTATCCCCGGGACGACCGCCGCCGCCCTCGGTGAAGATCACCAGTGGCAGCCGCCACTCCTCGGCGATCTCGAACATGCGGTCCTTCTTTCGGTGATTCTGCCCGCCCTGGGTGCCCGCGAGCACGGTGTAGTCGTAGGAGAGCACGACGGCCCGTGCGTCTGCATCCGGGAAGAGCGCACCATTGATCGTGCCGACACCGGCGACCATGCCATCGGCCGGCGTGTTCTCGATCAGGTCCTCCATGCTGCGGCGGCGTCGTTGTGCCGCCACCATGAGCGGCCCGTACTCGATGAAACTGCCCGGATCGATCAGGTCGCTCATGTTTTCGCGAGCCGTCCGTTGGCCGGTCTTGCGTCGGCGCTCCACCGCCTTCGGCCGGCGCTCGTCGTGGCCTACTGCGTGGCGCTCGAAGACTTCGGCCAGATCCGGACGCACGTGGTCGAGGTCGACCTGCTCGGCGCCCTTGCTCTCCACGGCCGCGACTTCCTGCTCCTCGATGAAGATAAGGCGGTGGCCCTCGAGCACCGTGTCCCCGGCCGCAACCGCGAGCTGCGCGACCCGCCCACTGACGTCCGCGGCGATGACGTGTTCCATCTTCATGGCTTCCATCACCAGCAGCGGGTGCCCGACGTGAACCAGGTCGCCCGCGGAGACGTCGATGCTGACGACGGTGCCTTGCACCGGCGCCGTCACGGCGATGGTTCCAGCGGGGCCGGGCTGGGCCTGCGCGGCTTTCGGCTCCGGGGCGGCCGACTCAGTCGCGGCAGCGCCGTTCTTTCCGTGGTCGAGCACGGCCAACGGATCGTTCGAATCGATCTTGGCACCGGCGAGCCCGGATTGTGGAGCATCCGCCTCAGGCTCGGTCTCGGCGCTGAAGAAGCGCGTCTCCGCCGGCGCCGCGGCAAGTTCCCGCGCGTTCGCTTCGACGAAGCGGGTCGTCACCCGGTTCGCGATCACGTCTGGGTGACGCAGCAATGCCTGAAGGAAGCCGACGTTCGTCGGGAATCCCTCGATCCGGAACTCGCTGAGGCCGCGCAACGCACGCTTCGTGGCGTCCTCGAAACGCGGGGACGGCGAGTGGGCGATCAGCTTGGCAAGCAGCGAATCGAAGGCCGGGTTCGTGGTGAAGCCCGCATAACCATAGGTATCCGTGCGCAGACCCGGGCCCGAGGGCGGCTCGAAGGCAGTCAAGGTTCCCCCGCTCGGGAGCGGTTGCCCCTTCTTGTTCATCTTCTCGGTGTTCACACGACACTGGATCGCGTAGCCGCGCGCCGGGGGTATGTCGGCCTGCTCCAGTCCGAGATCGCTGAGCGTCTTGCCGCCGGCCACCTCGAGTTGGGCGCGGACCAGATCGACGCCGGTCACTTCCTCGGTGACGGTGTGCTCGACCTGCAGACGCGCGTTCGCTTCGATGAACGCGACGCGAGAAAGATCCGTGGCATCGACCAGGAACTCGAAGGTTCCGAGGCTCTTGTAGTCGACCTCGCGCGCCATCTCGACCGAGTACTCCGTCAGCCGGTCGCGCGTCTCGCTGGGCAGCGTCGGACTCGGCGCGATCTCGACCAGCTTCTGGTTGCGGCGCTGGAGCGTGCATTCGCGCTCGAACAGGTGGCTGACCTGGTTGCCGTCGCCGATGACCTGGACTTCGATGTGTCTCGCCGCCGAGACGAGCTGTTCGACGTAGACGTCGCCACTGCCAAAGGCCTTGCTGGCCTCGGACTGGCAGCGTTCGTAGGCTTCGTCGAGAGCGTCCCGGGTTTCAACGGCGCGAATGCCACGCCCGCCGCCGCCCGCGATCGCCTTGATCATCACCGCCGCATTCTCGCCGAGCGAATCGAAGAAGCCGCGAACTTCATCGAGAGAAGTCGCGCCCGTGGTACCCGCGAGTACGGGCACACCGCATCGCTCGGCCAGGCCGCGGGCCGCGGCTTTGTCTCCGAACCCTTCGAGGGTGCTCGGCGTCGGGCCAACGAAGACCAGGCCCGCCTCGCCGCAGGCACGGGCGAATGCGGCGTTCTCGGACAGGAATCCGTAGCCGGGATGAACCCCGTCCACCCCGGCGGCCGTTGCTGCAGTGACCACGGTGGAGACATCCAGATAGGCGGCGGCACCCCGACCCGGCAAGATCACGGTGCGATCCGCCATCCGAACGTGCAGCGAACGCGCGTCGTCCTCGGAGTGGACGGCCACGGTCTCGATGCCGAGCTCAGTGGCCGCACGCATCACGCGGATGGCAATCTCGCCCCGGTTGGCAATCAGCAGGCTCGTCAGGCTCATCGGTTCGGACCCTCGAATCAGGAGCTGCCGAGTGTAGGCGAGGACGCTTGCGGATCCCGGGTGAAGGGCGCGATGAAGAAGACCACCAGCGGTAGGAATGCGAGGGCGTGCAGCCCCGGCGCGTAGGAGCCGAAACCGGCCTTGACCGCGGCCAGCAAAGCGGGGCCGAGGGCGCTCGCGATGACGATCACCATCATCATCCCGCCCTGGATGGCGCCGAGGTGCGTGCGGCCAAAGAAGTTTGGTAGCGCGGCAACGGTCAGCGGACCGTAGAACCCGCCAGAGAAGCCCCAGCCTGCGATGCACAGCGCGTGGAGCAGCGGATCGCCGAGATGCGGCGCCAGCCCGAACATCACCATCTGGCCCACCATCATCCCCATGATCAGGAAGCGCATTGGGAAGCGGTCGACCGCCATGCCGACCAGGATTCCCGTGGGAACACTGATGAGTGTCACCGGCAGGAACAATCCGAGCGAGTCCGCCTGGCTGAGTCCGGCCTCGGCGCCGAGATCCACGATGTGAAGGGCCATTCCCGTTCCCACCATCGCATGATTTCCGATACCGAGGGTGACGAGCCAGAAAGCCGCGGTGCGCAGCGCCTCGCCACGCGTGTAGTCGCGCCGGAGTGGCGGCGGAGGTGAGGCGCCAGCGACCACCGGGGCCGGCCCGCCGTCGATCTCGAGCCCGCAGGCTTCCGGACTTTCGCGGTAGAAGAACCAGCCGAACAACGCCATCCCGACCCCGACGGTTAGCGCCATCTCGAGCCAGGCACCACGCCATCCCGACCCGGCGACCCAGGCCGAGAGCACGACCGGCGAACTGGCGAAAGCGAAGCTCGCGAACGGACCGGAGATCGATGAGACGAGTCCGCGCCGCCGCTCGAACCAGCGACCTAGCATCGTTCTCGAGGCAAGCGTCAGGACACCCTGACCGCTGAAGCGAAGACCGAGGAAACCCAGTGCCAGCAGGCACCATGCCGTGAGACTCTCGGGCAGGCCGAGACCAGCCACCGTCTCGGCGATGCGATCGACCTGGCTCAGATAGGCAAGCACGACGCCCAGGCCGACGGCGGCCATCACGACCCCGCGGCGCACCCCGATCCGGTCGATCATCGAGCCCGCGTAGGGCAGCATCAGCCCGCTCAGCAGGGTGCCGACCAGATAGGCGTTGCTGAATTCGACCCGGGACAGACGGGTCGCCTCGAGCAACGACTCGGTGAAGACGGAGACGCCGATGGTCTGCCCCGGCGCGCTCATCACGATGCCCACCGTCGATGCAGCGAGCACGATCCAGCCGTAGTAGACGGGGACGGCGGCCGGACGGAAGGGAAAGTCGGACCGCATGGGGGCGGTTCTAGCGGCCCGGTCAGAGTGGGGCCAGCCGTTGGCTAATGTTTTGGCTCGTTCGAGGCGCCTCGCCTCACGCGGGGAGACGGCATGCATGATCTGGTAATTCGCGGCGGCAGGATCGTAGACGGCACCGGCGCCGCCGCATTCGACGGCGACATCGCGGTGAACGACGGCCTCATCACGGAAGTCGGCAAGGTCACGGGCGAAGCGCGCCGCACGATCGACGCAACCGGTCGAATCGTCACACCGGGCTTCGTCGACATCCACACGCACTACGACGCCCAGGCCACCTGGGACCCACACCTACTGCCCTCTGGTTGGCACGGCGTCACCACCGCCGTGTGCGGCAACTGCGGCGTCGGCTTCGCGCCAGCCAAGCCCGAGCGGCGCGAGTGGCTGATCGGCCTGATGGAAGGCGTCGAAGACATTCCCGGCGCCGCCCTCGCCGAAGGCATCCAATGGGATTGGGAGACCTTTCCCGAGTACCTCGACGCCCTCGATCGCGCGCCGAAGGCGATCGACATCGGCACCCATGTTCCCCACGGATCGGTGCGTGCCTACGTCATGGAAGAACGTGGCGCACGCAACGAGGCCGCCACCGCCGAGGACATCGCGGCGATGTACGAGATCGTGAAGGAGGGTCTCGAGGCCGGCGCGCTCGGCTTCTCGACCTCGCGAACGATGGGGCACCGTGCTGTCGACGGAGAACCAGTGCCCGGAACCTTCGCCCAGGAGGACGAGCTGTTCGGAATCGGCCAGGCCCTGGCGGATGCTGGGTGCGGCGTCTTCGAACTGGCCGGCGCCGGGGCCGCGGGGGATGCCGCAGGCGACGGACCGGACTCGGCGCTCGACGAGATCGACTGGATGCACCGGCTCTCCGCCAAGATCGGGCGGCCCGTTTCCTTCGCCATGCTCCAGTTCGATTCGCGCCCGGACCAGTGGCGCGAGCTGCTCGCCATCTGCGAGCAGACCCACGACAAGGGCGCGGAGGTGATCGCCCAATTCGCAGCGCGGCCGTTCGGCATCCTGACTGGGCACCAGACCGAGGCGAATCCCTTCCTGAATCGACCGGCCTACGCCGAGATCGCGCATCTTCCACTCGAGGAACGGGTGAAGCGACTGCGGGATCCCGCCGTGCGCACGCGTATCCTGGGTGACGAGCGCGCCGAGGGCGAGGGCTTCGGCAGCCTGCTCGATGTCCCCGAGATGCTGAAGAAGATCTTCCCGATGGGCGACCCGCCGGATTACGAGCCGGGTCCGGAGAAGAGCATCGCGGCCATCGCCGAACGCGAAGGACGCGATGCAACAGAAGTACTGTATGACTACATGCTAGGCGACGACGGACGAGAGCTGCTCTTGCTCCCGTTCTTCAACTATTCGAACCATGATCTCGAACCCATGCACGAGATGATCGAGAGCCCGGTGACGGTGCTCTCCCTCGGAGATGGCGGCGCCCACTGCGGCATCATCTGCGACGCCTCGCTCCAGACCTTCATGCTCACACACTGGGTCAGGGACCGGACGCGCGGCCCGCGCATCTCGCTCGAACGCGCGGTCCACCGGATGACCCAGGACACGGCCCGGGTCTATGGGCTCCTCGATCGCGGCGTGATCGCTCCGGGCTACAAGGCCGACTTCAACGTGATCCATCTCGAAGACCTGAAGTTGCGACGGCCCGAGATGGCGTTCGATCTCCCAGGCGGCGCGCGGCGGCTGCTGCAGAAGAGCGAGGGCTACGACTGCACCCTGGTCGCAGGCGAAGTCGTGATGGAGAACGGTGTGCCGACCGAAGCACGACCGGGGCGCTTGCTACGCGGCGCCACCAGTCCACCGACGGCCTAGCAAGGTTTACGGGCTTGGAATCCGCTTCATCACGGGCCGTCGCTTGCGCGACAGCTCGGGCCGGTCGCAATCTGCCGAGGCGTAGTGCGTCGAGATCGCGCGACGGAAGCCGCTCGACGCGTTGTGGCCGCTCCCGTGGAGCAACAGCGGATGGAAGAGCAGCGTATCGCCCGGCGCCATCTCGACGTGAACCCGCGCCTCGGCGTCGACGCCCCGGGCCGCGAAGAAGCCGAAGTTCAGATGCTCCCAATTCGGCTCTCCGTGCTCGTAGAGCCCGCCTCGATGGCTGCCGGGTATCACGGCCAGGCAACCGTTCTCGCGCGTGGTTCGATCGATGGCGGTCCAGGTGCCCACGATCATGTCGGCGGGTCGTAGTGCGAAATAGCGTAGATCCTGGTGGAGCGGGTGGCGTCCGTCGGGCCCTGGCGGCTTGTTGAAGACGTTCGACGAAATCGAATCGAGTTCCCCAGGCACGAGGCTGCGAACCGCGCTGAGCAAGCCTTCGTCCTCGGCGTACTCCCAGAGCACCGCGTCTTCTTCGAAGC
The DNA here is from genome assembly GCA_029261795.1 of Deltaproteobacteria bacterium. Lineage (GTDB taxonomy): Bacteria > Myxococcota_A > UBA9160 > UBA9160 > UBA6930 > JAJDAP01. The sequence goes on from JAJDAP010000124.1 coordinate 11,517, forward strand.
TCAAGATCTTGTTGATCGCGTGGAGCGGTGTCGACGGATCGATGGCGCCCTTCACGACCATGATATCCTTCATCACGACCAGGCGTTCGGGTGCCGGTGTCCTGCCGAGAACCAGATCTTCGAAGCGCCGCGACCAGCGGTCGAGCTTCGCTTGCGACATCAGCCCTTCGACCACGACGAACCCGTCTCGGTCGTAGGCAGCTCGTTGGTCGGGGCTGAGTTCCATCACCATCGACGCTAGCGAGCCGGGCCCGAACCGGCACGCTTGCCAGGGCGCGCGGACAGGACGCGCGGACGACGGGATTGGAGCGTGGTATCCATTTCTCCCGTCCAACTGCAGGAGATTCCGATGTCAGAGAGCGAAGCGACTCCGGCCAAGGCCGTGCGAGATCCCGAGAGCTATAGGGAGGCTCTCGATGGTTGGATGAGGCAGCAACAGCCCGGCGCCGAGGCGCTGCGCGTTCATGATGTCGACATGCCGCGAGCGACGGGCTTCTCGAACGAGACGGTCTTCTTCTCGGCAAGCCGGCGCGAGGGCGGCGCTGAGATGACGCAGCGCTATGTGGCGAGGATCGAGCCCGAGGGAGGCGCCCTGTTCCCCGTCCAGACTCCGGCCTGCAAGATCTCGGTCGAGCTCCAACACCGCATCATGCGGAACGTGGCCGCCACCGGGGCCGCTCCGATTCCGCCGACGCTTCCCTTCGAAGGCGACACCTCGGTGCTCGGTCGGCCCTTCTTCGTGATGGAGTTCGTCGAGGGCGTGATTCCGGCCGACGTTCCCCGTTATTCGACCGACGGCTTCCTGGCCACCGAAGCCACGCCAGCCGAACGCGAGCGGATGGTGCGGAGCGGTGTCGAGAACATGGCCGCGCTGAATCGACTCGACTGGAAGGCTACCGGGCTCGACTGGCTCGATCCCTCGGGAAACGGCAATCCGACTTTCGGCGACCAGATCCGAATCTACCGCGATCGGGCACTGCAGGATCTTGCGGGCCGGGAACATCCTGTCCTGCTGGGAGGGCTCGACTGGCTGGAGAAGAATGCGCCGGATCTTCCCGTCGGGCTTTCATGGGGCGACTCGCGGCTCGGCAACATGATCTGGCAGGACTACCGCTGCGCCGCCGTCGTCGATTGGGAAGCCGCTTCTCTTTGTCCTCCGCAGGCCGACATCGGCTGGTGGGTCATGTTCGACCGACAGTCCTTCGACGACATGGACGCACCGAGGCTCGAGGGCTTCCCGACCCGCGAAGAGATGATCGAAATCTGGGAGGCCGCCAGCGGCCTCCAGGCGGGCAACATCGACTACTGGGAGATCTACGCCCTGATGCGCTTCTGCGCCATCATGATCGGGCTCGGCGACCGGTTGGTTGGGGCCGGTTTGATTCCGAAAGAGAACGGCATGGGTATCCAGAACGGCACCACCGACGGCCTGGCCCGCCGGCTTGAAGCCGTCGCATAGCACTTCGCAGGCTAGGAGAAGAACACGTCACGCGCGTGTTCCGTATCCATGTACTCCTTGAACTCGACGATCTTGCCTCCGCGGATACGCATCAGGAAGTGATAGTGGTTCGCGTAGGCCTTGCCGCTCGCGTGGACGCCCTTGCTGATCGCTTCGATCGCCACGCGTTCTCCCTCGGCAGTCATTGCCACCAGCTCGAATTCGAGCCCGGTTGGAAACATGCCCAGCACCAGCGGCGCATTGGCCATGGCCTCGGCGCGTGTCTTCCGGCCGGAGAAGGGAAGCGAGCCCGCCGTCCAGAGTTCGAAGTCTTCGGCGTAGAGGCGATCGAGCGCGACGGCATCCGCATTCGTCAGCACGCCCATGAACTCGCGGGCGATCTCCTTGTTGGCTTCCTCGAGGGCGCCCATGCTAGGCCTCCAATTCCACGGCGTAGTGGTCGGTGTAGGGGAGATACTGTTCGCGGAGGCCGGCAGTGGTAAAGCCGAACTCCTCCGGGGTGTACTTGTGGGCTCCGTGCTTCGCACGGGGCTTCGCCTCCAGGTAGGAGACGATTCGCTTGGCATGCTCATCGGAGATCTTCATCCCCAGCTGCGCATAACCATCACCGATGGCGGCGATGGGGTCTCGCATCAACGCCTGGAAGTGGATGTCGCCAAAGCGATCGGCCGGTAGTGCCCGGCTCTTCCGCCCCTCGGCGACGCCAGCGAGCATCATCTGGAAGCCGATGGCAACGCCCTGGCAGAGTTCCGCTTCGCGCACATGATCTGTGCGAAGCCAGCGGGAGGTCACGGTCGTGTTCACCGTCGACGGGATCGTCTTCACCGGGTCGCGATGGGTATGCACCACGCACCCATCCGGGTAGACGGCAAAGAAGCTCGGCAGCGAGCCCAGATGCCCCGGACTCTTCAACAGCCAACGCTTGCGCGGCCCCTGCCATTGGAGAATCTGCAGGATGCGCTTGTGGAACTCGTAGTGCGGCGTCGGGTCACGCATCGCCGCCCACTGGCTGAACGAAGGAATGTCGAGTTCGGTCGACCACTGGGCGTGGTGAAAATCCGCAGCCATGAACGTGATGCATTCGACGGGCAGCGTTGCGCGTAGCTCGTGGATGGCCGCGAACTCGGGCTGGGTATCCTCCCAGAAATCCTGCTCGCTCTCCGCGATGGCCGGTCGCGGGTCGATGCTGCCCGGCGGGGTCTCGGGGAGGGGCAGCGGGTGAAGCCCTTCCCAGGCGAGCGGCGCGCGCAGCTCGGGATCCTGGGCCAACAGTTCGAACGTGATCGTGGTACCCGAACGCGACGGACCCGAGATGACGATCGGCGCCAGGACCTCCTCGTCGAGAATCTCCGGATGTTCGTCCAGGATGCGGGTCACCAACAAGCGGGTTCGCAGCGAACGGAGCAGCGCGGCGCGTGTCATGAGCCGGCCGAGCGTGTGGAGCTGCGCCTCCGCTTCGATCGCGGCCACGAGTTTCTCGTAGGCCTCACGCCAGATGCCGGGCCCGAAATCGCCAAGCCCCGTCGATGCCTGGGCGGCCCGGAGAAGTTCGTCGGCGTCGAGCGCCACGAGATCCCCTGGCCGGCCGCCCACGGCGTCGCCCATCAAATTGATCCGCCGGACCCAATCGGGCCGCCTATAGCGAGCGCTCATCCAAGCCTCCTGAACCCCATTCATATAGTCCAGCTCCTCGGTGTTGCGCCCGTGGTGATAGACTCGGCGGGTGCCGCCGCTGGCCGCGGTGCTCATGCCACTCGGGAGATTCGATGCAAGCTTCGTCCGCCCCCGCGTCCGGTCCGCTCACCCATTGGAAGCCGATCCTCTCCGCTGTGGCCGGCACACTCTTGCTGGCGCTCCCGGCCTTCGCCGAGGAGGACGACGACCTCTCCGGCATCGACGAGATCACGGTCTCGATCACGCGGCGGGACGAGAACCTTCAGGACGTGGCGGCGACGATCTCGGCCTACAACGCCGACACGATCCGTGAACTCAACATCGAGCGCATGTCCGACGCCGTTGCCTTGATCCCCAACGTGCAGATCAAAGGGGACGGAAACGCGGCGATCTCGATCCGCGGAATCTCCCAGTCCTTCACATCGCAATCACCCGTGGCGTACCACCTGAACGGGATCTTCCAGTTCGAACCCGTCACTTTCGCCGACTTCTATGACCTGGAGAGCATCGAGGTACAGCGTGGACCCGTCGGCGTCGTCTACGGCAGGAACGCGACGGTGGGCGCCGTCAATGTCACCTGGCGGAAGCCTCACGCGGGATGGGAAGTCTTCGGCGACGCGACGGTCGGGAACTTCGACCGGCGGCAGATCCGCGGTGGCGTCAATATCCCGCTCCTCGGGGAGGGTGACGACCGCTTGACCGCACGCCTCGTCGTACAACGCGAACTCCGCGACGCAACACAGAGAAACCTTGCCCGGACGCGCACGGAACACGGCCGAGACAGCTGGCTGTTGCGGGGCACGCTCCGGTTCCAGCCGAGCGAAGATACGGTCGCCCACCTCCGGGGGTCCTGGTCGCAGAACGAAGATGGTGCCAGTGTCGGTTTCCCGCTCGATCCTGAGGGAACGCCTCGCGTTTCCAATTTCGATCTCCAGATATTGGGCCAGCACCCCTTCGACCCCTACGACGGCCTGCAACAGTTCCAGCAGAGCCTGCTCGCGAATCCGGTGTTCGGTGGTGCCGCACTCGTAGCGGAGTTCCTCTGCGTCAACGGACTCCCCGGCTGTCCGGATCCGTCCATCTCCTCGGCTCAGGAAGCCCTTCAGCACAACCTGGTCAACGGCTTCAACTTCGCTGGAAATCTCGTCCCTGGCCTGATTCGCAACGCATCCTACTTCGAAGACATCGAGTTTCCAGGCAATTCGGATCGAGCGTTCTCCAGCAACGCCTGGGATCTGCGCAGACCCACACGCGAGGTCTACTTCGTCGACATGGATCTGGAGCATCGATTCCAGGATGTCACGTACTTCGGAGACCTGACGCTCAACGTATCCGGTGGCTTCTACCGCAAGAAGGAGAAGTTTTTCAGCGAGGTCGATGGCACGATTCTCGAAATCCTGAACAACTTCCGTGACGACGAAGTCGAGAACTGGGTCGGTGAGATTCGGCTTGCGTCGGAGGCAGATCGCTCCGTCGACTGGGCGATCGGCATCTTCTGGTTCGACCGCGAGGTCACCCGAAGCGACTTCACCCGCGTTCCCTTCGTGGTGACGGGCAACGAAGAGCGTTTCGAGGATTACGGCTTTGCCCCCTTCGCGAACCTCCGGATTCGGCCCTTCCAGATCCTGGGTGCAGAAGAGACCGCGGATGTCGAAGTATTCATGGGGATCCGCAAGAACAAGGACATCTTCTCCCGCGCCACCGATGCACTGGCGACCCCACTCACCGCCGGAGGCTTCAACGAGACACAGGATGTGTTCCGCGAACTGACCTACGAAGTCGGCGTTCGCTGGTTCCTGACGGAGGACCAGACGCTCTACGCCAAGTACGCCAAGGGCTACAAGGCCGGTTTCTCCGAGTTCGACTCGCCCCTGATTGGCGCCGTGCGCGAGAACTCTGTCAAGGAAGAGGTCGTGCGGGCCTGGGAGGTAGGCTGGAAGAGCAGTTGGCTCGATTCGAAGTTGCAGACCGCCTGGACTGCATTCTACTACGCGTACGCCGACCTCCAGGTGCCCAAGATTGCCGGTTTCCAGGTCCTGACGGAAAATGCAGCGAGCGCAACCAACTGGGGCGTCGAACTAGAGATCCGCTGGCAGCCCACGCCGGACTGGTCCATCCAGTTCGCTGGCGGCTATCTCAACGCGACCTTCGACGAGTTCTGCTCGCACGACGATCTGGACTTCCGTCCCAACACTGCGACGGACCCGGCGTGCGTGGGCGAGTTGACCGTGCCCATCACCGCCTCCGACGGCGCGCTGCAGGATCTGGCAGGTTTCCGACTCGAAGATTCTCCCAAGTGGAGTTTCTCGCTGACTTCGATCTACGAGTGGGACCTGGGAGAACTCGGAACGCTGCGCCCGATCATCGAGTTCGCCTGGACCGACGAGTATTTCCGACGCCCGTTCAACACCCAGAAATTCGACCTGGTGGAGTCCTCGACGAAGACCGACGTCAGGATCATCTGGACCAGCGTCGACGAGCGCTACAGCATCGAGATCTTCGGCGAGAACCTCGAGCAAGATCGCTACTTCGGTCGCACGGTCACGGTGCAGTTCCCGTTCGCCGCTTCGGGCTTCGGCCAGATCGGCACCCGGATCTACGGCGTGCGGTTCGGCTTCAAGTGGAGCACAGGGAACTAGCATCCAGATTGGCACACCCGCTGCACGACATCGCCATCGTCGGCGCCTATCACACCCGACAGGCCAGGAAGCTCGACGTTTCGGAACCCGCGCTGCTCCTCGACGCGATCCGAGGCTCACTCGCCTCGGCCGGAATCGAAGCTTCCGAGATCGACGGCGTGAATGTTTCCTCCTGGGTTTGGCGGGTGAACTGCCGGGAGGCCGTGCAGTGGCTCGGCGGGCATCCCTGTTGGACCGGAAACGGTAGCCCCGGGATCGAAGCGGTACTGGAAGCTGCCAGCGCGATTGCCACCGGCCAGGCGGAGACGGTGCTGATCGCGGCCGCCCAGGCCGGCGAGTACACCGACCACAGCGCGACCGTCTCGTGGACACGGCCGAGCAGCGAGTTCGTCGAGTGCTGGGGCCTCTACACGGCGGCCGAGTTCGCCCTGATCGCCCGGCGACACATGCACCTCTACGGCACGCCTCCCGAAGCGTTGGCCGAGGTGGCTGCCGCGATTCGTAGCAATGGCGCCCGCAACCCGGAAGCCGTGATGGTTGGCCGCGAGGTCACACCCGAGGACGTACTCGCCTCGCGCATGGTCGCGGATCCGTTCCACCTGCTCGATTGCTGCATCAACAGCGAGGGCGGCGCCGGGATCATCCTGACGACACGCGAGCGGGCGCGCGATCTCGACTGCGAACCGATCTTCTTGCTAGGCGGCGGCACCGATCGTCAGGGGATGTCCTACACCTCGGCGCCGATCTGGGATCTGCATGGCCGGGTCGGCGCGCGCGCGGCGGGCCGCGCGTTCGAACAAGCGGGCCTGGGGCCCTCCGACGTGGATGTCGCCGAACTCTACGATCCCTTCTCGTTCGAGATCATCCGCCAGCTCGAAGCCTTCGGCTTCTGCAAGGAGGGCGAGGGTGCGGATTTCATCGGCGACGGTCGCATTCGAATGGGCGGTGAGCTGCCTGTGGCAACCAACGGCGGGCTCCTCTCCTACAGCCACGCCGGGCTCGCCCAGATGCTCCAGAAGGTCTCGGGAGCCGTGCGTCAACTCCGGGGCGAATTGCCGGATGAGCTGACCGTTCCCGACGCGAGCGTCGCAATCGCATCGAATGGCGGCGCCGGCGCCCTCTTCTGCGACGTGTTGCTGCTCGGCAAGGAGCCCGCATGAGCGGCATCCCGCTCCCGACACCGAATCCGATCACGCGACCGCATTGGGAAGGCTGCCGCGAAGGCCTGCTGCGGGTGCAGCGTTGCAGCGCCTGTGGCGATTTCGTCTTCATCCCCCGGGTCGGCTGTCCGCGCTGCCTCCTCGAAACGCTCGAATGGGTCGAGAGCGTGGGGCGCGGCACCCTCTACAGCTACAGCGTCGTGCATCGGCCCCAACGTCCGGAGTTCGAGGTGCCTTACGTTGTCGCCATCGTCGAACTGGACGAGGGCTGGCACATGCTCACGAATCTCGTGGAGTGCGAACCCGAGGACGTGCGCGTGGGGATGAAGGTCGAAGTCAGCTACCGGGAGATGAGCGACGAGATCACGCTTCCCTACTTCCGGCCTCGCCCCTGATCAGGGCGTGTACCAGATCGGCGAGGTCCAGGCGCGCTCCTGCTGGGTCTCTCCCATCTTCGGATCGTCGCAGTGTGACGGTCTGGCATCGCCTTCCAGGCTGAGGCACTGCCAGGTCGAATAGCGACAGCTCGGGTTCTCGACGGCGCGCGCGTAGTAGACCGCCCGTCGCGTGGGATCGAACCCGGGATCGATCCACTCGCCGCACAGGAAATCGTGACCGGGGCCTGCGACCTGGCAGTTTCCGATATCGACGGACGCACCGTTCTCGCCACCGGCAACGTCGATCACTTGCTGATGCAGGCCCCCTGCCTCGTCCACCCAGCCCTTGATGATCTGGAGCCGCTGGAGCAGATCGCCGGGAACCTCGGGCGTACCGGGATCGCGCTCGGCGAACAGGACGAAGCGCGGTGACGACGCTTCCCCGCGCGGCGGGAGGTCTGCGCCCATCGGTACGCCGGCAGCGTCTGCCCTTGCCAGCGGCTCCGGATCCGAGCAGAGGCCCTCGGGCATTTCCCAGCCCGCGTAGAATCGAGGCCGGATGCGCGGGCCGCTGGTTCCGAATACCTCGCGTCGCTTCATCGCAGCGAAGATCGAAGCGCGCGAGTTCTCTTCTGCGTAGACCCCGATGATGCCGCCGGGCCCGTTCGCGGCGTTTCCCATCACACCCTTCTCGTTGGTCAGGCGATTCTCGAGTGCGCCGTCCTGTTTTCCGAGGTGGCCCGGCCAATCGCGTTCCCGGACGCCACCGCCGAGCGCGTTGTGGCTGTCGGTGCTCGCCATCAGTCCGAACTTGAACGGATTGACGCCGATCCGTTCCTCCTCCCTCATGCCCTCGATCAGCGCATAGCGCGCATAACTTCGGTGGGAGAGGCAGCTGGGCCCGAGGCGCGGAATCGAGTCCGCAAGGGGCCCCTCACTGCACATGCTCTCCATGGTCTCCGGGCTCAGCCGGTCCATCTTCTCGAAATCGCAGAGCGGATCGTCGCTCCCGAGAATGTTCGGGATCCCGCGTCGACACTCGGAATCGCCCTTGTGCTGCATGACCTCGAAGAGCGGTTCCATCGAAGCCTGCAAGCTGGCTCGGGCCGCCTGTTCCTCGATGCCGTCGGCGCCCGGGTAGTCGGTCTTGAACATCCGTCCGTTCGAGATGTTCGAGTTGTGCGGAATCGCGAGCACTTCGCAGCCGGTTCCCGAATCGTTGCAGCCTTCCTGGAGCAGCTGCCACAACTCCCACTCGCGCTGGACATCCATGTAGCTGACCGGGCGCTTCGGAACGGCACTCCCGGAGAAGATCACGTTGCGATGCAGGTTCGATCCCAGCCGGAACGATGAATACTCGTAGGCGATGAAAGCGGTGTGTTCGCAGGCCGTCGTCGTATCGTTCCAGGCCTCGGCTGCCGCAATCGTCTCGTGCCACGCTTCGAGTGCGGCGGTTGCGCAACGCTCACCGTCTTCGCCGCACACATCGGCCTCCCGAGACGGAAACGGATTCGCAATCTTGAGGGCGAGCGGGTTGTCGATCGGCGTGGTCGAGGCGCGGATGCCCTCGCAGGTATCCGATTCGTAGACGCCGGACTCCGGGTCCGCGCACAACCTTTGCTCTCCCATGAACTCGGCATGATCGGTGACTGCCATGAAGTCGAGCGGCCGATCGATCCGAACGCGACGGAGCTCGCCGCTGGCCGATGGCAGCGCGATCTCGCCACCGAACGCGTAATCGTAGGCGCCGTGCGGACGAACCTCGAGATCGTAGTTCCAGGCGTCCGTCGACAACGACGTGTGAACGTGGAGATCCCCGAACAGCGCACGGCGCAACGGATCGTGGTTCGCACAACGCGCGCGCGGCTCCGAGGCCGCTGCTTCGCGCGCCGCGAACTCGGCCGGGGCCGGTGGCTCGTCGCCGCATCCGGCGGCGAGAAGGACGAAGGCCAGACAACCGATTCGGTAGGTGCCCATGCTGCCTTGGTAGCCCTCGCGGCGGTCGCTTACCAGCGAGCAGGCGCTGCCGTATGCTCGCCCCGATGGAATTCCTGAGGACGCCTGACGATCGCTTCGAGGGACTCCCCGACTATCCTTTCGCGCCGCACTACGCCGACGTGAAGGCTCCGGACGGAACGTCGTTGCGGCTTCACTACGTCGACGAGGGCCCGCGCGACGCGGAGCCCGTCCCGTTGGTGCACGGCGAGCCCACCTGGCGCGTTCATCCACGCGAACCCCCTGGAGGAGTGACCATGTCCGACTGTCTGCTTCGAAGCGATCTCGACGGCGTCTGTACGCTGACCCTGAATCGCCCCGACAAACTGAACGCCTTGGACGAAGCGACCTTCGAAGCCCTCGCTGCGCAAGCGACGAAGCTCGAGAGCGACGACGCCATACACTGCGTCGTGCTTCGCGGTGCCGGCCGCTCGTTCTGTGCGGGCAACGACCTCGAGGACATCGCTGGCGGCAAGCGCTCGGCGGACATCCACTTCCGCGGCAAGACCGTCGAACGATTGGCCACGCTCCCCCAGCCCATGATCGCGGCGATCCGCGGGCACTGTTTCACCGGTGGGCTCGAACTCGCCCTGGCGGCGGACCTGCTCGTTGCGAGTGACACCGCACGCTTCGCCGATACGCACGGGAAATGGGCCCTCACCCCGATCTGGGGCATGAGCCAGCGACTGCCGCGCCGCGTCGGCCTCTCGCGGGCCAAGGAGATGATGTTCACCAGCCGCACGGTGCGGGCCGAGGAAGCCCTTCGCATCAGTCTGGTCGATCGCGTCGTCCCCGACAGCGAATTCGACGAGGCCGTGGCCGAGCTCGCGGGTGCCATCGCGACGAACTCGGGTTTCACCAACCGCGCCAACAAGCGGCTATTGGAAGCCACGGACGGGCTCTCCCTCGCAGCCGGCCTCGCCTACGAGCGAGACGAAAGCCCGGGCATGGCACCGGACGCGCTCGAGCGCATCCGCTCGTTCTCGACCCGGAAGAACTGACGATGTCGGAGGATCTCGCGCTTGCCGATCTCCATCAGGTCGCCCTTCACACGACGGACCCCGAGCGAAGCGCAGACTTCTACCGACGCGTCCTCGGTGCCGAGGAGATCGCGCGATTCGAGAACCCCAGGCTCAGCTTCTACCGGCTCGGAGCCGTTCGCCTGCTGATCGAACGCAGCGAGGCACCTGGTCCGAGCGGATCGACCCTCTACTTCCGTGTCGATGACATCGATTCGGCGTGTCGCACATTCGAAGCCCGCAGCGGCGTGCTCGATCAGTCGCCTCACCGGAGCCACGTCGACACCGAGGGCCGGTTCGGCCCTCCAGGTAACGAGGAGTGGATGGCGTTCTTCCGTGATCCAGACGGGAATTCGCTGGCGTTCGCAGCCCAGTGCATTCCCTAGCCGGACCGCGCCGCCAATTCGGAGCGAATCCGCGCGTGCTCGGCTTCGCTGAGGCTGTAGCGCGAGAAGACCAGGATGCCGAAGATGAAGCAGCCGAGGGGCACCAGGCTGATCAGCCCGCGCATCCAGAGCCTGGTCTCGGGCGTCTGCACCTCGTTCGGAACGAAGCCTGCGGCGCTGAGTGCGAAGCCGGTGAACATGGCCATCAATCCGGCGCTGGTCTTCTGGAGCAATGTGAAGGCGGAGAAGTAGGCGCCTTCCTTGCGTTCGCCGGTTCGGTGCTCGTCCCAGTCGATGATGTCAGCCTGGACCGACGGACCGATCGAGCTGCCGCAACTCGCCGCCGCCGCCGTGAAGCACACGACGATGCACATCTTGGTGAGATCGCCCTCCCCGACCGTGAACAGCGTCGAGTAGCCGATCAGGGCCAGGCTCATCCCGGTCAGCCAGGCGCGCTTCTTGTCGATGCGCCTGGCGAGAGCGACCCAGAGCGGGATCGTGAGCATCATCGAACTGACGTAGAAGGCGAACACGACGGGGAGCGACTCGGGCTGTCCGATCACATAACGAACCACGAAGGGAGAGAGGATGGCGGTCGCGCCGGTCCCCATGTGTTCGACGAAGTACATCAGCACGAGCAGCCGCCCGTGCGGATTCCGCGCGATATCGCCGAACGCCGAGAACGGCGAGCGGCCGCCGCGGCCTTGATAGTCGCGGCGCTCACGAAGCACGGCGACGGATGCGGGCAAGGTAAGTGCGATCAATACGGCAAGGCTGGCATAGACCAGGAATGCGGTTTCGCGCGGATCCGACGAGCGCGCCAACGAACCCGTTCCACCGATCAAGGCGCCAGCGACGCCGATGGTGGCGAAGGCGTGACGGAAGCCGAAGATTCGCGTGCGGACCTGGCCATCCGTGCTCAGTTCCGCGCCCAACGCCATGTGTGGAACGTTGAACACGGTCATCGCGGTCATGTAGATCAGGAAGCTGATCGTGAACCACACGACCAGGGCACTGCCCTCGAGCATCGTCGGCGGCGACCAGAGGGCGAGCCCCGCCAGCCCGATCGGGAGCGCCGACGCCAACAGCCAGGGTCGACGACGACCCAGCCGCGAGAAGGTGCGGTCACTCAACGCTCCGACCGCCGGGTCCGTCAGACCGTCCCAGATTCGCGATGCGCCGAAGATCAAGCCCATCGTGGCTGGCGCGATCAGCAACACGTCGGTCGCGTAGATGGCGATGTAGGCGAAGGTGAGCGTGGTCGAGAACGTGACGACCGAGGCCGGCAGGCCATAGGCGACGACGGTTCGCGTCAGCCCGGCTTCGCTCATGCGTGCTCGGCCCCCGAAGCTCCGTATGTCGTCCCGAACAGCATGGCGCGACGCTAGCCCGGAATGGCTCGGAGCTGGTCTAGTGTTTGACGTCATCGCGGTCCCCCCTACGCGACGATGGAGGACCGCAGTGTTCCATGGCTGGCGAATGGTCGGTGTCGCGTTCGGCGCGCACTTCGTGGCGTCGGGTCTCGGCTTCTATGCGCTGTCGCGGCTCCAGCTACCGCTCGCCGAAGCCTTCACAGACGGCGCACGGGGCCCCATCACCATGTTGATGGTGGCCATGAGCTTGTCGGGCTTCGTCGTGAGTCCATTGGTCGGATCCCTGCTCACGCGTCACCCGCTGAAGCGCATGATGCCGGCAGGGGCCGCGATCATGGGCTGCGGATTCGCTGCCGCCACCCAGGCCACCGAACTCTGGCACCTGATGCTCATCTACCTGGCGACGGTTCCGATCGCGGTCACCACGCTGAGCGCGATCGGTGGGAACGCCCTGATTGCCAACTGGTTCGATCGGCTCCGCCCCCTGGCCATGGGAATCTCTCAGTTCGGCATCTCGATCGCCGGGGCGGTCATCGCCTACGTCATCTCGTTCACGCTCGAGCTGGGCGGCTTGCCGGCCACCTACGCGTTGTTCTCCGCCGTCGCCCTGCTGAGCGCACCGATCCTTCTGTTGACGATCATCGATCGCCCTTCCGACCGCGGCCTGCTCCCCGATGGAGACGCTGCGGCACCTGGCGCTGGCCCATCGGCTCCCCCTCAGCTCGCAGCCTGGACCTTCGACGCCGCCGCTCGCGAACGGAACCTCTGGCTCGCAGGCATCACCGCCGGCCTGTGCTTCGCGGGAGCGACCGGCATGCTCATGAACGCCTACGGGCTCGCAACGGACGCCGGCTACAGCGACCTCCAGGCAAACTCGCTGCTCGCACTCATGTCCCTGGGCGCTGCCCTCGGAAAGCTGGTCTTCGGTTGGCTCGGGGTACGGTTCGGCGAGAAGGCGAGCCTCGGGATCGCGGCTGCCAGCGAAGCGGCATTCCTGCTCTTGCTGTCTACCGCCACCGGTTCCTTCGGGCTGCTCGGCGCGGTCGGACTCGGCCTCGGGCTATCGCTCGGTGGCGTCATGCCGGCCCTTTCGGCACTGCTGGCGCGTCTCTATGGCGCCGCCCGTTTTTCGGGTGCCATGGGCTACGTCGGACCCGTGATGATCCCGTTCCAACTGCTAGGCGCACCGGTTGCCGGCTTCATATTCGACAACACCGGGAGCTACGATCTGGCGATCTACGGCTTCGCCGTCGCCTGCGGCCTGGCCGTGTTCACGTTGATGCAGATTCGCGTCGAGAACCGCGCACCTGAGCAATACCAGGAGTGACAAAGTGACGAGGAGACGCACCCTCTGGGGCATCGGTACGACACGAACCCTGCGCGCGCACTGGGTCCTCCAGGAGCTCGGACTCGCCTACGAGACGCGCAGCATTCAATCGAGGACCGGCGAGACACAGACCGACGAATTTCTGCGCTTGAATCCGCGCGGCAAGATCCCGCTACTCGTCGAGGACGATCTGGTACTGGCAGAGAGTGGAGCCATCGCCGCGTATCTGGCAGACAGCTACGCACCCGGCCAGCTGGCACCTACCCGGGGCACGCGGGAGCGCGCGATCCATGACCAATGGTGTTTCTTCACGCTGATGGAACTCGATGCGACCTCTCTCTACGTGGTTCGTCGCCACCGCGACCTGCCCGAGATCTACGGCGAGGCCCCGGCCGCGGTCGAATCCTCATTGGCCTACTTCAGGCGCCAGCTCGAGGTCGTGGAAGCCGAACTTTCCGATGGTCGGACTCACTTGCTCGGGGACGAGTTCCAGCTGGCGGACGTACACCTGACGACCTGCCTGCTGTGGGCCAGCGTGGTGGGCGAGTCGCTTTCGGACAACCTGATGACCTATCGAAACCGGACCACGGGCCGCGAAGCCTATCAATCCGCGGCTGGCATCAACTTCCCTCCGGAAGTCATGCGCTCGCTCCAGAAGAGCGGCGGCCAGGGGGACACGTCGGATGAGTGACGAAGCGGCCGCCTGGGACGCCTTCTGCGATCAGCTCCGAGCCACTGGCCATGCGGTCCTGGACGCGGCACCCGATGACCCCTTCGACCGCGCCGAAGGCCTTCGCTATGTCACGCGGCTCACCAGCCACTTCCTGAGATCGACGATCGAGGCCGCGGACCCTGGGGCCGCGATCCTATCGACGGAATCGCCCAAGATCGGCCTCGACAATCCGGACTACCGCTATTGCGGCGCGCGGCTCTCGGCGCGCTTCGAGTATCGACTGCGCGGGAGCATGGGCGATGCGTCGATGCTCGGGATCGGCGTCTTCTCCGGTGGACTCGGGACACCGGAGGGGTTGGTCCGCGATGGCTATCTGAGCAGCAAGGAACTCGAACTCGAGCCGGACGGGAGCTTCGAGATCGCGCTCTCCCGCGACGAACGGCCCGGGAACTGGTTGCCGATGAGCGAGCGGACCAACTCGCTCAACATCCGGCAGACCCTGCTCGAGCGCCAGCGGCAGAAGCCCGCACCCATCGAACTCATCCGCGTCGACGGCGGGCAGGGCCCACGACCCCTCGACCCCGGGCGATTTCTCAGCGGGCTGGCGCGCACGGGTGGCATGGTCGCCGGCGTCGTGGGCCAGTTCCTCGGCTGGACCGAGAGCTTCCGGGCGCATGCCCACGAGATCCGCCCGATCGACCCGGCGCTGCTACGCGTGGCGCAGGGAGATCCGAACACCCAGTATCACTATTCCTACTGGGAACTATCGCCGGACGAGGCCTTCGTCATCGAACTCGATCCACCCGAGTGCGAGTACTGGAACATCCAGATCGGCAACCACTGGCTCGAATCCCTGGATTTCCTCCACCACCAGACCCACGTGAACCATCACACGGCCGTTCGCGAAGCGGATGGCCGTGTTCGGGTCGTCGTGGCGATGCAAGATCCGGGCGTTCCCAACTGGCTCGAGACCGTGGGCCATCGGCGTGGCGCGCTCGCGCTGCGCTGGGTCGGCGCGGACACCACGCCCACGCCGCGCACGCGCATCACGAAGCTCGTCGACCTCGCCTAACGACTGACCTGGCTTCCGTCGACCAGCATCGACTCACCGGAGACGAAGCCGGCCAGCGGCGAGCAGAGCCAGACCGCGGCCTCTGCCACCTCCTCGGGCCGGCCCATCCTGCCACCGGGGAGATGACGCATCACCGCCCGGGTAATGGCGTTGTCCTCGGCAGCGAAGGCCGCCGTCATCTTCGACTCGGTCATTCCCGGACACACCGCATTGACGCGGATGCCGACCTTGTAGAGTTCCTGTGCAGCCACCTTGGTGAGCCCCAGCACGCCGTGCTTGGCCGCGGTGTAGTGCGGCAACCCGCGCGCGCCGATGATGCCCGCACCCGAGGACGTATTGCAGATGGCGCCGCGGAGCTCCCCCTCGGGTTCCTGTCGCTTCATCTGCCGGATCTCATGTTGCATACACAGGAACACGCCGGTGAGGTTCACCGCGATCATGCGATTCCAGGCTTCCAGCGACAACGATTCGAACGCCGAAGTCGTGTCCGAGATGCCAGCATTGTTGAAGGCGCAGTCGAGTCGTCCCCAACGCGCGACCGCCGCCACCACCATGCCTGCGACCGAGGCTTCGTCGGAGACGTCAGCCGGGTGTGCGAGCACGTCGGCGCCCAGGGCCGCAACCATCGCCTCGGTCTCGGCAAGATCGTCCCGGTCGACGTCCGCGACCAGCACCCGCGCGCCCTCGCGCGCAAAGATCTGCGCTGCGGCGCGTCCGATTCCGGAGGCCGCACCGGTCACCAGCGCCACCTTGCCTTCGACGAATCCCATCGGGTCCTTCTTGCTCGAGCGAAGAGTCAGCATAGGGCGTTTTCGCGATCGATCTCGCGTTCTCGGTCTGCAAGCGAGACACCGGAGCGTCGCCGGTGCCGAAGGGATCGATCGCGATCTGGGACGGCGCCAGCTGGCACGCCCGGGTACCGCGCACGGAAAGCGGGTAACGCTCCGCTCGCCCAGCAGATCTTCCGAAGTTAGGCCTGCGCTGGCTACCCCGAAGCGATCTTGCGCGGGGCCCCTGTCCAGAGCGCTGCGGGCTTGCGCCCTTCGAGCAACGGGCGGAACTCGTCGAAGGCCGCATAGAGTGTGTCCAGCAGGACCCGGACGCGAGCGGTCTGTTGGAGATCAGGATGGGTCAGCGCCCAGACGTTCCAGCCGGGATTGTCGCCTGCGCCGGCTACGCGTACCAGCTCGGGCGTGCGGTCACCCATGAAGCAGGGAATCATCGTCAGTCCGATCCCGGCGATGGCGCCGGCAATCTGCGCGGTTCCGTCACCGAACTCGCCGCGGGTCGGCAGTTCGGGAAACGGGCTGCGACGCACCCAGTCGGGAAACGGTTCGCCATCGCCCCAACCGATCCAGCGCCCCGTGGCGGACCCGCCGACGAGATCGTGCTGCTCGAGATAAGCCGGAGTCGCATAGGTACCCGAGACGTAGTGCGCCACTTTGCGGCCAACGAGCCCATCGGCGGAAGGCTGATCGCGAACCAAGCGAAGTGCCACATCGGCTTCGCGACGGGTGAGGCTCACGCTCTCGTAGGAGGCGTGCACCTCGAGCACGATCTCGGGATGGCGCTGCTGGAACTCGGCGAAGTGCGGCATGAGCAAGGAAACCAGATGGTCTGGCATGCTCAGCCGGACGGGACCCTCGAGGCGATCATCCTGACCCTGGAGCCTTCTGCCCAGGTCGTCGGCCTCGCGGCTCATGCGCTCTGCGGAATCCAGCACCCTTCGGCCCGCGTCGGTCAGGCTGAGACCGGTCGGCGTCCGATCGAAGAGCCGCGCGGAGAGCGCCGTTTCGATCGCGGTGATTCGGCGCGAGGCCGTCGAGTGGTTCAGGCCGAGCCGAAAACCTGCCCGGCGGAGAGAGCCAGCGCGCGCAACCTCGAGAAAGATCCGTAGATCTTCCCAATTCAACTGAGCCAACATCTTCTCCGTGTGGGCGCGCCAAGGGGCGAGCGGGTAAGTATAACCGCCCGCCCGGCGGAAGCCGACGAACCGTGGTGCAGGGATGCACCCATCGCTTTCCGTCGTGCGCCGCCTCTCACCTGCGCACCAGCCGGTTGCGCGGGTTCCGGTTCCCGCGGCTGGAAGCCGGCCGTAGGTTGCATGGCGCCGCCCGAGGAGATGACATGTCGTATCGATCCTGGACCCGTACGCTCTGCGTCGTGGCTGCCTTCCTGGCGCTCGGCTGCGCCGCTACCCCGCCCGTAGCTTCGGCCAGCGAGGGAGCGGCGATGACCGTCGCCTACCAATCACCCTTCGCCTTCAGCAGCACACGATCCGCTTGCAGCTTCGCGGTCCAGAAGGCGCGGCGGAAGGCAACGAACGCCTGCTCCGTCGCTTCGCTCAGCGTCGACCAAGCCTCCTGCGAATGCTCGCGTGAGGGCAGCAAGTTCGGTTGCGAAGTCGAGGCCGCCTATACGTGCCAGTAGGCACGCCGAAAACTCTGCGAAGCAAGGAGCGGTAGACTCCGGCGATGGATCCGGGCTATCGCTCCTACGCCGCCCAGACGGGCCACTACTTCGACCGCCCGCACGCCGGGCTTCCAGTGGCAGCCGTTTCGGGCCGGGCCGCCTGGCGCGGCGACGGACTCGCAGATGAGGCGTGGTCGCGGGCCTTCGGCTCCGGGGAGCTCGCGGAGATCGAGAATGGGCTTGCTGTAGCGGAGGCGAGCGGGAAGCCGCTCTCCAGCTGGAAGCGTGAGGACGTCCCGTGGCCCGGCCTCGCCGCGCTGCTCGAGAGCGGTCGGCGCGAACTCATCGATGGTCGCGGCTTCCTGCTGCTTCGCGGCATTCCCGTCGAGCGTTGGGGGCGCGAGCGGAACGAACGCTTCTTCTGGAGCCTCGGTTTGCACCTGGGCACCCCGGGTGCCCAGAACCCGCAAGGCGATTTGTTGGGCCACGTCGAAGACACCGGCGACGATGCCCATGATCCACAGGTGCGGCTCTATCGGACCTCGGCGGAAATCGCCTACCACTGCGACGCTGCCGACGCCGTCGGGCTGATGTGCCTGAACCGCGGAGAGCGCGGCGGGGCCAGCCGCATCGCGAGTTCGGTCACGGTGTGGAACGAACTGTTCCGGGCTCGGCGCGATCTCGCCGAGCGGCTCTTCGAGCCGGTCTCCCTCGACCTTCGCAACGAAGAGCGGCCGGGGATGCGAGGTTGGATCGAGATCGTTCCCTGCCGCCATGATGCTGGCAAGCTCCGCACCTTCTATCACAGCGACTACTTCCGGTCCGTTTCACGTCACGGTGCGGACGCGGGGTTCGGCGAGTTCGAGCGCGAACTCTTCGACGCCTACGATGCGATCGCGCGGACCGACGGCGTCTTCCTCGACATGGAACTCCAGCCTGGCGACGTCCAGCTGATCTCGAACCACACGATCATCCATGCGCGCACGGGCTACGAAGACTCACCCGAAGCGCGACGGCATCTCTTGCGGCTCTGGCTCTCGCTCTAGCAGGTTGCGGAAGAACCCCGGACCGAGCCCGGTGCGCAGAAAGATGCGTACCCGGCGACGGGAGTGGGTTTTTCCGCAGCCTGCTAGCGCGGGTACGCTAGCCGGCGAGCTGCTCGCGCGCCTTCTCTTGCATCGCTTCACTGTCTCCGAAGAGCGCGCCGCGCTTGCTCGTGCCGGGTCTGACGGCTTCGATCGGGTCGCGGATGTCGTCGATGTAGCCCAGGGCGTAGGCGCCCATCTGGTATCCCATCAAACGCAGCAGGTCTTCGGGCAGGGTCGCCGCGATTTCCTTCGGGCACGATAGGTACTGATTCTCTTCCTGGCGCAGGAACCCCAGGTTGTAGGTGATGTTGAGTCCCATGCGAACGGCGTCGCTCTGGTTGGCGCCGCCACCGTGGTAGACCGAACCGGTGTAGAGGAACACCGAACCCTTCTCCATCTCGGCGCACTCCGTTGCGTCGTGGCTGAACTGGAGCTTGTCGTCGTAGTGGTTGCTGCCGGGGATCACGCGCGTGGCACCGTTGACTTCGGTGAAATCGTCCATCGCCCAGATCGTGTTGCACTGGACCTCGTAACCCTTCGGGAACGGAAAGAAATCGAACGCCCATTGATCGCGGTGAATCGGTTGCGCTTCCTGGCCTGGGCCGATCGCGATGATCTGCGTGAGATGAATTTGGAAGCTCGCAACCTGGGCCATCACGCGCTTCGCCGTGCCAAGCACGAGCGGATTCATCACGACCTCGCGTGCGCTCTCCGACCGCGCGACGAGCGCGCCGACCCGCTTGGTCGCGCGGCCCCCGAAATCGTCCGCGCCGGTCGGGCAGGCTTCCATGTAGGGTGCGGTCTCTTCGCGAATCGCGTCCATCAGCACGGGATCGACAAGGCGGTCGATGACGACACATCCGTCACGAGCCAGGATCTTCTGCACTTCGGCCGGGCCAGTCGCTGCGGGCACATGTTCGATGGGCATTCGGACATCCTCCAATCGGGCCCGCACAGCATGGCACGAATCCACGATCTCAGCGCCGGGTGTTTAGCCGGAGGGGGCCGTCCTGGGACGTGGTGAACGCCCATGATAGGATGGACCGACGCCCAAGGAGTGCCCCCATGCAGCTGCAGAACCGCGCCGCAATGCTTGCCGCAGCCCTACTGCTGGCAAGCGCCGGGCTCGCCGGGACCCCGGTCCTTGCCGAGGCCGAGGACGCCGCGATCACCCTCGAAGTGATCGTCCACGGCACCGGCGGCGGCGGCGTGGTCAACTGGGCCCTCTATGCCGATGAGGGGCAGCACGACTCGGGCAAGCAGATGCGCGGCGGCCGCCAGGATGCCGACGGCGCTTCGACCACCGTATCGCTCGGAGCCATCGAACCGGGACGTTATTCGGTGGCGATCTTCCTGGATGAGGATGGAGACGGCGAGTTCGATACGAACTTCTTCGGGATCCCGAAGGAACCATTCGGCTTCAGCAACGACGCCATGGGCGCGATGGGAAAGCCCAGCTTCGAGAAGGCCTCTTTCGTGGTCGGTACGGACGGCGCCCGGATCGAGATGACGCTGACCGACTAGGCGGCACGCCGAGCCCGCCCGAGCCACCTCATTGGGATGAGAACGCGGTTGTCACGCGCTGGGGCGATCCGGTGCGCGACCATGGTGGCGACGGGGCAGATCGCCGCATCGATCCTGTCCGGACGCGACGGGAGAGCGGCCGCCTCGGCATGTCACGTGCAGAGCCAAGGGCGAGAACGCGCGATCGCGTTGGAGGACGCATGGACGGCACCAGACTCGTCGACCCGGCAGCCTATGCCGCCCACGGATACCCGTATGAGGAGTGGGCGAAGCTACGCCGCACGTCCCCGGTAGAGCGGTTCGAGCCCGATGGCTGGCCCGCGTTCTGGGCGATCACCGGCCACAAGGAGATCGTCGAGATCTCTCGGCAGCCGGACCTGTACCTGAACGGGCCCGGGATGACGTATGTGCGCAACACCATGGAGCGCGACGGCAACCCGCCGCAGATGAAGACCATCATCAACATGGACCCCCCCGAGCATCGGAAGCACCGCAAGATCGCCAGCCCGTTCTTCACGCCCCGCGCGCTTTCGCAGCTGGACGGGTTGGTGGCCCAGACCGCTCGGGATCTCGTCGATGGCCTGGGTAGCGAAGGGGAATGCGATTTCATCAACGCGATCGCGGCTCAGCATCCGCTCAAGGTGCTGGCCTCCATCCTGGGTATCCCCGAGGAACAGGAGCCGCTCGTCTTGCGGCTGACCAACGAATTGTTCGGCTCGGACGATCCCGAACTCGCCCGCGGCGGCGACCACGAAGAAGCGATTCGGAGCTTGTTCGTCGACTTCCACAGCTACTTCAGTCAGGTGATCGAGGACCGCCGGGCTCACCCGACCGACGATTTCGCCAGTGTCATCGCCAACGCGACGATCGACGACCAGCCCATGGGGCCGCTCGAAACCATGGGGTACTGCCTGATCACGTTCACGGCCGGCCACGAAACGACCCGCGGAGCGATCGGCGGTGGATTCATGGCGTTGATCGAGAACCCCGCCGAGCGTCAGCGCTGGGCGGAGGATCTGTCGATCTCGGCGAGAGCGATCGACGAGATCGTCCGATACGTGACACCGGTAACGCACATGGTGCGGACGGCGAGCGAGGACACCACGCTAGGCGGCAAGCGGATCCGCGCCGGGGAGCGTCTGGTCCTCTTCTACGCCTCGGCCAACCGCGACGAGTCCGTGTTCGAGTCTCCCGATGCGCTGCAGCTCGACCGTTACCCGAATCCACATCTGGCGTTCGGTATCGGCGAACACTTCTGCCTGGGGGCCAACCTCGCGCGAAAGACCAGCGGAGCCATCTTCCGAGAGCTCGTGTCGCGGCTCGAGCACGTGGAGATCGTCGGCCCGGTCGAACGAATGGCATCCATTCTCGTCCCGGGTCTCAAGCACCTGCCGATTCGCTATCGCCTGGGTCCGCCCCGCCTGTCGGTCCAAGGGCTTGCAGACTTCTCACGGAGGACCGCCGCCTGACAACGCTGGCGGGGCGATTGCCGGGAGGCCCTGCCCAGACCGCCGTACCAGACGCCCCGCCTGATCGTGGGCCGGGCGGCCGGGGCGTTGCGCCCCGTCACGATTGCAGGGTGGGTCCGAAGACCCCACAGCGCTCGCCTGGCAACGGTCGACGTTATTCGGCCGACTCCAGCAGAACGGCGTCGCGAGGCCGCCTACGCCCCCAGAACCGGAACCGCTTCGGTTCTGGCATGCCGTGTGCAGCGCCCCCGGCGCAGGAGGACCACTCATGGCCAAGCCTCATCCCCCGGAAGTACTGGCAGCGAATGTCTTCAAGCTCGCGGTGCTTGGAATCGCCGTCGAGATCATCGCCATGGCCTTGATGAGCTTCGTCTTGTGAGCGCCCAGTCCGCCCTCGATGAACTCGCCTAGCTCATTCCCCGGCCGTACGTCGCCATGTCGAAATAGTCGCGCCAGATCTTGATCTTGCCGTCTTCCAGCTCGAAAACGCCGGTGCAGGGAAGATCGACGCTCTTGTCGCCGGCCTTGGTGCGGTCGAGACGCTCGGCGATCACGACGTCTCCCGCGCTGACCAGGTTCAAGATATCCCATTGGGTCTCGGTCCAGGCCCCGATGAAGCCACGGATCATCTGCTCGACGTTGGCTCGACCTTCGACGGGCGCTGCTGGCATGTTGTAGTAGACGCCGTCTTCGGTGAAGTAGCTGGCGAGTTCCGTCGCATCGAGGCGAGACCACGCCTCGATGAACTCCCGGATGATCTTCTCGTTGTTCATGACGTGCTCCTACAGGCTGTGCGCCAGGAGCATCGCGCGTCTCACGGAGCGGCGCCCGAGCCGCCAATCGATGAGATGCCCAAGCCGAAGGCAGCTGGGTCGTTCCGGGACCCAGTGCCGCGATTTTTGGGGCAGCCGGCCCCGCGTCGTCCTTGCAACGCCGCATGAGCGGCCGCCCCTGGGCACAGTGCTTGCTTTGCTCGTAGGAACCCTACCAGTAGGAGCTACAGGTCATGCCCATGAACGTCCAATCGATCTCGACACTCAGTGATCGAGTCAACCAGATCCGCTTGCTGACGGCCGAGATCGTGAATCGGGAGATTCTTCCCAATGAGAATCGCCTATGGAGTTTCCGGCGTGACGGCGACGTCGCGGAAAGTGATCGGGCGGCCGGCCGAGAACTCCGCAGTGACATCCAGACGAAGGTGAAGCAGGCGGGGCTCTGGGCGCCGCATCTACCCGAGGAATATGGCGGATGCAACCTCGGCTTCCTCGAGCACGCCTACATGAACGAAGTGCTCGCCTACAGCATGGGCGCCGCGAGCCTGTTCGGCGTGGTCGCGCCGAACTCGGGCAACCAGAAGATCCTCGCCAAGTACGGCACGCCGGAACAGAAGGAACGCTGGCTGGTTCCGCTCACCGAAGGAAAGATGGAATCCGGTTTCTCGATGACGGAGCCGGACGTACCGGGCTCGGACCCCCGCTCGATCCAGACGACGGCGAGACGAGACGGGGACCAGTGGGTGATCAACGGCCACAAGTGGTTCACCTCGAACGGGAAGCGCGCGGACTTCCTGATCGTCATGTGTCGTACCGAAGATCCCGATGGTCCCGCGGAACGCAACGGCAAGATGACCCAGATCATCGTTCCGACGGATACGCCCGGCCTCGATCTCGTTCGCGGAGTCGAAGTCTGGGGCAGGGATAGCGATCACTGCGAGTACCTCTACGACGACGTGCGCGTACCGGTCGAGAATCAGTTGGGCCAGACCGGGTCTGGGCATGCAGCGGCGCAGGATCGGCTCGGTGCCGGTCGCGTCTACCACTGCATGAACTCGATCGGCCAGATGTGGCGCGCATTCGACCTGATGGTGGAACGCGCAGCCACCCGCGAGGTCCACGGGGGTGCGCTCGAGACGAAGCAATTCATCCAGGGCTTCATCGCGGAGAGCTACATCGACATCCAATCCGCGCGGTTGATGACGATCCACTGCGCCGAGCAGATGGAAGCGGGCCTCGACGCGCGGACCGAGATCTCTGCCATCAAGGTCTACGTGCCGCAGGCCTATCACCGGGTCGTCGATCGCGCGATCCAGGTCTGGGGTGCCGCAGGTGTATCGGGCGACCTACCGCTCTCGGCGATGTACCAGGGCGCGCGCACGCTCCGCATCGCCGATGGTCCGGACGAGGTCCACAAGATCCTGATCGCGAAGAACGTCATGAAGGAACACCACGCCGGCTCCGGCTGGGATTTCGGGAACTAGCGTAGGACCCGAACACCTAGGCCACGGAGCGTCCTGATGCGCGTCTCGCTAGAAGGCTACGACCCGACCGACCCCGGAGCCCAGCAGAACCCGTTTCCCTACTACGCGGCCTTGCGTGACACGGCGCCAGTGTGGCGGGGGCCAACCGGCATCTACTTCGTGTCGCGACACGAGGCCGTTCGAGAAGTGCTCGAGCAACCGAGGCTCTTTTCCTCGCAGTGGGCTCACTCGGCAGGGCCGCCGCCGATCGCCGCTGGCGATGAGAAGATGAAGGCGATCTACGCCTCGAGCTATCCGCCGCTCGGCACGATGCTCGCGCTCGACCCGCCGATCCAGACGCGATATCGCAAGGCCGTTGGGCATGCGCTGTCGGCACGCCGGGTGCAGGGGATGGAATCGCGGATCCGGCGGATCGCCATCGATCTGATCGAAGCCTGGCCCCGAATCGGCCATGTGGATTTCATCGAGAAGATGTCGGTTCCCTACCCGGTACGCGTGGTCTCCCATGCCCTTTCGATCCCGCTTTCGAAGGAGACCGATGTCAAGCGATGGTCGGATGATTCGGTTTCCGCGATCGGCACCGACATCAGCCGCGAGCGCGCCCTCGAAGCGGGCCGGGGAATCGTCGAGATGCGGCGCTACCTGACCTCGTTGGTCGAGGCCCGGCGAGCGGATCCCAGCGACGATTTCCTGAGCGAGTTGGCACATAGCGAGTTCGAGGACGCTGAGGGTTTCAAGCGGCAGCTCGAGACCCCTGAAATCCTCGGCATCCTGCAGCAACTGATGGTGGCAGGAAACGAAGCCACGACGAAGGGCATCAACGAGATCGTGCGGCTCCTTGTGGAGAATCCCGACCAATGGAAGGCGGTCCAGGAAGACCCAGCCACGATTCCCGCGATTGCCGAGGAAGGCTTGCGACTCGCGAGCCCCAACCAGGGCCTGTTCCGCGTCAGCACGGAAGATGCCGAGGTCGCGGGAACCCGGATCCCGAAGGGTTCGATGCTCTGGGTGATGTTCGGTTCGGCGAACCGCGACGAACGTGTCTTCCCGGACCCCGATCGCTTCGATCCCTCACGCTCCAACCTGAACGATGTCTTCACCTTCGGGCGGGGCGCGCACTTCTGCATCGGGGCGCCACTGGCGCGGCTCGAGATCCGCGTGCTCCTCGAAGAGCTGGGGCGACGCATCGGATCCTGGTGCTTCTCGCCAGGGATGTCCTTCGAGTACGAGCCCAGTTTCATTCTCCGCGGCCTGCGGCGACTGAGCCTCGATGTCGTCCGAAAGCCGCGCCGTGACCCGATCACACGATGACCGAAGCGACGACGGGAACGCCCTCCGAATCGACGACTATCTGAACCCCTTGGATGAAGAGGCGCTCCGCGCCTCCTTCCAGAGCGCGGAACCGTTTCGACACGTCATCATTCCGAGCCTGCTCGAGCCGGCGTTCCTGCGCGAGGTGTGCGCGGCCTATCCCGGTTATGCAGAGGCGAAGCAACTTGCCGGCGCGGAGTTCCGGCGCGTCAACGAGAACCTGAAGCTGCAGATCACGGATCAGAGCCGGTTCCCCGAGCCGGTGCGGATGCTGCACTGGATTCTCGCCTCCGACGAATTCAGGGCGCGACTCAGCCGAATCACCGGGATCGAGAACATCCTGGCAGATCCGGCCCTGCGCGGTGCCGGGATGCACGTGATGGGCGCCAGCGGTCGCCTCGATGTCCACGTCGATTTCAATCTGCTGGATCGGGGCGCGCTTCATCGCCGCTTGAACATTCTCGTCTACCTGTGCGAGGACTGGGACCCGGCATGGGGCGGCGCCGTCGATCTGTGGGATCGTGACGTCAAGCTGCGCGCCGGGGCGCTGGCGCCAGATGCCGGGAGCTGCCTGATCTTCAACACCGGAGAGCACAGCTGGCACGGCGTGACACAGATCTCCTGTCCGAAGGACCGCACCCGAAACTCGTTCGCAGCCTACTACTACACGGAGGCCGCGCCGACCGACGCCGGAATCGCGCACTCGACCGTCTTCCGCCCTCGTCCAGGCGAACGCTGGCGCTCCGGCCTGCTGCTCCCGATCGAGCGAGGACGGGACACGATCCGGAAGTGGACTCGCCGGTTTGGAAATTTCGTTCGGGGACACTAGATGCGTGGCGCCGTTCCGATGTTAGTCCCGATGCTCCAGCACGTAGCCAGCGCCCTTGACCGTGTGGATGAGTTTTGGATCGAAGTCGCGGTCGATCTTCCTGCGCAGGCGGTTGATGTGCACGTCGACGAGATTCGAGTAGGAGTCGAATCCGTGCCCCCAGACGTTCTCCGTGATCATCGTGCGTGTTGCGACCTGGCCGTGAATCCGTGCGAGATAGGCCAGGAGCTGGAACTCCTTCTGGGTCAGGTCGATGCGCATCGTGTCACGCTTCACGCTGCGGGACGCGCGATCGATCTGGAGATTGGCGATCCGGATCAAGTCTCCTCCAGTGTCTCCACGACGTCGCCGTTCCACCGAGCGAATTCGTGCGATCAACTCTGCGAGCGAGAATGGTTTCGGCAGGAAATCATCCGCGCCGAGCGTGAGACCCTCGATCCGGTTGTGGACATCCCCCTGGGCAGAAAGGAACAAGACCGGCGTTTCGATGCCCGCCGAACGCAGACGCCTCAATATCTCGAAGCCATCGATCCCAGGCAGCCGGACATCGAGAATGATGAGATCCTGCTCACCGGTGAGGCCGATTTCGAGGCCGGCGTCGCCCGTGCTCGCGGCATCGACGACGAAATCGTGTTCCGAGAGTCCGCGCTCGAGATAGGACGCGGTTTCGGGATCGTCCTCGACGATGAGCAGATGCATGGCTAACGGTCCTCTCTCATGACGAGCCTACGCTGACGGGTTGGTGCGAGGCTCGCTCGGGTACGATCAACGTGAAGGTGCTCCCATGTCCGAGCTTCGTCGAGATCGCGACATCCCCACCGTGGGCCCTGGCGATCTCCCGTGCGATCGGCAGACCGAGGCCGAAGCCCGGGATCGAGTGGTCGTTGGTGGCGCGCTCGAAGCGCTCGAACACGGCCTCGACCTCGGACACCGGGAGGCCGGGGCCGGTGTCCGTTACCGCGATATGGATGCACTGATCCACGAGCGAGCCGACGATCGCGACCCTTCCACCGGGCGAACCATATTTGATGGCATTGCTGACGAGGTTGGAAAGAGCCGTACTCAGCCATTCGAGATCGCCCGAGGTCTCGAGGTTCGGCTCGCAGCGAACCTCGAAGGCCATTCCCAGGGACTCGGCTTCCGGCTCGAAGAAACTCGCGACGTTCTCGACGAGGGCGGTTGCATCGACCGACCCCAGCTGACCGGGGAGGAGGCCCTGCTCCACGCGTGCCAGGCGCAACAGGGAATCGATTCGCCGGGTCATCTGATCGACTTCGCCACGAATCGCTTCGACGTCCTCGCGATCGGAAGCGCCGCTGAGGCTTCCTTCGAGTTGATCGAGATGTTGCATGATGCGATTGAGCGGCGACCTGAGTTCGTGGGCAGCGTTTCCGCTGAATCGTCTCAGGTGATCGACGCCACTGCGAACCCGCCCGACCATCTCGTTGAGCGTATCAGCGAGCCGGTCGAGTTCGTCTCCGCTACCCGTGGTCGGGATCCAGCCCTCCGCGTTCGCACCAATTCGTCGCGCGGCATCATTGATACGCGCGATCGGCGCGAGCGCGCCCCGCGACAGGAACCAGCCGCCGCTTCCCGCGACGAGCAACAGCATGGGAATCGACCAGAGGAAGATCCGGCGCACATCGGCGGCGTTGCGCGCGAAGCGCTCGGTGCTGAGCGTGGTCCGAAGGAAGCCTCCATCCACCGCCTCGGTGAGGCTCAGATGGGCGTATTGGCCCCCGAGATTGACCGCACGCAAGACCGCCGAGCGACTTCCGGCGACCAACCTGCGGTCGAGCGGAAGCGCTTTCCCGGAGAGGGAACCGACGGAGACGGGACGAGTACCGTCTGTGAGGATGAGTTCGATACCGAGACCCAGCGACGCCTGTTCCCCGTCGACCCGATGGCCGGCGCGGCTTGCCAGCCACGCGACCGCCGCTTCGCGTCCCTGACGGTCGACCTCCTCGTGATAGCCGTCGACGAGATCGGCCACCTGGAACTGGAGCGCCAACCGGGCCTCTCCGTTGATTCGGCGCTCGACCAACGAGCCCACCCCGAAGGCAAACAGCGAGAGCGCCGCCAACAAGGTGAACCCGTATCGCAGCGCGAGCTTCACGCCAATCGATGTGCGCGCCGGAAGCAATCTCATGGGAAGCGGATGGGGCTCCTCGCAGGCCTTTGGTGGACCATAGCGGCCCTCATCGGTCTCGTGGTTCCGGCCGCCGCCGAGACGCCGCAGGCCGTCGACCGTCCGCCCTACGGGTGGGTGCTCGCCGAGGACACGACGGTATTTGGTCTCGAAATCGATCGCGTGCATCTTGGCGGGTGGCTCGATGCATCGCTCCGGCACAGCGATCTCGACGATGACGGCACGAACCTCGCCGTCAATCACGCAAATGGTTTTCTCGACGTGCGGCTCGAAGATCGCTGGCAGATCTTTGTCGAGGCCGAAATCGAATACCAGCCCGACATCGCGACCCTCGAGCGGGAGAGCGAGTTCGAGATCGAACAGGCGTACCTGAAGTACACCGTTTCGGATGCCCTCGACGTCCGCGTTGGGCGCTTCTCGACGCCCTTCGGCTACTGGAACCCGGTGCACTGGACGATCCTGACGGACACGATCGTCCCGCCGATCTTCGAATCCCGACGCTTCGTTCCCGAGCAGCAGTTCGGCGTGGGCCTGTCGGGGCGCCGCTTCTTCGAGCCCGACGGCTCGCTGGAACTGGAACTCGACTATTCACTCTACGCCGGGTATGCGTCGGAGATCATCGAACTCGGCGAGGGGCATGGTCCAACGCTAGGCGCTGATCTCCGACTCGGCGTGGTGGACTCCGGCTTTCTCGGCGCCTCGATCTACAGCCAACAGATCGCCACCGAAAGAAGCCACCGAGAACGCGAGACCAGCGGCGTGTTATACGGTGAAGTTTCCCTGCCCGCGAACCTGACGCTCCGAAGCGAATACGTCATCCAGCAAACCGATCGGGTTCTTGGCGGCGATTCCTACGTCCATGGAATCTACGGAAAGGTCCGCTGGGACCTGGGCGATTGGTCCCTGAACTACCGCTTCGAGCGCTCCGACGACGAGGATCTGGGCAGCAAGGCGGTGCAACGGGTCAACCGCTTCACGATCGGCTACTCGGCGACGCCTCGCCTGCGCCTGAAAGCCGAGTACGCGCGTCACCGGACGCATCGCGCACGCGTCCCCGACTTCGAGAGCTTCGGTCTGTGGATCGGAGTCTTCTTCTGATCCGATCCATGCGCAAAGCTGGTCCCCTGCTCGCTCTCCTGGCGGCGCTAGTGGGAGCGACACCATCGGCCGCCTTCGGTGATCCGATTCTGGTCATCGTCGCCTCCGACGCCCTCGACGGTGCAAAGCTTCTCGACGCCAGCACGCTGCGGCGTCTCTATCTCGGGCGGCAGACACGGTTCGGCGGTCTCCGCATCGAGTGCCATGCGCTGCCACCCGGGAGCCCGGCCCGCGCTGCCTTCAATCGAGAAATCCTGCGCCTCGATGAGGACGAACTAGACGAGTACTGGATCGAACAGGCGCTGCGGGGTGGGGCGCTACCGCCGGCCGAGTTCGAAGCGCCGGGGCCGCTGATCGAACACGTCAGGAAACGCTCACAAGCCATCGGGTACTTGTTGCACGAGTCCGACGCGCCAGTCCCCGAAGGCGTGCGATTCCTGCGTCTGCGGCGTTGACGCGGCGCTGACCCAAGCGGCAGGCCGCCCGCTCGTTCGGCGACCGCGACCAAGGGTCCGAGTATTGGCGCTACGTCAAGCTTTCCCTCAGACACGCGGTGGGCAGCGTGCCCAAGGACCAAGCCGACTGGGGCCATCCTCTCCGGTTTCGGAACAGTGTCGAGTCAGATCGCCCCATCGTGTGCCTCGCGAGGCGCTGCCCGTGGGCGACGATTGGCCCCGATCTTGCTGCGCAGCTTCCCTACGAACGCGGCGCGCCGCGAAGCCGGAGACATGTGATGAAGATCATCGTCGATACGGACCTCTGCGAGGCGAACGCAGTGTGCATGGGAATCTGCCCGGAGGTCTTCCGGGTCGAAGAGGACGACACGCTCACGATCCTGCTGCAGGAGGTTCCCGAGAACCTGCGTTCGCAGATCGAACAGGCCGTCCGTTTGTGCCCGCGGCAGGCGCTGCGGTCGGAGAACTAGCCATGACCGAGATCGACCCGCTCCGCCTGATCGACCCGCAGTGCTACGCCGAGTACGGCTACCCCCACGAAGCCTGGACCCAGCTGCGTCGGGAGACGCCGGTTCGCTTCTTCGAGCCGCCGGGCTGGCCGTCCTTCTGGGCGATCACGAAGCACGCGGACATCGTCGAGATCTCGAAGCAACCCGACGTCTTCCTGAACGGCCCCGGAATGACCCTCGTGCGTGAGCGCCCGGACGATCTCGATCGCCAGGCGCAGCAGCAGATCCGCACCGTCATCAATATGGATCCGCCCGAGCACCGCGCATACCGCAAGATCGCGAGTGCCTACTTCTCGCCGCGCGCCCTCCAAAGCCTCGACTCGCTTGTCAGCGAGACCGCGACGAAGCTGGTCGATGGGCTCGGCGCGCAGGGGGAGTGCGACTTCATCACCGAGATCGCCTCACAGCACCCACTCAAGATCATCGCTCGCATCCTCGGCGTGCCGGAGTCCGACGAGCCCTTCATCCTCCGGCTGACCAACGAACTCTTCGGCAGCGAGGACGCGGAGTTCCAGCGAAGCGAGGACCGCATGGAGGGCATGCGGGAGATGTTCACCGAGTTCTGGAGCTATTTCACGCGCGTGATGCAGGAGCGGCGCTCGAGCCCGCAGGACGACCTGGCGAGTGTGTTTGCCAATGCGCGCGTCGAGGGAGAGCCGATGGGCGACCTCGAGACAATGGGCTTCTGCCTGATCGCCTTCACGGCCGGCCACGAGACGACCCGCGGCGCCATCGGCGGCGGCTTCCGCGCCCTGATCGAGCGCCCCGAGGAGAGCAAGCGCTGGGCCCGCGAGCCCGACCTAACGCCGAGCGCGGCGGACGAGATCATCCGCTTCGTGACACCGGTGAACCACATGGTGCGAACGGCGAACCGGGACTACGAGCTGCGGGGTGAGAAGATCCGCCAGGGCGATCGGCTCGTGCTCTTCTACGCCTCGGCCAACCGCGACGAAGAAGTATTCGAGGCCCCGTCCGAGCTTCTGCTCGACCGGCGCCCCAATCCCCACCTGGCGTTCGGCGTAGGCGAGCACTTCTGCATGGGGGCCCACCTCGCAAGAAAGACGAGTGGCGCCATCTTCCGCGAGCTCACGTCGCGTCTCGAGTCCGTCGAACTCGCCGGGACGCCGGAGCGGGTCGCCTCGAACCTGGTGCCTGGCTTCAAGCACCTCCCGATCCGCTACCGCTTCGCGCCCTCCCGCTGAGATCCTTCCCAGCCGAGCGCAGCGTCGAGGAGGAAACGAAATGAGGGAAAGCGCAGAAAACCAGGGCTCCAGTCGCTACCCCTTCGCCGCCTACCCGAGCGGCTGGTTTCGCGTGGCGTACGCGGACGAGGTCGCTGCCGGCGAAGTCAAGTCTCTGGCCTACTTCGGAACCAAGCTCGTGTTGTTTCGGAGCGAAGAGGGAGAGGCGAGCGTGCTCGACGCCTACTGTCCCCATCTCGGTGCCGACATGGGCTTGGGCGGAAGGGTGGAAGGGAAGGGCATCCGCTGTCCCTTCCACGACTGGCACTGGGACGGCGGGGGGCGCTGCCTGGACATTCCCTACGCGACGCGGATTCCGCCCAAGGCTGCCACGCGTTCCTGGCCGGTCTGCGAGCGCAACGGAGTGATCTTCGTCTACCACGACGCGCCGGGCAGGGCCCCGAGCTACGAGATTCCCGAGCTGCCTCAACTAGCGTCCTCGGATTGGCGTCGGCCGCACATTCGGCACTGGAAGGTGCGCGCTCGCTGGCTCGACATGAACGAGAACTGCGTAGACATCGCCCACTTCAAGTACGTCCACGGCACCCTCACGATCCCCGAAGCTCGAGCAGAGATCGACGGTCACATCTTTCGCACGGACTCGCTCTTCAGCTGGAAGACGCCGGGCGGGGAGGGCCACGGCACCGGGCATCTGGTGTCGACGGACCACGGCCCAGGTTTCCAGACCGTCGAGTTGGATGGAATCCTGGACACGTTGCTGATGAACACGGTGACGCCAATCGATGCAGAGCACGCCGAGGCGAGCTTCCTCTACACGGTGAGGACCGGCGGCATCGAGGCGAACGAGCAGCTTGCGAAGGCCGTCATCCAGGATCTCGAGCAGCAGTTCGAAAACGACCTGCCGATCTGGGAAAACAAGGCCTACTGGACCAAGCCCCTGCTCTGTGACGGGGATGGGCCGGTCCCTCTCTATCGGGAGTGGATGCAACAGTTCATCTGAGCGCGGCTACGAGCCCAGGAGTGGCGCTGGCCGAGCGGGAGAAGAGTCACTTCACGGGTACCGGGTCAGTTTGGGAATCCCGGGAAACCCTCAGTCCAGACCCAACTCTTGCCGCAACCCCGAAAAATCAAAGCGCTCGCCGGGGGCTGTGCCCTGCTCGAGGTTCTCCATGTCCTTCAGCAGGACATCGACGGCGTTGCAGCCGTCTGCGGTGGTGCAGGCTTCGCGCGGGGTCTGGTCGCCGAGGGCCGGGATGGGCTCGTCGGTCCAACTCGCGTAATGGCGCTGCTTGAATTCGAGCATCAGCTGCTGCATCTCCGAGGTGGGCGGCTCCGGGTCGTGGTCGGGATCCGGCCGGGCGGCCTGACTCGAGAGGGGGTCTTCGAGTTCGCGCAACCGGTGGTGGATATGGTTGCCGCAGGCGGCTTCGATGCGCTCGCGGAGCGTGTCGGCGCGCTCGCGGGAGTTGGTTTCGACCAAGAGTTCCCGGTCGAAGAAGCGGGCTTCGCCAATCAACGTGTTGTCCCAGCTCTTGTGCATGGCGTTTCCGATGCGCATGAAGTGGTAGACGAGCGTCCCGTCGTCGTCGGGCGGCTCCACACCCGCAAGCGCGGCGAGCTTCGATTCGACCGTGGATTGCGCACCGGAAACGACGTCGAAATGGTCCCTGGTGAGCAGGAACGGATCGCCGTCCGTGTTCGCGAGGGCCGCGGGCACGCTCGACGCTGCGTCGCATTCGGCGACGGCCTCCTCCCAGCGGCGGATCAGGTAGCGGCCGATGGCCTCGGTGCTGAGGCGCTCCACCGGCACGGCGCGCTTGCGACGCAACCGGCCACGTGCCCGACGTACGACTCCGGCCGCGCCTGGGGGCCCCAGCGCTCGCGGGTGCAATCCGCAGATGTGAGAAGCTCCGTCGTGGTCGACGATTCGCGCGAGGATCGCATCGCGAACCACAAGGGTCTGGGAGGCGCGAACCTCACACACGTCGCGCGTCTCGTCGGAAAGAAGGTCGCGCAGCGTCATACCCACGCCTGCCTCGACCTCGGTCACCTCCCACACCGATAGCCACGTTTCTTGCTGCGCCTCCAACCAGCGACGTTTGGCGCGCGGGAGGTATTGGCCCTGTTCCGCCAGGAACCAGGCCACCATAGGCTTTCCTTCGACCTCGTGGTGGTAGACGTACCAAATGGCCGCGAGTTGGATGGCCGCCTCGAAATCGGCGAACGTGGCCGATCCCTGGCGCCAGCCGCGACCGAAACGGCTGAAGGCGAAATCCGTCATCTCTTCCACGAGGGCCCGGTCGAGATCGTGGAGGGTCTCCGGCTGAGGCGGCGGCGAAGCCACTTGGCGATCCGCCGCCAGATGACACTTCTTGTACTTGCGCCCACTCCCGCACGGGCACGGGTCGTTGCGACCCACCTTGGCGGGTTTCACGGGCGCAGCCAGGCGCTCGGGTAGTTCGAACAGGGCGTGAGCTTCGTACGGGATGGTGAGACAGACTTCGAGATCGTCCTCGTCGAAGTACGACTCGCACGCGGGCTCGATAGCCCGGGCCTCGAAAGCATTTCGATGACTGACATAGAACGAACCCACGGACGTGGCGCAGGCCGCTGCGATCTCGAGATCCCGCGTGACCACGGGCCGTGGGATGCCGTCGCGCTCGAAGCGCCCCACCACGGGATGCGCATCCGCATTCGCGAGCGGCCAGCTGTGCGACATGACCTCGCGCCGCATCGTGCGCGGAAGCTCATCGCCTCGCTCGAAGTTTAGGGCCAGCCAATCGGTTCCGAGATCGAGGCGCCCCTTCCGCTCGATCCCTCCCTCGGCAGCGTCCAGGAACGCCTCATACCCGAGGAGCGAAGGGAAGATCAGGAGGCCTAACGATTCGTCGAGGTTTCCGATGATGGAGACGCACGCACCCTCCACGCCGAGCCTCGGGATGTCCATCCGCACCACGCGATCGTCGGTCGCCATCTGCCAGGGGGCGATGTCGTAGAGAATGCGCGACGCCACGAACAGCCGCTCGACGGTCCTCGGCGCGATCTGGCCGTCCTCGAAATAGCTGCGATCGTCCGGCTCTTCGCTCGCCGTCGCCTCGACGAAGGCTGCCATCACCTCATCGATCTCGGGCGTCGGCGCCACTTCGACCGGCACCCGTCCTCTCAGGGCCGTGCGAACCTCCGCAACGAAATCCGCGTCCTCGACGCGGACCGCGTCGGGCGCCGGCTGCGCCCCTGGGGTGGGCTGCTCCAGGGCCTTTGCCAACACGCGTCCAAGCGCACCCTCGCTATCCCCCGGCTTCAGGATCTCCTGCGCCACCACCAAGCCCGAGGGCGCCTCGACCCACAACGCGATCGCGGGGCGGAACGGCTCGGCGTCGTCCTCGATGATGAGTGGTGTCGCCCGAAGCGCTCCGATCCATTCACATCGGGGACGCGAGGCCCTCCTCCGACGACGCGGACTCGATCGATGACCTTTCATGTGGTTCCCATCATGCGCCGAGATCTGCTCTCGAAGATCAGGGAAGCATAGCCCGAGCGGGTACTCGATGATGGGAGCGACTGGAACGAAGTCTTGCGGATGCGGGTACAGATGAGGGTGAACTCTTGCTGCCGCCCGGCCGTAGGGCAACGGTTCACGCGACACCTGCGCCTCGGCGCGTGCCTCTACTCCGGCGGCTCCTGGTGCCGTGCCTCGTCAGGTCGTCGTCACCCAGCCGCCGGCGAAGGGTACGACCTGTCCGACGATGAAGTTGCTGCGCTGGGAGGCCAGGAAGAGCGCCAACTCAGCCGTCTCGCGCGGGTCGGCGATTCGGCCGGCCGGGACGTTGTGTTTCAGGTGGCGCTGGAAGCGCTCGCTCGCGACGTGTTCCGGCGGGTAGTACTCGGCGTTGCTCACGTAGTTCTGGGCGATGGCGTTGAATTGGACGTTGGCCGGTGCGAGTTCGAGACCGGCGGCCCGAACGAACGCGTTCTGGGCGCCGCGCGCGGCGCAGTAGCCCGAGACCCCGGGAATCCCACGTAGCGGCGCGGCGCTGGTGACGGCCACGATCTTCCCGGCCCCACGCTCGACCATGCCCGGCGCCGCCGCGCGCACGAGCCACATCAGCGGATCGACCATGGCGGCAAACAGAGCCGACCAGCCCTGGTCCTCGATCTCGCCGACCTTGGCCCCGCTCGGGTCGATAGCGAGGTTGGCAGCGATGATATCCAGGGGCCCTGCGTCTTCGACGAGGGCGCGGACCTGCTCGTCACTGCGCAGGATGCCTTTCGAGGGGATCACTTCGGCGCCCTCGGCTTCGAAGAGTGCGGCGATCGGCGGCCCCATGTAATCGGTGCACTGGGTAACGAGGACGCGCTGTCCTTCGAGCTGTCCGGACATGGAGCCTCCTTCTCGCCACGACATGAACTGCTTGCCCAGGAGAGCCTAGGCCTTCTGCCCGAATAGCGAGTGCGCGCGCAGACCGCGCAGCGCAGGTTTTCGAGGCCTAGTTTGGCCCTCGTCCGCGTCTCGGCCGCCCGCTCAGAGCCGCTTGAATCTGCAAGAACTCACCGACGTTATCCAGCGTCAGGAGGCCTACCAACGTGCCATCGTGCGTGACCGGAATCGTCCTCGACGAGGAACCTTCGAGGCGCGCAAGTGCTCCTTCCAACATCTCGTGGGAGTCGGCGGCCTCGACCTCTCTGTCGATCCCGCTCTCGACGGTGGCCCCGGGGCCGTTCTTCGCCAACGCCGCGAGAAGGCGTTCCTGGGTGAGGATGCCGGATACGCGTCCCCGATCCAGAACCGGGAAGTCCTTCTGAGAGCCTGAGAGTGTCAGCTCGACGCCTCGGGAAAGCCGGTCTTCGGGTCGAAGCGTCTCGAAATTGCGAAGCATCGCCCCGGCAACCGGAATGCCTCCGAGCGCAGACTTCATCTGCACCATGCTCGCCTCGCTCGCGGCGCCAATCCAGACGAAGAGCGCGATGAACAAGAGGAACGGGTTCGCGAGAAGGCCGAGCAGGCCAAACAGAAAGGCCATTCCCTGGCCGATGTTGGCCGCGATCTGGGTCGCTGCCACGTAGTCCATGCGGGTTGCCAGCACGGCGCGGAGCGCGCGGCCCCCGTCCATGGGGAAAGCTGGCAACAGGTTGAACGCCATGATGAAGAGATTCACGACGAGAAGGCGCTGCGCGAACGGTCCTGCGAACGCGTTCATTCCCGCTCCCGGCTCGAACCCACCAAGTGCATGGAGGCCCGCACCTAGCACACCGGCGATCACGAGATTCACCGCTGGACCGGCCAGCGCTACGACGAGTTCCTGCCGGGGCTCCTCGGGCATTCGCTCCAGCCGTGCGAGACCGCCGATGGGAAGGAGTGTGATATCGCGCGTTCGGATGTCGTATCGGCGCGCAGCGAGTGCGTGGCCCAGCTCATGAAGAACGATGCAGCCGAAGAGCGCGAGAATGAACGAGACCCCGACGAAGACGGCTCGGGCGCTCTGGTCTTCGGTCCACGACGCGAACGCAATCCAGGCGATCAGGATGAAGAAGGTGGCATGGACGTAGATGCCGATTCCGGCAACCTGCCCGACTCTCCAGGACCACTTCACCGCATCACCTCAACATCACTCCGGAGGGTCGAGGGTACCGTTTCGGAAGGGAGACTCGTTCTGCCCGAGCGGGTGCAGAGCAGAAGGCAGCGCTCGGGGAGCGCGAGGCCCCCGAGGGGGAGCCCCGGCTCGTGAAAACCATCCGGGGGCATTTTACGTGTCACATTCCACGGCGCTGAACCACGTTCTGTGGGGGGAGGACTGGAGGAGCCCAGGATGATCCGAATCGTCGTTGCCGCACTGTTGACGCTCTCCTTCGCAGGAGCCGCTAGCGCCACGCCTGCCTTGCTGACACTGACCAGCAACCCCGGCGACCCGGTCATCAACACGCTGCTGGACGGAATCGACCCTGAGGGCCTGGCCTTCGGGGTAGACGCGACGGGTGCGCCCGAGATCTTCGTCGGAGACAAGATCAGCAACAAGATCTTCGTCTACACGGACCCGGGCTCGACCGGCAACTACTCGATCGACCGATCCTTCTTTGCACCCTTCGGAAAGATCCGCAGCCTGGACATCCTGCCCAACGGGAACCTGCTGACCGCAAACGACAGCGCCGTCGAGGAAATCTCCTCGGTCAATGGCGCTGTGGTGGCTGGCGGCATCAGTTTCAGCAATTTCTCGTTCAGCGAGATCGAGGCCGCGATCTTCGTCAACAGCGGCTCGATCTTTCTGGGCGGCGAGACCAACGACCAGATCATCGAAGTCGATTCCCTCGGCGTCTTCCAGAGCAGCTTCCTTCACGGCGACCTGAACCAGAACGGGACGATCGACTTCAA
Source organism: Deltaproteobacteria bacterium (assembly GCA_029261795.1). Taxonomy (GTDB): domain Bacteria; phylum Myxococcota_A; class UBA9160; order UBA9160; family UBA6930; genus JAJDAP01. The sequence continues at coordinate 49,341 of JAJDAP010000124.1, forward strand.
CTCGAACCCCGTTCTCAACGAGCAGAACCTGAACGAGGTCAGCGCCGGCGCCTACGACCCGATCAACGACATCCTCTACATTGCCGACGACAGCAGCGGTAGCGGGCAGTCGCGTATCTGGGCCTATGAGCGGAGTACAGGGACGCTGCTCGCGGTGAGCGATCCGATGGTCACGCTGTTCGGCTGGGGAACTGGAGCCACCAACGATCCGAGCATCCCGGACGAGCCGGTCCTGGCCGCGTGCATCGCGAACACGAACCTTCCATGCTTCGATCCGGAGGGCCTGGCCATCGGCATCATCGGAGGCGTGCCGCATCTGTTGTTCGCGTTCGAGAACGAGCAGGTCGTCACGGCCGTGACCTTCGCCGCCGTCCCCGAGCCGGGAACCGCGCTGCTCCTTGTCCTGGGCGTCGTAGGGCTTGCCGCATACGCGCCACGGAGAGGCCGAAGCTAGCCGCGTCGAAGCAAACCGGGCGGCCGCCGCCCAGCGCGCGGGTACCCTCTCGGCAGGTCACGTATCGTGCAGTGCCCTGCACCAGCGAGGCCTGCCATGCGCCGCGTCCTGATTGGAATCGCAAGCGCCCTGTTGTTGGCCGTCCTGGTCCTGTCGGGCTTCCTGCTCGAGGCCCACCTCGAGATGCGCAGCATCGCGCCGGCGCTTCCGAGCCGCGCAGCGCTCGAAGGCGTGCCCGAAGGACCAGTTCGCATTCGTTATGTGAACAGCGGAACCCAGATCCAATCGACAGGAAGGGGCGGAACCTACGGCGGCTTCCTGCTCGAATGGCCCGACGGAAGCGCCTTTGCCATCGACGTCGGCATGGCGCACGAGGGGATGCAGGCTTTCGGCGACGTGCTCGAGTCGATCGGGGCCCAGCCGATCGAGACCTTCGGCTCGATGGCCGAGCAGCTCGGCGCTGATTCCAAGCGCATCGCCGCCGTCGGCTTCACCCACCTCCACACGGATCACACCGAAGGCATCGCCGAGCTCTGCGCCGCCCATGGCGGCACGATTCCGGTCTTCCAGACCCCGGATCAACTCCAACGCGGCAACTATACGACCGACCCGGGCCGTGCCCAGCTCTCCGGTTCCGGCTGCACCGAGCCCAGGGAACTCAGCGGCGGCCCCCTCATGCCGATCCCGAGCTTCGAGGGTCTCGCCGCATTCGCTGCTGGCGGGCACACCCCCGGCAGCACGGTCTTCGTCGCCAACGTCGCGGGGAAGCACTGGATCTTTGCCGGCGACATCACCAACGATCGCGAGAACCTCTTCAACGACGTCGGCAAGCCCTGGCTCTACAGCAACGTGATCATCCCGGAATCGACGGGCAGGTTGGGTGAACTCCGCCGCTGGCTTACCGAGCTATACGCCCCGCCTGCGACCGAGATCGTCATCTCCCACGATCTCGATTCGATCCGGGCCACCGCCATCGAAATCTGGGGCGAAGCGCTTCGTTAGTTGACGAGATCGAGGTTTCCCGCTCGGAGCTTCCCACTGCGCCCACAGAATTCCTCCTTCGTCATGGCGGCGGCCACGTCTCGGTCCGGCACGTTCGCCCAGGTCCGGCGACCGTCCGGCAACAGACACGCCGCGTGGCCCATCCCCGGTTCGCCGCCCGCGTACATCACCGTGTAGGACTCGACGGTGACTTCGCCTTCGTGTTCGACCACGGCTTCGCGCTTCGGCAGGGCATCGACCTCGGCCTGGAGATCCGCGTGCTGGAACGGGATCGACGGCGGCTCGGTGGAGTAGACGCCGAAGGCGTGCTTGGTCAGGAAGCCGCCGTTGGCGGTGCAGAGACCCTTCTCGCCTGGCGCCTCCCGCAACAGTTCCGCCATTCGCGCGATGCCATGCATGACGTAGTTGTTGAGCGGTCCGCCGCCGAACGTCAGGCCGCCGGTCACGGTAAGGGGCTTCGAGGTATCGAGTTCGAGTTCCTTGGCCGCCACCTGGACGGCGCTCGGGAAGCAGGAGTAGACATCTTGATAGGCGAGGTCGCCCGGTTCGACACCGGCGAGTTCGAGGCAGCGTCGGCCGGCGAGCCGGATGCCCGGGCTGGCATTCAGGCTCTCGCGTTCCGAGACGAAGTAGTGATCGTGGGCATCAGTGCCCGCGTGTGGGTAGACCCACTTCTCGCGCGGGATCCCCAGTGACTGCGCGGTCTCTTCGCTGGTGAGGATCAGCGCGGCGCCCATGTCGACGCGGCTGTTCGAGTTCATCAGCATCGGATACGGGAACGAGACGGCACGGTTGCCCGGCGCGTTCGGATCGCCGATCTCCTCGGCGGTCTTCCGATCCTGGATCCAGGCGTTCGGGTTCTTCGAAGCGACTTCGCTGAAGCTTGCCCACAGCTCGCTGATGCGACGACGATGCGCCTCGATCGACTCGCCGCGCTCGTAGCGAAGAGCGTTGTCGAAGATCGGGTACATCTGGATCGGCTGGCGGATGCCGCGGACCATCTCGGCCTCGTGGGCCATCGCAACCTCTTCGCCGATGAAGAGGTCGGGCGTTCCCGGAGCCTCCCGCCAATCGAAGGGCAGGCCTGCCTTCTTGATCCGCGCCTGGGTCCGACCACACTCGCCGCCCGTGATCAGGATGATGTCCTGTGCGCCGCTCTGGATGTCGAGGCAGCTGCGGTTGACCGCGGTCTGCACGAAGTTGCCGCCGAAGGGGGTGATGGCGGTCTGCGCACCCGGGCAGCCGACGCTCTCTGCGACGGCGCGCGCCGGGTCCTGATACTTCCAGATGCCGCGGATCACGCGGACCGAGCTGGCACGTTTGAGTAGCTCGCGGCTGCCTGCGTCCTCGGCGGCGCGCTGCACGGCGTCCACCATCAGGTCGAGGGGTTCCTTGGCGGTGTCCAGATCGTCGGTGCGTTGCAGGACCTGGGCGATGCCCACCAGTACGGGAGTCTTGGGGTTCGGCATGACCGCGAAGTGTAGTAGAAGCCTCGGGCAGCCGAAGGGTGGCCAGACCCGCAGAGCGCGCGCTAGGTTGCCGGGATCGGAGGTTCCGGCGGCCGCCTTCGGCCGCACCCATGTAACACCGCAACCGCATCGGCCCTTTCGTTCTTGCGCTCCCCCTTCACCGGGTGACGCGCCCTCGCCGAGGTTGTCATGATGCCGGTCGCACTGCGCCTGGACTCCGTTTCCTTTTCCTATCGGGACTCCATCCCGATCCTCATCGACGTTTGCTGCGAACTCCACGCGGGCTGGACAGCCCTCGTCGCGCCCAACGGCACCGGCAAGACCACCCTCTTGCGTCTTATCGCGGGCGAGCTCATGCCCGAGACCGGCAGCCTGGTCAGCGAGCCGCGCCACGCCCGGATCGCCTGGTGTCGCCAGAGTGCCGCTCGGCTCAGCGACGAGATCCGTGGCTTCGCGGAACTTCCGGACGGTGCCGCGCGCCGCTGGCTGGGTAGGCTCGAACTCGATCCCGCGGATCTCGGACGTTGGCCGACGCTCTCGCCCGGCGAACGCCGACGCTGGCAGATCGGTGCCGCCCTCGCTGCCGCGCCCGACGTGTTGCTCCTCGATGAGCCGACCGACCATCTGGATGGCGACGCGCGCCAGTTGCTGATCGATGTGCTCGGCCGCTTCGAAGGCGTCGGCCTGCTCGTGTCGCACGATCGCTCCCTGCTCGCGGCACTCGCTCATACAACGGCGCGAATCCATGGATGCGGTGTCGAGCTACGCCGTTGCGGCTTCGAGGAAGCCACCTCCGCCTGGCGCGAAGAGAACGAAGGGCGACGCAAGGCCCGAGAGAAGATCCGCCGGGAGGAGCGGCGCTTGCGCAAGCGCCTCGGTCAGCGGCGAAGTGATCTCCAGAGCGCCGACGCTTCCGTCGGCCGACGGGGGCGCACGAAGGGCCGCAAGGATTCGGACAGCCGCACCATGGCCGCCAGCATTCGCGCCCAGAAAGGAGCGGCACGACTTTCTCGTGAAGCCGCCGTGGTCCGCGATCAGATCACACGCAAGAAGGATGCCCTCGAGGCCGTCCGTTTCGACAAGGACCGAGGCGGACCGGTGCGCCTCGCCTTCCGGCCCGCCGAGCAGCCGCGCATCGCGTCGCTCCACGTTCCCGCGCTCGAGGCCGGGGACACACGACTTCTGGTGGACGTGGGCGTTGAAGTTCGTCGCGAGAGCCGGATCTGGATCGCCGGGCCCAACGGAGCAGGCAAGACGACGCTACTCCGGGCACTGCATGCCGAAGCGACGCTCGCCCCGGACCGCCTGCTGCACCTGCCCCAGGAACTCGATCCCGAGGCCGTTGCCGCTCTGCTCCGTTCCATCCGAGACGCAGCCGCCGAAACCCGGGGACGGCTGCTGGCGATCGCGGCGACGTTGGGCGCTGAGCCCGAGCGGCTGCTGGAAACGGACGAACCCTCCCCGGGCGAAGCCCGGAAACTCTGGGTCGCCTGCGGCCTTGCCCGCGGCGTCGCCGCCTGCTTCCTGGACGAGCCGACCAACCATCTCGACCTGCCAGCGATCGAGCGATTGGAAGCCGCGCTCGCGGACTACCCGGGCGCCATCGTCCTCGTCAGCCACGATCCGAGGCTTGCCGAGGTGTGCACGAAGGAGACCTGGCGAATCGCGGAGGGGCGGCTGCTGCGAAGCTAGCAGGTTGCGGAAGAACCCCGGACCGAGCCCGGTGCGCAGATTTTCGGTCCAATCAAGGCGCGGAGCCGCCGCTGGGGCGAGCCCCAGCAAGGCTTCGCAACGCAGATTGGGCCGGAAAGATGCGTGCCAGGCGACGGGA
>JAJDAP010000125.1 GCA_029261795.1 Deltaproteobacteria bacterium
AGCGCGTGCCGTGAACCGCGTGTTCGTGCGCTCTGGACCGGTCCTGAAGGACCGGTATCACCATGTCGTGTTGAAGACACCGACCCAGGTGCGCAATGCACTTCGGTATGTCCTGATGAACGCCAGGCGGCACACGAAGCGGCCGTCCAGCAGCGTGCGGATCGATCCGGCCTCTTCGGGTCGATGGTTCGGGGGCTGGAAGCGGTCCGCGCGGGACGTCGTGGCCACGGCAAGAGGAACGCCCGGAACCCGGGCGGTCGCGTTCACCCACACCTGGCTCCTCAACGAAGGCTGGAGGCGGGCCGGTCCTCTCCTGGACCCCGCTGCCGCTCCGGGCTGAACCATCCCCGCGGCCCCGGCCGGCATTCCCTCGTGCAGGCACCGCTAGTCAGCACATCCTCGACCCAAGAAACCCCCGCCCACGAGAGCGACCTGCGAGCCCTCCTCAGAGAGTCGAACGCCACCCCACCCTCAAGACCTTCCGGGGCCCAGGCGAACGCTCGAGGCCAGTGAGTCCCTCCTGGGCCCCGCCGCCGTCCTGGGCTGAGCGAACCGGGTAGAACCGACCCGCGGAGCCTCCTCAGGTCACCTTGACCGGTAGTTCCAGAATGAATCGGGTGCCTGTCGGCCGATTCGGGTGGACGCGAATGTAGCCGTGGTGATCGGCCACGATTCGGGAGACGATCGCCAACCCGAGGCCGGTCCCATGGGGTTTGGTCGAGTAGTACGGCTCGAAGATCCGTCGCCGTTCGTCTTCGGGAATTCCAACGCCATCGTCGGCGACCTCGACGCGCGCCGTCTGGAGCGGGGAATCGTGAATGGTACGGACGACCACATGGCCGCCGGTTTCGGCGCAGGCGGCGCTGGCATTGTCGAGCAGATTGGTGAGCACGCGGCGAATCTGCTCGCGATCGAACTCGACCGAGGGCAGCGTCTCGTCGAGGTCTGCCTCGAAACGAACGCGCTCGGTCCCCGCGTAACTCGAGACGGCCTCCTGAACCAGTTGATTGAGATCGTCCGGCTTGGGATTCGCCGCGGGAAGCCGCGCGAACTGCGAGAACTCGTTGACCAGCACCTTCAATCCCTCGACGTGGCTCATGATCGTGTCGACGGCCTCATCGAAGACCTGGGCGTCCTCCCCGTCGCTGATCCGGCCGCGGAAGCGCCGGCGAATCCGCTGGGCCGAGAGTTGGATCGGGGTGAGGGGATTCTTGATCTCGTGGGCAATGCGGCGAGCGACCTCGCGCCAGGCCGCCATCCGCTGGGCCCGCACTTCCTGGGTGTAATCGTCGAACACGATCACCGAACCGAGCGCGCGGCCTTCCTCGTCCTGCAAGAGCGAGAGCGTGATCACCAGGGTCAGCGCCTCGTCGCCCTTCGGCAGCAACACCTGCTGCCGCACGCTCTCCCGAATCCCGGCCCGGGTCTGACCCGCGAGGTCGCGCAAGACGTCGAGCAGCTCCGGGGAATCGAGGACCTCGGCAAGCTTGCTGCCGACCACGGGCGTCCCCGGCGCGATTCCGAGCAGGCGCAGGGCCGAAGGGTTGATCGTCCCGATGCGGCCTTCGGCATCGACGCTCGCCACACCAGCGTCGACGTTGCGCAGCACGATCTCCATGTAGCGACGGCGCTGCTCGAGTTCGGTGTTCGATTCCTCGAGCCCGGTCAGCGCCTCGCGCAGGTCGTGAGTCATCTGATTGAAGGAACGAACCAGCATGCCGATCTCGTCGTTCGACTGCTCCTGGACCACGACGTCCAGATCTCCTCGCGCCACCCGTTCGGTGCCTTCGGCCAATGCGTTGATCGGCCCGGTGACCGCGCGGGCCATGCGAAGGCCCCACCAGATCGCGAGCAACATGAAGACCAGGGCAAATAACAACAAGACCAGCTGGTAGACGCCCGCGATCTCGCCCGAGAGCGACTTGAAGAAGCTGTACTCGTCCCGCGCCGCGCGGATGTTGGTCAAGCGTTGTACGAGTGGATGGGGAACCAGATGATTCACCACCAGCGCACCCACGACCTCGCCGGGCCGCACCGGGTCCGACGAGAAGATCGGCACGGCGCCGCGAATCACGTCGCCGATCTCGGTCCCCGTGCTCTCGACGATCGAGACTTCTTCGCCCTTGAACGCGGACGCGACGATGGTGCTGTCCCGCTTCACGAAGGCGGCCGAGGGGATCTCGGGGTTGATCAAGGTGGCCAGCGGTTCGGCCTCGGCGAAGGGGAAGACCTGAACGACGCCGAGGTTGTATTCGCGCTGGCGCGCCTTGATGAAGACCTCGAGTTCGGCGTGATTGCCTTCGCGCAACATCCGCTCGTCGGTGATCTGCTTCGAGATCTGCGCACCGAAGTGGAGCGCGTTGCTGGCCTGGGCCGTGTAGTAGGCGTCCGCGACCTCGCGACTCTGATCGACCGCCCGGTCCATCTGCAAGGTAAACCACGATTCGAACGAACCCTGAATGAACGAGGACGAGACGGTGTACAGCGCCAACGTCGGAACCGTGGCCACCAGGAACAGCGCGGTGGTGAACTTCAGGTTCAGGTGCGAGCCCAACACACCGCGGCGTCGTTCGAAGACGAGCTTCACGAACTGGCGCCCGATCAGGTAGACGAGCAGGACGATCAGCACGATGCTGCTGACGTTGATCAACAGGAAGAGCACGCTGTCGGCGAAAGGCAGCGCGTCCGGCAAACTGGAAATGCGCTCGCGCACCCAGAAGGCGGCAACAAGAACCAGGGCTCCCCCCGCAAGGAGGGCCCAATCGCGCTGCCTGCGGCGGCGTTCAGCCTCAGGCAGCGCCTGGAGCGGCTCGGTCGGCATGGCTCCCCCGTAAACCCGCGAGAAACCTATTCAAACAGCACTCCCGGTGCAACCGAAACGGTTCAAGGGAGGCGCCGGGTTCACCGATGGACTTGCGGGTCCGCTGCTTACCCGAGCCATGCTCGCAGGCAGATCGGTCCCCCAGGGGAGATTCATCCGTTGAACGCCAACCAGCAGTCCCATCAGCAGCGATTCGAGGCCGACCCCAGTGACGTGGTCGCCTTCGAGGCCCTCGAAGAGGCGTACTTCGTCGGTGGCGATTGGGAAGCGCTCGTGGCTCACTACGAGCGCCGGCTGAGCGCACCGGACCTGGATCCGGCGCAGGCCCCGATTCCGCGTGCGCGCGTGACGATGCGGCTGGCCCAGGTTCTCGAAGAGCGCTGCGATCACAGCGACGACGCCCTGCTCCGCTACCAGGAATCCGGCCGCCTCGACCCGGGGCTGCGCGCCGCTTTCGCCCAGATCCGTCGCATCCACTGCACACGAGAGCAGTGGGACCTGGCCCTGCAGGTCGCCGAGCACGAAGCGGGGCTGCCGATGCAACCCTTCGAGAAGGCCGCCTTCCACAGCGAGATGGCCGGGATCTGGCTCGACCGGCTGGGCGACGCCGGTCACGCCGTGCAGCTCTTCCAGCAGGCTTTGGAGGTCGAACCCGCTCACGTACCGGCACTGCTGGGAATCTCGCGCTGCCGCGAGGCCCTCGGCGACCCGGCCGCTGCAGTGACGGCGCTCGAACAGGCGAGCGAACAGCTCCGTGGCGCCGAGCGGGCACCGGTCTGGGCCCGAATCGCGGCGTTGCTGACGAAGGAAAGCGACGGAGCCGAGCGTGCCATCGATTTCTACATGCGTGCCCTCTCCGACGATCCACGCCATCCGCAGGCGTTGGAAGCCGTTGCGATCCACGCGGAACAGACCGAGAACTGGCCGCTCTACGCGGACCTGCAGGAACGCCGCTTCGAACTGGCCGAACACATGATCGACAAGCTGGCGGTCGCCCACGACGCGGGCCGCGTCCAGCTCGAGAAGCTGCGCGATCCACAGAGCGCGCGATATTGGTTCCGCCGCGCTCACGATCTGTTCCCGGAAGATCCGGTCGTGCACCTCTATCTCGCCGATGTCGAGCGTCTGAGTGGCAACCACGATGCACTCTCCAACCATCTTCGCCGAGCTTCCGAGCTGGCCGATGACGCGGCACCGATCGACGTCTTGCACGAGAGCGCTCAGCTGGCGACCGAACAGGGCGACGATGCCTTCGCGATCGTCCAGTTGCAGCGCGCCGTCGCCAAGCAAGCGCCAACGCCGACCATCTTCGAAGAACTCATCCAGCTGATGGAACGTACCGGGCGCGACGAGGAACTCGTGGCCCTGCTCGAGGAACAGCTTGCCCAGGGCGCGGAAGGCTCCGACGAGCAGGTCGACCTGTGGTGTCGACTCGGCCGCATCCACGAGACCCGGAGCAGCGACCCGGTCGCCGCGGAAGCCGCCTACGAACGGGCCGTCAATCTCCGGCCGAGCCATGCCGACGGCGTCGGTGCCCTCCAGCGGCTCTACCGCAAGGCTGATCGCTGGGAGGATCTCGGAGGGCTTCTCCAACGAGCCGTCGACGCCAACGGGGATGAGCCGGCGCGGACCCTTGCCTGGTCCTGCGCACTGGGAGAAATCCTGTTCGAACGCCTGGATGACGTCGACGGAGCGCGGGAGAGCTTCGAGCTGGCCTTGGGAATCGATGCCGAGGACGCCCTCGCCCGACAGGGCCTCGAGCGTATCGCGATCGCGACGGGCGACAACGAAGCCATCCTGGCGTCCTTCGAACGCGAAGCCGAGATCACGTCGGATCGCGGCCGACTGAGCTTCCTCGTGGGCGAGCTCGCTCGCATCCACGAAGGACGGGAGATGCCAGAGCGGGCCCTTGTCTGGGTTCAGAAACTGGCCGCTTGCGCGCCGGAGGATCGCGACGTCCTGGAGCATCTGGCGCGCCTGCAGGAAGCGACCGGAGACAAGGCCGCGCTTGCGGACTCCCTCGAGGCGCTCGACTCGCTCCTCGACGCCGGCGAACGTGCCGGAAACCGCCAGCGCCTGGGTTTCCTGTACGACGAACTCGGGGACTCGGACCGCGCCATCGACGCACATCGCAACGCCCTCGCGTTGAATCCCGACGCGCTCGAATCCGTTCGCGCCATCGACGAGTTGCTTTCCGAAACCAGCCGATTTGCCGAGCGCGTCGAGATCAAGCGCCACCTCAGCGAACTGATCGGTGGCGCCGAACGGGCCCAGTGTCTCTACGACGCTGGCATGCTGCTCCATGAATCGCTCGACGATCCTGCCGGTGCGGTCATCGCCTTCGAGTCCGCCCTCGAATGCGAAGCGGCACCCGCCGGGACCGAGGACCAACTGCTCGCCCTGCTGGAGCGTCTCGGGCGTTGGGACGAACTTTGCGCGCGGCTGGATGCGCGTCGCCGCGCCCTCGACCCGCTCGATCCCGAGGCATTCGAGATCGAGATTCGGCGCGCCGAGATCCTGCTGGAACACCTCGGAAACCCCCGGGAGGCGGCCGAGCTGTTCGAACTCGCCCGCGAAGCCGACCCCAGTTCCGAGCGAGCCATTGCCGGCCTGGAACGAGCACTCCGGCGGCTCGGCGACGACGAGCGGCTGGTCGCGCTCCTCGAAGAAGTGGCCGCGTCGGAAGGGGATCGCAATCGAAAGGCGTTGCTGGAGTTCGAACGCGCCACCCTGCTCGAAGAGCGTCTGCAACAGCTACCGCTCGCACTGAACGTCCTGACCGAGATCGCCGATGGATCGACGCCCACCTCGGCCGAAGCCGAGGCCCGACTCGGCGCGCTGCTCACCCGCGCCGGTGACTGGCCCGCGCTCTATGAACGGATCGCGCGAGGGCTCGGAGAGGGCCGCGACGCAGAGATCCACGTGGAACTGGCAACCTTGTGCCGCGACCGGTTGCGGGACACCGCACGCGCGGCCAGTCACCTCGAGCAGTCATTGGCTATCGCCCCGGGGCGTGCCGGTTCGCTTCAAGTACTCGCCTCTCTCTACCGGGAGCTCGAGCAGCCGACCGATCTGGCCCGCGTTCTGGAACTCGAACTCGACGGCGAGCCCGACGAACAACGTGCCCGGTCTCTGCACGGCGAACTCGCCGCCCTCCACACGGGCGTCATCGAGGATGCAGAGCGCGCCGAGCACCATCACATGCGGATCCTCGAGCTGGATCCCGGCGCCACCGAATCCGTCTCATTCTTGAACGATCGGCTGGAAGCCGAGGGACGCCATCAGGAACTGCTCGACCTCTTGCTGCAGAGGCTCGAACACAACGCCGGCGACGCGAGCGGCGAAACGTCATTGCGTCTGCGCATCGCGGCACTCCAGGCGAACGCCCTGAACAACCGCTGCGCGGCGATCGAAACCCTGATGCCGGCGGCCGAACGCGACGAGTCGATCGCGGTCATCGCGGAACCGCTGGCCGACTGGTTGCAACGTGAGGGCCGCAACGACGAGCTCATCCAGCTGGCGCGACGAGCGGCCGAGTTCGCCGAACTCCCGGCCGAACGCGGGGGCTGGCAGCTGCGCATTGGCGACGCGCTGGCCCGCACCGGCGACGATGAGGGCGCGGCGGATTCCTATCGCCAGGCCCTCGCCAACCGGCCCGAGGACCGCGACGCCGAGACGACGCTGCTCGAGGTGATGCGCCGATTGGGCGACTCGGCGGGTCTGGCATTCCTGCTCGAGGCCCGGCTCGGGCGCGTGGGCGGCATCGCCGAGATCCCGATCCGGCTGGAACTGGCAACGCTCTGCGCCATCCCGCTCGACCGCGCAGACGATGCGCTCGTCCATCTTCGACGCGTACTCGAGATAGATCCGCGCGAAGCCGATGCTCGCGAGCGGGCGATCGAGATCGCTTCACGAATCGGAGCGCACGAGGACGAGGTCGGCCTGCTGGAAAAAGCAGCCCAGCGCGCAGCGGGCCCGGCTGAAAGAGCGCAGCGTTGGACCCGCCGTGCCTCCCTGCTGGCGGATCTCGGAAGGAACGAGGAGGCTCGGGAGAGCTTCGAGAACGCTCTGGTTGCAGAACCGACCAAGCTCGACGCCATCCTTGGCCTACGCAAGATCTGCACCGCGCATGAAGATTGGCCGGGCGTGCTCGATTGCATGGAGCGCGAGTTGTCCGCGACGCCTAGCAACCAGACCGAGACCTGCGCGTCCCTGTTGCAGGAAGCGGCCTCGCTCGCGGAGGAACAGTCCGGGCTCGAGGCGGCGCTGCCCTGGCTCGAACGCCTACACGGTCACTGGCCGGAAGACGCCTCGGTCATCGACAGGATCGCGACCGCGCACCGCCAGGCCAATCGACCCATCCTGCTCTTGCAGGCTCTCGAAGCCGAACTGGCCCTCGAGCTTCCGACCGAACGTCGCCTCCAGCTGCATCTCGACCGGGCGCGAATCTACGAGGACGACCTCCACTCGCCGGCACGAGCCGCGCGCGCCCTGGAAGAAGCCCGCGAGATCGAGGCAGATGCCCCGGCGGTGCTCGAAGTCCTCGATGCCCTCTATGCCGCGGGTGGCCTGGTCCGCAAGCGACTCGCGGTGGTCGAAGCACGCATCGGGATCAGCAGGGCACCCGGCGCCCTCGCCCTGCGACGCACTGCGGCGGAGCTGTGCGCGGCCGAAGGGCTGGGTCAGCAAGGCGCCGGCCATCTCTGGTCCGCCCTGGCGCTGGCCTCGGGCAACGACCGGGTCGAACTCCTCCGTGAACTCGCCGAGTTCATGACGCGAGCCGGGCGTCGCGACCTGTGGTCTCGACTGGCCGAGGCCGAGCTCGAGGCCCTGGACCCTGACGCGCCGGTCTTCGCCGAGCGGCGGGAGACGCTGCGGCTCGAACTTGCGCGCACCTACATGGATGAACTCGGCGCCTGGGAACTCGCCATGTCGCATCTTCGCGAGCTTTCGTCCCGCGAGCTCGCTGCGGACCGACAGCGCGAGACAGAAGCTCGCCTCTTGACGTTGCTTCGACGCTCCGACGACACCGTCGAACTCGAGATTCGCCTGAGCCATCGGCTCGACGGAAATCAGGACGGAACGGACACGGCCGACGAGTGGCTCGAACTCGCTCGACTTCGCCACGAACGCCTTCACCGCCCGGCCGCTGCCGCCCTCGCCTACCGGCAGGTCCTCGAGCGACGCGGCGACGACCTGGCGGCAATACGCGGTCTGCGAACCAGTGCGGAGCAGCTGGGGCGAGCCGAGGAAGTCGCCAGCAGTCTCGAACAGGAACTCGAACTGCGCCCGGACGCACTCGCACAGGAGCGGGCACCCCTCTGGCGCAGGCTCGGCGACGTCGCATGGCATCAGCTCGACGAGACGCCTCGGGCAAGCCGCGCTTTCGCCGCTGCGCTCGAGGCGGACCCCGAAGATCTGCTCTCGCTTCGTTCCCTCGAGGCCTTGTTCGAGACCATGGAGGATTGGCGCGGCGCTTGCGATCTCTACGAGAGCGAAGTGAGCGTGCTCGGCGATCGCGAACCCGAGCGCCGACAGGCCGCCTGGTTGCGAGCCGGCGAACTTGCCCGGGGCCCGATCGGAGACCCGGCACGCGCACTGCGTGCCTTCGAGGCGGCGGCCGGGGTTTCACCACTTCCGCTCGAACGCCAATGCGAATGGGCCGAGCTCTACGCGGACAACGATGACCCGGTGCAGTTTGCCGAGGTCTTCGCCGCGTGGCTCGATGCGGAAGGATCGCCGGCAGCCGCTGCCGACCACGACAAGCTGGCCGGTGTGCTCGAAACCCTCGGTCGCCCGGCGGACGCTCGTGCTCGAACCGAACGGGCGCTCGAGCTGGACCCGTCCTTCTCGACAGGTTGGGACCGCTTGGCCCAGCTCTGCGAGCGCGCCGACGACCCGGAAGGTGCGGCCGAAGCACTGGACTCGGCGGCCGAACTCCAGCATGGCCCCGCAGCGGCGACGCGCCGTCTCTGCGCCGCCGAGTTGCTAGGCGAATCGAACGACCCGAAGGCGGCCGAGCTGCTGATTCGCGCCACCGAGAACGACCCCGCCCTGGCGGCGGCTCACGCCCGGTTGTCGTTGGTCAGTGCGCGGCTCGGACGAGTCGCCGACGCGGAACGTGCAGCGAGCGAAGCCATCGGCCTCGCCGGCGGCGACGCCTTGCCCGACGCGCTTCGGCTCGAGAGCGCGCTGGCCGGCGCGCGCGCGGCCGAGAGCCAGGAGCACCTCGAGGACGCCGTCCGATTGTTGGGGGCCGCCCTCGCGGTGGCGCCGGATCATGCGATGGCGCTGGCTTCCACCGGTCGGATCCTGGCCAGACTGGGCGACGGAGAAGGCGCACGCCAGGCGCTCACACGCTGCCTGGATCTCGAGTTCCCGGATTGCGATCGCGCCTTGCACCTCTGCCTTCTCGCCGAGGCCGAGGAGTCCGCGGGTGCGACCGACGACGCGCTGACACACTTCCGCGAAGCGCTCGATCTCGATCCGGAGCGAGATGAAGCACACGCGGGCTTGACCCGATCTCTGGTTCGAACGGACCAACGCCGGGAAGCCATCGACGCGTTGCAGGCCTGGGCGGCGCGAACCCCAGCGGCCGAGGATCGTGGTGCCCGTCTGCTGCAAGCGGCTGAACTCGAACTGGAACTCGAGCGCTCGAACGGCGAATCGGGGACGCGAGGCGAGGAACTCCTACAGGAAGCCCTGACGGTCGCCCCCCAGATCGTCACCGGCTGGGTATTGCTGAGCCAACTGCAGTGGTCCCAGGGTCGCATCGGAGAACTCGTAGAGACGACGCATCGCGCGCTGAGCCAGGAGATGGATCCCGCCACGCGAGCCCGATTGCTGCTGCTCCGCGGTCGCGCCCTCGAGCAGCGTGGAGACGCGGCGGACGCCGCCGCCGCCTTCGGGTCGGCTTGTGAATCCGACGCCCGCTGTGCGGAAGGCGCCCTCTCGGCAGCGCGCTTGTTGCGCGGCCTGGGCGAATGGAGAGGTGCGGCCGATGTTCTAGAAGCCTTCGTTGCGGCCGCGCCGGAGGACGCTTCGATGCTCGCAGCCCCGGTCCTCCACCAGCTTGGACGGCTTCGTGCCGGCCCCCTCGAAGATGTCGAAGGCGCTATCGCGGTGTATCGCAGTGCGCTCGAATCCGACCCGAAGCTCGCCGAAGCGCAGGAAGCCCTGGCAGACCTGTTGGTCCACCGCACGGACTCCTGGCGAGAGGCGGTCGAGCGTCATCGTGACCTGCTCGAGCAGAACCCGGTACGCCTGGCCTCGCTCCGCGGAATGCTCCGGGTTGCGCGAGGCACACAGCGCGATGATGCGACGGCCGCCGGACTTTCGGTATTGCGCGCACTCGGTGTCGCGACGCCGGACGAGCGCATCCAGGCTCCCGGTCGTCCCCCTCGAGCCAGCGCCGCTCGGCCCACCCTGCCCGACCCCCTCTTCGAATCGGTACGTCGGATCGCCATAGAGGCAGCACCCGAGATCGCCGAGGCGTTGGGCGTTGGCGCACCGGCGGAGCCGACGACGGATGCTGCAGATCCGGTCGCAAGATTCCGTGCCCGCATCACCGACGCGGAAGGCCGCCTGGCAGCCCCCGCACTGGTTCCGCTCCAGACCTCTGAACTGGGAGAAGCCCTGCTGCTCGTCGCACAGATCTCGAGCGAAGTCGAAGAGCTGAATGGCGATGGCAACTTGATCAACGCGCTCTCGCAAGCCATGACGAGGCGTGCGCGAAAGCGCGTGCGAAAAGCCCTTTGCGAATTCAGCGCGGACGACGTGGCGGGCATCGATTGGGAAGCATGGCGTGCGGAGCTGCGTGCTCTCGCCAGCGCGACCGCCCTCGAC
Organism: Deltaproteobacteria bacterium; assembly: GCA_029261795.1. Lineage (GTDB taxonomy): Bacteria > Myxococcota_A > UBA9160 > UBA9160 > UBA6930 > JAJDAP01. The sequence continues at coordinate 10,667 of JAJDAP010000125.1, forward strand.
GACGGGGATGCGGAACTCCGCACCGCGTTCCTCGCCTGGTTGGTGGTCGACGACCCCGACGGCGCCCGCACGATCCAACCCGAGTCGGACATTCGTGAACGCGTGGCCGCGCGCCCGGAGGCGCGAGCGCTCCTCAGCCAGGTGGTCCGCACCTGGCTGGAAGCACTCTAGGCCGGCGGCGGCGCGGTTACCCGATGTCCCAGATGCGTGAGAACCCCGTCGCCAAGCGCCGCTTCCGGCGGCGAACCGTACGCGTGCTGGTCGACTACACCGTGGACGGCGAAGTCCGTTGTGAGTACGCGACGACACTTGGCGCCGGCGGCATGTTCATCGAGACGGAGTCGCCACTCTCGATCAGTGCGCTGATCAAGGTGCGATTCCGTTTGCCGTCAGCCGGTACGGTCCACGAGATCGAGGGGCGCATCGTCTGGGTCCAGGCGGCCGAGCAGGGAGAACTGCGCAAGGCACCGGGCATGGGAATCGAGTTCACCGACGCGGTGGCGACGGCGACACTCGCCCGCTCGCTCGAAAAGTAGCCGCGGCTCGGAACGCCTTGCGCTCCATCTCGCGAGGCGCGGGATGCTAGGCGGGGACCGGTGCGCCGGCGGGAAGCCGTTCGGCGGTATCCGGTATCGGCGAGACCAGACCCTCGACGACCCAGGCTTCCGGTGTCTCGAGAATCTTCGTGACCAGGGCATGATGCAAGGCATGGCCGGCGCGACAAGCCGTGACATGACCCGCGATCGGCATCCCGAGCAGCGCGAAATCGCCGATCAGGTCGAGCACCTTGTGGCGCACGAATTCGTCGGCAAAGCGGAGACCTTCCTCGTTGAGCACACGATCGTCGTCCATGACCACCGTGTTGCTGAGGTTGCCGCCCTTGGCGAGATCGGCACGCCAGAGCGCTTCGACGTCTCGCAAGAATCCGAAAGTCCTGGCGCGTGAGATCTCACGCTCGTAGGTCGCCGGGTCCAACTCGATCCCGCGCATTTCCTGGCGCCCGATCGCGGGATGGGAGAAATCGACCGCGTAGTCGATGCTGAGACCGTTGCCGGGCTCGATCCGGATGTGGCGATCGCCATCGCGAATCTCGAGGGCTTCGCAAATCCGCATCGAGCGGCGCTCGGAGCGCTGGTCGAACAAGCCGGCGCTGCGAAGCAGATACACGAAGGGGGCCGCACTGCCGTCCATCACGGGAATTTCGGGGCCGTCCACTTCGATCCGGACGTTGTCGATGCCGAGGGCGTAGAGCGCCGAAAGCAGGTGCTCCACCGTGCCGATCGTGGCGTCCCCGATTCCGATCGTGGTGGCGAGGTGGGTCGAGGTCACGGCGTCGTGGCGAGCCGGAATCTCCACCGGGTGGGCGAGGTCGGTTCGCACGAACGTCACGCCACTGCCGGAACGGGCCGGATGGAGCGTCAACTGCACCGGGGCACCCGAGTGCAGCCCGATGCCCGTGCAGGTAATCTTTTCCGCGATCGTCCGCTGGCTCAAACACCCTCTCCTCATCATTCGTTCGGTCCTGGTCGGTCACCGTCACCTGTGCATCGAATCGATGGCGACAGGCGGACGATTCCGTCCTTCCTGGAGATCAGCCGCCCGAGTTCCCCCCACGGTGGCTGTCTCGTCGATCTGTGCCGAGAGTAAGCAAATGACGTGCCAAAACTGCCTTCTCCCAGCAGAGAAAGCGCTGCTGGAAAGTTGCCCGTTTTCAGCCAGTTAGCGTGATGCGGATCACCTTCCGCGGCGTGGACCGGCAACTACCCCGCGCGAACCCTCGGCTTCAGTGACGTTTCGGTTACGAGCGTGACATGATCGTCACGCTTCCGAACGTACGGCGGAACCCCGTGCGGGGGCTGCTCAGGCGCGAGGGAGACTGTCCCGGACGCGCGCAGCGATTTCGCGAGCTCCCTGGGGCCGGGCCGCGGGATCCTTCTGGAGGCAGGCGTTGATCGCCTCGGCGATCACGGTCGGGACCTCGGCGTTGATGTCCCGCGGATCCGGCGGCGGCGTATGCACATGGTGGTAGGGCACGTTGCCCTCGACGAACGGAAGCGTGCCCGTCGCGAGCTCGAACAGCGTCACCCCGAGGCTGTAGATATCCGTCCGATGGTCGACGTTCTTCCCGAGCGTCTGCTCGGGGCTCATGTAGTAGGGCGTGCCGGAGACCAGGGTCGTGTGGTTCCGGACTTCCTCGACGACCTTGGCGAGACCGAAGTCCATGATCTTGGCCTTCTTGTCCCGGGTCCACATGGTGTTGGCGGTCTTCACGTCGCGGTGCACCACCTTCTGGTCATGGGCATAGCCGAGGGCTTCGCACATCTGGAACAGTACGTGGGCAACCCCGCGCGCCGCAATCGCACCGCGCTTGCGCACGATCTCCTTGAGCGTCGTGCCGTCCACGTATTCCATCGCGATGTAGTAGCGGCCATCCTGCTCGCCGGCGTCGTAGACCGTGACGATGCTCGGATGGTTCAGTTTCGCCGCGCTCTTGGCTTCGCGAAGAAAGTTCTTGAGTGCCAGGGGGCTGTCTCGCAACGCGTCGGGCAACACCTTGAGCGCGACGGTCCGGTCGAGCACCGTGTCCTCGGCCTTGTAGACGATGCCCATGCCGCCGCGACCGAGTTCGCCCTGGATCGTGTAGCGGCCGGGTCGATCGGTCGGCGTCAGCGAATCCGAGCTGGTTCCGGACTGGCCGGTTCCGGTTGCCTGGGGCTGCGCCGCAGCCAGTGAGCGCGTCGTCTCGAGCCGGGTCTCCACATCCTTGAAGTGATAGTCGGCGGTCAGGATGCGCTCGTAGAGCTCGGCTGCCTGACGCGCCTGACCCGATGCCTCGTAGACGGTGGCCAGCTTGTAGAACAGCTCGATGCTCGTAGCGTCGAGCTCAGTGTCGCCGATTGCCTGTTGCAGCTTCTTGATGGCGATGCCGTGTTGCCCCTTGGCTCGGAAGATCTCGCCCAGCACCGCCGATGCCTTGCGAAATTCGGCGTGATCCGCGGGCACCTGCTGCAACACCTTGATGGCCTGATCGTGATCCTTGTGATGCAGCCAGGCACGGCCGGCGGCGAGCCAGAGCTGGCCTTTCGCCAGGTACTCCGCCTGGGCGGGGACATCCCCGGCTTCGGCCGAGCAATCCGCGGCCTCCTGGAAGTGCCCCATGCGGGCGTAGTTGCCGGCCGCGCGGGCCCAGGACGTCGCCAGTCTGAACATTTCGGCCGCCTGGATGCCGTCGCCTCCGCGCTCGTAGCACTCGCCGGCCTGCATATGGTCTTCGAGCACCCGGTATTGATCGCCGGCGGAGGAATAGTCTCCGGCCTCCACGAGCAACTCGGCGGCCTCTTCGCTGCTGCCCTGTTCCCGGTGGTACTCGCCTAGCAGTTGTGCGGCGGCCTGATCTTCGCCGGAAGCGCGCAGCGCCTCGGCGGCCTGGGGAATCAGGTTCGCCTGCTGGAAATACTGACCAGCGCGATCGTACATTTCGTTGCGCATGGCGACCTCACCAGCCGCCTCCCAGCATTCGCCGGACTCGAGGATCTTCACGGCCTTGTCGAAACTGCCGCCCTGGTCGTAGAGATGGCCCGCCTGGATCACGAGCTTTCGCAGGTCTTCATTGCCGGCAATGTCCGCGCTCGTCCGCCCCACGGTCTCCTCTTCGATCGCCTTCTCGAGCGCCTTCGCCGCACGATCCCAATCCTGGACCTTGAGGAAGGCCTGGGCGGCGTGGCGGTAGAATTCGCAGCGCATGAAGCACTCGCCGGCGAGCAGGAAGCGGCCACCCTTCTCGTACATCTCGGCGGCCACACTCATGCGGCCCCCCTTGCGGTAGCAGTCGCCCGCCTTCTCGTAGTCGTTGCGCGCCGCGAATAACGAGGCGGCAGAGTCGAACTGGCCGGCCTGGATGTAGAGATCGGCGGCCTCTTCGAAACGGTTCTGATCCTGGCGCACCGCGGCGGCCGAGATCAGTTCGCCGGCGTCCACGTAGTATTGGACGGCCGCGTCCGGGGCTCCGCTCTCGTGGCAGAGTTCGGCCGCATCGGTCAGGTGTCCCTTCCGGGCCATCGCCGCAGCTTGTTTCTCCGCCTTGCGGCGAAGGCGGTCAGGGACACCGCCCGCATCTTCACGCTGGGCATTGCGGTCTGCCTTCTCGGCTTCCTTGTCCTTCCGGATCAACGCCTTCTCGACGTCCTGGACGCCACCTCGGGGCCAGGCCCCGAACACCAGGAAGACGACCCCGATACCCATCGAGATGGAGGCCGGAATCAGTTCCGTGACCGTCTCGAGGTGGGCGAACATCCCGCCTGCGTGGAGCATGACGCGGGTGGCCGTCTCGAGCGGTTCGACGAAGGACGAATCCTTCGCAAAATGCTTCGCCAGGCCGAAGCTTCCGATCAGGAGTGCCGGCAACGCCATCAGGAACGCGATCCCGCGGATCATCTCTCGCCATACTCCAGCTTTCGCGACGTGGGTCAGCCAACGCGGCGGGATGCGTATCGGCCGACCGCACGGCGGGTTTTAGGCCGAGTTGCGGCCGGCTGGACGATCATCCCCGAGGGGAAGACCGGTGGGGTGGCTCAGAAGAGTCGGGCCTGCCCCGGCGTCACCCGGCGCTTGTCGGGATCGCGGCCAAAATGGAGGTAGGCGCGTCGGGTCGCGACCCTGCCACGGGGTGTCCGGTCGAGGAAGCCTCCCTGGATCAGGAAGGGCTCGACGAGATCCTCGAGGGTCCCCTTGTCTTCGCCAATCGCGGCCGCCAGCGTCTCGAGCCCGACCGGGCCGCCCTCGAACTTGTCGATCAGCTTGCCCAGGAGCGCGCGGTCGAGCTTGTCGAAGCCCTCGGCATCGACGTCAAGGCGCTCGAGGGCATAGGCCGCGATCTCGGCATCGATGGCGGCGTCGGGCCCGTTCTTTACCACGGTGAAGTCCCGCACGCGGCGCAGCAGGCGGTTGCTGATGCGCGGGGTGCCGCGCGAACGCCGCGCGATCTCGGTGGCTGCATCCTCGGCGATCCCCAGCTCGAGCAGTCTGGCCGAGCGCCGGATCACGCCGACTAGATCGGCCGGCGGATAGTAGTCGAGCCGCGCGGACCAACCGAAGCGATCGCGCAGTGGCGAGGTGAGGAGACCTGCCCGGGTCGTCGCTCCGACGAGGGTGAAGCGCGGCAGGTCGAGTCGGATCGAACGCGCCGAGGGTCCCTGTCCGACCATCACGTCGAGCTGGAAATCCTCCATCGCCGGGTACAGGATCTCTTCGACCGCGGCGGGTAGGCGGTGGATCTCGTCGATGAACAACACGTCGCCCGGATCGAGGTTGGAGAGCAGCGCGGCGAGATCCCCCGCGCGCTCGAGGACTGGACCGCTGGTAGAACGGAACGGCGCCGCCATTTCGCGTGCCACGATGCGGGCCAACGAGGTCTTGCCAAGACCGGGCGGCCCATAGAAGAGCAGGTGGTCGAGGGACTCTCCCCGGGTTTGCGCCGCTTCCACGAAGACCGCCAGATTCTCGCGCAAACGATCCTGGCCGATCATTTCTGCCAGGCTGCCGGGGCGCAGCGCAGCCTCGAGGCCGCGCTCTCCGTCGAGGCTTTCCCCCGAGAGATCGCCGCGGATCTCGGGCTCGAACTCCGTCATCGGGCGAGCCGCTTCAGCGCCGCGCGCACCAGCTCTTCGATCGGTGCATCTACGCCCAGGGCTGCGAGGACTTCTTCTGAAACGCGCTCGGCTTTCGCCCGTTGCGTCTGCAGGTTCATCAGGGCCGAGATCAATTCAGCGCGGATACCGTCTTCGGGCGATCGTTCGAGCGGCGGCAGCGCGGCGACCCCTTCGAGGGTATCCGGAACCAGTTCCGCAACGCGGTCCCGCAGCTCGACCACGATCCGCTCGGCCGTCTTCGCACCGACGCCGGGAACACCTTTCAGTGTTACCAGATCCCCGCTCTGGATCGCCCGGATCAGTACCGGCGCGTCGACGCCGGAAAGAATCGTCTGGGCCAGCTTCGGGCCGACGCGACTCGCATGCAACAACATCTCGAAGGCGGCTTTCTCGAGTGCCGTGGCGAAGCCGTAGAGCAGCAGAGCCTCTTCGCGCACGTGGGTGTAGATCCGCAACGCCACCGTCTTCCCCTCGTCGGGAAGCCGCGCGAATGTCGAGAGCGGGACGTGAGCCTCGTAGCCGACACCGGCGACGTCGATGATGACGCGGGTCGGAGAGCGATGGACCAACGTGCCTTCGATCCGCGCGATCATCGAGAACGCCTCACGACCCAGTCGCCCGATTTGCGGGCACGGCTCTGGCCGCCGCCAGTTCTCGAACGCGCGGGCAGACCGGCGAGGCGCCCACGATGCACACGACAGATGGCGATCGCCAGCGCGTCGGCAGCATCCTGGGCCGGGACCTTCTCGAGGGCCAGGAGGCGCTGCACCATGCGCTGCACCTGATCCTTGCTGGCGGCGCCGGTACCGGCAACAGCGGACTTCACTTCCTGCGGTGTCAACTCGTCGACCTCCAGGCCGGCTGCGCCGAGGGCTGCCAGGGCGACGCCACGGGCCTGGCCCAACACCAGTGCGGAACGCGGATTCTCGGGCCGCACGAAAACCCGCTCGATGGCCGCGGCAGCCGGGACGTGCTGCGCCACGACCTCGGCAATGCCGTGCTGGATCCATGCAAGCCGCGCTGCAACGGACTCACCACGCGGGGGCCGAAGCGTCCCGTGGGCGACGTGTATCAACGCGCTGCCCTCTCGCTCGACCACGCCGTAACCGGTCACCGTCGAGCCCGGATCGATCCCGAGAATCCTCACCCGGGAGAATCCTATCGGATTGTCCGCAGTCGGGGCAGGCGCCGAGCTTGGGGGCCCGACCCTTCTGGAGGGATCCACGGTCCCAGAACGGCGGGGTCCAGGAGAGGACCGGCTCTCTTCCAGCCCTCGTTGAGGAGCCAGGTGTGCGTGAATGCGACGGCCCGGGTTCCGGGTCTTCCCCTCTCCGCGATCACGAGGTCGCCGAGTTCCTCGACCGCTCTGCCGTGAATCCGGGCGAGGTCGCCTGCGCAGTGCCCGGCTAGGCCAGGCTTTCGAGTACGTCGTCGGGGATATCGAAGTTCGCGTGGACGTCCTGGACGTCGTCGAGATCCTCGAGCGCATCGACGAGACGCAACATCTTCTCGGCATCTTCGCCGCTCAGCGAGACCGTGGTTGCGGGCTCCAGCGAGATCTCGGCCGAGGCCGGCTCGAAACCGGCATCGCCCAGGGCGGCACGTACGGCATCGAAATCGCTCGGGCTCGTGACCACGGTGAGGCCATCGTCGGCCTCGCGTACATCGTCGGCGCCGCCCTCCAGGGCCACCTCCATCAACGCATCCGCATCGAGGTCGGCGAACTCGAACACGAGCAGGCCGCGCTTCTCGAACAGGTACGAAACGCAACCGGGATCGCCCATGTTGCCGTTCCCCTTGCTGAAGACATGGCGCACCTCGCCCACGGTCCGGTTGCGGTTGTCCGTCAAACCTTCGACGAGGACGGCGGTACCACCGGGGCCGTATCCCTCGTAGACCACTTCCTCGAAGTTGTCCTCGTCGCCGCCGCCGGTGCCGCGCAAGACCGCGCGCTCGATGGTGTCCTTCGGCATGTTGGCCGCGCGAGACTTGTCGAGGACCAGCCGCAAGCGTGGGTTCATGTCCGGGTCGCCGCCGCCAAGCCGCGCGGCGGTCACGATCTCACGAATCAGCTTCGTGAAGACCTTGCCCCGCTTGGCGTCCTGGGCGCCTTTACGGTGCTTGATGTTGGCCCACTTGGAATGGCCAGCCATGGCGGATACTCCTGCGCGGTTCGGGTGCCGCCGCGTCGGCGCCGCGCATCCGCGGGGCTATCCCCCAGGGAACTCGCGCCTGGCGGGGGCTGGGGGTAGCGCACCCGTAGCGCCAACGAAACGGGCTCAGGACCGAGCGCGTCCGGCCGATACGAAACTCGCAGGCAACTCGGCCCGGGGAGACCCGCTCTACCGGGCGAATCAAAGCGCGGTGTTGGCCGCGGAGGAAGCATGGGCGAGATCGCCGTCGGCATCGACCTTGGAACCAGCAATTCGTGCGTTTCGTACTCGAAGGGCAAGGACGTCGATGTCCTTCCCAACGCCTACGGCGAGAACATCACGGCGAGCGTGGTCTCGTTCCACGAAGACGGGGCCGTCACGGTCGGAAATTCGGCCAAGGCCAACCTGATCCACAGCCCCCAGAGCACGGTCGCTTCCGCCAAGCGCCTGATCGGCCGCTACTTCTTCTCCGAAGAAGTGAAGAAGGCCCAGGCCATCTGTGCCTATGACATCGTCGAGGGCCCGGGGCACGGCGTCCGGGTCGTGATCCGGGACGAAGAGTTCTCGCTGCCCGAGATCTCGGCCATGATCCTGCGCGAAATGAAGTCGATCTCCGAGGAGAAGCTCGGAGCGGCCGTCACCAAGGCCGTCATCACCGTGCCCGCCTACTTCAACGACAACCAGCGTCAGGCCACCAAGGACGCTGGGCGCATCGCGGGCCTCGAAGTGCTGCGCCTGCTCAACGAACCGACCGCGGCCGCCCTGGCCTACGGCTTCGGACGCGGCTTGAACCAGACGGTCGCAGTCTACGACCTCGGCGGCGGTACCTTCGATATCTCGATCCTCGAGATCGGAACCGACGTGTTCGAGGTATTGGCCACCTGTGGCGACACCTATCTCGGTGGCGACGATTTCGATGACCGCGTGATCGACCTGCTCGCCGACGAGTTCATGGCGAAGACGGGCATCAACCTCCGCAAGGACATGTACGCCCTCGAGAAGTTGAAGCTCGCCGCCGAGAACGCCAAGCGCGGCTTGTCGATGGAAGACGAAGTCGAGATTCGAATTCCCGACGTGGCCAAGGACGAGAACGGCGAGCCGCTCGCCCTCGAACGCTCGCTGACGATCCAGGACTTTTCCACGCTGGTGAACGACCTGATCCTGCGCACCTTCAAAGTGTGCGACGAAGCGCTCCAGCAAGCGAACGTGACGACGCGAGATCTCGAAGGTGTGATCCTCGTGGGTGGCCCGACCCGGCTCGGCATCATCCGGACCGCGGTTTCCCAGTACTTCGGTCAGGATCCGAAGAGCGACGTCGACCCGGACGAGGTCGTCGCGATGGGCGCTGCCATTCACGCCGCGTCGCTGGTCGCCGAAGAACCGAGCGACGACGACGCTTTCCTGCTCGACGTCACGCCGCTGTCGTTGAAGATCGGAGTGGCCGGCGGCCTCGCCGAGAACGTGATCGAGCGCAACACGCCGGTCCCGATCGAGCAGACCCGAACCTTCACGACCTATCAGGACATGCAGGAGTCCGTGCGGATTCGCGTGTTCCAGGGCGAGTCACGCCAGGCCGACGGGAACGAGTTGCTCGGCCAGTTCGAGTTCTCGGGCTTCGAAGCGAAGGCGCGCGGCCAGACGCGGATCGATGTCACGTTCGAGATCGATGCCGACGGCATCCTCAGCGTGACCGCAGGAGATCAGGAGACCGGCCACCAGGCCTCCACCACGATCACGCTGAATTCGGGACTCTCGAACGAGGAACTCGACGGAATCCTCGACGAGGGGCGGGCCGACCGGGTCCAGACCGCGACCAGCGGCGACCTCGACCCCACGAGCAGCGAAACGGGTATTCCGCCGATTCCCTTGGTTCCGAGCATCGGCGACGACGAACTCGCAGGCGAGGAACTGGTGGCCGTCGATGGCGACGACCCGCAGGGCCTCGACGACTTCCTCGAAACCGACGACGATGCGCAGCTGGTTGCACCCGAACCCGTTCCTGAGGGCCTGGCTGCGCCCGCATCGACCACTCCGCCCGTGCTCGCCCCGCCGGCCCCGGCCGATGAGGCAGCGCCCGTTCCGATGGCCAGCGCGGCGGAGATTCTCGATGACCTCGAATCCGAGCCTGCTGCCGCCCCGGCCGGTGCCCTGGATCTGCCCGACTTCGATGACCTGGACGAACTCGTCGTCGAACCGGAGGGGCCGCTCGCGGACATGCCGGCAGCCGCTGGACCGGCCGACATCGACGAGAACTTTCTCGAAGCCCAGGCCGAGGTCGAGATCACCGAAGAACTGGAAGTCCCGGGCATGGGATCCGATGCCGAAAGGATCGTCGAGCTCGAAGTGCTGCCCGAAGCCGATGCCGGCGAAGTGGCGCTCGAAAACGAGGCTTCACCGGAACCAGTGGCCCCTGCCCCCGGAGGCAACCTTTTCGAAACCGCCGAGGTCGACCTGACCGACTACGGCTCCGAGGAACCGCGCGACTAACATGGCTTCCATCGCCCCTGCTGAACTCCGCGCCATGGCCGGGCTCCTCGACGAGCTCGACTACTACCAGCTGCTCGAAGTCCCGTCCGACGCCCCCTCCTCCGCCGTGAAGCGCGCCTACTACCAGGCGACGCGACGGCTTCACCCGGACCACAATCGGCACCTGGCCGGTGAGGATTGGGAGACGATCCAGCGCGTCGCACGCCGGATCGCCGAGGCCTACCAGGTCCTGCGTGACGTCCAGCGACGCCGGGCCTACGACGACCAGATTTCCGGCAACGCCGGTGCCACCCGCATTCGCCTGGTCGAGGCCCAGAAGAAGGCCGGCAAGGAGGCACTGGATGCCCACATGGGCAAGACGGCGAACGGCCGGCGCTTCTTCAACCTCTCTCGATCGGACATCGACCGTGGCGACCTGGCCGCTGCCCAGCGGAACCTCAAGATGGCCATGACCTTCGAACCGACCAACACGGCATTCAAGCGGAAGCTGGCCGAGATCGAGGATGCCCTGAAGTCGGAATCCTCCAAGAATCAGCATATGATTCGCTAGGACCGGCCGGGGCGCGGGCGGCCAGGAACCGATTGAATTCCGGTCCCCAGCCTGCGATTCTGCGTTGACGCGCGATTGATCCGCGTGTCAACGGAGGAAACACACTCATGTCCGAGGAGAACACGGCCCAAGGGCCGCTCCCGGTCGTCCCCTTCCTGAAGCTTCCGGAAGGCGCCGACCCCTACATCGAAGGCCAGAAGTGTGGCGCCTGTGGCTCCATCTTCCTCGGCGAGCGCCCGGTCTGCTCGAAGTGCGGCGAGCGCGGCCAATTGGCAGCGACGAAGCTCGCAAACCAGGGAAAGCTCTACGTGTACTCGATCGTGCACCGCTCGTTCCCGGGGATCGAGGTGCCCTACATCTCTGCGATCGTTGATCTCGACGGCGGCGGAACGCTGAAGGGCAACCTGATCGGCGTCGACCCGGATCCGGAGAAGATCCAGTTCGGCATGCCGGTCGAGGTGGTCTACAAGGACGCCCTGGGCCGCAAGGATCGAGACGGCAATTCGTACATTTCCTACTTCTTCCAGCCGGCGGCCTAACAAGTACCGTCGAGTTTCAGGAGTCCCACATGACAGACGCATACGTCGTCGGAATCGACATGATCAAATTCGGCCGCTTCCCGGACCGCACGGTCCCGGATCTCGGCGCCGAAGCCGCACTGCTCGCGCTCGATGACTGCGGCCTCAAGATCCAGGACATGGAAGCCCTCTACTGCGGAAATCTCGGCCAGGCCGGCGGCATGGTCGGCCAACGCATTCTGCAAGAGATCGGGCAGACCGGCATTCCGGTGGTGAACACGGCCAACGCCTGCGCCACCGGGGCCACCGCGTTCCGCGAGGGTTGGATGTCCATCAAGGCTGGCGTCTACGACGTCGTGCTCGCGGTGGGCGTCGAACAAATGGGCAAGGGCCTGCTTGGCGGTGCGGGTGGTGGCACCGGCATTCCCAAGGAAGGCCTGCTCGGCTCGGGTACGATGCCGGCCGTCTTCGCCGAAGCGGGGCAGGAGCACGCGTCCAAGTACGGTACGACCTTCGAGCAGTTCGCCAAGGTGTCGGTCAAGAACCATCACCACTCGACGCTGAACCCGAAGGCCATGTACCAGATCGAGACGCCGCTCGAGACGGTGATGAACGCGGAGATGATCGCGTACCCGAACACCAAGCTGATGTGCTCGGTGAACGTGGACGGATCCGCCGCCGCCGTGATCTGCTCGGAGAAGAAGGCGCGCGAACTCGGCCTGATGGGCCGCGCGGTCAAGGTGAGCGCCAGCGTGCTGACGAGCGACCCGTGGCAGGAGCGCGACCTGGTGATGCCCGACGTGAACTCGTGCACGCGACTGGCTTCGGCCAAGGCCTTCGAGATGGCCGGCATCGGTGCCTCCGATGTCAATCTCGTAGAGCTGCACGATTGCTTTGCCACCGCCGAGATCCTTCACTACGAAAACCTCGGCCTTTGCGCCGATGGCGAAGCCGGCAAGATGATCGACTCGGGCGATTCCGCCCTCGGCGGTCGTTGCCCGGTCAACGTCTCCGGCGGCCTGCTCTCCAAGGGCCATCCGCTCGGTGCGACTGGCATCGCCAACATCTACGAGGTGTCGACACACCTCCGCGGCGAAGCCGGCAAGCGCCAGGTCGAGGGCGCCAAGGTGGGCATGACCCACGTGATCGGCCTCGGTAGCGCTTGTGCCATCCACGTGCTGGAGAAGGTGACGGCTTAGCCGAACCGACTCCTCGAGATCGAACGGCCGCCGGACTCCAGGTTCGGCGGCCGTTCCTGTTTCGAGGGCCCGCTGCTCTCCGGCGCCGGGAGCCCTCCCAAAATCCGGGCCGCCCCCCTACTCTCTCGGCCGTGCGTACACGATCCCTGCTCCCGGCCGTCGTCCTCACTCTCCTGCTCCTGGTTGCGCCGAGCGCGTGTTCCGAGTCGGCATCACCGGATACTGCGGCCGCGAAGCCTGCCAGCCAGCAAGCGCCGAAACCGTCAGGGCACACGGAAGACGACGGACATGGCCACGGCGATGCGCGTGGCACGCCCCTGCCCGCGCACAGCGGGAGCACCCTGGACGGCGCGCCACTTTCGTTCTCGAGCCTGATCGGCAAGCGCTTCCTGCTCTTCGGCTTCAATCCCGAAGTGACGACCGCGATGCACGCGGCCGCCGCGCTATCGGCCATCAAGGACGAACGGGCGGAGCACAACTTCGAAATCATCGGCGTGGCCGCCGGTGCGACGGCCGAGCGCTCCAAGCAGTTCCTGGTGGATCACGATCTCGAGATCACGACCCTCTTCGATGGCGACGCACGCATCAACAACAAGCTGCGCCGGCAGTTCGGTCTGAAGAACGCCCAGTGGCTGCTCCTGGTCGACGCCAACGGCAGCGTGATCAATGGGCTGACCGGGTTCCCGCCGGAAGCGGCCGGACTCGAAGACTCGCTTCGTGAGATGTTGCGTCTCACCACCGGAGACCCGATTGCCGCGCTCGCCCAGGAGAAGCCGAAGGCGCCGCTGTTCACGACGCAACGCTTCGACGACGGCGCCGATTTCCGTCTCGCCGAGCACATCGGCAAGCCGTTCGTGCTGATCTTCTTCCTTCACACCTGCCCACACTGCCACGAAGCGTTGCGGGCCATGCAGCCGGTGTTGGACGCAATGCCCGAGGCGGCCCGCCCTGCGCTCTTCGGTATCTCGATCGTGAACAAACCGTCGACGGTGCTGGCGGAGTTGAAGCGCGAGGAGCTCGATTTCTTCCCCGTGCTCGGGGACGGCGACGGCTCGATCGCCCGCTCCTATGGCGCCGCCCGCGCGGTACCCGTGACCTACATGGTCGACGCGGACGGGAGGATCCAGGCCCGCACCGAGGGCTGGCGAGCCGACCGCGATGGTGCGCTGACGCGCATGCGGCTGAATCGGCTGGCAGCGCAACCCGTGCCGATACTGCTGCACAAGACGGGCTACAGCGGGAACGAGTTCTGCACCGTGTGCCACGAGAACCAGACCGTGACGTGGGAGCTCACGAACCACGCCGGCGCCTACGACACGCTCGTGCGACACGGTGCGGACCACGATGGCGAGTGTGTCAGCTGCCACGTCGTCGGCTACGGAAAGCCCGGTGGCTTTTCGATCGCGACGGCGGCCGCGCTCCCGAGCCTGGAAGGCGTGGGCTGCGAAACCTGCCACGGTCGCGGCGGGCCACATCTCTCACCGAACCACGTGACCGAGAACAACTACGAGCCGATCTGCGCCACCTGCCACAACCCCGAGCACTCCCTCGGCTTCGAGTACGCGAAGTTCCTTCCCCAGGTTTCCCACGCCGCGAATCTGGCGATCGCGAGTCTGCCGGCGGACGAGCTGGCCAAGGTCCTCGCCGAACGACGCCAGCTCCGCGATGTCATCCCGAAGGAGGCCGACTATGTCGGTACACCCGCATGTGTCAGTTGCCATGCGGCGGAGCATGCCACCTGGTCCGAGCATCCCCACGCCAAGGCCCTCGCCACGCTCGCTGCCGAGGGCGAGGCCGCGAACCCGGATTGTCTGAAGTGCCACACCACGGGTTATGCCGAGGCGACCGGTTTCCCCGAAGGCGGCGCCAGTGATCATCCCGGTCTCGCAGGCGTAGGCTGCGAATCCTGCCATGGCCCTGGTGGCGACCACATCGGCGAAGATGCGCCGAAGCGTGGCACGATCCTCTCACTCGGCGACAAGTGCGACTCCTGTGTGATCCTCCAGATCTGCGGCAGCTGCCACGACGATGCGAACGACCCGGGTTTCGAATTCGAGGTCGAGGACAAGATCGATCAACAACGCCACGGCACGATCGAGGCGGGGACCGGCAATCCGCTGGATGCCGCCAGCCTGCCGGCGAGTACCGTGAACGCGCTGCTCGAACGCGCTTTCGAGCAGGCGCCGAGCCTGGCCGGGGCAGGACGATGAGCCGCGCGAACGTCGCGGTCACGAACGAGGGACCGGTCCGCACGATCGCGATCGACCGCGAATCCCAACGCAACGCCCTCGACCGCGCGACCCTGGCCGAGCTGGAGGTCGCCCTCAACGAAGCGGCCGCGAACCCCGCGGTTCGCGTCATCGTGCTTCGCGGCGCGGGAGATCGCGCCTTCTGTGCCGGCGCCGACCTGAAGGAAGTCCTCGGCCACGCCTCGATCGACGAGAGTCGCATGCATTTCGGCGGCGTCGCGAAGGTGATCGCGGCCATGGAGGCAGCGCCCCAGCCCGTGATCTCGCGGGTTCCGGGTTTCGCATTGGCCGGCGGCTGCGGCCTGGCTGTGGCCGCGGACATCACCTTCGCGAGTGAGAGCGCGGTCCTCGGCCTACCGGAAATCTCGTTGGGCCTGCTGCCCTTGATGGTTTCGGTTCCGATCCTGCGCGCGGTGGGTTCACGGAAGGTCCTGCTCGATCTCGTACTGACCGGCCGACGCGTGAAGGCAGCAGAAGCACTCACGCTCGGCCTGGTGACCCGCGTCGTCCCGGACGCGTCCCTGGATGAGGAGATCGCGAAACTCTGTGCACAGCTGGCGGACCTGTCTCCCCAGGCACTCGCGATGGGCAAGGAGGCGATCTACGCCGCCAACGAGATGGAGGCCGGCGCCGCGCTCAAGTACCTGCGCGAATCGATCGTGTTGGTCTCGCGCACCGAAGACGCCAAGGAAGGCATCACGGCCTTCTTCGAGAAGCGAAAGCCCGCCTGGACCGGGCGATGAGCGGCAGCCCCTCGAACGAAGCCCACGAAGTCCTGCGCGCTGCACGTGCCTGGCTCGCCGAGTTCGCCGAGGAAGGCGTTACCAGCTTCGACGTGGCGCCAGCGAGGCCCGTGGCAGCCCCGCCCGGGCAGGGCACGGAAAGCCTCGAGCCCCGGCCTGCATCCACCGCCAGCGGCGCTGGCCTCGAGCAGGTTCGCGCTCACCTCGGCGATTGCACGCGTTGCCCGCTCAGCGAGGGACGCACGCAGATCGTCTTCGGCGACGGCAACCCGAACGCGGACCTGATGTTCGTCGGCGAGGGGCCGGGCGAGAACGAAGACCGTCAGGGCGTTCCCTTCGTCGGACGTGCCGGCGAACTCCTGACCAAGATGATCGAAGCCGGCCTCGAGATCCCGCGTTCCCAGGTCTACATCTGCAACATCGTGAAGTGTCGGCCGCCGGGCAACCGGAACCCGCTTCCGAACGAAGTCAGCGCCTGCCGCGAGTTCCTCGACGGTCAGATCGATGCGGTCGGGCCCAAGGTCATCGTGGCCCTCGGAAAGCCCGCGAGCAGTCTCTTGTTGGGCCGGGACGTCGCCATCACCCGAGAGCGCGGCCACTGGAACGAATACCGCGGCGTCCCGGTGATGCCGACCTTCCACCCGGCTTTCGTGCTCCGCCAGTACACGGCCGAGAACCGCCGGCGGGTATGGGAAGACCTGAAGGCGGCCCACGCCAAGAGCCTCGAGGCCTGACCGGAACCGACCTCGGAAATGCGGGCTAGGGCCGTTCGGGCACTTTCGCGGCCTGGTCTTCACGAAACTGCTCGATCGCCTTCCGCACGGCCGGATCGTTTCCCGCGATGATCTGGGCTGCGAAGATCCCCGCGTTCTTGGCACCCCAGGCGCCGACCCCGAAGGTGGCGACGGGAACTCCGGGGGGCATCTGAACGGTGGCGAGCAATGCGTCCCAGCCGTTCAGGGGCGAGCTGTCGATGGGGACACCCAGCACGGGGAGTGCGGTGTGTGCCGCCGCGGCCCCGGCCAGATGCGCAGCGCCGCCGGCGCCGCAGATCACGACCTCGATGCCGAGATCCTCGGCTTCCGCCAGGAATCTCGTGAGCCTGGCCGGCGTGCGATGTGCAGAGATTACCCGCACGTCGCACTCGATGCCGAGCTGAGCCAGCACCTTCTCGGCCGCCTCCATCACCGCGTGGTCATTCGGGCTGCCCATCAGGATCGCTACACGCGCCACGATTCGTACCTCCGGTCCTCGCGTCGGACGGGGCGAAGTCTACACTACGCACCGGCGCCGCAGGAGGAGCCCGGATGCAGGCTGTGGTGATGCGTGGATCTCTCGAACGGCGTTCCGACGGCGCCTCGGGTCCGACATCATGACGACGGAACCCGAGCTGTGCGGCGTCATCCTCCACCCGGCCGGCCACACGCGTTCGCCCGCGATGCATACGGCCGCCTTCGAAGCGCTGGGCATTCACGCTCGTTATGTCGCTTTCGATGTCCCGCCGGAAGAGCTCGCGGAAGCGATCCTGGGAGCCCGAATCGCCGGCGTCCGCCAGCTGGCGGTTTCGCTGCCACACAAGCAGACCGTGATGGCCCATCTCGATCGCGTGGACGAAACCGCACGCGCGATCGGGGCCGTGAACACGGTGACGCGCGTCGACGACGAACTGATCGGCACCAACACCGATTGGATCGGCCTGGTGCGCGCGATCGAGCGCGAGAGCCGCCTCGACGGCCAACGCGCCGTCGTCCTCGGAGCCGGCGGTACCGCCCGCGCCGCGGTCTACGCCCTGCGCGAATCCGGCTGCCACGTCACCGTCCTGAACCGGACGGTAGAAAAGGCAGAAGCCCTCGCCCGGGACTTCCAGCTCGATGCCGCCGCAGCCCTCGACGCCCTGGCATCGATCGACCACGACATCCTGATCCAGACCACCCCTGTAGGACTCCGAAGCGACGAATCACCGGTCCCAGCCTCGAGCCTCCGCGCGGGCTCCGTGGTCTTCGACGCCGTCTACGACCCCGCCGAAACCAGGCTGCTACGCGAAGCCAAAGAAGCCGGCGCCCATCCCATCGGAGGCAAGTGGATGCTCATCTACCAGGCCATCGAACAAATCCACACCTGGACCGCCCAACGCCCAGCAGCCGAGCTGCTGGAAAAAGCCTTCGATCAAGCCGACACCTCCTGAGAAAACGTTCCTACATAACAGCACCGGTATTGGTATCGACGAGTTCGAGTCCGAGTGAGGCGGCTCGTCGTCGGAGGCCTCGGAGGATGCGGCTGCGCTGCATCAGATCGTAGTCGTGGCCAGTGACTTCGTG
>JAJDAP010000126.1 GCA_029261795.1 Deltaproteobacteria bacterium
CACGAAGTCACTGGCCACGACTACGATCTGATGCAGCGCAGCCGCATCCTCCGAGGCCTCCGACGACGAGCCGCCTCACTCGGACTCGAACTCGTCGATACCAATACCGGTGCTGTTATGTAGGAACGTTTTCTCAGGAGGGGGCTCCGGTTATCGGCCGAGCGAAGCCTGGGGTCTCGGTCACTATCAGGGCCCGCTCGAGGTCGAAGGGCTCAGCTGGGACATGGGCGACCCGGCCCAGTTTGCCGAGATCCAGGGGTTGAACGAGATGCTGTGCCGCTGGGATCTCTCGACCGGCGAGGTCGGCTACGGCATGCACGAGAACACGGTCTCGGGAGTCTACAAGCCCTACGGTTTCATGACGCCGGACGCTGTGGCGCCCTGATCGACCCGCCGGGGATCCGCGCTCGACGGAGAAGGCGCCCCAGGAAATCGGCCCCCAGGTCATGGTGCCCGGCCAGAGCGCACTACTATGATGGGGCCCTGCGTGTTCGAGCACGTGTTCGTTCATTCGTTCACATCGAATCCAAAGAAAAGGAACGTAGCCATGAGTACTTTCTGTGAAGATCGCGTCTGCATCGTCACCGGCGCTGGCCGGGGAATCGGCAAGGAATACGCCCTGATGTTGGCCGCCCACGGCGCCAAGGTCGTCGTCAACGATCTCGGCGGTGCCCGAGACGGCGTCGGCTCCGATCTCGGGCCCGCGGATGAAGTGGTTCAGGAGATCAAGGCCGCCGGCGGCGAGGCCGTGGCAAACGGCTCGGACGTCTCCGATTTCGCTTCCGCCAAGCAGATGATCGATCAGGCGATCGAGACCTACGGCCAGCTCGATGTGCTGGTGAACAACGCGGGCATCCTGCGGGACCGGATGTTGGTGAACATGGAAGAGAGCGAGTGGGACGCCGTGATCCAGGTGCATCTGAAGGGCACCTTCGCGCCGGCCCACCATGCCGCTGCCTACTGGCGCAACCAGAGCAAGGCGGGCACCCCGATCGACGCGCGGCTGATCAACACGACGTCGGTTTCCGGTATCTACGGGAATGCGGGCCAGACGAACTACGGGGCCGCCAAGGCCGGCATCGCAGCCTTCAGCGTGATCGCGAGCCGCGAACTCAAGCGCTACGGCATTACCGTCAACTGCATCGCGCCCGGCGCGCTGACCCGGCTCACCGAAGATCTCCAGCCGGGCGAGATCACCGACGAGATGCGAGAGCGTCAGAGTCCGCGCTGGATCGCGCCGATCGTCACCTGGCTCGCGAGCCGCGAATCTTCCGACGTCACCGGCCGGGTTTTCGAGGCATCCGGCGGAGTCCTGGCGATCGCCGAAGGCTGGCATCGCGGTCCCCGTGTCGACCCGGTCGAGGACCCGACCACGCTCGGCCCGATCGTCCGCGACATGGTCAAGCAGGCACGGCTGAACGCCGGAATGAATGGCGAGGATCAGGACGGCGGCCTCGGCTAGCAGGGTTCATCGCATCCGCCGGGCATGACAGCCGAGCGGGAGTCCCCCGGAGGGGTGTCCATTTAACAAGTTCAATCTGATTGAACATGGTAAAGTCGGCCGCCAAATCCACGAGAGGACTTCCATGGCCGACGAGAAACCGTTCCACCTGCAAGGAAATTTCGCCCCGATCAAGGAGGAGCTCACGGAAACGAACTTGATCGTCGAGGGCACGATTCCCCCCGAACTGAGCGGCCTCTACGTACGGAACGGGTCCAACCCGATCTCGGGCGTCTCCGAGCACTGGTTCCTCGGCAACGGAATGGTTCACGGCGTAAAGCTCGAGGGAGGCAAGGCCGCCTGGTATCGCAACCGATACGTGAAGACGCCCAACCTCGAGAATCCCGAGCTGCCGCGCATCTCCGAGACCGGCCAGATCAACTACAAGATCGCGAGCGCCAACACGCACGTCCTCGGGCACGCGGGTCAGATCCTGGCGCTCGAGGAAGGGTCTCAGCCCTACGTGCTCGACTCCGAGTTGAACACGATCGGTTCGAGCGACTTCGACGGCCGCCTGACGACGGCATTCACCGCGCATCCGCACACGTGCCCGGTCACCGGAGAGATGCTGGGCTTCGGTTACGGCCAGTTTCCGCCCTACCTGACGTATCACAGGGTCAGCCCGGACGGGAAGCTGGTGCAGTCTGAAGTGATCGATGTGCCGGGGCCGACCATGATGCACGACTTCATGATCACCGAGAAGTACGCGATCTTCATGGACCTCCCGGTGATATTCAATCTCGAAGCTGCACTCGCCGGGACCATGCCGTTCCAGTGGAGTGATGACTACGGTGCACGGATCGGCATCATGCCGAGGACGGGAACCAACGCAGACGTCAAGTGGTTCGAAGTGAACCCTTGTTATGTGTTCCACGCGATGAACGCCCATGATGATTGCAACAAGGTGGTCTACGACGCCTGCCGCATCAGCGAAGTCTGGCGAGACGCCGGCGACATGGGTAGTGGCGACGGTGTGCAGACGCTCCACCGTTTCAGCTTCGACATGGAGACCGGAGCCGTCAGCGAGGAGACCCTCGACGATCGCGGCATGGACTTCCCGCGCGTGGCCGACGCCCGTGTGGGCCTGAAGAACCGCTACGCCTACACCCTGCAGCTCGGAGAGATGGGCAAGTTCGGCGGTCACTTCAAGTTCGACTTCAAGACCGGCCAGAGCGAACTCCATGCCTATCCCGAGGGCTGCGCACCGGCGGAAGCCGTCTTCGTTGGGGCGCCGGGCGCCGACCCGGATTCCGACGAGGGTTGGGTCATGAACTACGTCTACGACGACGGCTCCGGCAAGAGCGAACTGGTCATCCTCGACGCTCAGCGCTTCACCGCAGATCCGGTGGCGAGGGTCAAGCTTCCCCAGCGCGTACCGTTCGGCTTCCACGGAAGCTGGGTCGCTGACTCCTAGAAGAAACCTCTCTCCACACTCGAAGGAACTCCATGCACGTTCGCCCGAAGTGCGCGGTTCGTTTGCTGTTGGCTCTCGTCCTGATGTCCGCGCCGGTCTATGGCCAGGACGAAGCCAGCGGCGACGATCTCCGCGGAATCGATGAGATCGTCGTCACGATCACGAAGCGCAACGAATCGCTCCAGGACGTTTCTGGAACGATCAGCGCATTCAACTCGGAGCTGATCCGAGACACGAACATCGAGAAGATCGCGGATGCGGTCGCGTTGATCCCGAACGTCCAGATCAAGGGAGGCGCCAATCAATCGATCTCGATTCGCGGCATCTCCCAATCGTTCGTTTCTCAATCCCCGGTGGCGCGACACGTCAACGGTGTCTTCAAATGGGACAACGAGAGCTACACCGGGCATTTCTACGACCTCGACGGAATCGAGGTCGCGCGGGGGCCCTCCGGCACCGTCTACGGCCGGAACGCGACTGCGGGCGCGGTGGATATCCACTGGAAGAAGCCGCACGACGCCTGGGAAGCGTTCGGTGACGTCACCCTCGCGAACACCGATCGCTATCAGTTTCGGGGCGGGGCCAACGTGCCGCTCCTGGGGGAAGGCGACGAGCGTCTGATGGCGCGCCTGGTGTTCCAGCGGGAAGTGCACGACGGTTGGGTCGACAACGAGCTGACGACGCGGAAATCCGACCCGGACCGTGGCGACGATTTCTTCATCCGCGGCAGCCTCCGTTCGAAGCCGAGCGAGGATGTCGACCTCGTGCTTCGGGGTTTCCGGCACAAACGCAAGGATGGGACCGTCTCCAGCACGCCGGTCCTGCAGCAGTTCGCACCCGGGCTCCTGGCGTTGCCGATGCTGGGTGCGTTCACGACGGATCCCTTCAACGGTTTCAGCCAGTTCAAGCAGGAGATCGGGAGTGCGGGTCCTCCTCCGACCCTGCACAACACTTTCGCGACAGTCACTCAACTGGTCTGTGGTGCGATGCTGCCAAGTTGTCCGGATCCGTCGATCGCGACTTTCGAGGATGCGCTCGAGCACCTGCTCCTCAACGGATTCACGATCCCTCCGGATCGGGTTCCCGGCTTCTTGCGGAATGACGCGGTCTTCAATTCCGCGCTACCGGTTCTCGCTGGCGATCGCCAGACTCGCAGCAACGCCCACGCGCTCGGGGACGGCGAGTTGACGGTGCAGGGCATCGATAGCCAACTCGACTGGCGCGTCGACGATCTTGGATTGCTAGGCGATGTGGATGTCGTCTGGATCGGCGGTTGGGAGAGGATCGACCGCACCCTCATCACCGATCTGGACGGGACCGAGCTGTTCATCCTCGATGTCCTGAGCGATTTCAAGGAGGATCTGTACACCTCCGACATCCGCATCCAGTCCTCGAACGACGGACCGCTCGAATGGACCGCGGGCTTCTTCTGGTTCAGCCGCGAGCGCAATGGCCTGCAGGACACCATCGTCTCGTTCGTGACGCCGCCCTCTACCTCGACGGTCAAGGAGAGTGGTTTCGCGCCGTACTTCCACTTCGGCTATCGCCCGATCGAGAATCTCCAGATCTTCGGCGGTGTTCGCTGGAATCGCGATCGCTATTTCATCGACCGTCTCGATCCGGCCACCTCGGTGCAGCCGCTGACCCTGGCTCTCAAGGGAGTGGACAAATTTCGCGAGACCACCTGGGAGTTCGGCGCCGAGTACAACCTTACCGACGACCACATGGTCTATCTGAAGTTCTCGAAGGGCTACAAGGCGGGCCTGCTCGAACTCGACATCAACGCGGCGGTCTCTACGAATAACACCGTCTTCACCAATGTCGCGGAGCCAGAGCTGGTGAAGGCTTGGGAGGCCGGCTTGCGCACGTCGTGGCTCGAGGGACGCTTGACCGCGAACCTGACCGGCTTCCATTACGATTACTCGAACCTGCAGGTCACCCAGATCACCGGAGCGCAGGCGCTGACCCTGAACGCGGCGGACGCCACGAACTGGGGCGTCGAGTTGGAGCTCGTGTTCGTGCCGACGCCGGAGTGGCTGATGATGCTCTCCGCTGGGCATCTCGATGCGACCTTCGACGAGTTCTGCTCCGATGATCCGTTCCAGAATTTTGCGAATTCCGATCCGGGTTGCCCTGCTCCGCTTGCCACCGGGTCGCTCAACTCCGGCCTCGGAATCGACGGGAAGAGCAATCTCTCCGGCAAGCGCCTCGAGGACTCTCCCAAGTGGGACGTCGCATTCATCACCCGCTACGAATTCGATCTCGGAGAATTGGGAACGCTGACACCGGTACTCGAGCTGCAGTGGACCGACGACTACTTCTCGCGTCCCTTCAACCTGAAGATCGACAAGATCGACAGCCGAACCAAGACGGACCTGCGGCTGATCTGGGAAAGTCTCGAAGGCAGCTACAGCATCGAGCTGTTCGTCGAGAACCTCGAGGACGAGACGGTCTATGGCCAGCGAATCATCGGCGCCGAGTTCGCGGGTGGGTTCCCCGTCCAGGTCGGCACCTTCCCGCCGCGAATCTACGGCGTTCGTCTGGGCTATCACTGGGCGGCGGCCGATGATCGTTGACCGTTCGTTCGGTTCGCGTCTGCTCGCCTAACCTATGGCGAACTGCGAGGTGTCATGAGCACGGCTGTCGACCTGAATCACTACGATCCGATGAAGCGCGAGGTCCAGCAGGATCCGTTTCCCTACTACGAGGCACTGCGTCGCGAGGCGCCGGTGTTCAAGCATCCCGTCACCGGGGTCTACTTCGTTTCACGGCTCGATACAGTCAACAAGATCTTTGCGGCCCCGGCGATATTCTCGTCACGCTTCGCCAATACCGGCACGTTGCCTGGATCACCCGGGCTCGGTGCGAAGCTGAAGGAGATCGCCTCCCGGGGTCAACCGGTCGTCGACACGATGCTGACTGCGGACCCGCCAGCACAGACGCGCTACCGAAAGACCGTGGGGCGGGCGTTTTCCACGAAGCGCATCGCCGCGCTCGAGCCGTTGATTCGCAAGAACACGAATGATCTGATCGATGCCTGGCCCGATCAGGGTCGAATCGACTTTGTGAACAGCTTCGCCGTGCCGTTCCCGGTGGGCGTGATCGCGTCGACCTTGAACATGTCGGCGAAAGCGGTCGGCCACATCAAGCGGTGGTCCGATGCCTCGGTTGCGGCCCTCGGTGTGGCGCTCGGGGACGAGGAGCGGCTCGAAGCGGCCCGCGCCGTGATGGAGGCGCACCAATACTGGACCCGGGAATTCGAAGACCGTCGGGCCAACCCGAGAGACGATTTTCTCACTGAGCTCAGTCAGGCGATCTTCACCGAAGAATCCGGCAAGAGCCGGGAGCTCAACTACCCCGAACTCATCAGCATCATCCTGCAGCTCATGGTTGCCGGGAATGAAACGACGACGAAGTTGGTCAACGAGACCGTGCGTCTCCTGATCGAGAACCCAGAGCAATTCCAACGTATCAAGGAAGACCCGTCGACGATTCCCAACATGGTCGAGGAAGCACTTCGCCTGGCGAGCCCGAACCAGGGACTCTTCCGGATCGCCAAGCAGGATTGTGAACTCGACGGCATCGCGATTCCGGCGGGCGCAACGCTGTGGGTGATGTTCGGCGCGGCGAACCGGGACGAGCGCTTCTTCCCCGATCCTGATCGGTTCGACCCGACCCGGAAGAACCTGCGCGACCACATTGCCTTCGGAAAAGGCGCGCACTTCTGCATCGGTGCCCCGCTGGCACGGCTCGAAGCCAAGGTCTGCTTCGAGCAGCTCGCCGAGCGTGTCGGGAGCTGGGATTTCGCACCGGGCAACAGCTTCGAGTACGAGCCGAGCTACATCCTGCGCGGACTGAAGAACCTCGAACTCGAAATCCGAAAGGAAGGCTAGTGGGCGTACTCGACGGCAAGGTGGCGGTGATTGCAGGCGGCTCCGGCGGTTTCGGGGAGGGAACCGTCCAGCGCTTCCGAAAGGAAGGCGCAACGGTTTGGATCGCGTCTCGCGACGAGGCGCGCGGGAAGGAGAGCGCCGAAAAGCTGGGCGCGCACTATCACCCCTGCGATATCACGCGCAGCGAGGACGTGAAGGCGCTGGCAGACGCCGTGATGGCAGCGTCCGGGCGCATCGACATCGCAGTCAACAGCGCGGGCTACGAAGACAACTGCGCGTTTGCCGATCTGGTGCCGGACCGGGTGGAGCGGATGGTGGCGGTGCAATTCACCGGCGCGCTCTATTTCATCCAGCACATGGCCAATGCGATGGCGGATGGTGGATCGGTCATCACGATCGGGTCTCTCACCGCAACCCTCACCGCGGACGGTTATGCGCCCTACGCCGGAGCCAAGGCGGGCGTGAACCACGCAACGCGAATCGCGGCTGCCGAGTACGGCCCGAACGGGGTGCGTGTGAACGTGGTCTCGGCAACCCTGGTCGAGACGCCGATGACGGCGGCCATCACCAACGCACCGGGCGTGCGCAAGGCCTTCGTCGCCGAGACGCCGCTCGGGCGCTTTGGAACCATCGACGACATCGTGAACGCGATCATGTGGCTCTCGTCGGACCAGAGCGGTTTCGTCACGGGTCAGAATCTCCTGATCGATGGCGGGACCTCGCTCCGGCGCCTGCCGCGAGTCGAAGATTTCATCCGCTCGGCCCAAGAAGAAGCGGCGGAGTAGCCCGCTGGATCCGCGTCTTCAGGAGCTTCTCGACCGGGACGAGATCCACAGCGTCCTGGTTCGCTATGCCACCTCGATCGACGCTCGCGACTGGAGCCGGCTCTCGACCTGCTTCCATGTGGATGCGACGGCGGACTACGGACTCGGAATCGTCGAGGGCCCCGAGGCCATCGCGGCATTCTGTCGGCGGATGCTCGAACCGCTCCAGCTGAGTCAGCACCTGCTCGGCAGCTTCGAGATCGAGGTGGACGGCGATCGTGCCGAGAGTCGCTGCTATTTCCACGCGCAGCACGTGAAGCCTGGCCTCGTCGCAGGGACGCAACTGATCGTCGCTGGCAGCTATCATGATTCGCTCGTGAGAACGGCCTCCGGTTGGCAGATCCAGCACCGAAAACTGGTGGCGACGTGGCAAGATGGGAATCCCGAAGTTCTCGGGGCCTGACGCATTGATCGTGAGTGAGGAGAACGCATGAAGATCGGAATCTCGACTTTCCCGACCGACTACTCGATTTCGGCGGTCGCCCTGGGACGCGCCGTCGAGGAGCGCGGCTTCGATTCGCTCTGGATCACCGAGCACACTCACATTCCGGCCTCGCGTCGTTCGCCTTATCCGCAAGGCGGCGAACTTCCGAGCATCTACTGGGAGAGCTACGAGCCCTTTACCTTCCTGGCCCAGGTCGCCGCAGTGACCGAGGATCTCAAGATCGGGACGGGTATCTGTCTGGTGCCCGAACATCATCCGATCTCTCTGGCGAAGCGCGTCGCATCGCTCGATTCCCTGTCCGGGGGGCGTTTCCTGTTCGGTGTCGGCGCGGGCTGGAACGCCGAAGAACTCGAGCACCACGGCGTGCCATTCAAGGAGCGCTGGAAAGTGCTGGCCGAGAGTGTCGAGGCGATGAAATTGATGTGGACCGAGAAGGCGCCCGAGTACCACGGCAAGTACGTCGATTTCGAGCCGGTATGGGTGGAGCCCAAACCGGCGCAGAAGCCCCATCCGCCCATCTACGTGGGCGCGAGTTCGAAGTGGGCCATCGAACGCGTCGCAGAACTCGGTGATGGCTGGATGCCCATCATCGGTTCCTGCGATCTCGACGAACGAATGGCGCAGTTGCGGCAGCTCTGTGAAGAGAAAGGTCGCGACGTCTCGCAGATCGACATATCTGTCTTCGCGGCGCCCGCCGACAAGGGAGCCATCGAAGCCCTCGCCAAGCAGGGCGTCAATCGAATCATCCCGATGTTGCCTAGCAAAGCCGAGGACAAGGCCCTGCGCATTCTCGACCAGCAAGCGGAGCTCGTGGCGTGGGCGCGCGAACTGGAGTAGCGGCCGTCATCAAGCGCCAGGTCGCGTCGTCCGGTGGCAAGAGCACGCGCTGGACGGCGAGGACCAGGAGCGGTGCACCGGCAAGGACCCAGGGCCGGCGCCGTCCCAAGCGCCCGCGGGTCCGGTCCGAGAGCCAACCGATCACCGGATCGGTGACGACATCCCACATCCGTGCGAGCAGGAGCACGCTGCCCAGGACACCCACTGCGATTCCCAGGCCGCCATAGATCGGCGTCAGATAGAGGGCCAGAATCGGGGCCGCGCCATATTGGGCGCTTCCAACAGGGAGTAGGCCACCAGGCGGCGAGTCGAAACGCGATCCGCGGCGCTGACGGGCTCGGACATCGGTCCCCATTCTACGGCGCCCGAGGCCTCCCGACCGCCAATTTTCACGCGTTAAATTGACTTGCACCTGTTAAAGTCAGCGCCGTGAAACTGATGACCGAGCAGAAGCTCGAGCGGCGGGGGCGAATCCTCGAATCTGCGCGACAGCTGATTGCTGAACGCCCCTATCGCGAGATCACCGTTCGAGAGCTGGCGCGCCGTTGCGGCGTCTCCGTCCCCACGCTCTACAACCAGTTCGGCGGCAAGGATGCATTGCTCGCCGCCGCAGTCGAGGCTCACTTCCGGGCAGGCTTTGCCGACATCGCCGAGGGAGACGAGCGCGCCGGCCCGGATCGGATCCTCGGGCTCGTCAGACGCGTGGCCGCCCGGACCAGCGAGTTGGCCGAGTACCACCAGTCGTTGCTTCAGGCCTTCGCAGAATCCCGCGAGACCGAATCGCTCCAGCACTCGCTAGGCGTCGAACTGACCGCGGTGTTCGTGGGCCAGCTCGAAGACATGAAGGCGCGCCGTCAGCTCGCCGCATGGATCGATCCCGGCACGTTGGCCGTCCAGCTCACGACGGCGTGCATCAGTGCTTCGGTGGTCTGGGGTCAGGGACTGGTCGGAGACCAGGGCCTCGAGGCATTCATGCTGCATGGCGCCGCAGTCTTGTTGTTGGCCGCAGCGCGCGGCCGCTCACGGACCGAACTGGAAGCGGTGGTTCGCGAGACACAAGCGCGGTTCGCGAAAGAACTCGCGTCGATCACGACCGAAACCCAACAGAACACCGGCTAGCCGACGGCGGCCCGGCCAGGAGCCCCCATGTCCATCGTCTCCCTGTTCGATCTCTCGAATGACGTGGCCGTCGTCACCGGCGCGGGCCGCGGAATCGGTGAGGGGATTGCCCACGTCTTCGCGGATGCTGGCGCAGCCGTCGTCTGCGCGGCCCGGCGCACGGAAGAGATCGAACGCGTCGCCAAGGACATTCGAGCAAAGGGAGGCCGCGCGATCGCGGCGACGACGGATGTCACCAACGAGGAAGCCATCGAGGCGCTCGCCGAAACCGCTGTGGGCGAATTCGGCTCTCTCGACATCTGGGTGAACAACGCCGGCGGCTCACCGATCCAGTCACCGCTGCTCGAGCTTCCGCGCGAAGAGTGGGATGCCACATTGCTACTCAACCTGACAGCGCCCTGGCTCTGCACGCGAGCTGCCTCGAAGTACATGGGCGAGAAGGGCGGGCGCATCCTGCACATCTCCTCGCGCGCCGGTTCCGACCCGGTCCCCGGGAGCGGCCACTACTCCGCGGCGAAGGCGGCGCTGAATAACATGACCGTTTCCATGGCCCGCGAGCTGGGCCCGCGCATCCGCGTCAACACGATCGAGCCCGGGGCGGTGCCGACCGAGATCATGATGCAGGCCTTGAAGCTCGAGGAGAAAGACCTCCCGGCACTCGAGAAGGCGATCAAGCTGCCGGCAGGCCGGCTCGGGACACCGCAGGATCTCGGCGCAGCGGCCCTCTACCTCTGTTCCCCAGCGACGGAATGGGTGACCGGCGTGATTCTCCCCGTCAGCGGTGGGATGTAGGAGTTCGGCTGATGGCAGACATCGACAACTACGAAGTCGTCTCGATCTACAACCTCGACCCGGACAAGCAGGAGGAACTCCTGACGACGGCACGTGAGTGCACCTTCAACTGGTCCACCAGGGATGGTTGGCCGATGGGCGTGATCATGTCCTTCCTGTGGAAGCACGATCGCTTCTGGTTGACGGCGGGCGTCCACCGACATCGCATCTCTGCGGTGCGCCGCGATCCCCGGGTCTCGATCATCGTCACCAGCACGGGCTCGCACATGGGCGGCGGCAAGGCGGTGACGGCCAAGGGCCGCTGCACCATCCACGAGGACCGCGAGACCAAGGACTGGTTCTATCGCGACTTCGCACGACACATGAATCCGACCGACGAGGCAGCTGCGCAGAACTTCGAGAAGTTCCTCGACTCACCGATCCGGATCGTGCTGGAAGTGGTGCCCGAGAAGTGGATCACCTACGACGGCGAGAAGATGGCGCTCGATTCCGTCGGCAAGCTCCCCGAGGAGCGCAAGGGCCCGATGCACGAAAGCGACGCCGTGCGGATGAAGGCGGAGTTGGCGAAGCGCGGGCTGGTCTAGC
>JAJDAP010000127.1 GCA_029261795.1 Deltaproteobacteria bacterium
GACGTACGCGTCGGTGCGTACAGGAGATCAGTGTGGGGAAAGCGAGCGAGCTGCTGGAAGAGTGCCCCGCTGGACCGAGTCAAGAGCACGCAAGTGCCCTGCCGCGAAGCGGTTTAGTTCAACTACTATTGGACCCCACCAGGGAGCCTCCGTAACAGTACACGCTTGCAGCCTAATTCCGGTGGCGGTGTGGAATCTTGGGGGGTTGCGGCGATGGCGGTCGGGAAACGTTGCGAAGAGCTGCTGCGTAATTGCGGATTTGGTGGATATCGTGGCGTGGTTGCCGCCTATTCGCGGGACGGGTGAGTGATGGGTGGGGTCAAGTGGCTGGCGGAATTGGTGATTGGGCGCTTGTAGCGCCCGCGGGGAGTCCAAACACTGCGAGGCCTTTTTGGAGTGCCGGGCGGGGGGCTACAGGCGATCGGCCGGGCTCATCAGGCCCATTGGGCCACGGTCGAGGACGTGGGTGTAGATCATCGTCGTGCGGACATCGCGGTGGCCGAGCAGCCGTTGGACGCTGCGGATGTCGACGCCGTCTTCGAGAAGGTGGGTCGCGAAGGAATGTCGCAGCGCGTGGCAGGTGACCCGCTTCGGGATTTCGGCTTTCTGGCCGCCCTTTCGGATCGAGCGTTGTAGCACCGTCTCGTGGAGGTGGTGTCGGTGTTGGAGGCCGGTCTGCGGATCGCGTCCGAGTCGCGTCGCCGGGAACACGTACTGCCACGCCCAGTCTCTTCCAGCGCTCGGGTACTTTCGGCGCAGGGCGTGCGGCAGCGGGGCCTCACCACGGCCGATGTCGAGATCGCTCTGGTGCAGCCGTTGCACGTTCGCCAGGTGCTCGCGGAGGGGCGTTTCACAGAGCTTCGGCAATGTCGTGGCGCGATCCTTGTCCCCCTTGCCCTCTCGGACCATGATCTGATGGCGGTCGAAATCGAGGTCCTTCACCCGCAGCCGGAGGCACTCGAGCAGTCGCAGGCCTCCTCCGTAGAGGACGGTCAGGGGTAGGCGATTCCTCGGTTCGAGGACGGCGAGGAGCCGACGAACCTCGTCGCGCGATAGGACCACCGGCAACCGCGGCCGAACGGGTGCGCGTTCGAACTCGTCGAGATCCTCCAGCGGGCGGTCGAGGACGCGGGCATAGAGAAACAGAAGCGCACTCAAAGCCTGGTTCTGGGTCCGGGAAGCGACATTGCCTTCGAGCGCCAGATGCGAGAGGAACGCAATGACCTCGGGCGCACCCATCTCATTGGGATGCCGCTTGTCGTGGAAGAGGATGAAGCGGCGCACCCATGAGACGTAGGCGTCTTGCGTCCGCCGGCTGTAACGCCGGAGACGCGCGGTCTGGCGAACCTGGTCGAGGAAGCGCGGCGGCTTCGGTAGCTTGGACGGCGGCAAGGCCATGGCATTTGTCCGCAGGGACCGGGCTTCGCGACGCTAGGCGAAATGCCTGGTTCACGCCATCGCAGTGCGTATGGCCGCTCGCGCTAGGCTCGCCCGGTGGCCCCGCCCTCCGAACCCGAGCCCCCCTCACCCTTCCCCGAAGGCTTCTTCGATCGCCAGGATCCGAGTCCGGACGCGGGCTTCTACACGGTGCCGCGGCTGGTGGTCCACATCGATGCGGCCACCATCTCGGCGCTGACGCAGTGGTATGGCGAGGTGCTCGCGCCCGGTTCGGACGTGTTGGATTTCATGTCGTCCTGGGTTTCGCATCTGCCGCCGGAAACGGCGCTGCCGCTGGGCCGCGTGGTCGGCCTCGGTATGAACGCGGAGGAACTGGCGGCGAATCCGCGGCTCTCGTCCTTCGACGTGCACGATCTGAATGCGAATCCGTCGCTTCCATACGGAAACGCCAGTTTCGATGCCGCGCTCTGCGCCGTCTCGATCCAGTACCTGACGAGGCCGGTCGAAGTCATGGGCGAAATCGCGCGGGTGTTGCGCCCGGGTGGCCAGGTCGCCATCGCGATGTCGCATAGGTGTTTCCCTACCAAGGCGATCCGGGCATTCCACATGCTGCCGCCGGAAGAGCGCTTTCGCGCCGTGGGTCTGTATCTGGCGCAGGCGGGCGGCTTCGAAGCGGCGCGGATGATCGATCGCTCGCCCTCCGGCGCGGATCCGCTCTGGATCGTCACGGCGCGAAGAACAGCGCCGGAGTGATAGGCTAGAGCCTCCGGCTGCGCGGAGGCGCCGCCGTTCTCCCACAGGAACGCTCGATCCAGCCCGTCGCTCGGAGCCCCAACCGTCTTGCTCTCAGATCTCCTGATCACCACCGCCGGCCTGACGCTTCTCGTCGTCGGCGGCGATTCGATGGTGCGCGGCGCGTCTTCACTTGCAGCCCGGCTCGGCGTCTCGCCGCTCGCCATCGGGTTGACCGTCGTCGCCTTCGGAACCAGCGCTCCGGAACTCTTCGTCAACGTGACGGCCGCCATCCAGGGCAACACCGGGCTCTCCTTCGGCAACATCTTCGGCTCGAACATGGCCAACATCGGGTTGATCATCGCGCTCACCGCGCTGGTCGGGCCCCTCCCCATCAACAACGTCGTGATCTCCCGCGAGGTTCCGATGATGTTGCTCGCCACCCTGGTCGCGGCAACGCTAGGCGTCGATGCGCTGCTCGGCGACAGTATCAGCAGCTTCGACCGCGGCGACGGCATCGTGCTGCTGCTGATCTTCAGCGTGTTCGCCTACTACACCCTGCGCGATCTCGTGCGCCAACGCGGCGGGGAATTCGAGGACGAGTTCAGCGCCGGGCCTGCGCCACGGGTTCCCGAACACGGCCACGCCACCAGCATCGCGCTAACGGCGGCCGGCCTGGCGCTACTGGCCGCCGGCGGTGCCGTCACGGTCCATGGCGCCGAGGGCGTCGCTCGCGAACTGGGCGTCTCGGAGGCCATCATCGGCCTGACCCTGGTGGCCGTCGGTACCAGTTTGCCGGAACTCGTCGCCTCCATCATTGCCAGCATGCGCGGCCACCCGGACATGGCCGTGGGCAACGTCGTCGGTTCGAACATCTTCAACCTGTTGATCGTGCTCGGCACCACGGCGACGATCCGCCCGATCCCGGTCCCGCCCGGCGGCGCCATCGACCTGCTGATCGTGATCCTGCTTTCGACCCTGCTCTGGCTCACCTCCATGAGCCAGGGCCGCACGATCATTCGCGCGGAAGCCACGATGCTGCTGATCCTCTACTTCGGCTACATGGGCGTCCGCACGCTCGCCTGACAGCGACCCATCGCGAAGGAGAAACGAGAGCGGCGCCGACGAGGAATGCCTGTTCTGTGCCAACTGCGGTGTTCGCATCCTCAACCGGATCAGCACGCGCCCCGACACCGTGAACGTCAAGCCCGGCTCTCTCGACGAGACGTCGTGGCTAGAGCCCGCGCTCCACGTATGAACGCGACGCCGGCAGGCGTGGTTCGAGCTCCCCGACGGCGTTCCTTCGTTCCCCGGGAACCCGTCGCGCCGGAGCTAGGCGCTCAGGATCGCGTTGCCGGCGAGCACCAGGCCGCTCAAGTAGGTGAGCACTGCGCCCCCGAAGCGCAACGGATTGGCCTTTTCGAGGCTTCCCATCATCAGGCCGACCGCGATCAGGTAGCGGCCCAAGGTCGCAATGCCCATGACCCAGAGCACCCAGGTTGCCGGCTCGAGCTGCGCTGCGACCAGGATCAGCACGGCCAGCATCGGCGCATACTCGGCCGTGTTGCCGTGGGCGCGCACCAGCTTGTGCAGCGGATCGATGGGATCGCTCGAATGGCCGATGGTCGCTTCGGACTTGCCGCGTTGCAGCGAGACGGCGAAGCCCAGGCCGAAGAGCAAGAGACCGAGCAGGCCGGTGCAGATGATGGCAACCGTCATGGGGTTCCTCCGCGCGGGAAGTTCCGCGTCGGGAACACGCTACCAGAAGCGGCCGAACCCCGAACCGAACCAGCGTGGTGCATCAGCCCAACAGTTCGCCAAACACTTCCTCATTGAAGCCCACCAGCACTGTCTTGCCCCTGCGGATCGTGGGCGCCCGCAGGTTCCCGGTGGGTCCGAGCATCGCGTCGACGAGCGCCTTGGGGGCTTTCCCGCCCGGCTTGAACTCGTCGACCTTCTTGCCCTTCATCACCACGACCTTGGAAGCGGCCTTGGCCAGCTCGCCCGCTTCCTTGCGCGCCAACTTGCGGCTCGCCGGGATCGTTTCCTTCGGCTCGATGCCTTGTGCGTCCAGAAACTTGGACGCTCGGGTACAAGAGGTTCAGCCCTTGCGGTGGTAGTACCAGTCGATGCGCTTGGCCATGGAGATCTCCTTCTCGAAAGCCCCGGCAGGCTAGCGATTCTTCGCCTCGTCACGCACGCGCTTCTTCGTCGCCGCCCAGGAACAGATCGGACAACCGGCGAGGTCGTGTCCCCGCGCCGGGCAATGCTCGCGCCCGAAATAGATGATCTGTAGATGCAGTCGGCCCCAATGTTCCGGCGCCCAGAGCCGCTTCAGATCCCGCTCGGTCTGCTCGACGTTCTTGCCGTTCGTGAGCCCCCAACGTTGGGCGAGCCGATGGATGTGCGTATCGACGGCGAAGGCAGGATGACCGAAGCCCTGGTTCATCACCACGCTCGCGGTCTTGTGCCCGACACCCGGGAGCGCTTCCAGCAGCTCGAAGCTCTCGGGAACCGCGCCGTCGTACCGTTCGACCAACGTCTGCGAAAGCGCGCGCACGTTCTTCGCCTTCGTCGGCGCCAGGCCACAGCTCTTGATCTTCGCCAGGATCGCGCGCGTCGGCAGCTTCGCCATCGCGTGGGCGTCCGGGCCGATCGAGAACAGCCCCGGCGTAACCTTGTTCACGCGCTCGTCGGTGCACTGCGCCGAGAGCAACACCGCAACCAACAACTGGAACGGAGCCTCGTGCTCGAGCGGCACCGGAATCTCCGGGTGGTAGCGATCGAGCAGTTTGCGGATCCGCTCGGCCTTCTCGGCGCGCTTCACTCGGCGACGGGCGTCCGCATCGTCACGAACTCCTCGGCGCTGGTCGGGTGGATCCCCACGGTCGCGTCGAACTGGGCTTTGGTCGCGCCGCATTGGATCGCGATGCCGAGGCCCTGCGTGATCTCACCGGCATCCGGGCCGACCATGTGGCAGCCCACCACCTTGTCACTGGCCCGATCGACGATCAGCTTCATCATCGTCTTCTCGTCGCTGCCCGTGAGCGTGTGCTTCAAGGCGCGGAACTTCTCTCTGTAGACGACGATATCGCCGTACTGCTCCCGAGCCTCGGCCTCGGTCACGCCAACGGTACCGATGTTAGGCTGACTGAAGACCGCTGTCGGCACGTTCGCGTGATTCGGCGCGGTCGGATTGTCGTGGTAGAGCGTCTGGACGAATGCCATCGCCTCGGCAATCGCCATCGGCGTCAGTTGCAGCCGGTCGGTCACGTCGCCGATCGCCCAGACGCTCGGCACGTTCGTGCGCGAGTACTCGTCCACGAGGATCTCGCCCTTCCGGCCCGTCTTGACGCCGGCCGCTTCGAGACCGAGCCCGTCGGTCTTCGGCACGCGCCCGGTCGCGTACATCACCACGTCACACTCGATGGTGTCGCCCGTCGTGAGCGTGAGCACGCGGATGCCGCCGGCACCCAGCTCGATCTTCGTGACATCGGTTTCGAAGCGGAGATCGATCTGCTTCTTGCGCATCTCCTCCGCGAGCGTCGTGCGGCAATCGTCGTCGAAGCCGCGCAGGAACAACTCGCCGCGGTACAACTGCGTGACCTCCGCGCCCAGCCCATGGAAGATGCCCGCGAACTCCACCGCGATGTAGCCGCCTCCGACCACGACCACGCGCCCGGGAAGCTCGTCGAGATGGAACGCTTCATTCGAACTGATCGCGTGTTCGATCCCTGGCGTGTCTGGCATGCTAGGCCAGGCTCCCGGCGCCACGAGCAGGTTCTCGCAGGTGATCTCGCGCCCGCCGATGGAAACCGACTGCGGACCCGTGATCTTGGCCGTGCCTTCGATCCGCTCGACCCCGGCATTGTCGAGCAGGTTCGCGTAGATCCCGTTCAGCCGTTCGATCTCTGTGTTCTTGTTGGCGATCAGCGTCTTCCAATCGAACTGGCGCGGACCGACACTCCAACCGAAACCTGCCGCTTCCTCGAAGTCCTCTGCGTAGTGCGACGCGTAGACGAACAACTTCTTGGGAATACACCCCACGTTCACGCAGGTTCCGCCGAGATAGCGTTCCTCGGCGACAGCGACGCGCGCGCCCGTCGGAGCCGCCATGCGGGCAGCGCGCACACCGCCGGAGCCCGCGCCGATCACAAACAGGTCGTAGTCGAATGCCATGGCGCGAAGTCTAGCGAGGCCCCGAGCGACGCCGTTCAACCCCCGGCGGCGGTTTCCACGTCCTGGAACTCGGCGGCCAGGGCGTCCGCTTTCTGCAGGACGCGGCGCACGTAGCGTCCCCGGCCCGAACGACCCGCGGCCAACAGCCGCCTCAAGCGCGCCGGCCCGACGTTGTAGGCCGCCAGTGCCAGTTCGGTGCTTCCGAAGCGCACGCGCTGTTCCACCAGATAGGCCAGCCCGATCCGCACGTTCGCCACAGGGTCGTAGAGCGTCGTTTCATTCTTCCATTCGAACCCGTGTCGTTCCGCGATGTCGCGCGCCACGAAGGGGCGAATCTGCATCAGCCCGAGAGAGCCCCGCGGCCCCCGAGCGCGCGGATCGAAGCGGCTCTCCTGTTGGATCAAGCCGAGCACCGTCATCACCGGAACCCCGTGCTCGAGTTCCCCACGATGCAGAAGCTGCGCGATCGCCTCCTGGGCAAGCGGGTCGACCCGGTGGGCGTGCTCGCGCAGCACCCGGCGCACGCTGCGCAATGCCCCGGGCGCCTGGGGCGGGCTCGGCGCAACCGGCACCGTCGTCGCATCCGGCGGAGCGACATAGCGCTCGGCCAGTGGAACGCTCGGCACTGCCGCTGCCGGCGGCGGGCCCACGGCCGGGGGCGGACCGGCGCATCCCAACGCCAGACCCAGCCAACTGATTCCCACCCCGAGTGCCCGGTACCGCACGGGCACCGAGGGTAGGGCTTGCCTAGGCTCCCTGCCGCCATGCCCACAGTCCCCAGACTCCAGGGTTTTCAGCGCCGTCACCTGCGGGGCAAGGCCCATCCGTTGAAGCCCGTGGTACAGGTCGGCGACGGCGGCGTTTCCGACGCCATCATCGCCGCCATCGATGACGCGCTGGCGAGCCACGAGCTGATCAAGGTCCGCCTACACGCCCCCGAGGACAAGAAGGCGACGGCCCAGGATCTGGCCGACCGCACGAAGTCGGCCCTCTGCGGGGTCGTCGGTCACACCGTGATCCTCTACCGGCCGGACCCGGACGAGCCCAGACTCGAGCTGCCGAAGCGGGCGAGCTAGCGCCAGGGACGGCGGCGTTGCAACGGCGCTGTATCATGACCCGCCGCAATCGACCCGACGCGAAGGAGAAGACATGGCCGGCCCCCTCACTGGTGTAAAGATCATCGAAATTGCAGGCATCGGCCCGGGCCCGTTCTGCGCGATGTTGTTGTCCGATCTCGGCGCCGACATCCTGCGCATCGATCGCGCGGGAAGCGTGCGCGATTCATTCCCGGACCAGCCCTCGGGCGACCTGCTGAACCGCGGCCGTCGCTCGCTCGGCGTCGATCTGAAGAGCGCGGACGGCATCGAGGCGGTGCTCAAGCTGGTCGAAGCTGCCGACGTCATCATGGAAGGCTTCCGCCCGGGCGTGATGGAGCGGCTCGGCCTCGGCCCCGACGTCTGCGCCGCGCGCAACCCGCGGCTCGTCTACGCGCGCATGACCGGTTGGGGCCAGGAGGGCCCGATCGCCCACTCCGCCGGACACGACATCAACTACATCGCGCTCTCCGGTGCACTCGCCCACATCGGGCGCGCCGGCGAGAAGCCCCTGCCGCCGCTCAACCTCGTCGGCGATTTCGGCGGCGGCGGCATGGTGCAGGCGCTCGGCATCGTGAGCGCGTTGGTCGAACGCGGCAGCAGCGGCCAGGGCCAGGTCATCGATACCGCCATGGTCGACGGCGCCTCGACGCTGATGGCGATGTTCCACAGCTTCATCAACGCCGGCGCCTGGAACCTCGACCGCGGCACCAACCTGCTCGATACCGGCGCCCACTTCTATGACACCTACGAGTGCAGCGACGCCAACTACATCTCCCTCGGTTCGATCGAGCCGCAGTTCTACGCCGAGTTGATCAAACTGAGCGGCCTCGAAGGCGAGGACCTGCCGGCCCAGATGGATCGAGGCGGCTGGGGCGCCATGAAGGAGCGGCTCACCGCGATCTTCCTGACGAAGACGCGCACCGAGTGGTGCGAGATCATGGAAGGCACCGATGTCTGCTTCGCTCCGGTCCTCACGATTCCCGAGGCCTACGAACACCCGCATAACGTCGCCCGTGGCACCTTCGTCGAAGTCGCCGGCGTGAAGCAGCCGGCGCCCTCGCCGCGCTTCAGCCGCTCGAGCTGCGAGATCCAATGCCCGCCGCCGCATCCGGGCCAGAACACCGACGAGGGGCTCGCCGCCTGGGGCTTCAGCTCCGAGGAGATCCAGAAGCTGCGCGACGCGAAGGCGATCGCCTGACCAGCGCCGCGATCAGCGGAGCAGCTCGTCAGGCTCGCGCCGTCTCCCGGATTTCGTCGAGGTGCCGAGCACAGTTGAGCAGCGTGATGCTCCAGGGCTCACCGGGCTCGAGGACCGTGACGGAGGTATTCGTCCAGCCCGTTTCGACGGGATCGATTCCAGTTGCCAGTGCGGCCTTGCGCATGACGACGCTGCTGCAAACGAGCCCGTGGGTAACGACCGCGATGTCCGCTGTGGCCCTGCCGGCGGCAGCGGTTACCTGGTCCCAGGCGGAATCCACCCGCCCGTGGAAGGTGGCCCAACTTTCGCCGCCGGGCGGATCGTAGTCGTCCGCGAAGGGTTGGATGCCCTCTGCTTCGAGCTCCGCGTAGGGCCGCCCGCGCAGATCGCCGAAGTTGCGCTCGCGCAGCAGCGAATCCACCTCGAGCGGCGCGCCGGTGGTGGCTGCGACTGCCTGGGCGGTCTGCTGCGCACGGGCGTAGTCGCTCACCAGGATTCGTTCGAATGCAATGGCGCGGAGCCGCTCGCCGAGCCGCCGCGCTTGCTCGAGCCCGTTGTCCGAGAGCGGGGTCTCCGGGTACTGGAGAACGCGCGCCGCGTTGGACGCGGTCTCGCCGTGCCGGATCAGGTAGATGGCCATGGCCGGCAAGGATAACGCGCGCCCACGGCATGCGAGGGCGCTCTAGTCGCGCAGCGCGATTCCCGGTCGCAGACGAATCTCGCCGCCGCTGGGCATGATGGCGCCGCCGTATTCCAGTTCGTCGAGGGTCGGGTCGTCGAGAACGCCGGCCAGCGCCAGGCTCAGGGGCACCTCGCGCCGGTTGACGGCGCCCACCCACGGCTTGCGGTCGTTGTAGCAGAGGGGGCAGAGGCCCGACGCACCGCGAACGAACATGACGTCGCCGCAGTTGCCGCAGTGGAACCGCGGGCCCTCGTTCACGAGGGCACGGACCACGAAGCTGGAGGGAATCAGCGTACGAACCTTGGGGAGGATGTGCTTGGCCATGCCCGTACGTACCCGCCGGCTTCGCCGGGGTAACGCGAATTTTCTTCTCGACCGGCAACGCGTGCGCAACTTCAGCAGCAAACCGGAAACTCCTAGGCGATGCTGCGCACCTGGACGGCAGGCCCGTCTGCACGCAGCAGCAGGACCTTGGGCGATTGCGCGTCCTCGCGGAACTGGATCAGCAGACCGTCTTCGTGTTCGCTGACCCGGCAGAGCGGATTGCCGAGCACCGCCCACCAGGGATCCAGTTCGTCGGCGTTGGTTCCAGCTTCGCCCTCGGCGGCCGGATGCGCCCGCCCCACCAGCGCCCCGTCCGTTGCCTGGATCGCGATCGTGCCGACGTCGAAGGTGAGCGCCAGCTTTGCCCATCCGCCGGGGCCACCATCGAGGGTGGTCCGAAGTAGCCGGCCGTGTCGCTCGACGATGCCACCCAACAACTGCTCGAGATCTTCAGCCATCGTTGCTCAGCCCCGTGTCCCGTGATCGCGCTCGGCCCAGTAGGCGCGTACCGGCTCGAAACCCTCGGCCGTGTGCCGATCGCTCGGTCCCAGCGTCTTCACGGATCGCTGCGCCCCCGTATAGGGCGCCCAATCCGAAGCGCCGGGCTCGCCGGCGTGCGCGAATGCGATCCAAT
This sequence comes from Deltaproteobacteria bacterium, assembly GCA_029261795.1. GTDB lineage: Bacteria > Myxococcota_A > UBA9160 > UBA9160 > UBA6930 > JAJDAP01. Next base: position 10,245 of record JAJDAP010000127.1, read on the forward strand.
GGTCCTGGATCCTCCGCGAGAGGCCGCGGGCGCCTAACATGAATCCGCGAAGCAGTGGGTGTCGCCAGGTCCCGAAGACCAGGGGCACTTCCATCGCGTGGCCCGCGCCCATGAATCGACGCAGCGGTAACGGCGACCAGGTGAAACAGTAGGCGTGGACCGAAGCGTGTTCCGCATGGGTTTCGGCGAGGCGCTCGGCCGGCGCACGAAACACCCGGTCCGTTTGATAGGCGCCCCAGATCGCCTTCGGAGTGCGGCCCCGATGCACGCCATGATAGAGCTCGAAGGTCGCTTCGACATCGTCAGCGCCTGCGGCGCGCTCGAAGCGTCGCTTCAGGCCTTCCGCGTCCAGGGTCTTCGCCTTGCGATCGCCGGCCTGGAAGAGATCCCACTCGTCGCGATTCGTCCCGATCAGGAGCGGAACCCGGGCCGCTCGCCCGGCCTCGATGGCTTCGAGCGGCTGCTCCGGATACCAGGCCGAATCCTCGGCCGGCTGAAATGGCAGGCCGCGATGCTCGAAGATGAGCCGCGCAGCAGTCTTGCGCTGGGCTTTCAAGAGAACGGCGTCGGGCAGCTCGAAGAGCCCGGTCGCCTTCGCAGCCGAGAGCCCGACTTCCGACAGGAAGGTCTCGGCGACCCGCGACGCGGCCTCCCTGGACGAAACGTTATGCGCCGCGCCACTTTGCGCGATCGCGCCACGGAACAGACCCTGGGCTGCCGGTGCCGCCAACAGTGCAGCCACGCTCATGCCCCCGGCGCTCTCGCCGAAGATCGTGACGCGGTCGGGATCGCCGCCGAAACGAATCGCGTGCTCGCGCACCCATTCGAGCGCGGCGACCTGATCGCGCAGACCCGGATTGCTCGCGAAGGGCCCATCCGGCACCAGATCCGCCAGTTGCAGGAAACCGTGGGCGCCGAGCCGATAGTTGATCGTCACCACCACCAGGTCGCCACGCCGGGCGAGTTCGGCCCCGTCGTAGATCTGGGCGCCCCCGCTCCCCATCATGAAGGCGCCACCGTGGATCCAGACCAGGACCGGGCGACGCGCGTCGTCGAGCCCGGGGCTCCAGACGTTGAGGCTCAGGCAATCGTCGCCGGCACCGGCCGGCCCGGCGCCGGCGATGGCACCGAGCAGCTTCAGCATCGGTTCGTTCTGGGGCGCAGCCGGGCCAGCCGCTCTCGCGTCCAGCACGCCGCTCCAGGGTTCCGGCGCTTCGGGAGCCGCCCAGCGGCGCGTACCGACCGGGGCCGCCGCATACGGAATGCCCCGGAACACGGCGAGACCGCCCTTGAAGCGCCCCTCGACCTTGCCCGACGCGGTCTCGACCACGGGTGCTCCTCGGCTCGATCGTCCTGCCACGGGGCTCACGCGGGGGTTTCTCCTGATGCCGTTGGTGCCCTGGCGGCCGCCATCGGCGAGCGGCTCTGCTAAAAGATGCTCGACCTTAGCAGGGCGTACTCCCGAGCTTCCCCCACTTCCTGTACGCGGCGAGTTCCAATGGCCGACCGTTCCGTCTTCAATTTTTCTGCTGGCCCGGCGATCCTGCCGGAGGAAGTCCTGCGCGAAGCCCAGGAAGCACTCTGGGAACTCGACGGCAGCGGCATCGGCGTGCTCGAACACAGCCACCGCGGCGGCGCCTTCGATGCCGTCTACCAGCAGACCCTGGCAGATTGCCGAGCCGTGGCCGGCATTCCGGACGAGTACGAGATCCTGTTGCTCCAGGGCGGCGCGAGCACGCAGTTCTTCATGCTGCCCGCCAACTTCCTCCCTGCTGGCGGCACCGCCGACTATCTGGTGACCGGCGCCTGGGCGGAGAAGGCCGCCAAGGAAGCGCGCTTCTACGGCAACGTCCACGAAGCCTGGAAGGGCGAGAAACCGTACACGCGGATTCCGCGCGGCGATGAGATCCACTACAGCGAGGCCCCGGCCTACGTCCACTTTGCCTCGAACAACACCATCTTCGGCACCCAGTGGAACGCGCCGCCTGAGATTCCCGCCGGAAGCTGGCTCGCCTGCGACGCATCGAGCGACATCTTCTCGCGGCCCATCGACGTGGCGAAGTACGGAATGATCTACGCCGGCGCCCAGAAGAACCTGGGCCCGGCCGGTGTCACGCTCGTCGTCCTGCGCCGGGAGCTGTTGGCCGAGGGTGCGCGGGTGCGCGAGCTCCCGACCATGCAGCGCTACGACCGCAAGAGCGGCTCGATGCACAACACGCCCTCCACCTTCGGGATCTATCTGATGGGGCGCGTGTTCGCCTGGATTCTCGCCGGCGGCGGACTCGAAGCCATGGGCCGACGCAACCGCGAAAAAGCCTCGGTGCTCTACGACGCGCTCGAGGAACTCGAGGGCTTCTACACCTGCACGGCCGGTGAGGGAAGCCGCTCCGCGATGAACGTCACGTTCCGGGCCCGGGACGAGGAAACCGAGAAGCGCTTCGTGGCCGAAGCTGAAGCCGCCGGTTTCTTCGGGCTCAAGGGCCACCGCGATGTGGGCGGAATGCGCGCCAGCATCTACAACGCATTTCCCAGGGAAGGCTGCGAAGCACTCGCGAACTTCCTGCGCGATTTCGCGAAGCGAAACGGTTAGGCCGAGGCGGCGATGGGTACGCCGAGACTCATCGACCGCGTCCCTGCCGGCGCGGCGCTCGTCGACCCGGGTGCGATCCTCGATCGCTTCCTGTCCTGGGTCGCGGACACCGGGCTCACGCCCTACGACCATCAGGACGAATCGCTGCTCGAAATCGCCTCCGGGCGACACGTGGTGCTGGCCACCCCGACCGGGAGCGGCAAGTCCCTGGTCGCGCTCGGCCTGCATTTCAAGGCGATGTGCGAGGGAAAACGTTCCTTCTACACCGCACCCATCAAGGCGTTGGTGAACGAGAAGTTCTTCCAACTCTGCGAAGTCTTCGGCGCCGAGAACGTCGGCATGTTGACCGGCGACGCCGCCATCAACTGGGCCGCCCCGATCATCTGCTGCACCCAGGAGGTGCTGACCAACATGGCGCTGCGCCAGGGCAAGGGCTGCGACGCACCGTACGTGGTGATGGACGAGTTCCACTACTACGCGGATCGCGATCGCGGACACGCCTGGCAGGTTCCCCTGCTGGTACTCGAACGCACCACGTTCCTGCTGATGTCGGCGACGTTGGGCAATACGGCCTCTATCGAGGAACGCCTGGGCGATCTGACCCAGCGCGAGGTCGCCCACGTCTGGAGCACCGAACGCCCGGTCCCCCTCGATTTCGACTACCGGGACAGCCCGCTCCAGGAAACGGTGGAGGATCTACTGGAAGACGGTCGCGCCCCCGTCTACGTCGTGAGCTTCACCCAACGAGAAGCCGCCGAGACTGCCGGTGGGCTCACCAGTGCCCGCGTCGCCAGCAAGGAGCTGCGCCGCTCGATCGCAGAAGCCATCAACGACGTGCGCTTCGATTCTCCCTACGGCCGCGAGATGCGGCGCATCCTCTCCCACGGCATCGGCCTGCACCACGCCGGCCTGCTACCGAAATATCGCAGGGCCGTGGAGAAGCTCTCCCAGGAGGGCCTGCTGCGGGTCATCTCGGGAACCGATACGTTAGGCGTTGGCGTCAACGTCCCGATCCGTACCGTCTTGTTCACGCGGCTCTCGAAGTACGACGGGGAGAAGGTCCGCGTGCTCTCCGTGCGCGATTTCCAACAGATCGCGGGCCGTGCCGGTCGCAAGGGCTTCGACGACCGCGGGAGCGTGGTGTGTCAAGCACCCGAGCACGTGATCGAGAACCAACGCAACGCCCGCAAGGGCGGGCGCGGCAAGAAGAAGGGGCCGAAACCGGCACCGCGCGGTTTCGTCGGCTGGGACGAGCGCACCTTCGAACGCCTCACGGACGGCATGCCCGAAATCCTCGAGTCCCGCTTCCGCGTGACCCACGGGATGATGGTTCAACTGCTCCAGCGCGAGCCGAATGTCACGGGCCCGCGCGGCGGTTACGGCGACCTTGCGGAGTTGATCTCGCGTAGCCACGAGCGGCCCCGGCGAAAACACCGGCTACGACGGGAAGCCGCCACCTTGTTTCGCGCGCTGAGGACCGGGGGTGTGGTTCGCGTCGCCGACCACAAGGTCGAAGTCGACGACGAGCTCCAACGCGATTTCTCGTTGCACCAGACGCTGTCCCTCTATCTCCTCGAGGCCCTCTCGGCGCTCGACCCCGAAGAAGAAGGACACGCACTGCGCGTACTCAGTTGCGTCGAGGCGGTGCTCGAAGATCCCGTGGTGATCCTGCGCCAACAGGTTCGCAAGCTGAAGGATGGCCTGGTCGCCGAGCTCAAGGCCAAGCGCGTGCCCTACGAGGAGCGCCTCGCCAAGCTCGACGAGTTGACGGCGCCGCGACCGGAACAGGATTTCCTCGAAGCGACCTTTCGGATCTTCGCCGAGCACCATCCCTGGGTGAGCCGCGAGAGCGTGCGCCCGAAGTCGATCGCGCGCGAGATGGCCGAGGACTTCGAGAGCTTCGACAACTACGTGCGCCGCTACGGCCTGCAACGTAACGAGGGCACCCTGCTCCGCTATCTCGGGCAGGTCGGCACGACCCTCGACCAGACCGTGCCGGACGCGCAGAAGACCGAGGAAGTGCTGGAGATCGCCGCCTACCTGCGAGACGTCGTGCGGCGCACCGATACCAGCCTGCTTCAAGAGTGGGAGAGTCGCATCGGGGGTGAGCCCGCTCCGAAGCAAGACACGCCGGCGGTGGCGCCACGAAAACGACGGCTCGCCGATGATCCCCGGGCGCTTCGGGCGCGCGCGCGAACCGAACTACACGCATTGGTCCGGGCCTTGTCCCAGAAGGATTGGGAGGAGGCCGAGCGCTGCGTCCGCACGGATCCCGAATCTCCCTGGAATGCCGGGCGCTTCAAGGAGGCGCTTGCGCCCTATTTCGCCGCCCACGAACGCGTCCGCTTCGATCCCGCAGCGCGCCAGGCGCACCTCACCTCGTTCAATGACGTCGAGACCGGGGTATGGCACGTACAACAAACGCTGCTGGATCCGGCCGAAGTCGACACCTGGTGCGTCGAAGCTGCCATCGATCTGCGTGCCGGTGAGCCGGCGCCCGAGGAGCCGGTCCTGCGCATCCTGGGCATCCACGACTAGCACCGCGCGGGGTCGTCACCCCATGGCTGCTGGCTGGCACTCCCCTCTGGGCCCTCCGGCGAACCTTTTGGAGAACCGAGAAGGCCCTCGAGGTAGAGACATGCGTGGCGGAGATCGTGAACCCATCTTCCTGATAGCCCTCGGCGACCAGCACGACGGTTATTCCCAGCGCCTGGTGGATCTCGGCTATCGGCCGGTGCGCGCCGACGATGCGCTTGCTGCTTCCCTGCTGTTGGCTCGACTCGATCGCCCGGTGCGCGCTGCCATCCTTCCGACCGAGAACGCGTTCCTCGATCGACCCACGGAGCTGGCGCGGCTGGCCCATGATTCGGGTTCGATGCGATACATCGTCGCCGGCAAGCAGCCGAACGCCGACGAGATCGATGGCATGCGGCGCGACGGTGTCCGCTTCTGTCTGTGGGAACCCTTCAACAACAGCGAACTCCGCTTCGTGATCAACCGAGCGCTCTTCGATTCGACCCGCGGCGACGTCCGCGACCGAACGCGCGTCCCGACCCATCTCGCAGCACGGGTGCGCAATGGCGCGGGCGAGCGGCAGGTCGGCGTCTACAACCTCTCGGCGAACGGGGCCTTCCTCGAAACCCGGCGCTCCTCGCTCAAGGGCGGCCGGCTCCGCGTCTCCCTTTCCATCCCCGGGAACGACCTCGAACTGTGCGCCGAAGTGACCTCCACGAACGTGCCCGGGAACCTCAAGCGCGGGAACCTGCCGATGGGAATGGGCGTCGAATTCGTCGACCTCGACGCCGAATCCCGTGCGGCACTCGAGGGCTTCGTGGCCCAGCGCGCCAGCTCATTCGAGCTCTAGCCGCCCACGCCAGCCGCGTCTCGGTATCCTCCGATTCGTGTCTGACCAAGCGCAGGAACGCGAAGGCCGCTGGCAGGCCTTCTATCGCGTGATTCGGCGCATCCCGAAGGGCCGGGTCGCGACCTACGGGCAGATTGCGGAACTCGCGGGTTTTCCGCGCCACGCGCGACAGGTCGGATATGCGCTCCACGCCCTCGGCCGCTCGAAACCCCGGGTTCCGTGGCAGCGCGTCATCAACGCCCAGGGCGAGGTCAGCCAGCGTTCGGCGCCCGATGGCGACCGCCTGCAACGCGCCATCCTCGAAGCGGAAGGCATCGTCTTCGGCGGCAACGGAAGGGTGGATCTCGAGCGCTACGGCTGGCGCCCACGTCGACGTTAGGCAGCGGTACGAGCCGCCTTCTTGCCACGCCGATGCAGCTTGCGCGCGACCTCACCGATACGCGCGATTCCCTCGCGCACCTCGCCGGGCGTGAGCATCGCCACGGAGAGCATCAGATAGTCGCCGGCCTCGGGCCCCGACAGGAACGCCTCCGTCGGGCTCCAGCTGATGTCGGCGGCCCAGGCCTCGCTGCGCAGTGCCGTCGGATCGATGCCACTCGGAAGCGTGAGCCACAGGGAATGCCCGCCGGCCGGGCGACGCACGCGGGTGCCCGGGGGCATTTCGCTCGCGATCGCCTCGAGGGCGGCGTCGATCCGCTCGCCGACCTCGCGACGCGTGGCCCGCACGTGACGGTCGAGCCCCCCGCTCTCGATCCAGCGCGCAAGGGCCGCCTGCTCCAGGTGACTCGTACCCATGTCGGCAGCGAGCTTGGCGATCGCGAGCCGACTGATCAGCCGACGCGCGCCCACCACATAACCGATCCGCAGGGTCGGGAAGATCGCCTTCGAGAAGGTCCCGATCGTGATCACCTGGCCGGCGCGATCGAGCGTCTTCAACGCCGGAACGATCGGCTCGGCCAGGCGCATGTCGCCGTCGTAGTCGTCTTCGAGAATCGGAACTTGATAGGCCTCGGCAAGCTCCAGAAGCTCGGCGCGCCTCGGATCCGAGAGCGTCACACCGGTTGGCGCCTGCACCGCGGGCGTACAGTAGACGAGCTTGAGTCGGCGACTGCGCAGCACGCTCGCCAGCTCGTCGGTGCGCAGGCCCTCCTCGTCGACCGGAATCGGGATCGCGTGTGCCCCGGCAGCGCCGAAGGTCCAGTCCGCGCCGAAGTAGCCCGGGCGCTCGATCGCGACGAAGTCGCCCGGGTCGAGCAGCACCCGCGACACCAGGTCGAGACCCTGTTGGGCGCCCGAGGTGATCAGCACGTCGTCGACATCACAGACGATCCCCCGGGCGACGAGCCGCGACGCCAACGCCTGGCGCAGCGGCGCCCAACCGCGCGGATCGCCGGCGTTCGCGAACTGCGACAGGTCGTCCTCGAGTGCGCGCCCGAGAAACTTCCGCAGCGCGCGAAGCGGAAGCCCGCTCGGATCCGCCTTGCCCGCTCGAAAATCGAAGCGGACATCCGTGCGCGGGTCGAGGCTCGGCGGTAACCGGGTGGTTCGGGCGCGGGCGGAGAAGAGACCCTGCCAGGCGAAGGCGTGAGGCTCGGTGTCTCTGCGACTCAGCTCCGGGCGCGGCTCCAACGCCAGCGAGCCCAGCGGTCGTGCCGCAACGAAGGTGCCCCGGCCCACGTGGGACTGGACCCATTCGCCATCGGCCAGCAGTTGGTAGGCCCCGTTCACGGTGTTTCGCGAGAGCGCCAACGAGGCCGCCATCTCGCGGCTCGGCGGTAGTTTCTGGCCGGCCACGAGGCGACCGACTTCGATCAAGCCTTGAAGATGGGCCGCGAGCTGCCGGTAGACCGGGACATCGAGCGCCGGATCGCTGCGGAAGGCCAGTTCCATGGGTCCATATTGGCACCAGATCGGGGCCGTTTCCAGGTCCAATTTGGTACCTGGTCAGCGACCCAATCGCCCGCGGCTGGCTCTCGCGCTGCAGGTCCGGCCCGAACCCGTCAGCTGCGACCGACGTCAGAGCAAGCGTCGCGCGCGGGCGTTATGGTCCCGTGCTTGGAGGTCCCATGAAGCCCTGGCTGCCCGTTTCGATCGCCCTGTCTCTCGCCGTTCCGAGCCTGATCAGCGCCGAGGAAGTGCTGCTCGACGGCATCGCGGCCCAGGTGGGCAGCGAGATCGTGTTGCTCTCCGAAGTCATGGTCGCCGCGGCGCCTAGCGAGCAGCGGGCCCGCGCTGCCGGCGCCAGCGAAGCAGACATCTCGACGATTCGCGGCCAGGCGCTCGACCGTGCCATCGAACGCGCGCTGATTCGTCAGGTCGTCCGCCGTGCCGAACTCGATGCCAGCGAAGCAGAAGTGGACGACGCGATCAGCGGCATCGCCGAAGAGAACCGCATCAGCGCGAGCGAACTCCGCGAGAGCGTCGAATCCCAGGGCATGCCGTACTCGGTCTACCGCGAGCGCATTCGCGCCGAGATCGAACACTCGAAGGTGATGAGCGGCATCGTGGCCTCGCGCGTGCGCGTCTCCGAGGACGATATCAAGGACCTCTATCTGCAAGAGCTCGGCGAACAACCGGAAGGCGGCCAGGAGTTCTACTTGCGCCACATCATGGTGGCCGCCGGGCCCGGGCGCTCGATCGCCGAGACCTGCCAGGTGGCGGCTGCCGGTCGCGCTCGCATCGTTGCCGGCGAGGAGTTCATGCCGGTGGCATCGGAGATTTCCCAAGCCAACCCTGAAAGGGGAGGGGCGCTCGGCTGGATCCACGAACGCGAACTAGCAGGGTGGATGAAGCCGATCGTGCTCTCGCTCGGAAACGCCGGCCTCTCCGACGTCGTCGAAATGCCCTTCGGATGCAACCTGATCGAGCTGGTCGACAAGCGCATCTATGCGCCGGTCAGCTACGAGCAGGCTCAGGCACCGCTCCACGGGCAACTGTTCAACCAGCAGATGGAAATCGAGTACACGAAGTTCATCGAAGAGCTGCGCGCCGATACCTACATCGAACGCAAGAACGTGTTCGCTGGCGCCGGGGCCGACCCCTCTTGACCGATGGCCTGGCGGCGAGTCCGCCGGGAGCCGGCCCGTTCCGGGCTTCCTCGCCGGAGCACATCACCATCCGCGGCGCGCGCGAGCACAACCTGCGCGACGTGGACGTCGACATCCCCCGCGACAAGCTCGTCGTGATCACGGGGTTGTCCGGTAGCGGGAAATCCTCGCTCGCCTTCGACACGATCTATGCCGAGGGACAACGGCGCTATGTCGAGTCGCTCTCGGCCTACGCGCGCCAGTTCCTCGACCAGCTGTCGCGGCCCGACGTCGAGAGCATCGAGGGGCTCTCTCCCGCGATCTCGATCGAGCAACGCACCGTTTCCAAGAACCCGCGCTCGACCGTGGGAACCGTGACCGAGATCCACGATCACCTGCGCTTGCTGTTCGCGAGAGCGGGCCAGCCACACTGCCTCCAGTGCGGTGATCCGATCGCGAGCCAGAGCATCAGCCAGATGACCGACCGCGTGCTCGCACGCGGCGATGACGCGCGTGTCGAGATCCTGGCGCCGGTGGTGCGGGGGCGAAAGGGCATCTACCGAAAGGAGCTCGAATCCTTTCGCGAACGCGGCTTCGTGCGCGCACGCATCGACGGAGAGATGCGCGACCTGGCCGAGGAGATTTCGCTCGCTCGGCAGAAGAGCCACGAGATCGCGGTCGTGGTGGATCGTGTTGCAGTCAAGCCGAGCGCGCGCGTGCGCATCGCCAGCTCCCTCGAAACCGCCATGGAGTTGGCCGACGGCCTGGTACTGCTTCATTGCGACGGCGACGATGAGCTGCTCTCGCAAAAGAGCGCGTGCGCTCGCTGCGGAGTGTCCTTTCCGGAGATCGCGCCGCGCCTCTTCTCCTTCAACAGCCCCGCCGGCGCCTGCGACCGCTGCGGTGGGCTCGGTACCTGGGACGAGATCGATCCTGCCAAGGTCGTTCCGGACCCCGAACGATCGTTAGGCGACGGTGCCATCGCACCCTGGGGCGGGCGCCGCATGGGACGCTACTACCAGCGGCTTCTCGAAGGTCTGGCCGAAGCCCTCGCCTTCGATCTCGCCACCCCGTGGCGCGAACTTCCGAAGAAGATCCAACGCCAGGTGCTTCACGGAACCGGCAAGACCGAGGTGCTGTTCAAACTTCCCCGCAAGGCGGGCGGACGTGTGACGCGGCCATTCGACGGGGTCGTCGCAGAACTCGAGCGGCGGCGCGCCGGCGACACCGATACGCTCCCCGAAGAACTCGCCAAGTACACGCGCCCGGGCGCCTGCCCGGAATGCCAAGGCGCTCGCCTCGGACCCTACGCGCGCAATATCCGGATCGGCGCACTCGCCATCCATGAACTCGAGCGGCTCCCGATTGCCGAGAGTCGCGCCTTCCTGGAAGCGCTCGATCTCACCGGCACCGCGCGCACGATCGCCGAGCGCGTGTTGCTCGAGATTCGCGAACGCCTGCGTTTCCTGTGCGACGTGGGCCTCGACTATCTGAGCCTCGACCGCGCTGCCGGCACGCTTTCCGGCGGCGAGGCCCAGCGCATCCGCCTCGCCACCCAGGTGGGCGCGCACCTGATGGGCGTGCTCTATATCCTCGACGAACCCTCGATCGGCCTTCATCCCCGTGACAACGATCGCCTGCTAGCGAGCCTCGAGCGCTTGCGCGACACCGGGAATAGCGTCCTCGTCGTCGAACACGACGAGGCCACCATCCGACGCGCCGACTACGTCATCGACGTGGGCCCGGCCGCTGGTCGCAACGGCGGCGAGATCGTGGCCGAGGGCACACCCGAAGAAATCCTGGCCAGTGACGTCTCCCTCACCGGAGCCTATCTGTCGGGGCGGCGAGGCGTCGCGGTTCCCGCCCGACGCTCCCTCCTCGGCACCGAGCGACTCACGTTGAAGGGCTGCCGCGAACACAACCTCCAGAATCTCGACATCGAGATTCCACTCGGTTGCTTCACCGTCGTCACTGGGGTCTCGGGCTCCGGAAAATCGACGCTCATCACCGACACACTCCACCGCGCACTGGCCATGAAGCTGCACCGCGCAGAAGCGGTGCCCGGCGCGCATGCGTCCCTCGATGGCGCCGAGCATCTCGACAAGGTGATCGACATCGACCAATCGCCGATCGGCCGGACGCCACGCAGCAACCCGCTCACCTACACCGGCGCCTTCGATCCCGTTCGGAAGTTGTTCGCCGCGGTGCCCGAGGCTCGGGTTCGCGGCTTCGGCCCGGGGCGTTTCTCCTTCAACGTGAAGGGAGGCCGCTGCGAATCCTGTCAGGGTGATGGTTCGCTGCGCGTCGAGATGCACTTCCTTCCCGATCTGTTCGTCACCTGCGAGGTCTGTCGGGGGCGGCGCTACAACCGCGAGACCCTCGAGATCCGCTACAAGGACCGCAACATCGCGGACGTTCTCGAGATGAGCGTCGAAGAGGGGCTCGTCTTCTTCGAGAACGTGCCCGCGGTGCGGCGCTCGCTCGCAACACTGAGCGGTGTGGGCCTGGGCTATCTCAAACTGGGCCAACCGGCGACCACTTTGTCCGGCGGTGAGGCCCAGCGTGTGAAGCTCTCGCGCGAGCTGTCCAAGCGCTCGACCGGTCGAACCCTCTACCTGCTGGATGAGCCCACCACGGGGCTTCACTTTGCCGACGTCGAGCGGTTGCTCGAGGTCCTGGTCGAACTCGTCGAGAAGGGCAACACCGTCATCGTGATCGAACACCAACTCGACGTGATCAAGAGCGCCGATTGGGTACTCGACCTCGGCCCCGAGGGCGGCGTTGCCGGGGGCCGGCTGGTGGCCGCGGGAACACCGGAAGAGATCGCGCGGGTGAACGCGAGCCACACGGGCCAGGCCCTGCGCGAGGTTCTGGCGTGAACCAGGAGCGCCGGCATCCGCCGATTCCCAGCCCGTTGTTGGCGTTCGGCGTCACCTCTGCCGCCTTGTTGACGCTGATGGTCGTGGCGATTCCGCTATTCGAAGCGCTCGGTGGAACCACGGCCGTTGCCCTTGGAACCGTGGTCGCTCTGGGCGGCGTTGGGACCCTGCTCGCGCGGGTCGTTCCGGACCCGGCGGAGCTGCGTCTCGGTCTACGACCGCTCGAACTACGCTGGCTCGGCATCGCCCTGTTGCTGGTCCCGATCATCCTCTTCAGCAGCGAGCTCGACAACTGGATCGCGGAGTGGCTGCCGCGGGCAGAACGAGGCGAGGCGCCGGACGGCTCCGCCCTGGCACTTCTCGAAGCGGCCATCGTCAGCGTCTTGCTGCTTCCGATCCTCGAGGAGTTCTTCTTTCGTGGCGTACTGCTCCAGGGCGTCGCCGGTGCGATGCGCCCGATCGCGGCCTGCGTTTTCGTCGCGGCGTTGTGGGCGCTCTTCCGTGGGTTGTTGTTGGATTCGACCTACGCGGTCTCGATGGGGGCCGTCTCTCTTCTCGAAGGAACCCTGCTCGGCGTGCTCCGCTTCGCCTCGGGCTCGGTGTTCGCGCCCATCGCGTTCCGGGTGGTGGCCTCGGCGCTCGCCCTGCTGGTGTTCAGCTACCAGGAGGCGTTCCCGATCCCGGGCTTCACATCGGACGGCGCCCACACGCCGATCGAATGGCTGCTGCTCGCCGCGCTCCCGGTGGCTCTGGGCCTGTTCCTCCTGCGCCGCGGTTGGCAGGAACGCGAGCCACTTCCCGAGCTTCCCCTGCTGGAAGAAGAGGACGGCGAGGCCTGGTAATACGCGGCCTCAGTCCGGCAGTCCGTCCTCGGTGATCGTCGACGCCGGGCCGCCCCCGTCGGGCCCGAGACGCCCGCCATCCCCGAAGTGACCGCGGCCGGGAACGTGATTCACCTCGACGCGGATGCCCTCGGGATCTTCGAACAACACCGAGTAGTAGCCGGGCGCGAAGGCGTCGAGCTGAGGCGGGTGAACGACGAGCCCGCCGAGTTCGCTCGCGACGAATCCATGCACCGCATCGACGTCTTCTCGGCTTCGCGCGCGAAGACAGAAGTGGTGCAGACCCGGGCGCCATTGATTGAAGCCGAGCTCATCCGGCCGGTCCTCGGGCGCCGCGCCACGAACGAGGATTCCCGTGCGGCTTCCGATGCAGTACACGATCCCGTCGCTGCGAATCAGCGTCTTCATCTCGAGGAAGTGACAGAGCTTCTCCCAGAACGGAACACAGACGTCGGGGTCTCGCACCGTCAGCTGGATATGGGCGATCCCGTTCAATTCGACGCTCACTCTGGCAACTCGATTCGCGCGCGGACCAACGGATCGATGGTATCGCGCCAGATCTCGTAGCCCGGGCCCAACAAGTGGAGTTCATCGTTGGCGAGTTCGTCACGGATCGATCCATCCTCAGCCACGAACTTCGGATAGAGATCGACGAAGAAGGCGCCGTGCTCCGGCATCCGACGCGCGAGCCGCGCGTTCAGCGATTCGATGGGCTCGCGATAGGAAGCGGCTCGCGGCAACACGCTCTGCACATGGACTTCGACGCCGGGCGCCTCGGCGTGAAGCCGGTCCACGATCTCTCCGATGTTGTCGACGATCTCGTCTTCGCTTAGCCCGATCGAAAGGTCGTTGGTCCCGATCTTCAGGAAGACCTTGGCGGGACGACCCACTGTTACCTGATGCAACCTCTCGAGGACGCCCTCCGTCACGTCTCCACCGATTCCCCGATTGTGGACAGGGACGCCGGGGAAGAGTTCGTGCCAGCTTCCTCCCTCCGTGATCGAATCCCCGAGAAAGACCACGCTTCCCGGCGCGACAGCGAGGACTTCGAACTGCGATACCCAACGTTCGTGTGCCGGCTGGATGAAACTTCCGACGAGAACGCCGAAGCCGCCTCCCCAGATCAGCCAGGCGACGGCCGACAGCACCACCGCATTCATCAGGAACGAGATTGCGATCAGAACCCGTTTCATCGAATCCCCTCGGCGCTAACGTAGATCTCGGGCCAGCCGCACGCCGCTGAACTGCCAGCGGGCGTCGGGATAGAAGAAGTTGCGATAGCTCGCGCGAACATGACCCGCCGGCGTCGCGCAGGAGCCGCCACGCAGCACCAGCTGGTTCGCCATGAACTTGCCGTTGTACTCGCCGAGTGCCCCCGGCGCCGCCGCGAAGCCCGGGTAGGGCGAGTAGGCGCTGCGCGTCCACTCCCAGACGTCGCCGAACAACTGGCGGAGCCCGGTTTCGTCGCCGGCAGCCGCTGGATGCAGCCGCCCGCTGGCAGCGAAGTTCCCCGCTACGGGCTGTGCGGCAGCGACGAGCTCCCACTCGGCCTCGGTGGGCAACCGCGCAGCGGCGTAGCTCGCGTAGGCATCGGCCTCGTAGACCGAAATGTGGGTGACGGGTTCTGCCGGGTCGACGGCTCGCAACCCCGCGAGCGTGTACTGGTGCCAGACCCCGTCGCATGACGTCCAGTATTCTGGCGCGTTCCAGCCACGTGTCTGGACCGCCGCCCAGCCATCACTCAACCAGAGCTCGGGCCGCGCATAACCATCGCGCTCCATGAACTCGAGCCACTCGCCGTTGGTAATCGGTCGCGTCGCCAACTCGAACGCCTCGATATGGGCCACATGGCGCGGTGCCTCGTTGTCGAAGTGAAAGCCCTCGCCGTGGTGTCCGATCTCGTAGAGGCCGCGCTCCATCGCGTGCCACTTCGATTCTGGCGCGCTGGCGGAAGCCTCCGCGCGCTCCCGGTACACCGGGTGCAGCGGGTTCTGACCGAACAAGTGCTTCAGGTCCGTCACCAGCAGTTCCTGATGCTGCTGTTCGTGATGCAAGCCGAGCTCGACCACGCTCCGGCTCTCTTCAGCCAGTGAGCCCGCCTCCAGCAACCCGAGGATCGCGTCGTCGACGTGCTTGCGGTAGCGCGCGACCTCGGCGATTCCCGGCCGCGTCACGAGCCCGCGATCGGGCCGTGCATACTGCTCGCCGACAGCGTTGTAGTAGGAGTTGAAGAGCACGCGATAGGCGGGATCGAAAGCCACGTAACCCGGCGCGGCCTTCTCCAGCACGAAGGTCTCGAAGAACCAGGTCGTATGCGCGCGGTGCCACTTCACCGGGCTTGCGTCCGGCATCGACTGCGGCGTCTGGTCTTCCCCAGCCAGCGGTGCTGCCAGCGCCTCGGTGGCGCCCCGCACTTCGCGGTAGCGCGCGGTCAGGCTATCGGCGGCGGAGCCGGTCATAGGCCCGCCACCATACAACAATTGCATATTCGAGCCCCGTCCCGGTTGGAGCCGAGTCCGTAGACCCGGAGCCCGGGCCCGCCGAGCGTCGCGGCCGGTCACCCCACCGGATCGTCGAATTCCGCCCGTTCGGCGCGGGGTCTAGAGGAGCCCGAGCCGCTCCGAAGAGGCGGCGCGAATCGCGGCCGTAACACTATCTGGTGTTCCGGTGGCGTCGATCAGCTGAAGATACGGCCGCTGAATTTGCAGGTAGACCGCGCGGACCCGATCCAGGAAGTGCTGCTCCTCGAACACGGGCTCGGCAACGTCCCCTCGCAGTTTCACTCGCGCGAGCCCGGCGCCCGGATCCAGATCCAGCAGCAACACCAGATCTGGCGCCGGGAAACCCTCGCTCTCGTGGTCGCGAAGCAGCTTCTCCCAGTCGAAACCGCGGGCGCCTTGATAGGCCACGGTCGAGAGGTAGTAACGATCGGAGAGAACGATGGCCCCGCGCTCGAGCGCCGGAAGGATCACCTCGCGGACGTGGTCGCGGCGCTGTTCGAGGAACCAGGCCAACTCGGTTTCCGGTTCCACCGGCTTGCCACTCTTGGCCATGCCGCGGATCCGACGACCCGCCTCGGACCCGGCGTAGGGTTCCCCCGTGCGCACCACTTCGTATCCCGCGGCCTCGAGCGCAACCGCAAGCCGCTCCAACTGCGTCGACTTTCCGGTTCCATCGACGCCCTCGAACACGATCAGCCGACCGTTCACGCGTGCGACCTCACCGTTGGTTCACACGGCGTCGCGCGTCGAACAGGAAGATGCGCGTAACTCCGTGTCCCTGCTCGCCTTCCGCGCGTTCGATCCATGGCCTGAGGTTGGCACGCGCGTTGCTCAAGGAAAAGGGTGGCGCGAGAGCGCTGCCCGCGACCGCCCCTAAACGGGACCGGGGGCCGAGCGGGCCGCGAGCCTTCGGGCGGGGACTTGGTTGTGACACGGGATGAACAATATGGGGTGAGGCCCATGTCACTGTCCCCGCCCGGAGGACCGCATTGCAGCGGGGACGGACTCCTCAAGTTTCAAGATTGCAAAGTTGAAAACTTTGCAATCTTGAAACTTGAGGAGTCCGTCCCCGCTCGTCGGTCGGGTGGCGGAACGAAGAAGGGCCGCCCGGTGTGGAACCGGACGGCCCTTCCTGGCGCCGACACAGGGAGTGGCGGCGCCAAGCCCAGAACGGCTTGGAATACGTTAGGCCTAGAGCTGGAACACGAGCAGGATCGCGATGACGAGGCCGTAGATCGCGATCGACTCGATCAGAACCATCCCGAGGATGAAGTTCGTGAACATGCTGCCCGCGGCGCCCGGGTTGCGGGCGATACCCGCCGTGGTGTTGCCCGCGGTCAGGCCCTGGCCAATACCGCAACCGAGACCGGCGAGGCCCACGGCGAGGCCGGCGCCCAGCGCATAACCGAACTTGTGGCTCTCATCGCCACCGCCCGCGGCCTGCGCGAACGCAGCGACCGGCAGGAAGAAGACGACGAACGCCCAGAGGGCGAGCTTCATGAATTTCCGCATTGGATTCTCCTGGTTGTCCCGCAATTTCCAACGGGAATGAAAGGCCTGGTCCGCCCGCGAACGACCGCCTAGTGGTCATCCTCGACGGCCAGGCCGATGTAGATCATTGAGAGCATGGCAAACACATAGGCCTGGAGGAACGCTACGAGTACGCCCATGCCCATGAAGATGGCCGGCACCACGACGGGCACCAGCATGATCCAGACGCCGACCACGGTGTGGTCCGCGAACATGTTCGCGAGCAACCGCACCGCCAGCGTGAAGACGCGCGAGATGTGTCCGATCACCTCGATGACCGCGTAGAGCGGCGCCAACGGCCGGATCTGGAAGCCCCCTACTTCGAACAGGACCGGGCCCATGAAGTGGTAGAGGTAGTGCCAGCCATTTTCTTTGACGCCCACATACTGGTGCGCCCCGAACGAGATGAGCGCCCAGGCCCAGGTCGTGTTCGCGTTGCCGGTGGCGCCGTCGATGCCGGGCACCAGCCCGAACATGTTCGAGATCAGGATGAAGAAGAAGATGGTGCCGATCATCGGGAAGTAGCTGCGCCACTTCGGGCCCATGTTGTCGCGCGCGAGGCCGGCCAGCATGTCGACGAGCAGCTCGATGACGTTGCGCAGCGAGAAGCCTTCGTCGGGGATCACACCGCCATTGGCGCTGGCAAGCGAGCGTTGAACCAACAGGCCGCTGCCGACGAGCAGAATGGCACTGAAGAGCGCCGACCAGACGAGCCAGTGCACGTGCGTCGCGTGTTCGAGAGCGTGAAAGAGATTCGGGTGCACGGTTAGTCGTCATCCTCTTCGAGATCGTCGAGGTCGCGCTCGCGCGCCATCCACGGGTTCCAGACGTCCCACTCGGGATCTTCCGAATCGAGGGCGGGAAGGCCTTCGAGGACGGGCGGCCGGCTACGCCAGGCCGCGATCACGATCGCGGGAATGATGAGTGAGATGCCGACCAACAACCCGATCGGGTGGGCGCCGGAAGAAAGCGCAAGCCAGATGACGAGGCCCACCAGCGCAAAGCGGGCGCCGAAACCGGCCATCGCGAGCTTGCTCGATTCGCGTGCGTCGGCGAGGCCGAGCGCCAGTTCCGAGCTTCGCCACAGCGCCCGCAGGTTCGCCGTCTCGACGGCAGCTCCTAGCAACACACTCACTGCGAAGCGCGGCGTACTCAACGCGAGCGAAGCACCCACCGCACCGGCGCAAAACACCAAGTTGGTTCGCTCGACGAGAGCTCGGCTGGTTCCGGGGTTCAAGGCTTCGGGTCTTCGCGTTCTAGAGATTCGGAGGTTTCGGGCGCGGGGCTTTCGCTGCCGTCGTCGGATTCGTCGGGGATGGCGTTGAGCCGCTTCGGCAGTCTGATCGTGTTCAACACGAAGGCGATGAAGCCGAACACCAGCCCGCCCACGATTCCCCAGGGCCCCGTGTCGGCGAGTCGATCGACTCCCCATCCGAGCACGGCGCCCGCGGGAACACAAAGAACAGCCTCGAGCACCGCCTGGTAGGCCTTCGCGCCTCGTTTGGAGAGGCCGCGTTGACTTACCCGGGGAGTGTCGGGGTCGTGCGGGTCGGTCTGGCGTTGTTCCAAGATCAACCTGCCTTCCGGGGTTCGCCCCCTTTCAGGCGGCGCGGATACTAGCCGCCGGCGGGGGTGCGCTCAACGGACCTTGGAGGCCTTTTCGAGCGCGATTTCAGCGGCCTGGAGCGTTGCCGAGAGGTCGCCCCGAGTATGGGCAAGCGACACGAAGGCCGCCTCATAGGGCGAGGGCGCCAGGTAGATCCCCTCGTCGAGCATGGCGTGGAAGAACTTGCGGAAGCGCTGCTCCGAGGCCTTCTTGGCGTCTTCGAAGTTGCGCACGGGCCCCGGGTGGAAGAACAGCCCGAACATGCCCCCGACCGCGGTGGTCGTAAGCTCGACACCGATGGCGTCGGCCCGCTTCTGGATGCCGGTCGCAAGGCGCTCGGCCTTGGCCGCAAGCTTCTCATAGACCCCGGGCTGCTCGAGGCGCTCGAGGGTGACGAGCCCGGCCGCCACCGCGAGCGGGTTGCCCGATAGCGTGCCAGCCTGATAGACGGGCCCCGCGGGCGCGATCTGCTTCATCAGATCCCGACGGCCCCCGTAGGCGGCGGCCGGCAGCCCGCCGCCGATCACCTTGCCGAGGCAGGTCAGATCGGGCTTCACCTTGTAGAGGCACTGGGCGCCGCCCCAGGCCACCCGAAAGCCCGTCATCACTTCATCGAAGATCAGGAGCGTCTGGTGGCGATCACAGATCTCGCGCAGGCCCTCGAGGAAGCCTGGTCCGGGCGGCACGCAGCCCATATTGCCCGCCACGGGCTCGACGATCACGCAGGCCAGGTCGTCGCCATGGTGCTTGAAGGCGCCGGCGACGGCCGAGAGATCGTTGAAGGGCAGCTGGATCGTGAGCTTGGTGAATTCCTCGGGAACGCCAGGCGAACCGGGAATGCCCAGCGTTGCCACGCCCGAGCCCGCGCCGACCAGCAGCCCATCCGAGTGGCCGTGGTAGCAGCCCTCGAACTTCAGGATCTTCTTGCGCCCGGTCGCGCCGCGGGCGAGCCGGATCGCGCTCATGGTCGCTTCGGTTCCAGAGGAAACGAAACGCACCTGTTGTACCGACGGCAACGCGGCACACACCTTCTCGGCAATCTCGATCTCGCCTTCGGTCGGCGCGCCGAAACTCGTGCCCGCGCTGGCCGCCTTCTTGACGGCCCGAATCACCGCCGGGTGAGCATGGCCGAGAATCATCGGCCCCCAGGAACCCACGTAGTCGATGAACGTGTTGCCGTCGGCGTCGTGGATCTTCGACCCCTTGGCGGAAACGATGAAGGGCGGCGTACCAGCGACCGAGCCGTAGGCGCGCACCGGCGAGTTCACGCCGCCGGGTATCGACTTCGTCGCGCGCCGAAGCAGCGCCTTCGATTGGGTCTGGCTGGGAGACATGGCGCGGGAGTCTAACGGCGGAATTCGCGCGGCGGGCCCCGCGGGGCGTGATCTAGCGGTTCGGCGCGGGGCGAGCGCGAACTTCCTTTCCTTCGCAGTGGTTGCGATCGACGGGGCGACCTTGCCCGGTTCTCCCAGGCAGTTCGCTGCCTGATCGATCTCGGGTTCGGTCGCCCTCGTCATGGGGTCGCAACCGGCGCGAAGAATTCGGCGAGCAGGGCGCCGATTCGCTCGGGCTCTTCCGCGGTGACCCAATGGGTGCCGGAGCCGAGTTCGACGAGTCGACTGTCCTGAAGATAGGCGGCGGAGTCGCGGGCGGCTTGCGCCGGGATGAAGGCGTCGCTTGCCGCGAGGAGGATCATCACCGGGTTGGCAACGCGCGCGTCCTCCCTACTTCCCTGGTACGGCCAGGCCTCTGCCCGGTACCACGCGCCCATCGTATGGATGGCACCGTCGCGGTCCCAGGCACTGCGGAGTTGATCCATCTCTTCTTCCGGGAAGGCGCCGGCTGCCGAGCTATCGCGCAGGCTACTCGCGAGAAGCGCCCAGTCGTTGAGTCGCGCCGAGAACCCGGGGAGCCACGGGATCTGGATGAACGTCTGATACCAGCTCACCTTGTCTTCGTCGCCGCTGGCGTTCGCGAACGCCAATGGATGGCCAGCGTTGATCACGGCAAAGCGATCGACCCGATCGGGATGCTCGAGCAGGGTGCGCCAGCCGACGGTGCTTCCCCAGTCCTGGCAACCGATCGAAACCCGTTGGTAGTCGAGCGCGTCCGCCAGCCCGACGACGTCGCGCACCAGGTGGTCGAGCCGGTAGTCGGCGACAGCATCGGGCTTGTCCGAAAGGTTGTAGCCGCGTTGATCCGGAACGATGACGCGAAAACCCGCTCGCGCGAGCACGGCCGCCGGGCCGCGCCAGGCGTACCAGAATTTGGGGAAGCCGTGGAGCAGCACGACGGGCGGGCCGTCCTCGGGGCCTGCAAAGACGACGTGCAGCGTGACCTCGCCGACGTCGATGAAGCGCCCTTCGAACGGCAACCCGAGTTCCGTGCTGGCAGCAGCGACGGAATCCAGTTCCGGTTGCTTGCCCGAGCACTGGCCCGCGGCAAGTAGCAAGGCGATGACGATTCCGGCGATGAGGGATTTGCGCACGGCCCCATCCTAACCGGGCGGGCCACCATGATTCGCCGAAATCGGGCGCTAAGCGTCGCCGGCTCCTGCATCATCGTCGGCCAGCCGTGCCATCGAGGCCAGGATCTCGTCGGCGGCGCGGTTCATGATGCGGACGCCCTGGGTGGCGCGGCCCATCGTCGAGATGCCGCTGACCTTGCAGCGCAGCACCTTGCCGTGGTCGGTGATGAGCATGACCTCGTCGTCGTCGACGACCTGGGCAATGCCGATCACGGCGCCATTCCGATCGCTCGTCTTGATGGTGATGATGCCCTTGCCGCCGCGACTCTGGACCCGGTAATGCTCGAGCGGCGTTCGTTTGCCGTAGCCCTTCTCGGTCACCGTCAGAACCGTCGCACCGGGCGAGAGCACTTCCATGCCGACCAGTTCGTCGCTGGCCCCCAGGTTCATGCCGCGCACGCCGCCGGCGCTGCGGCCCATCGGGCGCGCCTGCTCTTCCGGGAAGCGGATGGCTTTGCCGCTCTTGGATGCCAGGATGATCTCGTTGCGGCCGTTGGTGCGGCGCGCGGCAATGAGCTCATCGTCATCGGCGATCTTGATCGCGATGATGCCGGCCGGACGCGGGTTCGAGAACTGCAGCACCGAGGTCTTCTTGATCGTTCCCTTGCGTGTTGCGAGGATGACGAAGTCATTGGCCGCCTCGGCGAAGTTCCGCACCGAAAGTGTGGCCTGGACCTTCTCGCCTTCTTGCAGGCGCAAGATGTTCACGAGTGCCTTGCCGCGAGCGGCGCGGCCCATCTGTGGCAGCTCCCACACCTTCTTCCAGTGAATCCGGCCGCGGTTGGTGAAGAACAGGATCGTCGCGTGGGTCGACGCCACGAACAGATTCTCGACGAAATCCTCTTCCTTGGTCTTCATGCCCTTCAGACCCTTGCCGCCCCGACGTTGCGCGCGGTACTGGGTCACCGGGTTGCGCTTCACATAACCGTGGTGCGACACGGTCACCACCATGTCTTCTTCGACGATCAGGTCTTCGGTCTCGATGCCTTCGACCGCGCCCGTGATCTGGCTGCGGCGATCGTCGCCGTACTTCTCGTTGATCTCGTCGAGTTCCTCGAGGATGACTTCGAGAATCTTCTCGTCGCTCGCGAGCAGCGCCATCAGTTCGGCGATGCGCGCGCGCAGCTCGGCGAGTTCGTCCAGCACGCGCTGACGCTCCATGGCCGTGAGGCTGCGCAGGCGCATGTCGAGGATCGCTTGCGCTTGACGTTCGGAGAGATCGAACGTGGTCATCAGTTCGCGACGTGCGGTCGGGGTGTCCGCGGCGGCACGAATGATCGCGATCACTTCGTCGAGGCGATCGAGGGCGATCGCGAAGCCTTCGAGAATGTGCGCGCGCGCTTCCGCCTGGGCCAGATCGTATGCGGCACGTCGCCCCACGACTTCGCGACGGAAATCGAGGAAGTGCTGGATCGAGTCGATGATCGGGAGCTGCTGCGGACGCCCAGCGACCAATGCCAGCATGTTGGCACCGAAAGTCGTCTGCATCGGCGTCAGCTTGTACAGCTGGTTGAGGATCACTTCGCCCGGCGCGTCGCGCTTCAGCTCGATCACGACGCGGATGCCGCGGCGATCGCTCTCGTCCCGCAGGTCGGCGACGCCGTCGATCTTCCCGTCGCGCACCAGGTCGGCGATGCGCTCGACGAGGCTCGCCTTGTTCACCATATAGGGGATCTCGGAGAGGATGATCCGCTCGTTGCCCTTCTTGGCGGTCTCGAATTCTGCGACGGCGCGGCAGGTGATCTGCCCGCGGCCGGTCAGGTAGGCGTTTCGAATCCCATCGGTGCCGCAGATCAAAGCGCCGGTCGGGAAGTCCGGCCCGGGCATCACGGCAAGGATGTCATCGACCGTGCAGTGTGGATTCTCTGCGACAATGTGAACGGCCGCGCTCAGTTCGCGCAGGTTGTGAGGCGGTACGTTCGTGGCCATGCCCACGGCGATGCCCTGGGAACCGTTCAGCAGCAGGTTCGGGAAGCGCGCCGGCAGCACCGTCGGTTCGACCTGGTTGCCGTCGAAGTTCGGCTGGAAGTCGACGGTTTCGCGATCGATGTCGCGGAGCAGCTCCGTGGTCAGCGCCATCAAGCGGGCTTCGGTGTAGCGATAGGCGGCCGGCGGATCGCCGTCGATCGAACCGTAGTTGCCCTGACCGTTCACCAGCGGGTAGCGGAGCGACCACACCTGGGCCATCCGCACCATGGCGTCGTAGATCGATTGATCGCCATGGGGGTGGTAGTGCTTGATGACTTCGCCGACCACACCCGCACTCTTCGAGAAGGGCCGGTTCGGTTGCAGTCCCTCGTCGTGCATCGCGTAGAGGATGCGCCGGTGGACGGGCTTCAAGCCGTCGCGCACGTCGGGCAGCGCGCGCTGCACGATCACGGACATCGAGTAGTCGAGGAACGAGGTGCGAACCTCGTCTTCGATGTTTACCGGTTGGGAACGGTTGCGCGGGTCTTCACTCCCGCCGGCGCCGCCATCGGAACCGCTCGCACCACCTGACGGCGGCACGGCGCCGCCTCCGTCCGCCGCATCCGGTCCGGGTGCAGCGGGAGTTTCGGGTTCGTCGATCACGGTCTCGTCGGCCATCGGTGCTTTGGTTCGCTCGCTTCGGCGCTGCCGGCTAGATGTCGAGGTTCTGGACGTTGAGTGCGTTCTCTTCGATGAAGACGCGGCGCGGCTCGACTTCTTCGCCCATCAATGTGGAGAACACTTCGTGCGCCTCCACGGCGTCTTCGACCTTCACCTGGAGCAATGTGCGCGCCTCCGGGTTCATGGTCGTGTCAGCCAGTTGGTCGGGATTCATTTCGCCGAGGCCCTTGTAGCGCTGAATCGACTGGCCTTTTTCGGCGACCTTCAACACATGGTCGAGCAGCGCGACCGCACTCTTCAAGCGCCCATCGTCGGCAACGGGTGCCTCGACGACCTCCGCGCTGGGTTGTTCCAAATCGGCGCCGAGTGTCTCGTCGCTCTCCTCGACTTCTTCGGGCTCCGCAGCGACCGGCGCCTCGCCCAGGTGTACGCGGTACGGTGCATCGCCTTCGAGCGCGATGCGGTCGGCAAGCGCGATCGTGCGGCGCACGTCCGGCGCACTGATGAAGTTCGCGTCGAGCACGGTCCGTGTTGCGACACCTGACTTTCGCGTCACTGCAATCAACTTGAAACCACCGTGCTCGGTGTCGGCTTCGACATTGAACAGGGCACTCGCCAGTTCGGGGTAGAGCTGCTCGAGCTTGTGAAGCACCGCCGTCAACAACTCGCCGCGAACACGCGTTTCGTCCTGGAAGATCTCGGGGTCGAGCAAGGCCGTCTGAATCGCCGCATCGACTACGCGGTAGTCGACACGCCGATGCGCCATCTGCTCGACCGCACTGCGATACTCGCCAGCAGACTCGAGAATCGTTCGCGCCGATTCAACGGACAACAAGGTGCCGTCGCCAGCTTCGATCTGCACGCGATCGAGCGCCAGATCCAGCAGGTAGGTCTGGAGGTCTGCCTCGTCCTTCACATAGCGTTCGCTTCGCCCCTTCTTGACCTTGTACAAGGGCGGTTGCGCGATGTAGACGTAGCCGCGGTCGATCAGGTCGCGCATCTGGCGATAGAAGAACGTCAGGATCAAGATGCGGATGTGGCTGCCATCGACATCGGCGTCGGTCATGATGATGACCTTGTGGTAGCGCGCCTTCTCGGCGTTGAAGTCCTCGCCGATGCCGCAACCCATGGCCGCCGTGAGTGCCTGGATCTCCAGGTTGCCGAGCATGCGGTCGAGGCGCGCTCGCTCGACGTTGAGGATCTTCCCGCGCAACGGCAAGATCGCCTGGAACTCGCGGTCGCGACCTTGCTTTGCGGTACCGCCGGCCGAAACGCCCTCGACGATGAACAGCTCGCTCCTGGCGGGATCACGCTCCTGACAATCGGCGAGTTTTCCCGGCAGGCTGTTGTCCGACAGCGCGCCCTTGCGACGCGCTAGATCCTTGGCTTTGCGCGCGGCGGCGCGAGCCCGGGCCGTGTCGACGACCTTGCCCGTGATCGCCTTCGCGGTGCTGGGATTCTCTTCGAGGTGCTCGAGAAGCGCCTCGTAGAGCAGGCCCTCGACCAGCCCGCGGACTTCACTGGTTCCGAGCTTGCTCTTGGTCTGACCTTCGAATTCGGGCTGCGGCAGCTTGACGCTTATGACGGCGGTGAGTCCCTCGCGAACATCTTCCCCGGAGATCGAGTCCGGTTGACCCTTGCTGTTGTTGGCCTTCGCCTGTTGGGTGATGTGGCGGTTGAGCGTGCGTGTGAGCGCCGTGCGGAAGCCGATCAGGTGCGTGCCACCCTCGATCGTGTTGATGTTATTCGCGAAAGAAAAGACGTTCTCGGTGTACGACTCGTTGTACTGGATCGCGATCTCGATCGAGACCGGCGTCTTGGTTTGCGCTCCTTCGATGGTCCGTTCACCAGAGATGAAGATCGGCGGCGTGTGCAGCGGTTGTTGGGTGCGCCCCAGGTGCTCGACGAAGGAAACGATCCCACCTTCGAAGCAGAAATCGTGCTCCTTGCCGGTGCGTTCGTCCTTGATGACGATGCGGATTCCCGCGTTCAGGAAGGCGAGTTCGCGCAGCCGCTGAGAGAGCACGTCGAAGGAGTATTCGGTGCTGTGGAAGATCTCCGGATCAGGTTGGAAGGTGACGCTCGTTCCCGTGTTCTCGGTCGTGCCCACTTCTTCGAACGGTGTCGTGGGTTCGCCGCGGGCGTAGCGCTGCGTGAAGACCTTGCCCTCGCGCTTGATCTCTACCGTGAGCGTCTCACTCAGAGCGTTCACGACCGAGACGCCGACGCCGTGAAGTCCGCCCGAAACCTTGTAGGAATCTTCGTTGAACTTCCCGCCGGCGTGCAGCGTGGTGAGCACCACCTCGGCGGCCGAGCGCTTCTCGGTTGGATGCATGCCTGTCGGGATGCCACGGCCATCGTCCACCACGGTGACCGAGTTGCCCTCGTGGATCGTCACCTGGATTTCCGTCGCAAATCCGGCGAGGGCTTCGTCGATGGAGTTATCGACCACCTCGTAGACCAGATGGTGCAAACCATCGGGGCCGGTGGTCCCGATGTACATCGCAGGGCGTTTTCGGACTGGATCGAGGCCCTCGAGCACCTCGATGGAACTGGCGTCGTAGCTCACCCGAATTCCGTTCGAGCGCAGCGGAACCAATGAAGATCCAGCTTGCGCGGAGGGTCATTCCAGGGGAAGGGATCGTCCCGGAAGGCGCGCGGAGAGTACCCTACGCGACCCCGCTACGAAAGGCCTCCAAACGGTGAAAATCCGTAGATTTTCCAGCGGGTTGCAGTGGCTTTTCACGGTGCCTGAGAGTCGCTGTTCAGAGCCTCATCGGCATCACGACAGCCAGCGTATCCGCGTCGTCTGTGGGGCGAATCTCGGCCGGTGTATTGCCGGTCTTGAATGCGAACTGGATCTCCTTGGATCCGATCGCTGAAAGAGATTCGAGCAGGTACTTGGCGTTGAATCCGATCGAGACGGCTGCCCCGCTGTAGTCGATATCGAGTTCTTCCTGAGCCTCGCCAAGATCGGGATTCGATGATGAGATCATCAGCTTCCCATCGCTGATATCCACCTTGATCGCGCGACTGCGCTCGGCAGAAAGCAAAGCCACGCGACGGACCGCCCGAACCAGGGGTTCCACTGCGAGCGTGATCTTGAGATCCGCATCTTTCGGAATCACTTGTTGATAGTTCGGGAACTCACCTTCGATCAGACGCATGACCAGCGTCACGCTGCCCTTGCGTGCCAGGCCGCTCGAACCTTCGAAGCCGAGCTCGATTTCATCCGCGTCCTCTTCATCCACGAGGCGCTTGAGTTCGGCGAGGCCCTTGCGCGGAATGATCACACCAGAGGCGAGACCGCTCACTTCCTCACCGACGGAACGGTCCACCAGTGCGAGTCGGTGACCATCGGTGGCGACGAGTCGGATCTTGCCGGTTTCCGCGATCACCTCGAAGTAGACACCATTGAGGTTGTAACGGGTCTCATCGACCGAAGCGGCATACATCGTGCGCTCGATCATCTGCGATAGCACGGGAGATTGAAGCTTCACGAGTCGCTCAGGAGAGAACTCGGGAAGACTCGGGTACTCCTCGGCATCGGTTCCTGCGAGAGAGAATCGCGCTCGCCCGCATTTGATCTCGAGGTAGTTGTTGCCGGTCGCTTCGAGATTCACGAGTTCATCGGGAAGCTCACGTACGATGTCGTAGAACTTGCGCGCAGAGACGGTGACGGCACCGCTCTTCCCGACGTTCGCACTTTCCGAACCTCGAATCCCTACTTCTAGATCCGTTGCCGCAAGTTCGAGAGCGCCGGTTTCTCCCTTGCCACTCGCTGTGAGGAGAACGTTGGCAAGAATGGGCATCGAGTTGCGCTTCTCGACGATGGCCTGGAGGCGACTCAGTCCGCGTTGGAGGTCACCCTTGTCGATCTCGAGCTTCATGCTCTTACCCTCTGCTAGGTAAACGTAAATTCAGTAGTAGAAGCGGTAGGGGCCGACATCCGACAAACGGGTCGTAACTCCTGACGATTCCTGAGCTTTCGCTGTGTCGGACGGACGGACATCACATCCGTCCGCACGTCCCCGGTCCCCATCTGGTGGGATCTTACCACCCATCCCGACGAAACCATGCCCGAAACACCCCGGTTTCCGTCGGAACGATGGCTTTGCTTGACAGCGCCAAGGTGGGCCCGGTAACGTCGCGCGCTCCCCGGGATACCCTCGCCCGGGCCAGCGTCAGCGCAGCCGGCACCCCGCCTGGTCTCCCGCCTGGCCAATGGAACCTCCACCATGAAGCGAACTTACCAGCCTAGCCGCATCAAGCGGAAGCGCACTCACGGCTTCCGTTCCCGAATGAAGACGAAAGCCGGCCGTGCCATCATCAGCCGGCGGCGGGCGAAGGGTCGAAAACGACTCGCCGTCACCGTCGGCACCAAGTAGCTCGAAAGTTCGCGTCCCCATCCGGGGGCGCCCCACTTCGAGCTTGGGGCCGTTGGCTCCGGGGATGGTCGACGTGAATCAGGCCACATCGCAACCGCGACAACAGCGCCTCCGCCGTGCCGATCGGCTGCGCAGCCCCAAGGACTACCGTCGGGTAAACCGTACAGGGAGCCGCACGCCAGGTCGCCACTTCGTCTTGCAGAGGGCTCCAGGTCTGACACCCTCACAGCCAGGCCTTGGCCTGGTGGTGAGTCGCCGCGTGGGCAATGCGGTGGCGCGCAACCACGTGAAACGCCGCGTGCGCGACTGGTTCCGACGCCATCGAACGATGCTCTCGGACGCCGAGGACTACGTCGTGATCGCCCGGCCCGGAGCCGCGGCACTCGACGGCCCGGCGATTGCCGCGGAGCTCTCGGAATTGGTGGCGCAGTGAAGACGTTCCTGGGCAACCTGCTGATCTTCCTCGTGCGCGCCTACCAGCTCGCGATCTCACCGATTCTCGGGCCGTCCTGCCGGTTCGCGCCGACCTGCTCGGCCTACGCCATCGAGGCGATCCAGGAGCATGGGCCCGCGGGTGGTAGCCTGCTCGCAATCCGCCGAATCACCCGCTGTCACCCGTTCCATCCTGGTGGTTTCGATCCCGTGCCCCCTTCACGTGCTGTATCGCGCGGAGCCTCGCATGGATCGTAATTTCCTGATGTTCATGGCCACGTCGATGCTGATCCTCGTGGTCTGGCAGACCTTCCTGGCACCAGAACCCGCCGTCGAGCCGCCAGTGGAAGAAGCGCCGGCGCAGAGCCAACCGGTCGACCTCGAGCCGTCGGACCCGGATCGCGACCCTGTTGCCCCACGGGGATCTTCGAATTCTCTGGAGATATCAGATACTTCTGATGATATCCCGGCTCGATCCGTCGAGAAGATCCGAATCTCTTCGGCGCGCTGGGACGCGGTGTTCACGAGCCGCGGTGGTGGCCTCGAGAGCTTCGAACTGCGTGACTTCGTCGACAAGACGCTCCCCGATGAGCCGCGGATGGACATGGTCACGCGCGGCGACGAGTGGGATCTGGCCCTCGCCACACCGCTGCGGGGCCTCGGACACGGGGACCTCAGCAAGCTCGACTACGACGTCTCTCGGCCGGAT
Source organism: Deltaproteobacteria bacterium (assembly GCA_029261795.1). Taxonomy (GTDB): domain Bacteria; phylum Myxococcota_A; class UBA9160; order UBA9160; family UBA6930; genus JAJDAP01. The sequence continues at coordinate 39,228 of JAJDAP010000127.1, forward strand.
CCGAACACGCTGATCTTCGAGCGCACGCTGCGCGACATCACCGTGCGCAAGACCTTCCTGTTCGAGCCCGACAGCTATCGCTTCCGTTTGCGCATCGAGGTCGGCAACGGAACCGATCACCACCTCAGCCCGAACTTCGCAACCGTGTGGCCGGCCAGAGCACGCGAAGGCGCCGACTTCGTCGAGTTCAACCTCGGCGTCTACACCAACGATGCTCTCGAGATGTACGTGATCGTGCCGCCGCCGGCGTTGTTATTCGGCGGTAGCGGAAGTGCCGATACCCAGCAGTACACGGGCGTTGAGTGGGTTGGCGCCCATACACGTTATTTCCTCGCCGCGATCGTGCCGGACCTGCCAGAGAAGGCCCAGGTGCAGTTTCTCCCGGTCGAACCCGATCGCGAAGCGGTCGCCAAGATCAAGTTCAACCAGGACGAGATTCCGCCGAACGGGCGTCTCGACCGCGAGTATCAGATCTATCTCGGGCCGAAGCAGACGGCCGAGCTCGAAGCCGTTGGCGCACACCTTGACGAGGCGATCCTGAAGGGATGGTTCCCGCCACTGACCGTGTTCTTCGCCTCGGCGTTGAAGACGGTGGAAGGTGTCGTCGGAAACTACGGCGTCGCCATCATCCTGATCACGATCCTGGTGCGCATCCTGATGGCGCCGCTGATGACGCGCCAGATGAAGTCGATGAAGCGGATCTCGGCGATGCAGCCCGAGATCAAGGCGGTTCAAGAGAAGTTCGCCGACGACAAGACCAAGCAGTCCGAAGAGATGATGGCGGTCTACAAGAAGCACGACCTCTCGCCCTTCTCGATGTTTTCCGGCTGCCTCCCCATGTTTCTTCAGTTCCCGGTGTTCATCGGCTTCTACTATGCGCTGCAGGGTTCGATCCTGCTGCGCCAGCAGCCGTTCGTCGGCTGGATGGACGATCTCTCCCAGCCTGAAGCGCTGTTCACGATCCCCGGGATCGACCTTCCAGTGCGGCTGCTTCCCCTCATGATGGGCGGCGCGATGTTCCTTCAGCAGAAGCTGGCGCCGCAGACCGCCATGGATCCGGCCCAGGCGCGCATGATGCTGTGGATGATGCCCATCATGTTCACGGTGCTTTTCTACCAGTTCGCTTCTGGGCTGGTGCTCTATTGGTTCGTCAGCACGTTGATCGGGATCGGTCAGCAAGCCCTCACGAATCGCAGCAAGGACTGAATCGACATGTACGAAGCGAATACCGAAGCCAAGGAGTTCTACGGAGACAACATTGCGGAGGCGACAGCCTCTGCGGTTTCCTACTTCGGGCGACCTGAAGCCGACCTCACCATCAAACCCCTCGAAGGCGTCTTCGGCCTTGGAGCACGTAGCGTGCTCGTGGCGCAGCCGACCGACATGATCGGCAAGGCTTCGTCCGGCGGAGGCGGCGGTGACCGCGGCGAACGCCGACCGCGAGACCGAGACCGCGGTGGACGTGGCGATCGCGGAGATCGTGGAGACCGCGGAGACCGCGGCGATCGCGGAGATCGCGGAGATCGGGGTGGTCGCGGCGGCCGCGAGCGCGACGGTGGACGTGGCGGCAGGCGCGAGCGCGAGCCGGCCGCAGCCGAGTCGGCACCCGCAATCGAGCCGACGGCACCGTCGGTGGGCACCGCGCAGGGCGAGATCGGCGAGATCGGCGCTTTCGTGCTGGGCGTGGTCGAGCGTATGGACGTCGGCCCCTTCGAGATCGCGGCCCAGACCGAGGATAACTTCGCCGCGTTCCAGATCTCCGGAGAGGCCGCCGAAGCGCTCGGGGCCGGCGACGGTCGCGCACCCGAGGCGCTCCAGCTGCTGGCGAATCAAGCCGCCGGAATCCTGCACGAAGATCCGCCCAGGGTCGTCGTCGACGTCGAGGGGAACCGGGAGAAGCGCGAGGCCTTCCTGGCGCGTGTTGCAGATCGCGCCGCCAAGCGAGCCACTGACACGGGTCGATCCGTGGCGCTCGATCCGATGAATGGCAAGGACCGCCGCGGCATCCACGTGGCGCTCCGCGATGCGGAAGGCGTCTCGACCATGAGCATCGGCGAGGGTGGCTACCGCCAGGTCCTGGTCGTGCCGGAAGGTGCCCCCGAATGGGACGAGGCCCAGGCCGCCAACGAGCAGGCTGGCGACTAGAAGCCATCTCCGGAACCCCGGAGCGAGCGATGTGCGTCGATTCGGCGCGAGACCCAGGGCGCAGTGCCGCTACGTTGGGGTTTCGGCAGGCAGGCTTCGCGGAGCCGAGGCCGGGCCGAAGCGGCTTGCAACGCGACCGAAGGGGATTCGAGATGGCTTCCAGACGGCTGATACGCCGTGCGGGGCAGCGAGGTCGGCCTGCCGGGGGCGTGTTCCACGGGGAACACATCGCCACGGGGTTCCGCCCCGAATGAGCGCGATGGGCACGACCTCGGCAGATTGGCTGGACGAGCGGCTGCGCGCGGCCGTTCTGGGCCTTCCTGGCGAACTCCAGTCCGAACTCCCCAGAGCTTCGCTCGCGATCCTGGCGACCTATGTCGATCGGATGCTGGAATGGGGCGCGCGGATCAACCTGACCGGGGCCCGCGACCCTGAAACGCTGGTCGATCAACACCTGGTCGACGCCCTTCCCGTGCTCTCGCAGTTGCCCGTGGAGCCATTCGACGCCATCGACGTCGGTTCGGGCGCCGGCCTTCCCGGTGCAGTCCTGGCGGCGCTACGGCCGGACAGTCGCTGGACCCTCCTCGAGCCGAACCAGAAGAAGACCGCCTTCCTGTCACAGGTCCGACGCGACTTCGCAGCGGCCGGAAACGGTGCGCTCACGATTCGTCGCGGCAGGATCGAGGAACTGGAGCCGCGTGACGTCTTCGACGTGGTTATTTCCCGGGCGGTGTGGGACGCGGGCGAGTGGCTTCAGCGTGGCCGCGGCCTGGTGCGGACGGGCGGCGTGCTCCTCGGGCTCCGCTCGGATGACGGAGAATCGCCGACGGAAGGCGCACGCGTCTTCCGCTACTGCTGCGCGGGGCGCCAGCGCGTACTCTTGAGGCTCGACCTCTAGACGCCAGGGCGTCGACGTGTTCCCCGTGGAACGTCGTCAGCAGTCCGCACTCCGATCCAGCGAAGGCTCTGGGACGTTCCCCGTGGAACAACTGCACCGGAGCTGCATGTTCCCCGTGGAACACTCAACGCCATCGTGTTACAACACTCCACGAAGAGGGATGGGTCCCCTGGGGTTTCAGCCAATGCGCTGGGGTGAGAGCGGCGCCGACGCCGAAGAGCAAATGGATGAGTCGGGGCAGACGGGCCAACCGGGGGCTGCGGCCGCACGGGCGATCGCCGTCGTCAACCAGAAGGGCGGCGTCGGGAAGACGACCACAGCCGTGAACCTGGCCGCCTCTCTGGCCGCCAGCGAGCGCGCCACCCTGCTCGTGGATCTCGACCCCCAGGCCAACGCGACCAGCGCCTTCGGCATCTTAGAGCCCGCCTTTCAGCTGTATGACGTCCTGTGTGGGGAGTCGGCGCTCCGTAGAGCCACCATCCCCACCGAATTGACTCACCTGCACGTGCTCCCGGCCGGTCCCGACCTGGCTGGGGCCGAGATCGAACTCGTCACCGTTGATGATCGCGAATACCAGTTGCGCCTGGCGCTGGCCGATGCGCTGCCCCTTTACGACTTCATCGTGATCGACTGCCCCCCTTCACTGGGCATGCTGACCTTGAACGCGCTCTCCGCTGCGAATGCTGTATTGGTTCCACTACAGAGCGAGTATTACGCCCTCGAGGGCCTGGCTCGGCTCCTCGATACGATCGAGCGCGTCCGCGGCGCCTGGAACCCGTCTCTCGAGATGGAGGGCATCGTGCTCACGATGGTGGACCGCCGCGCGAACCTGAGCCGCCAGGTCGAAGACGAGGTGCGCGGCCACTTCGGGACCGGTGGCGCGGGGGTCTTCCGAACCTCGATCCCGCGCAACATCCGCCTCAGCGAAGCGCCCAGTCACGGCAAGCCCATCCTCCTTTATGACATTCGCTCCCGGGGCGCCGTCGCCTACCTGGCGCTCGCCGAGGAGCTACTCGCGAAACATCCGCGGCCTCAACGCAAGCCGCCCTTCCTGCCCATTCCGGCTGACACAGAAATGCGTCAACCCGAACCCACTGGAGATTCTTGATGGCGCAACGTCGCAACGCACTCGGACGCGGACTCGGGGCACTGCTGCCGAGTTCGCCGGCTCCGACGAGCACACCCCCGGGCGCGCCGATCGCGGCACGTGAATCGACGCGTGCGCTGATCGCTGAAACGACCCCTACCTCGGTTCCGACGGAGCTCCCGATCGATTCGATCGTTCCCAATCCCGATCAGCCCCGACGCCACTTCGAGGAGAAAGAACTCGATGCGTTGGCGGATTCGATCCGACGACACGGCGTGTTGCAGCCGGTTCTGGTGCGACGCGCCAGCGACGGTGCAAGCGATCGTTACGAGCTCGTCGTTGGCGAACGTCGCTGGCGGGCATCGAAACGCTCCGGTCGCAAGACGATTCCGGTCACGATCCAGGAGTTGGCGTCGGACGCACTGCTCGAAGTCGCCCTCGTCGAGAACGTGCAACGCCAGGACTTGAATCCGGTAGAGCTTGCCCTGGCCTTCCGCGCACTCTGCGATGCGGGGATGACCCAGGAACAGGTGGGCCAGCGTGTCGGTCTCGAGCGTCCGACGGTGGCCAACCATTTGCGGCTGCTCGAGTTGCCGGGCGAGTTACAACAGGAAGTCGAGGCGGGCGTGCTCACCATGGGGCACGCGAAGGCACTGCTCTCGCTGGGCGCGCCGGAACGACGCAAGCATCTGCGCGACCGCATCGTCCGCGAGGGCCTCTCGGTTCGAGCGGCCGAGGAAGCAGCCCGCGAGCTGGCGGATCCCTCCGGCCGGCGAAAGCCCCGAAAGCCGCGCGGCGTGAACGTCGACCCGAATCTGCGGGATCTGATCGGTAGCCTCGAGGCACATCTCCAGACCCGGGTCCGGATCAGCGGTGGCGGGCGCCGGGGCAAGATCGAGATCGACTTCTTCGGGCCCGAAGAACTCCACCGCGTGACCCTCGCCATTCTCGAAGGCTCCCGGTAGCCGTGGGTAGGGAATCCGATCCCTTTGGGGCTGGCGGCAGCGGCACGTTGCTGGGCCCCAGTACCTCCTTCGAAGGGGTGCTCACATTCCGCGGAGGCGCCAGGGTGGATGGCGAGCTTTCCGGCGAGGTCAAGGCCGAAGGGACGCTGGTTCTGGGAGCTAGCGCGCGGGTTCGCGCCAACGTCGAGGTCGACGAGTTGATCCTGGCCGGGCATCTCGAAGGTGCGGTCAAAGCGCGCCGACGGGTGGCCATCGAGTCCGGGGCACGGCTCGTGGGAAGCATTTCGGCCCCGCTGTTGCGCGTCGAGGATGGCGCGTTCATCCAAGGCCCCTGCCGCTCGGGATCCCGGGCCGCCGGCAACCTCGAGCCAGCTGCGGAAACCACCGGAAACACGCCTGAATCGGCTTGAAACCCGGCCCCGATCTGCAAAACTCGCGCCGCCGCGCCGGCCGCCTGGCCGGCCCTTCTCGGTTTTCCGGCGAGTCCTGTGGCACTCCTCTACGGGTGCCCGATCGCCTTCCCGGTGGTGTTCCAGCGGGAGCCTCGGAGTTCGGAAGAGCAATGATTGCGCGAACAATTCTCGGTCTTGGCATCGCAGTCCTGCTGCTCACATGGGCGACACCCGCGCTCGCGGCCGGTGGCACGCTCGAGCCCTTTCCCGACCTGATCACCGATTGCCTGAACGACGACTGCAAGATCGCGCAGGATCCCGTGGGGGCGCTGCTCGGCTCGATGTTCATTCGCCTGCTGGTCGGCTTCGTGATCCTGATCCCGATCGCCAATTGGGCGGTGTTCAAGCCGCTGCTCGCCGTGTTGGACGAACGGGACGCGCGCATCGCGGGCGCCAGCGAGAAGGCCAAGGAAGTCACGGGTCGCGCCGACACGGTCTTCGAGCGCTACCAGCTCGCGGTGACCGCGGCGCGCCACGACGCCGACGACATTCGCCGCGAGACGCTCGACGCCGCGCGCAAGAACCAGTCGCAGGTCACGGCCGCAGCGCGAACCGACGCTGAGCAACAAGTCGCCCGGGTCCGCGGCGAAGTCGCCGCCAGTGCCGACGAAGCGCGTGGCCAGCTTCGCAACGAGAGTGTTGCCCTGGCGCGCACGGTCGCCGAACAGGTTCTCGGGAGGGCGCTCTAGATGAAACGTTTCCTGGCGGCCCTCGTCGTCCTGCTCTGCGCCAGTGCCGCCCATGCCGAAGGCGACGCCGAGGGCGGTTTCGATTTCTGGTTCGAGATGGGCAACCTGCTGCTGCTGATCGGCGTCCTGTTCTACTTCGCGCGCAAGCCGGTCCTCGAGTATCTGGCCGGACGCCGCAGCGAGATCCAGGCCAACATCGAGCGCTCGGAGAAGCTCCTCACCGATGCCAACGCCAGGCTCGAGGAATGGGAAGCGAAGGCCGCGGGTCTCGAGGCCGAAGTCGCCCAGATCAAGGCCGATACCAGGCGCGCGGCGGAGAAGCAGGGCGAGGACATCGTCGCCGCCGCCGAAGTGACGGCCGAGCGGATTCGCACCGGTGCTTCCGCCGTCGTCGATCGCGAGCTCTACCAGGCCCGCGAGTCGTTGCGCCAGGAAGCTGCCGACATGGCCGTGGAGATGGCCAAGCGCATCCTCGACGACAACGTCAACGACTCCGATCGGTCACGCCTCGTCGATGAATTCATCGGCGAACTCGAGCGCGGGAGGAGTGCCTGATGGCCAATGACGCCGCCGGCCGACGTTATGCGAAGGCGCTGTTCGAACTTGCCCAGGAGGAGGGTCGCGTCGACCCCCTTCGACAGGAGCTTCGCGCGCTCGGCGCTCTGCTCGAAGACAACGCCGAGCTGGCCTCCGTCCTGCTCGAGCCGCTCCACCCTGCAGCACAGCGCCGGTCGGTGCTCGAGAGCATCGCTGTCAAGATCGAGGCAAGCCCGGTGCTGCGCCACTTCTACGCCTTCCTGATCGACCAACGCCGCTTGGTCGATCTCGCCACCATCGAGTCGGAATTCGGTCGGCTGGCAGATGTTGCCGCGGGTCTGACCGTGGCCACGATTCGTACCGCGAACCCGCTCAGTGAAGATCAGCAGTCGCGCCTCGAGCGCGCTCTCTCGACCCAGAGCGGGCGCAAGGTCACCCTGAAGATCGAAGTCGATCCGGGCCTGCTCGGCGGGCTCGTCGCCCAGGTAGGCGACACCGTCTTCGACGGAAGCCTTAGCACCCAGCTGAACCAGCTCCGCGCTGGCCTCGGCAAGTAGCCAACCCCAAGGAACGACACGGACCTCGCCTCGGCGCGAGGCCCGTACCCAACCACACGAACGCAAGGATGCGCCCGAGGCGCAGATACGAACAACCAGGCACGCGCGTCGTGCCGCGCAGCGAGGTAGCGAAGGGCGCAGCCCGAGCGGCCACCTCGCGGAGATCGTACGAAATGGCAGCAGAGATTCGCCCCGGCGAAATCACCGACATCCTGAAGCGCGAGATCCGCGAGTACGGTCGCGACATCGACGTCGCCGAGACCGGCTCGGTGCTCTCCGTCGGCGACGGCATCGCCCGCGTCTACGGCCTGCAGAGGGCGATGGCCGGCGAGCTGGTCGAATTCGATGGTGGCGTGCAGGGCATGATCCTCAATCTCGAAGAGGACAACGTCGGCATCGCGATCATGGGCCACGCCAACCACATCAAGGAAGGCGATCTGGTCCGGCGCACCGAGCGGATCGTGGAAGTGCCCGTGGGAAAGGGTCTGCTAGGCCGCGTCGTCGACGCCCTCGGCAACCCGATCGATGGCAAGGGCCCGATCGCCGACTCCGAACAGCGCCGCATGGAATTGAAGGCGCCGGGCATCGTGACGCGAAAGCACGTGTCCGAGCCGCTGGCGACCGGCATCAAGGCGGTCGACGGCATGGTTCCGATCGGCCGCGGTCAGCGCGAGCTGATCATCGGCGATCGCCAGACGGGCAAGACCGCGGTCGCCCTCGACACGATCATCAACCAGAAGGGCACGGACGTCTTCTGCATCTACGTGGCCACGGGCCAGAAGCAATCGACGGTGGCCCAGGTGGTCGAGACGCTGACGCAACACGGCGCGATGGATTACACGATCGTGGTCGCCGCGACCGCGAGTGATCCGGCCCCGCTCCAGTACATCTCGCCCTACACCGGCTGCGCCATGGGCGAGTACTTCCGGGACAACGGCATGCACGCACTGATCGTCTACGACGATCTCTCCAAGCAGGCCGTCGCCTACCGCCAGCTCTCGCTCCTGCTGCGCCGGCCGCCCGGCCGCGAGGCCTACCCGGGCGACGTCTTCTACGTCCACAGCCGCTTGCTCGAACGCGCCGCCAAGCTCGATGATTCGTTAGGCGGCGGCTCCCTGACGGCACTGCCCATCATCGAGACCCAGGGCAACGATGTCTCGGCCTACATCCCGACCAACGTGATTTCGATTACCGACGGCCAGATCTTCCTCGAGACGGATCTGTTCAACTCGGGCGTCCGCCCCGCCATCAACGTGGGCCTGTCGGTCTCGCGGGTGGGTGGCGACGCGCAGAAGAAGTCGATGCGGTCGGTCGCCGGCGAGCTGAAGGGCGCCCTGGCGCAGTACCGCGAGATGGAGGCCTTCTCACAGTTCGGTTCGGACCTCGACGAGGTGACCCAGGAGCAGCTCGCCAACGGTGTGCGCCAGACCGAGATGCTGAAGCAGGGTCAGTACCAGCCGATGAGCAACGAGGAGCAGATCCTCTCGATCGTGGCGTGCACCCCGCCGAAGGGACAGCGCAGCTGGGTCCGCGACCTGGAGGTCAAAGACATCGGCCGCTACGAGCAGGAGATGCTCGCGTACGTCCGCGCCAACCACCCCGAGCTTCTCGAGAAGCTGGCCGCGGCGGGCAAGCTCGGCGATGACGAGTTCGCCGCCATCAAACAGGTGCTGGACGCATTCGCGGGCACCTTCCAGCCCAGCAGCGCCCCGGCCTAGCAAGTGCCGAACCTCAAGGACATCAAGCGCCGGATCGGCAGCGTGAAGAACACGCAGAAGATCACGTCCGCCATGCGCATGGTGGCCGCGGCCAAGCTGCGGCGCGCCCAGGATGCGATCATCGCGGCGCGCCCCTACGCCAAGCGGATGTACGCGACGCTCGGCGAGATCGGCAAGCGTCAGACCGACGCCGAGCACGTCCTGCTGCAGCCGCACGAGCAGCTGCGGGTGCTCGAGGTCGTCGTCGTGACTTCGGATCGTGGGCTTTGCGGCGGCTTCAACTCCTACGCGCTCAAGGCCGCCAGCAAGGTCATCGAGGAACAAGGCGCCGAGTTCGATCGCATCGTCGTGACTGCCGTCGGGCGAAAGGCAGCCGAGTACTTCGGCAAGCGCACCGACGTGGTTCGCGCCTGGACGGGAATGGCCACGATCGAATACGCGAACGCGGTCGAGATCGCCGAGCATCTTTCCGCGCGCTACGAGGCAGGAGAGATCGACGGAGCCGTTCTGGTCTACAACGAGTTCATCTCTGCGATGACGCAGACGCCGAACGCCGACACGCTGCTGCCGCTCTCCGTCGAGGAAGAGGTGGGCGAAGCCGGTGAGACGGTCGTCCCGTTCGAGATCGAACCCGATGCCAACGCGCTCTTGAACGTGTTGGTTCCCCAGGCGCTCGAGTTCGCGATCTATCGCGCGCTGCTCGAGAACCAGGCCGGCGAACACGCGGCACGCATGACCGCCATGGAAAGCGCGACGCGCAACTCCGAAGACATGATCCAGAGCCTCACGCTCCAGTACAACCGCGCACGCCAGGCCGCGATCACCAAGGAACTGGTCGAGATCGTATCCGGGGCCGAAGCGCTCTAACCGCCGAGAGAAACCGCAGGCTGCCAGGCGGCGTGCGAGTCACCGAACAAGTCGAGGAAAACCGATGTCCGAAAATGGCCATATCACGCAGATCCTGGGTCCCGTCGTCGACGTGGAGTTCCCGCCGGGACACCTCCCCGAGGTGTACACGGCGCTCCGCACCACGAACCCGGGCATCGACGATCGCGAGGACAACCTGGTTCTCGAGGTCGCCCAGCACCTCGGTGAGAACACCGTGCGCACCATCGCGATGGACACCAGCGAAGGTCTCACGCGACATCAGGCGGTCAAGAACACCGGTGACATGATCCGTGTGCCCGTCGGGCCGAAGATCCTCGGCCGCATCCTGAACGTGATTGGTGAGCCCGTGGACGAGCGCGGCCCGGTCGACGCCGAGGTGACCCTGCCGATCCACCGTCCGGCGCCCGAGTTCATCGACCAGTCGACGAGCGTGGAGACGCTGGAGACCGGCATCAAGGTCGTGGACCTGATCGCGCCCTTTCAGAAGGGTGGCAAGGTCGGCCTGTTCGGTGGCGCCGGCGTCGGCAAGACCGTGGTCATCATGGAATTGATCCAGAACATCGCGAAGGAGCACTCGGGCTACTCGGTGTTCGGTGGCGTCGGTGAGCGTACCCGCGAGGGCAACGACCTCTGGAACGAGATGGAAGAGTCGAAGCTCTCGGACGGCACCACGGTGCTCGACAAGACGGCCCTGATCTACGGCCAGATGAACGAGCCTCCGGGAGCCCGTGCCCGCGTCGCGCTCTCGGCGTTGACCTGCGCCGAGTACTTCCGCGACGAAGAGGGCAAGGACGTGCTGCTCTTCATCGACAACATCTTCCGCTTCACCCAGGCGGGTTCGGAAGTGTCGGCGCTGTTAGGTCGGATTCCTTCGGCCGTGGGCTATCAGCCGACGCTCTCCACCGAGATGGGCGAGCTGCAGGAACGCATCACCTCGACCAACAAGGGATCGATCACCTCGGTCCAGGCCATCTACGTTCCCGCGGACGACCTTACCGACCCCGCGCCGGCGACCGCCTTCTCGCACCTCGATGCCCAGACGGTTCTCTCCCGACGCATCTCGGAGCTGGGCATCTACCCGGCCGTGGACCCGCTCGATTCGTCGAGCCGCATTCTCGACCCCCAGGTCGTCGGCGAGGAGCACTACGCGGTCGCGCGCCAGGTGCAGCAGACCCTGCAGAAGTACAAGGATCTCCAGGACATCATCGCGATTCTCGGCATGGACGAACTCAGCGAAGAGGACAAGCTCACGGTTTCGCGCGCCCGCAAGATCGAGCGGTTCTTCTCCCAGCCCTTCCATGTGGCCGAGCAGTTCACGGGGCGGCCCGGCGTCTACGTGCGGCTCGAGGACACGATCCGTTCCTTCAAGGAGATTCTCGAAGGGAAGTGTGACGACCTGCCTGAGCAGGCGTTCTTCATGGCCGGTGCCATCGAGGAAGTCCGCGAGAACGCCAAGGAATTGGCAGGTTAGTTCTGATGGCCATCGATCTGACAGTGGTGACGCCCGAAGGCCAGGCCTACGACAAGGCCGTCGAGAGCGTCGTTTTGCCCGGCGTCGAAGGCGCGTTCGGCGTGCTTTCAGGGCACGAAGTCTTCATGACCGCGCTCCAGACCGGCGAGATGACGATCGAGACCGGCGCGGAGACGCTCTACGCCGCCGTTTCCAAAGGCTTCGCCGAAGTCCACGAGGACGTGGTGACGGTCATGGTCGGCAGCTGTGAGTTCGCCCACGAGATCGATCTCGACCGCGCCAAGGTCGCCGCCGAGCGGGCCCAGGCCCAGCTCGAGGAGATGCGCGGCACCGATGAGGGCGAAGAGCTCTACCAGGAATACCAGGAAGCGTATTCCAAGGCCGTGGCGCGGGTGACAGCGGCCGAGCGCGGCTGAGGCGTCCGCTGGCAGCAACGAGCTTGGAGACCCGGCCCGGGTCGCCACCACTCGCGAACGCGAACGAATGACTCCCCGCGGGGATGACACCAACGCCTTTGATCGGACACATACTGGGTGAAACCCCAGGAGTTCCTGTCATGCGTCACCTCGCTGCCCTTGCAGTTGCAATCCTCTTTGCCGCGCCGGCATCGGCCATCACCGTCGATTTCACGGACGCAGTGTGGGCCGGCGCGAATCCGATCATCAATTTCCCCCCGATTTCGACGCCGACCTTTACGGTCAACATCGGCGGAGTCGACGTCACCGCGACGGTGATCATGGGCACGGGCGCTTTCGGCGCTGGACCCTCGCTCATCACGGATACCGTCAATCAAACGCCCATCAATCCGCCGTCCCTTCCGAACGGGATGGGTGTCGCGGTGGGGATCGACTCCTCGGAGATCGATCGCGTCGAGATCCTGCGCATCTCCTTCAGCACGCCCGTCACCATCGACAGCTTCCTCGTGAGCCGTTTCTTCCAGATCGGCGTCAAGGGCGACGCCGCCAACGAGCTCGGCCTCTACACCCTCGAGGGCGGGGCCACGGTCCAGTTCGAGGCAACCGCCAGCGACCCCGACGAAGGACGCCAGGCGTTCGCCGTTGGCGGTGGGCTGGTGAGCTTCATCGACTTCAGTGCACCGGGACCCCTCGACAACGATTTCAGCCTCGTGTCGATCAACTTCACCGTACCGGAACCGACGACCATGGCGCTGCTGGGCTGCGTTGGCCTGTTCGCCGTCGGTAGCCGGCGCCGGAGCGCCTGATCGCATCCAGCTGAGATCCGATTGATCGATTGGCGGCCGCTGCTCACCCCCGAGCGGCGGTCGCTTTCAGTTTGGCCTTGCCGTCCTCGACGACGACCTTGAAGCGGACCTTCCTGGCGCCGTACTTCTCGCGGATCGCGCTCTCCTGCTTGGCGAGGAGTGCGTCGAGTTTCTCGCGGGTTACGCCCTTGGCGCCCTGGCCGGTCGCCTCGCGCGCCGAGATGTACGCTTCGAAGACATCCGAGCGATCGTCCATGGCCTCGCGGTTGGCGGTCGCGGTGGAAGCCTGGTCCTTGCTCTCGTTGCGCGAGCGATCCTTCAGGTCGGCCTTGAACAGATGGCGTTCGTAGGTGCCGGCCTCGATCTTGCGGAGCGTCTCATCCCAGTGGCGCCGGAACGAGAAGTAGCGCGAGCGCAGGTTGTTGAACTTGAAGCGCATGCCCGTGTTCTTGATCGGACTCTGGGCGTAGAGCTGCACGTACTTCTGCACCTCGGCTCGCGTCTGCAGCGGCTCGCGCTTGCGGGTGCCCATGAAGTATTGCTCGTACTCGAGCTTCAGCTGCTTGATGCGGATGTCGATCAGATGGAGATCCGCTTCGATATCCGTTCCGAACTCGGCCATGTGGGGCGTATCGGCCCGGTCTGATCCATGCTTGAGGCGGTTCCCCTACGCCCTCGGAGCCGTTGTTTCCCCTCTCGAGGCCCGGCCTCGCGCAGGCCGATGAGACCCTCACATGACGAGAATCTGGCTTCACGACGCCATTCTGCTCGACCCCGACGCAGCCGAACCGGCCGCCGGCTGCCTGCTGCTGGAGGGCGACCGCATCCTGGCGAAGGCTCCGCCCTCGGCTCCGCCGCCCGAGGGGGCGAAGCGGGTCTCGCTTTCAGGCCAGGCGCTGGCGCCCGGTTTCCTCGATCTTCACTATCACGGCCGGTTGATCTTTACGCCGCCCGAGGCCGCTGCAGCCGAGCTTGCCAGGGCAGCCCGGCGGCTGGTCAGGCACGGCGTGACTGGCTTCCTGCCCACCACCATTGCCTGGGCCGCGCCGACGCTCATGACGCAGGTATCCGCCTGGGCGAAAGCTTGTGACGCGCGTCATGAACCCGGCCAGGCCGCTCGCCTGGGGCTTCATCTGGAGGGCCCCTGGATCCGTCCCGAAGCGGCCGGGGCCCAGCCGAAAGCTGGGATCTGCCCGTTCGAACCCGCATTCGGCGCCGAGCTCCTCGACCGTGGCGAAGGCACGATTCGCATGGTCACCCTGGCCCCGGAGGCCGAGGGTTCTTTGTCGTTGCAGGCCGAGTTGGCCAGGCGCGGGGTCGTCGCATCGCTGGGCCATTCCCACGCCGACGCTGCTCTCACGACGGACGCGATCGAGGCCGGGGCCACCCATGTCACCCACCTCTTCAATGCGATGGGTCCTCTCCATCACCGGACGCCCGGGTTGGCGGGCATTGCGCTGAGCGACGACCGGCTGAGCTGCGATCTGATCTGCGACGGCGTTCACGTGGATCCCGCTGTGGTAAAGCTGGCCGCTCGCGCCAAGGGGGAGCGTCTGTCCCTGATCACAGATCGCGTCGAACCCGTCGATGACGCACCGGCCGCGCGTCACGATCCGGGCCTCGAGCTCGGCATGGCCCCGGACGATGGCCGCGCACTCCGGCTACCGGATGGCACGCTTGCCGGTAGCCGCCTGCGCCTGGACCAGGCCGTGCGCAACGCGATTTCCTTCGGCGCGATGACACGCCAGCAGGCGATCCAGGCGGTGACCCTGCGCCCGGCCAAGGTGCTGGGTCTCGAGGCCGAGCGCGGCAGCTTCCGCAAAGGTGCGCGCGCGGATCTGGTCGTTCTCGACGAGACCAACCATGTCACCGAGACCTGGCTCGCGGGTGCCCGGGTCTAACGGGCCGGTGGCTCAGGAAATCGCCGCACCCCGGTAGAGCGTGCCGAACATGCGGGGCATGCCCTCGCCGACGAAGAAGTCGAAGTCCGGCAGCTCGAATTCGGCTTCGCGGATCAGCTGGTCGATCTTGCGGTTCAGGTTGCAGCCGCAACCGATCACGTTCTGCACGGAGTTGAAGCGCTGCTGCCAGCCTGCGACCGAAGGGTCGTCACTCAGGCCGTGTTCGATGAAGTGCAGCCGGGCGCCGGGCTTCAGCACGCGTTTGACCTCACGAAGGGCCGCCACCGGGTCGGGGATGGTGCAGAGCGTCCAGGTCACCGTTGCGGTGTCGAAGCGGCCGGAGTCGAACGGCAAGCCGCCATCGGCCGGGAGATGGTGCAGCTTCACCGGAAACCCGGCCGCCTCGATCCGACGCGTGACCTTCTCCGGCAACGCGTTCATCGGATCGACGGTGGAGAGAGACCCCACGGCCTCGGGGTAGTGCCGCAAGTTCAAGCCGGTACCGAATCCGATCTCGAGCACGTCGCCGTGGGCCGCTTCCAACACCCCCGGCCGGAGCTCCTCCATCCCGCGCATCACGCGGTCGAGGATGTGGGGGAAGACGCGCTGCTCGTAGAAATCATGAATCATGCCCATGGGCCTCAGGATACGCCGGTCATGGATCACAGCCCATGGCTCGCACCACGGAGTAGCATCTGCCCATGACGCACTGGACCCGCCGGCGCTTTCTGGGGACGAGTGCGTCGCTGCTCGCTGGAGCCGCACTTCCGTTCCCGGCCCATGCTGAAGCGGCGGCAGATCCTTTTGCGCGGCTCGACGCGACAGCGCAAGCCGGTCTCGTCGCGTCGGGAGAGGCCACGCCTGCCGAGCTGGTCGAAGCCGCCATCGCACGCGCGCGCGCGATCGACCCTGCGCTCCACTCCATCGTCACGCCCATGTTCGAACAGGCGCGTGCCCGACTCGCTCGCGGCGTTCTCGAGGGTCCGTTCCGCGGGGTTCCGACCCTGGTGAAGGATCTCACCCCGGTCGCCGGCGTGCCCTTCTATCGCGGTTCGCGTTTGTTCCTGAACGAGATCGCGACCGAGAGCCACGAGATCGTGCTCGGCATGGAAGCCGCCGGAATGGTCGTGATCGGCAAGAGTGCGACCCCGGAATTCGGCCTGCTGCCGAGTACGAGTCCACGCGCCTTCCCGCCCACGCGCAATCCCTGGGATACGGCGCTCGACCCGGGTGGTTCGAGCGGCGGCTCCGCAGCCGCCGTGGCTGCCGGGATCGTACCGATTGCCCAGGGGAGTGATGGCGGCGGTTCGATCCGGATTCCCGCCGCCGTCTGCGGCTTGTTCGGCATGAAGCCCACGCGGGGGCGGTTGCCTACCCCGCCGGACCCGCGGCCGGTCGAACTCTCGGTGCGTGGCTTCCTGACCCGAAGCGTGCGCGACGCCCAGGCGGCCCTGGGCCAGCTGGAACGGACCGGGCCCGGGCTTCCTTCCGTCGTGGATCCGGAACTCGGCGCGCGACGCTTGCTGCGCATCGCGGTCACCACCGAGACGCCGGATGGCCGTCCGCTCCATCCCGACTGTCTGGCCGCCGTCGAATCCGTCGCTTCGTTGTGCCGAAGCCTCGGCCACACGGTCGGAACCGCGAAGCCGCCCCATCATCGCGCCGCGATGCGCGACGCCATGATCACGCTCTGGGCGAGCGGGCCGGCGGGCTTGCTCGCGCAGGCCCGAGCCAACGGCGGGGCGCTTCCGCCGAAGGAGGCGCTGGAACCCTGGACCTGGGGTCTCGCCGACCACTTCAACGCACTGCCCGACGACGCACTCGGGAAAGCCGTGGAGGAGGCCAAGCGGGGCACCGAGGAGGCAGCGCGTTTTCACGAGGGCTGGGATGTCCTGCTGACCGCCACCGTCGGCGCGCCGCCACTGGCCTCCGGGCTTCCGGACCAGTCGCAACCGTTCGAGGCGCTGCTGGATGAGGTCTTCGCCTTCGTCCCCTACACGTATCTGGCGAACATGACCGGCCGGCCTGGGATGTCCGTGCCGCTCTACTGGAACGCCGCGGGGCTCCCGATCGGTTGCCAGTTCGTCGGGCGCGGCGGAGAAGAAGCCCTGCTCTTCCGACTCGCCCGGGATCTCGAAGTCGCCCGGCCCTGGCGCGATCGCTGGCCGCCGCACTCGGCGGCTGTTCTTACCTAACGTTCCTTCGTGAGTCCCAACAGGCCGAACCAGCGTTCGTCCTGGCCGACTTCCCTCAGCTCGCCCCAGGGCCCGGTCGGAATCGGCACGCCTTCGAGGCTGGCACTGGCAATCAAGCGCAGGCCGTCCACGTCCAGGGCGAATAGCGTCCTCGTCGCCTCCCGCTGGGACAGCAGCGCTTCCAACTCGAGCTGCCCGCTCTCGAGCTTGCAGGTTGCTCGGCCACCCTTCACTTCGTACTCCGCCACGATCTCGCGCGAGATCGTGGCGAGTCGGAACACGCGCCGCCGGAGGCCCTGGTCCCAATCGAGAAGCTCGAGGACATAGGTCGCATCGCAGTCCGCACAGGAGACGATGCCGACGGCCAGCCCATCGTAGTAGTCCAGGATCAAGCGCTCACGAAACGGGAAGCTACCGGCTTCGGCGCCTAGCAAGTGTGAACAGAGCGGTTTCACGGTTCGAGCAGATCGGCCAGCGCCAACACCAGATCCGCCGGCAGTACGCTGGCCGGGCGGATTGCGAAGGCGCCGCCGCGCTGCCAGCTCCTTCCGATCTCGAACGCCGTGTTGCCACTCGCGACATCCGTCGCTCGCAGCGTGAACTGGATATCGCTCCGGGTCGAGATCAGGACCGGAACCGACAGGGTCAGCAAGGGGCCGAGCTCCGTGAAGTGGACTTCGATCAGCGTCTCGAGAGCATCGGCGCGAAGCGTTTCGACCAGGGCTTCGCGGTCCAGCTCTTCAGCTCGGCGGACGCCGCGAACCTCGGCGACTTCACCGCAGGACAGGGAGGCGAATGCGTCGGCGAGGCCCGTCGAGATCATCGCCTGCCTGCGCTCGGGTTCCTTCTGATCGCTCCGCCAGCTCACGGTCGGAACCACCACGACCCTGCCGAGCTGCCGCGATCCATTGCAGAGGGGCGCATCGGAAACCCGGGGTTGGTCCGAGGCCTCGATGCTGATGCAAGCAGAGAGCCCGACTGCGAGGAAGGCAAGCAGTAGTGCACGCATCTCAGGCGTGCTTCCCATGGACGCGATTGCTAGAGGCCGGAGCGCCCTCGAGCGCGGCGGCGGGCCGGATCGGCCGACGCACCAGCTCGCCCCCGCAATTGGGACAGCGGCCGGCGAAGTGCGCCACGCAATCCGCACAGAATGTGCATTCGAAGCTGCAGATGTGCGCGCTCGTGTCGTCCGGCGTGAGATCCTGGTCGCAGCGCTCGCAGTTGGGTCGAAGTGCCAGCATGGCGCTGATGCTACCACGGCGCGCCATGTTAGGTCGGCGCGGCCTGGCGAGGGCACGGCTGATCGGGCACGCTCGCCGGTCATGGCGAAGGCTCGCTCTGTCTACTGCTGCACCGAGTGCGGGACCCAGCACGCGCAGCTGCTGGGTCGTTGCACCGGGTGTGGCAGCTGGGAATCGCTGGTCGAAGAACCCGTCGCTGGCACCGGCGCGGCGGAGACGGCTCCCGGGAACCTGCTCGGGGAACGCCCGGCTCCGGGGGCAAGCGTTGGCGCAGGCTCGAAAGCGGCGATTCCGCTCCAGGCCGTGGATGCGGACGCGGCGCCGCGCGTTCCGTCCGGTATTCCGGAGCTCGACCGTGTGCTGGGCGGCGGTCTGGTGCCGGGAAGCGTGGTGTTGCTCGGTGGCGAGCCCGGGATCGGCAAATCGACGCTTTGCCTCCAGCTCGCCTCGGCGATCGCCGCAAGTGGAGATCCGCTCCTCTACGTCACCGGCGAGGAGAGCCTCGAGCAGGTGCGGTTGCGCGCCGGGCGGCTCGGGGACGTGCCCGCTGGCCTGCTCGCGCTGGCAGAAACGCGGGTCGAGTCGCTCGCCGGGCCATGGCGGGAGGCCGCCCCGCGGGCCGTCCTGATCGACTCGATCCAGACGATGCACACCGATCGCATCGAGAGTGCGCCGGGCTCCGTCGCCCAGGTGCGCGAATCCGCAGCGTTGCTTTCGGCGACCGCGAAAGCCAACGGAACCGCCCTGATCCTGGTGGGGCACGTGACCAAGGAAGGCACCCTCGCGGGTCCGCGCGTGTTGGAGCATCTGGTGGACGTGGTGCTCACCTTCGAGGGCGACCGCGGCCACCCGTTCCGGATGCTGCGTGCCTCGAAGAATCGCTACGGCTCGACCCAGGAGGTCGGCGTGTTCACGATGGGCGAGAAAGGACTGATCGCCGTCGAGAACCCGAGCGAGCTGTTCCTGGCGGAACGTCGCGTGGGTGCGCCGGGCTCCTGCATCGTTCCGACGATGGAAGGCAGCCGTCCAATGCTGCTCGAAGTGCAGGCGCTGCTGGCGCCCGCCGGCTACGGCACTGCGCGTCGTACCTGTCTCGGGATCGATGATCAGCGGGTGGCCCTGCTGCTCGCGGTCCTCGACCGGCGCTCCAACGTCGACCTGCTTTCGCAGGACGTCTACGTGAATGTCACGGGCGGCGTTCGCGTCAGCGAGCCAGCCAGCGATCTCGCGGTGGCACTTGCCATGGTCTCGAGCCGCCTCGATATCCCGGTGCCCGGTGACGTCGCGGCCTGCGGGGAGATCGGTCTGGGTGGAGAGCTGCGACGGGTCGGCCGCATCGAGCATCGCATCCGCGAAGCGGAGCGCCTCGGCTTCCGCCGGGTTCTGGTCCCGGCGGGTGCCGCCGGCATGATCGGAAGTGCCACCGCCATCGGGATCGACAATGTGGCCGAGGCCGTGGAGTGGTTGAGTACCCCTGGAAACGCCGTGTGAAAATCCGTTAACCCCGCGACAAAACTCCGCTTTTCGCACTTTTGACCTTTGACACGTGGAGCCGTCGCAGGTAGGCTCGCCAGCGATGTCGGACCCTGGAGCCGCTCCCCTGGCGCCTTCTTCTCCCAGCCTCGCTTTGGCTTCAGCGCTCGCGCGCATTGCTCCGAACCTCGAGCAGGTGGAGCAGACCATGCGCGAGCAGCTGCCGACGAGCCACGCCCTGATCGGCCTGGTCGGCGACCACGTGCTCGATTCCGGCGGCAAGCGGCTGCGGCCCGCGCTGGTCATGCTGTCCGCGGAGCTGTGCGGCTACGACGGCCCGCGCCGGGTGCAGATTGCCGCGGCGCTGGAACTGCTCCACACCGCCACGTTGTTGCACGACGACGTCGTCGACCTCGCGGATACACGCCGCGGCCGCGCCGCCGCCCGTGCCATCTGGGGCAATCGCCGCGCCGTCCTGGTAGGCGACTACTTCTACTCGCGCGCCTCTTCGATGATCGTCGAGGATGGCGACATCGACATTCTGCAGATCTTCTCCGAGGCCATCGGCAGCATGGCCGAGGGCGAGCTGATGCAGCTCGAAAAGAGCTTCGACCCGGATGTGACCGAAGCGCACTACTACTCGGTCATCGATCGGAAGAGTGCCTCGCTGATCGCGGCCTCGTCGGACTCCGGTGCGGTGTTGGGTGGCGTCACCCGAGCAGAGCGCAGACGTGTCGCCGAATTCGGTCGCGAGCTGGGGCTGGCCTTCCAACTGCGCGACGACGCACTCGACTACAGCGCCGGGCTCGAAGTCCTCGGCAAGTCGCCGTTCACCGACCTGCGAGAGGGAAAGATCACGCTGCCCCTGCTGCTCACCTTGAAGCGCTGTAGCAGCGCAGAGCGCGATTCCGTCGCCGCCGTCTTGAAGACGGCCCAGCGCCGCGCGCTGGAACTCGAGGCCGAGGGTGTGCGCACGCCCGAGGCCGTGATCACCGACGCTGAACTGGCACCGGTGCTCGAGCTGATCGGCCGCCATCGCGGCGTCGAAGACACCGATCGTCGTGCCGCCGAGCATGTGAAGCGCTCGGCCGCATCCATCGCGCCTTTCCCCGACGGTCCCGCGAAAGACGCCTTGTTAGGCGCAGCATTGTACTCGGCCGAACGCGAAAGTTAGGCCAAGACTCTCCTCGCCCCACGGGTCCCTCGGAGAACAACAATGGATCGGACTCCCGTCCGACGCGGTGCCGCGCTGCTGCGCGCCATCGTCTTCGCCCTCGCATTTGCGGGGGCCCTCCCGGTGGCGATGGCCCCGGCGGCCTGGGCTGGGACCCTGGCCGGCGTGGTCAACGTCAATACGGCCAGCGTCGAGCAGCTGACGCTCCTGCCGGGAATCGGCGAGAGCCGAGCGGCCCAGATCGTCGCGCTGCGCAAGCAGAAGGGCAGCTTCCGGAAGGTCGAGACGCTGCTCGATGTGAAGGGCATCGGCGAGAGGAGCTTCAGCAAGATGAAGCCCTTCCTGACCCTCCAGGGCAAGACGACCCTGGAGGTGAAATAGCCGCTCCAGCCCGGACGCGGGGCCCGGCAGCCAGATCCTGGCACCGGGCCCCGCCATCGCCCAGCGGCGATCCGCTAGCGTGGTCGGCCATGCGTGCCGACCAACCCCTGCGTGCGGCCATCCTGGCCGCGTTCTGCTTCATGGCCCTGGCCGCAAGCGCTGCGGACCCGCCCGCGCGCAGGGTGATCTCGCTGAATCCATCGCTCACGGCCATGCTGCTGGCGATCGATGCGCAGGGCGTGTTGGTTGGAATCGACGAGTTCTCTGCGCGCCAGCAGCCCACGCTCGTGGCGTTGCCCCGGGTCGGCGGGCTCTACGACCCGAACCTCGAACGCGTCATCGCGCTCGAGCCGGACCTGGTGGTGCTGGTTCCGAGCGCCGAGCAGCGCGGCTTCCGCGAGCGCCTGGTCGAGCTCGGGATCGACGTGCTCGCGCTCGACCCGGTCTCGTTCGAAGACGTGGCTTCGGTGCTGGAGCAGCTGGGAGCGCGGGTCGGTCACAGTGCGCGGGCGAACGCGCGCGCGGCCGCGATCCGCGCCATGCGCGTCCGGGTGAGCCGAGTGGTCGAGAATGAGCCGCTGGTCCCCGCCCTGCTCGTGCTGCAACGCGACCCGCTCTTCGTCGCCGGCGCCGGTAGTTTCGTCGACGACATGATGCGCGCAGTAGGCGCGCAGAATCTCGGGGCCGAGCTTCGCACGGCCTGGCCACGGGCCTCGCGCGAGTGGTTGATCGCGGCGGCCCCGGAAGTCCTGATCGATACCTCGCGAGATCCGGAGCCAGCGGCGGAATTCTGGGCGCGCTGGCCGTCGATTCCGGCGGTGGCGAAGGGCCGGGTCCACCGAGCGACGGGCCAGGATGTGACCCTGCCAGGCCCCTGGCTCGATCAAGCGCTCTTGAACCTGCTCGACCTGGTGCGCCCGGGTTTCCGTGAGCGGATCGAAAGCGAAACGGAACATGCCGACGCAGGGCCGGACGCATGAGCCTGACGCCGGGACGCGCAGCACTGAACCTGTCGGCCCTCGCCGCGCTGATGTGCTTCGCGGCTTTCCTCGGGATCGCGCTCGGGCCAAGCGGTCTGGCCCCCGCCGAGGTCTGGGGAGCGCTCAGCGGAGAACTGGAGGGCGCGGCCGCCGATATCGTCTGGCGTGTGAGAGTTCCCCGCGTCGGCCTGGCGGCCGCCGTCGGTGCCGCGCTCGCGACGGCGGGCGCACTGTTCCAGGCGCTGCTGCGCAACCCCTTGGCGGATCCCTATATCCTCGGCGTCTCCGGGGGTGCCGCACTCGGCGGCGTCGCGGTCCTGGCGCTGGGTCCGATGTTAGGCATCGGCTATGCGGCGGTTCCGCCGGCCGCGTTCGTGGGCGCTATCGCCACGATCCTCGGCCTGCTGGCGGTGGCGGGTCCGCGGGGTCGCCTGTCCTCCACGACCTTGCTGTTGACCGGGGTCGTCTTCAACGCCTTCGCATCGGCCGTGATCGTGTTCCTGGCCTCGCTGTCGGGTTTCTCCGAGGGTGCTTCGATCTTCTTGTGGCTGATCGGAAGCATCTCCGACGCCCGCGTGGACGTTGCGGGCTGGGTCGTCTTCTTCCTGCTCGGCGGCCTGGCCTGTGCTCTGCCCCTGGCGCGTTCCCTCGATCTGCTCGCGCTCGGCGAAGAGAATGCGGCCGCCCTCGGGGTCGATGCCGAGCGCGTGAAGCGGCTGCTGCTGGTGGCCGCCTCACTGATGGTCGGGGCCGCGGTCGCGGTGGCGGGCCTGGTCGGCTTCGTCGGGTTGGTGGTGCCTCATCTGCTGCGACTCGTCCTGGGACCGGACCATCGTCAACTGCTTCCAGCCGCAGCGCTGGGAGGCGCCGCCTTCCTGGTGATCTGTGACACGATCGCGCGCTCGATGCCCGGCGGGATGGAGCTTCCGGTCGGCGCGATCACGGCGCTGGCCGGTGGCCCGTTCTTCTTGTGGTTGCTGCGTCGATCCTCCCGCGAGTTGGCGCTTTGAGTTCGCTCACGCTCAGCAACGTGGCGCTCTCGCTGGGCGGGACGCCGATCCTGCGCGGCATCGATCTGGCCTTCGAGGCTGGCGAAGTCGTGCTCCTGGCGGGCCGCAACGGCGCCGGCAAGACGACCCTGCTGCGCATCGCGGCCGGTCTGCTCGCGCCGGATTCCGGCAACGTCTCGCTCGGCCCTGACGCCATCGCCGCGTTGCCGCGCCGGGCCGTCGCCAAGCGCATTGCCCTGGTGCCCCAGGATACAGCGGTGCCGTTTCCCTACACGGTGAACGAGCTGGTCTTGATGGGACGTGCGCCGCACCTGGGCCTGCTCGGCTTCGAGAGCCGTGCGGACCGGCGGCTGGTGGGCGACGCGCTCGCGCGGCTCGGCATCGCGGAGCTTGCCGAGCGCTCGATCCTCGATCTCTCCGGTGGCGAGCGACAGCTCGTGGCACTCGCCCGGGCCCTCGCGCAAGAAGCCTCGATCCTGCTGCTCGACGAGCCGACCGCGCACCTCGATCTCGCACGCCGGCTCGAGCTCCAGACGCTACTGCGGGAACTCGCCGGCGAGGGTCGAACGCTCGTGCTCGTTTCTCACGATCTGGGGCCCGCCGCCGCGGTTGCCGACCGGGTGGCGCTACTCGCCGATGGTGTCATCCACGCCGTCGGCCCGGCCGAGACGGTGCTGCGGCCCGAGGCCCTGCGGGCAACCTTCGGGATCGAGGCGCGGCTGGTTCTGACCGAGGCCGGACCGGCAATTCTCGCCGACCGCTGAGCCTTTCCGAGGCTGCATCCCCTGCTGAGAGAGGAGCCGGGCGCTAATCTGCCGGGCCTCATCCAGCAGCCGAGGGGAACCCATGGCAAGCAGCGTTTCGAAAGTCCAAGCACTCGAGATCCTGGACTCTCGCGGCAATCCCACCCTCTCTGTCCAGCTCACCACGAGCGATGGGCGGGTAGGCCAGGCCGCCGTGCCGTCGGGCGCCTCGACGGGCGCTCGCGAAGCCCTCGAACTGCGCGACGGAGACAAGAATCGCTATGCAGGGAAGGGAGTTACGCGCGCGGTCGGGCACGTGAACGGGGAGATTGCGAACGCGATCGCGAACCATCAACTGGGTGGACTGGAGGAGCAGGCCGCCCTCGACCGCGTGCTTCTCGATCTCGATGGGACCGAAACCAAGTCGCGCCTCGGCGCCAACGCGCTGCTCGGCGTTTCCCTCGCCGCAGCCCACGCCGGCGCCGCCGTCGCGGGCCTGCCGCTCTACCGCTGGATCGGTGGCGACGCGGCCCAACTGCTGCCCGCACCGATGATGAACGTGATCAACGGTGGCGCCCACGCAGACAACACCGTCGACCTCCAGGAGTTCATGCTCTTCCCGACCGGGGCCCCGAGCTTCGCCGAAGCCCTGCGCTGGGGCGCCGAAGTGTTCCACACCCTGCGCGGCGTCCTCACCGAGAAGGGCTACGCCACCGGTGTCGGGGACGAGGGCGGCTTCGCACCGGACCTGAAGTCGAACCAGGAAGCCATCGAGCTGGTGATCCAGGCGATCGAGAAGGCCGGCTACCGGCCCGGCGAGCAGATCGGGATCGCCCTCGATCCGGCATCGAGCGAGTTCCATGAGAACGGGGTCTACGATCTGGTCGGCGAGGGGCGCAAGCTCAGCGGCGACGAGATGGTCGGCTTCTGGGAAGACTGGTGCCGCCGTTACCCGATCATCTCGATCGAGGATGGCATGGACGAGGCGGACTGGGATGGCTGGAAGACACTCACCGACAAGCTCGGTGGCCGCGTCCAACTGGTGGGCGACGATCTGTTCGTGACGAACCCGGCGATCTTGAAGGAAGGCATCGAGCGCGGCGTGGCGAATTCGATCCTGATCAAGGTGAACCAGATCGGCACCCTGAGCGAAACCCTGGACGCTGTGAGGCTGGCCCGGGAGGCCGGCTACTCCGCCGTGATCTCGCACCGCTCGGGCGAGACGGAGGACACCACCATCGCGGATCTCGCGGTGGCCACCGGGGCGGGTCAGATCAAGACCGGTTCGTTGTGTCGCACGGACAGAGTGGCCAAGTACAACCGGCTGCTGCAGATCGAGGCGGAGCTGGGCGCTGCCGCCGTCTACGCCGGCCCCTCGACGATCATCGGAGCCTCGTGATTCGCGGCCCGGGCTCGCTCCTGGTGGGGATGTTGGTCGCGAGTTTCGCGCTGCCGGCCGCCGGCTACGTGCCGGACCCGGAGCCGGTGGCGCGCGCCGCCGCCAAGCTGAATCGAAGCGCGGCTCGAGCCCAGGCACTCCGCATCCCGGTTCGCGTGCGCGCAGCCGGCGGCGAGGAATCGGTTGCCACGGGGATCCTGTTGGCTTCCCCGGACGCCCGGGCGCGCCTCGAAGTGCGCCACGTGCGCGGCTTTTCGGAGCGGCAGCTGCGTCGCAGCGGCGGCCTCTCGGGGGCCCGCGATGGCCAGTTGCTCGACCAGCCGCGCCAACTGTTGCCGCCGATCTGGGTGCTTCAGGCCCACAGCGGGGCTCGCCTGCTCGCGCGGCTCGGCGAACTCGGTGGAGATCCCAACCGGATCCAGCTCGGCTACGACCTCGGTCACGATTGCTACGTGCTCGGCGGTCGCGGCGGGCCCGCGATCTGGGTGGACCAGGACAGCCTCGCCGTGGTCCGCATCGATCTGGCCGGCGGTGTGAGCTACCGGATCGGTCCGGTACGGGGAGAGGAAAAGGGCATCCAGCTGCCGGCCTGGATCGAAGTGGAAGCACCCGGCACGCCGCCGATGCGGCTCGAACTCGGAGCCGGTGTCGCCGCGCAGCCGTCCGACGATGCCTTCCGTCCCGAGTGGCTGACTGCGTCGGATTAGGGGCCTAGCCTCCCACCATGCGCAGTGTCGAAGACGCCCGTCCTTGCCCCGGCCTCTCGGTTCCGGTCGTCACCGCTCTTTCGCCCTCCGGCGAACTGCTCGAAGACGACCAACGCGCCATCGTCCGCTTCGTGGTCCAGGACGGCTACGGCGCAGACGTCGTGTTCGCGGCCGGCACCACGGGGGAGTGGGACCGGATCTCTCCAGATGTGCAGCGCCGCGTCATCCAGATCTGCGCCGAAGAGGTTGCCAAGGTCAACGCGACGCTCACCTCGGGACGACCGGTGGAGGCCTGGGCCGGCGTCACGGCGCATTCGCCGAAACAGACGCTCGAGAATCTCGCAGCCGCCATCGCGGCCGGCGCCGATGCGGCGGTGCTGGCGCCGCTCTCGATCCGTGAGCTTCGAGACCCGGTGCGCTTCGTGGCCCGCGACGTGGCGGATCTGCTCGATGCCTCGCCGCGACGCATTCCGGTGTATCTCTACGACAACGCCGACATCGCCGCGGATCCGACGGTGCCGCACATTCGCACCAAGCAGGTGAAGGCGATGTCACGGCTCGATTTCGTCCGCGGCATCAAGGTCAGCGCGCCGCTCAAGGTGCTCGGTAACTACACCAAGGCCGCCGCCAATTTTCGGGAGCGCGGTGAGTTCGGGATCTACGTCGGCAACGCGCTCGACATCTTCGATATCTTCCGGCCCCGCAGCGGCTGGCTCGGTTCGGCGAGTGCGCGTTGGCAGAAGTGGCGGATGCGCGGTGGGCTCCCGGTCGGTGTCGTCGCCGGGCCGGCGAACGCGATGCCTCGCGAATGGGCCAGAGCCTGGCAGGTGTGCCGCGCGGGCGACGAGGAACGCATGGCCCACGTGCGCGAGGTAGTCGAGGCGTTCCGCGCCGGCACGCGACAAGCGGGCGGCAAGCGCACGATCGCGTGCCTCAAGCGTTCGCTGCTGACACGCGGCGTGATCTCGAGCGACGCCGTGGCCGAGGGAACACCCAGCCTTGCCAGGCCCGACGCCGAACGCTTCGACGAAATCTTCGAGCAGGTGCGCACGCTCGCGGCAGACAAGCTCGTGGCGACCTGGGTCACGCCAGAGCGGCCGCGATGAGTGGCGACGGCCCGAAGCGCTCGCCCGGAGAGTCGGCCTTGGCCGCCCTCGACGTCGCGTTGAGCGAGCTTGCCGATCTCCGTGGTCGGCTCGACCCGAGCGTCTTCGATGCGGCCGTCAGCCTGATCCTGGCGGCCGAGGCCGCAGGCGGACGCCTTCACGTGACCGGGATCGGCAAGCCCGAGCACGTCGCGCACTACGCGGCCTCGTTGTTTTCGTCCACCGGCACACCCGCCGTGTTCCTGCATGGCACCGAGGCCATCCACGGGAGCGCCGGCCAGGTGGTGGCCGGCGACGTCGTCATCGCGATCTCGAATAGCGGCGAGACCGAGTTGCTGG
Source organism: Deltaproteobacteria bacterium (assembly GCA_029261795.1). Lineage (GTDB taxonomy): Bacteria > Myxococcota_A > UBA9160 > UBA9160 > UBA6930 > JAJDAP01. The sequence goes on from JAJDAP010000127.1 coordinate 66,506, forward strand.
CGACGGTCGAGGCGGTTCGCGCGCTTGGCGCCCGGATCATCGCGGTGACGGGCAATCCGAAGTCAGCCCTGGCCAAGGCGGCGGACCTGGTGCTCGAAGCCGGAACTTCCCGCGAAGGGGGCGGCCTCGGTCTCGCACCGCGCGCGAGCGTCGCGGCAGAGCTGCTGGTGCTCGCGGCGCTGTCGGCGGCCCTGGAAGCGACGAAGGGCTTCGACAAGGCGTCCTACCACGCGCGACATCCCGCAGGGGCTCTGGGGCGCAAGTCGAAGGGCCAATAGCTGCGATTCGCGTGTTAGGCTGAGGGCCGCGCATTCTCAATACGTCCGGCGAGACCGTCGGCGGGGAGGCATCCCAATGACCGAACCTGGCTACGACGCAGGATCCCCCGCACCGAGTTCCGACGAGCGGAACCTCGCGCTGCTCGCTCACCTCGGTGCGCTGGCCGGCTACCTGGTGGGTTTCGGGCATATCGTGGTGCCGCTCGTAATCTGGCTGATGAAGCGGGACGAGTCCCGGTTCGTGGGCGAGAACGCGCTGGAGTCGCTGAACTTCCAGATCAGCATGACCCTCTGGCTCGTGATCAGCGGCGTGTTGACGATCGTCCTGATCGGGTTCGCGGCGTTGGCGGTGCTGGCCGTGCTCAACATCGTCTGCATCGTTCTCGCGACGATCAAGGCGAGCAACGGCGAGACCTATCGTTACCCGATCACGATCCGGCTGATCCATTGAGCGCAGACGGTCCCCTCGAGGGCGCCTGCCTGTGCGGTGCGGTGAAGTTCACGGCGACGCTCCCGAGTCTGGTCTGTGCGCATTGTCATTGCACGATGTGTCAGCGGAGCCACGGCGCTGCATTCGTCACCTGGTTCGCGGTCAACCGCGCCTGCTTCTCGGTGGATGAGGGCGCGGAGCATCTGGTTCGGCACGCCTCTTCCGATCACGGTTCGCGCACGTTCTGCGGCCGCTGCGGGAGTTCGCTGTTCTGCGAGTTGGACTCGCACCCGGAGCAGGTCGATATCGTTCTTGCGAACATGAAGGGCCCTCTCGACCGCGCGCCCCAGATGCACATCTTCTGGTCGGATCGGGCGGAATGGATGGAGCTGAACGACGGCCTGCCCCGGCTTGGCGGGCCGACCGGGACGGAGCCGCTCGACTAACTTCCGACAACCAGGCGATACAGGATCGCGACGCCGGAAACGAGCAGCATCAGGAGTACGACGCGCTCGAAGATCGGCCCCGAGATGCGCGCGAGCGTATGTTTGCCGAGCCAGTTTCCAGCCAATGCCCCGACCCCGACCAGCACTCCGGCAGCAGCATTTTCGGTCGTGAGCAGCCCCAGCGTTGCGAAGGCGGTTCCCTTGACGAGCTGCATCACGAGCGAGCTGACCGCCTTGGTGCCGATCATGGCCTCCTTCAGGATCCGCGCGCGCAGGTAGAAGGGGTTCATGGTCGGGCCCGAAGCACCGACGACGGCGGAGAGCATCGCGGTACCCAGCGATGCCGCGCTGAAGTGCCACAAACGAACCGCGGGCAGGAACTGGCGGCGCACGCCGAGCAGGCGCGAAATCGAGAACAACAGCAGGAAGCCGGCGACGAGCAGGCTCAGGGCCTCGGGCGGAATGCCGCGCAGCAGCAGGGCACCGGTCGCAGCGCCCACGACGAGGCCGGGAAGATTCGCCAGGAAGACTGGCATGTCGACGTCGCGGCGGTAGAGCCAGGTGCGCTGCACGCTCGAGATCGCAGAGCCAACCGCAATGACGACCGGAATGTCGTGTGGTTCGATCACGAGACGCGCGATCGGCAGGAAGAGGATCGCACCGCCACCGGCCCCGAGCGTGCTCACCCACCAGCAGGCGAACCCGAGCGCGAGCAGGCTCGCTGCGATGATCATGCCGCCGAAGCTAACGCGACAGCTTTACCGTCAGCACCGGGCACGGAGACTTCTGCACCACGCGTTCGGCGATGGAGCCGAGCAGCATGTGCTTCAGCCCGGAGAGTCCGTGGGTCCCGATCACGATCAAGTCGGCCTTCTGCTCGACGGCCTCGTCCTCGATCACGGTTGCCGGGTAACCCTCTCGGACGAGGACCTTCACGGCGACGTCCATTTCGCGGATGCCCACCGCATACTTCTCGAGGTTGGCCTCAGCTTCGCCCTTCACGCTGTCCCAGAAATCCTGTGGCAGGTAGGCGCCCTCGAGCTGCTGGAACTCGACGGGCAGGTGGTAGGCGTGGAGGAGCAGGACTTCTGAGTCGTGCTCCTTGGCCAGATGAGCCGCCCACTCGATGATGGGTTCCGCGTGATCGGAGAAATCGACTGGAACCAGGATTCGACGCACGTTGATAGGCATGGTCTAGATCGTGGACACCGCTGGCCCGAGAGTCAACAGGAGAACCGGGCCCCTCGAGTGCCGCGAGCGACCTGGGATCAAGGGGCTTGGCAAACGGTCGGCTCCGCCGGGTCCGAGGCGCTCCCGATCCGGAAGCGCTGGCTGCCGAGGCCATCGACGGTGGCGGAAATGATGTCGCCGGCGGCCAGGTAGCCGCCGAGCTCGCCCGCTGCGTTTCGATCGCGGGTGTCGATCTCGAGCTGCTCGACCGGGCTTCGGAGACGCAGCGCTCCGCGCCAGGCGGCACTGAGCACGTTGCCCATGTCGAGCCCGACGCCGCCCGGTGTACCGGTCACGACGATGCTTCCGGCGGGCAATATCCAACGGCCGGCGCGCTTCACCGCGAGGGGGTAGCTGCGGAGGCCCTCGCCGCGGTCGATTTCCATGGCCGGTCGCTCGTTGCCCGCGAGCGCCCACTCGCCGACCGTGGCCAGGATGGCGGCGGGCGGGATGATCATCAGGCTCGTGTCGGCGCGCTGTCGTTCGACCGGGCCGTTCCCCTCGTCGATTGCCAGCCGAAGCCCGAGCGCGGTCTCGCCGCAGGCCTTCGCTGCACGGAAGAGTTCGCGCCCGGCGACGAGCCAGGGGCCCGCTGGTAGGAATCCCCGACGCGACTTGGCCTTCACGAAGCCCGATGAGGCTGGCAGGTCGAACAAGTCGAGTTTCTCGAGGATGGGAGCGCGGTCGGAGAGATCGTTGGCGTTGAAGAACGCTACGCGATCGAGCAACTCGTCCTCGCTCGGCGGATGCTCGAGATCGATGTCCTCCAACACGACGTATCCGATCTCGACTTCCCAATCGAGCAGCACGACATCGTCGGGCGGCTGCGCGGTTCGATAGGCGCCGGTGGGCGCCACCACCTTGGGGAAGAAGGAGGGATCGCCACCACCCGCCTCGTCCGCGTGTTCGGCGTAGTTGAGCCCGGCGCCGATGCCGACGAGCTCCTCCCGGTCGAATTGCGCCTGGGAGATCTCGATCGGTGAGCACAAGCGACTGGCCAGCTCGCCGGCCGCGATCGTCTCGATCACGGCATCTTCGGCCTCGAGGGCGGCTCGCGCACCGGCCAGCGCCGCACGGATTCCGGCGGCGTCCGCGGCGATGCCCGGCATCGCCACCAAGGCGGACGGTGCGCCGTCCTTGATCTGATGCACTGCGCCCCAGACGACACCCCCGTGCGTCGACGACACATAACGTGCGACCCGGGCCATCGGTTTCCCGGTGAGACACGCGTCGAGGCTTTCGTCGGCGAACGCGCCGGAAGGCGAGATCAGGAGAAGTGCGGACGCGAGCAGGAGATGCGCTCTAGTCATCGCGGCGGCGGCGGCGTGCCCACAGGAGGATCGGGATCAACAGCGCCAGACCCGGGCCGATGCCGCATGGCCTGGGCGCCGGCTGGCAGGCATTCCCGACGCCGTTGCCATCGGCGTCGGCCTGATCGGGATTGGCGACGTTCGGACAGTTGTCGAGGCTCGGCGGTCGCGCGTCCGGGAAGGCATACGGAAAGACCTGCTCCGGGAGGCCCACGTCCATGTCCAGCTGCGCGGGCGCCGCAGGCGTTCCGTCGTGTGTGCAATCGTCGTCGGTATCGTCGATGCGGAAGGAGCGGACGCGGATTTCCTGTGCGCCGGGGTCGAACACGACCATGACGTTCCAGCCGCCGCCGTAGGATCCGTTGCAGGCGACACCGCTCGCGTCCGAACTGCCGAAGCCCTGGTAGTTGCGGAACGAGCCGTAGCTCGTGAGTCCAGCTCCGGTCTGGAGCGACGCGTCGGCTTCGCGGATCTGGACCGGCTGTCCCGTCTCGTCGAGGAGGGCGGTCCAATGGCCGTTGAAGGTCATCAATACCTGATCGTTCGGAACGCCGAGCTGCTTCCAGATGTCCTCGGTGCCCGTCATGCTGTCCGATTGATAGGCACTGCCCGAGGTCTCGTCGGGAACGAACTCGCCGGTCGGTCCGAGCAGGGTGTGATGGGTCAGGAAGGTCGGTACGCCCGGGTAATCGTCGATGACCGATTGGAGAAAGGCGAGATCGTCGCCCTCCGGTGCGGTTCCCGGCGGCGGGAAATCGAAGGCGAGTTCGACGCCCAGGAACAGCAGGCGTTGGCCGTTCGGTGCGCGGACCACGGCGGCGCGATGCCGGCCCGGCTGGGCAACCGGCGGACCGGGTGCGCCGCCCTGGTTGTTGCGCGAGAACGCGGCAATCGGATCGCCGCTGCCGATGAACCATTCGCCAGCGTTCCAAGCGCAGTCCGAGGGATCCGCACATTGATAGGGCGCCCAGCGCGATGTTCCGAAGAACTGGTTGTAGCCCTCGGTCACCGACTGGTACCGGTTCGGCGGCGCGTAATCGTGGTTGCCCGGCACCACGAGGTAGGGAACCGGTCCGGTCGCGCAATCGTCGAGTGGATCGAAGCCCGCGCTGGCGCGCTCCCATTGATCGAGGGTGCCATCGCCGTCTTCATCGAGGTCGCCGTTCTGTACGAGATCGCCGAGGTGCAGCACCATCGTGATCGGCATCTGCTTGCCGCTGCCGGGTTCGACGTAGTCGCGATTCGCGCAGGCCCAACGGCCGATCAGATCGAGGTGGTCGGCGCCCCGCGGTTGGTTCGCGGCGAGCGTGTAGAATTGGGTGTCTGGAACGACCATGAACGCGAAACAGTCGTCGCAGGGAGCTGCACAAGCGCTCGCGGGTAGCCCCAGGCACACGAGCGTGGCCAGCAGCGCACGCGCACGCGATGAATGCATCGGATTTCTAGTAGCCGTCCTCGGACGGGTCATAGTCGACCTGGATCACGCGCGTCTTGCCCGAATAACGATTGCGTCCGAAGACGACCACGCCGACGCCCTTGTACTTGTAATCCAGGCGGCTGGTGTCGGAGCCGTAGTAGTACGGAATCCACGCCTTGCCGGTCTGATAGTTCTCCTGGCTCGTCGGCTGGCCAAGGATGCTCGCGACCTTGCCCTCGGACATGCCGAGTTCGATGCGCGCCAACGCCGATCCGGCCGGGGCCGGTCGGCCCGCTGGCTTCTCCGGTTGCGCCTCGGCCTTGGGCTGCGCTTTCGGCTCGGGAGGGGCGGCGGCCTGGGGCGCTGGCGTGGCCTCGATCGCGCGGACATATTTCGCCGAGACATAACCAGAGGTGCCTGCGTCGGTTTCGACGTAGAGCCAGCCGTTCTCGACGGCGCGCGGCGCGTTGACCAGGGAGCCCTGCTTCAGCGAAGCGATGACGGCGGCCGAGGTGCTGGGTTCCTGTCGCATGTTCAAGCTACCCGCGGTGACCTCGTAGGTCGGCACGGCCGAGGCCGCGCTTCCACCGCTTCCGCCCGAGGCGCAGGCGCCCAGGAGCAGGGCTGCGGCGGCGAGGGCGAGTAGGGGCGGGACCTGACGCATGACCTTCTCCTCTGCAGAGCCCCGACGAAACAGGGGGGCGACTCCGGGACCATAGCTGGCGGCCGATCGCTAGACAGGCAGCCACCCTGGCCGAAGCGGCGCCCGCAAACCGACGTTGACCCCGGAATCGGAACGCTCTACAAATGTGTAACGTTGTTACAACTTGGTGATCGCAAAACCTCGGCCCCCTCGCTCCGCGAGATCCATTGCCAGGCGCGCCGGGATCGGATCCTCGAGGCCGCTCGCGCGTTGATCACGCAGCACGGCATGGCAAGACTCACGATGCGCGCACTGGCCAGGGAAGCCGGCCTCAGCGTCACCACCCTCTACAACCTGTTCGGAGCGCGCGAGGAGATCGTCGCCGCCCTCGTCGACGACGCGATCGATCACATGGACGAAGCGCTGGTACGAGAGGCGCCGCTCGATGATCCGATCGAACGCTGCCGGGCCGTGGTGACCGTGAGTATCCGCTCGATCCACGAGGACGAAGCGATGTTCCGACCGCTGATGTCGGCGAACTCCCGGGAACTCTCGCCAGCGCGCGGAAGGAGCCGCCACGTTTCGCGTCGGGCTGCCGGGATGCAGGCGGTCGCGATCGAAGAAGCCATGTCGATGGGCCTGCTGAAACCCCTCGTCGATCCTCTCGCGTTGGGCCGCCAGATCTACCACGGCTGGGAACACGCCTTCTTCCAGTGGCTCTCGGGGCGGCTCGACGTCGCCGGGTTCGAAGCCCGCGCGTTGTACGGTCTCTACATCGCGCTTCTCGGCATCGCGAACGAGAGCGTTCGCCCCGGAATCGAACTGGAGCTCGGGCGTCTCGAAGCGCTGCTCACTTCGACCTCGCCGAGCAAGACCGCAGCAACCAGTGCGCTGACACGAGGGGAGCGAGTTCGATGAAGAAGGACGAACAGATCCGGCTGTTGAAGCTCCTGATGCAACGGCTCGACGATGGGACGAATGTCGATGCGGGCGTGATGCTCAAGAATCCGGTCAGCGTCTACACCTGCCCGGAGATGGCGGGCCAGGAGCAGGACAGGTTCTTTCGCGGCTACCCCCAGCTGCTGGGTCTCTCGGGGGATCTTCCGGAGCCCGGTTCGTTTCTGACGACGAATGATTTCGGCGTTCCGGTTCTTGCGACGAGGGATGTGCAGGGTCGCTTCCACGCATTCTTGAACGTGTGCCGCCATCGCGGCGTCACCCTCGAGACGGAATCCACCGGAAAGCGCCGCCGCTTCGTCTGTCCCTTCCACGCCTGGACCTATTCCAACGAGGGAGCGCTCGTCGGTATCCCGAAGCAGGAACACTTCGGAAAGCTCGACAAGGCTTGCCACGGCCTGATTCCGCTTCCCGCCGAGGAACGCTACGGATTCCTGTTCGTGCATCCAGATCCCCAGGGCGAACTGGATATCGATTATTTGTTAGGCGGCCTGGCACCCGAGTTCGAGAGTTGGAACTGGCAAGAGCTTCTCGACATCGGACGAGACAGCTACGACATGCCGCTCAACTGGAAGCTCAGCATGGACACCTTCGGCGAGACCTATCACTTCACCTCGCTTCACAAGGACACGCTGGCCCAGAATTTCTACGGCAACGTCCAGTGCTACGACACCTTCGGCCGCAACCACCGGATGATCCTGTGCATGAAGTCGATCGACGAGCTGCGCGGGACGCCCGAGGAGAGCTGGGGGATCAGCCAGGGCAGCTTCCCGGTCTACTACCTGTTCCCGAACGTGCAGCTCAATATCACCCCGTTCGGGATGGTGATGGTGCGCGCCTACCCGGACCCGACCGATCCCGGCCGATCGATCTCGCGGATCTCGTTCTACGCCCGCGCCGCAGGCCGATCATCCGACGACGAGCCGCATTCGCTGGATCAAGGGGGACGAACCCCGCGTGCCCGTCGAAGTCGCCGCGACCGGGCCGAAGGTGATCGCCCTTTCGGCACGCGCTTCCGATCGCGTGGTCTTCACCCTCGGCGCCCACGTCGAGCGGCTCCGCTGGGGAATCGAAACGGCCCGTCAGGCGAACCCCGATGCTGCCGTCGGCGCCTACGTGAACATGGTCTGCCACCCGGATCGCGCCGTCGCCCGTCAACTCGTGCGCGGCGGCTTGACGACCTTTGCACGCTTCTCGGTGATGCACGGCGAGGCGCACGGCCCGCTTTCCGCGCTTGAGCGCGAGACGCTCGCGGGCCTTCGCGACGCCTACGACATGACGCGCCACACCCGCAGCGATTCGCCTCAGGCCGGCGTGCTTCCCGATGAATTCGTGGATCGCTTTGCGATCGCCGGACCCCCATCCCTTTGCATCGAGCGGCTCCAGGAACTCGCCGAACTGGGAATCGGCAAGATCATCGTCTCGGGTGCCAGCGCCGGCGGCGATCCGGTCGAAGCCCGCCGCGCAGCAGCGCTTCTCGACAACGAAGTGGTGCCCGGCTTCGCGCAGCCGGCTTCGCGCAGCCGGCTTCGCGCAGCCGGCTTCACGAAGGCGTTCGCCTCGTAGCCCGGGGGCGGGCAATGGTGGAGCCGAGCGGGATCGAACCGCCAACCTCTGCGTTGCGAACGCAGCGCTCTCCCAATTGAGCTACGGCCCCACGAAGGCGCGGAGGTTACCCGGCCGACGCGGCGGAGGCTAGAGCGCGAGGCCCCAGGCGATGGCACCGCCCAGGACCAGGGCGCCGTCGACGAAGATCGCGCCGTAGCGCTCGCTCGGGCGGAACAGGGCCACGACCGGCAGGCTGACGACGGGCAACGCGAGCAGCGGGCGCGTCGCCGCTCCGCCGGACCAGGCTGCGGCGGCGGCCACGGCGAGCAACAACAGCGCCAGCCCGAGCACCCGGCGTCGGCCTAGCCGTGCCGCCAGGGCCTCGTGGTCCTGCAGGTTCGAGAGCGCCACATTGGCCTGCACGGTGGCACCGATCGCGAGGGCCACCGGAAACAACCCCGTCGCGCTGCCGATCGAGGCGGCGGGCATTCCCGCACAAACGGCGGTCCAGGCTCCGGTCAGATAGGCGGGCTTGGCCCAGGCGAAGCGTTTGAGGCGCCGATGCGCGAGTCCGAGCACGGCGACGGCACCAGCCACGGCGAGTACGCGCGGGCCGGCCACCCAGCCCGCAAGCAAAGCGAACGCCGCCGCCGCGAAGATCTGGAACATCAGCGCCGAACGAAAGCGCTCGATGAATGCCGTGCGTTCGGGCGCGGTGGCCCGGTCGCGCTTCAGGTCGCGCAACCGGTCGATGCTGTAGACGACGAGCGTGCCCGTCACCGCAAGCGTGACCACCCACGGATCGGGTCGTGCGCCGAGCGCCAGGAAGGCGGCTCCGGTGAGCGTGGCCGCCGCAGCCGCGACCCAGGCGCTACTCCAAGCGATGGCGTCGACGAGCGAACGGATGGCGGACTCCCGGTGAGCAACCGAGTATGGCATGCGAGCCGAGCGCTGCCCGAGTCGGTTACCTTGGCGGGCCCCCCTGGAGCCGCCTTTCGAACCGGTCCGCGAGGTTCGCGAAACCCGATGGTGCAATCTCAGCTTGCCCTGGAATCCGTTCCCGCCATCGTCGCCGCCGGCGACGGCAAGGCGTCGAAAGCGGTCTGCGGCGAGAGCAAGGTCTATCTCGAGGTTGCCGGCCAGCCGATGGTGGCGCGCGTGGTCGCGGCGCTTCAGCAGGTGCCCGAGGTTTCCGAGGTCTGGGTGGTCGGCAACGCCGAACGGCTCGAGGCGACACTGTCGGCTGAATCGCTGCAACGCAAGCTGACCAAACCGCTCGTCGTCGTCCCGCAGTATCGGAATCTGCTCGAGAACGCCTGGCAGACCTATCGTCGTATGCTGCCCGGGGCCGGTGTCGCAGGGCGCGATCCCGCCAACGACGCAGAGGCCGACCTGCGCGTTCTCTATCTCTCGGCCGATCTTCCGTTGTTGGTTCCGCAGGAGATCTCGGCCTTCATTCGCACGGCCGCCGAAGCGGATTGCGACTACGGTCTCGGCCTGTCGACCGAGGCTTCGATGACACCCTTCTACCCGCGGGCAGGCCGGCCCGGAATCCAGATGGCGTACTTCAACACCGCCGAGGATCGGCTGCGCCAGAACAATCTCCACCTGGTGCGTCCGGCGAGGCTGGGCCGCCGGCAATCGGTCGAGGACATGTACGAGCACCGCTATCAGAAGCAGCTCGGTCAGGTGATCGGGCTGGCCTGGCGTATCCTCGTCAACAAAGGTGGCGGGCCGAGCATCGTGTTCTACTACGGCTTCATGCAACTCGCCTTGTTATGCGATCGCGTCGGACTGCGGAGCCTCGCCGACGTGATCCGTCGCGCAGTGCCGTTGGCGCGCATCGAGCGTGCCTGCTCGCGCCTGCTCGATGCGAACTTCCGGTTGATCGTCACGGGCATGGGCGGCTGCGCCATCGATATCGACAACGAGAACGATCTCGACGTGACCCGCGAACAGTTCGAAACCTGGCGGATGGAGCTCGAGAATCAGGCGGAGCGTCTCTACGGCCCGCCGCCACTCGCGGCCAAGGCCACCGATGTGGCGCTACAGGTCCTCGCGCCGGGCCCGCTGGCGGGTGCGGTCCCGCCGCCAGAGGAGAGTGTGTCATGAATGCTGCACGATGGTTTCGCCTGCCCCAGAGGGGCGGCGTCGATGTCACCGGTAGTGAACGCGTGTGCTGGCTCGATGGCATGGTGACCCAGGACGTCGCCAGCCTGAAGGTGGGCGAATTCGCGCCGACGCTGATCCTGACCCATCAGGGCCGGATCGTGAGCGACGCCTGGATCTGGGTCTTCGAAGACCGGATCCGGCTCGACCTCCAGCGAGCGGCCGCAGCACCGCTGGTCGAACACCTCGAGCGCTTGATCATCGCCGACGATGTGCGACTCGCGGATACCAGCGCGGATGGGGTTCGTTTCGGCGTCGAGGGGCCGGGTGCGCATGCGGCGTTCGAAGCGGAAGCCGGTCCGGCGAGCCATGGCGTGGGCGCGATCTCGCTCGGCGGCGAGGCCGTGACGCGGGTGCCCCATCCGTTGGTGGAAGCCGAGGGCGTCCAGCTACTCGCAGCGGCCGGCGCGGCGGAGGCCGTCGCAACGGCGTTGGCGGCCACCGGGATGGCTGAAGGCGCCGCCGCGGCTCTCGAGACCCGTCGCATCGAACGCGGCGTCCCGCTCTACGGGAAGGAACTCGATACGAGTGTCCTGCCGGCGGAGACGCGCCTCGAAGAAGCGATCTCGACCACGAAGGGTTGTTATGCCGGGCAGGAGGTGGTGGCGCGGATGCGCAGCCGGGGTCAGGTCTCGAGCCTGCTGGTCGCGCTCCGCTTCGAGCGCGGAGCGCTCCCGGCCGAAGGCGCCAGGATCACGGTCGATGGCAAGAAGGTCGGCGAACTGACGAGTGTGGCTGAGAGCGAGAGCCTCGGCGCCATCGGCCTCGGCTACGTGAAGGCGGTTCGCGCGGAGCCGGGAACGCGTCTCGAGATCGCGGGGGTGGTTGCCCGGGTCGCGCTGCCGGCCACGGAGTGAGCGGCGCCCTCATCGTCTTCGCCAAAGATCCCGAGCCGGGGCGCGTCAAGACGCGCATGTGCCCGCCCTTCTCCCCCGAGGAGGCCGCCGGGTTCTATGCGGCGATGCTCGAAGACGTGCTCGAAGCGAGCGAAGCGATGGCGGCCGACAACGGACTCCAGCCGATCCTGGCGCTCGATCCGCCGGGTGTCGTCGAGGGTTACGCCCAGCGCCTGAAAGCGTATCGGGTGGTCGCGCAGCGGGGTGCCGATCTCTCGGTGCGGATGGAGAACGCGGCGGCCGATGCGTTTGCCGCTGGCTTCGCCCCGGTCTTGTTGCGCGGCAGCGATTCGCCAGCGATGTCCGGCGAGACGCTGTCGGACGCCTGCGCCGCGCTCGAGAGCCACGAACTGGTGATCTGCCCGGACCGCGACGGCGGCTACAACCTGGTGGGTCTTGCCGCTCCCGCGCCGCGTGTCTTCGATCACCCGATGAGCACGGGCTCGGTGCAGGACGACACGCTTGCGCGTGCCCGCGCACGAGGACTGCGCTGCAAAGTGCTGGAGGCGGGCTTCGATATCGACGTCATCGACGACCTGGCGCTACTGCGACGCGACTATTCTGAGGGAAAAAACCACCAGTACTCGCGAACGATTCTATTTCTTGCTGACCGGCGTTTGTGGGTCGACCCGAACGGGAACGACGCCTAAACCCAAACCGCGCTTGACAAGCGTACTGACAACTTGTGGGACCGGTGGGCATGTCCTAATGACGGGCACGCACGCCTCCCAATGAGTCACACCGGTGGCTCATCCGCTGCAGATCAGTTCGAAACAAGCTCGAGTGGGAACCTGTCCGCACGGCCAGGTTCGGCACGCGGTTTGCGATGTACCGCCCACGACTGACAGGGACTCAACAGGAGGCTACCCGGATGAATCGTCTATCTATCGGCCTCATCGGGCTCGCGATGTTCGCGCTGCCGATGAGTGCATCCGCATCAACGTCGGGTGACGTCGATGCCAAGTTCCGCGCCATGGAGGCGCGCATGACCGAACTCGAGGACAAGCTCGAGTCGGCCAACGATCAGCTCGAAGTGGCTGCTGATCGCCTGCAGAACCAGCAGGTCGTGATCGACCGCGTGCAGACGGACGTCGAGGCCTCCAGCGGTCTTGCTTCGTTCCTCGACACGCTCGAGATCGGCGGCTGGGTGAGCGCCAGCTACAGCTACAACCTCGACGATCCGGACGGCCGGGCCCTAGGGGGTGCCAACAGTGGCATAGGCGCAACCACGCTCGGTTCCAATCCGCTCGCTCCCGGGACCTTCGTCTCGATCCCGGTCACCGGTGTCGCCGCGAACCCGTTCAAGGCGGACTCGAACAGCTTCGCGTTCGACCAGCTCTGGTTCGAACTCGAGCGGCCGGTCAGTGAGGAGAACCGGGCCGGTTTCCGAGCCGACATCGTGTTCGGCAAGACTGCGGGTCTGCTCTCGGGCCTCACCGGCGGCGACGGCCGCTCGGGCAACGACCTCGAGGTCTACCAGGCCTACGTGCAGTACCTGGCCCCGATCGGCGAGAACGGCGTCACCTTCAAGGCCGGAAAGTTCGCCACCTTGATCGGCGCCGAAGTCGTCCAGGCCCCGATGAACTTCAACATCACGCGCGGCCAGGTCTACAACCTGTTCCAGCCGATCACCCACAGCGGCATCCTGGCGTCGACGACGCTGGGACCTGTCGATCTCGCGGTCGGTCTCGTCAACGGAACCCGGAACTTCCCGGCGTCCGACATCGACGTGAACAAGAACAAGGCCGTGCTGTGGTCCATCGGGGCGAGCCCGACCGAGTCGCTCTCGATCTCGCTGGCCGGTACGCACGGTGCGGCCCAGGAGGCGGGTATCGGCTTCGTCAACCAGAAGTCGGGTGACAAGGAGTCGATCTACGACCTGATCATCAACTGGGCTCCGAGCGAGAAGTTCGAGGCGTATCTGAACGTCGACTACATCGAGACCGAGGATCAGAACTTCGGCGATCTCTCGGGCTACGGCGCGGCCGTTGCGGGTCGCTACGCGATCAGCGAGCGCACCGGCATTTCGGTGCGCTTCGAGTACATCGACCTCGAGCGCGAGGCGAGCGGCCCGATCAATCCGGCATTGGGCTTGGGCTTCATCAGCCCGACCGTGCGCGACACGCCGCTCGAGATGATCACGCTCACGGGTACGGTCGACCACAAGCTGGCCAACAACCTGACGGTCCGTGGCGAGTTGCGCTACGACTCGATCGAAGATGCTGGCCGGTCGAACAGCACCGACAAGCTGTTCCTGGATTCGGACGGCCGCGCATTCGGCTCTCCGGCGGTCTTCGGCCAGTCCCTCGTGCCGGGTGAGGACGACCAGATCGTTGCAGGGGTAGAGGTCATCTACACCTTCTAGCGAGCAACGTTCAGAACGACGAAAGGGGCGCGGGATCCAATCCCGCGCCCCTTTTCATTTCGTTCCCCGGCCAAGGCCCTTGGTGCTAGCGCCAGGCGATCTGGAAGCTCTCCTCGATGCCGAGTTTTTCCATCTTGGTGTAGAGCGTGCGGCGCCCGATGCCGAGTTGCCGGGCCGCCGCCGAGCGATTGCCGCGGCACTCGCGCAGCGCGTGGACGATTCGCCAGGCCTCGGCCAGATCGACGAAATCCTTCAGACCGAGCGGTGCATCGGCACTGCGGCTGGCCGCCTCGCTCAGGAAACTCTCGAACAGGGTACTCATCGCCGGCGGGGTTGCGGCGGCTACGGCGGGTACCGATGTGGACGGCTGAACCATGATTGTTCCTCCTCTGCTCTGGTCCCATAGCAAGGACCGTTCCATGCCGGCCGCGGCTCTCGAGCATCAGGAACGCACGGCAGCCCCGACCACGGGCTGACGCCTTCCGAATTGCCCGGTTCGTGGGCATGGCCTGCACAAGGGATGAGCAAGAATCGGCACAGTCGAGCCTCCCCGGAACTGCATCGTGGTGCGGAAACGCCCGCAGATGGCGACCGCTCCCCCGGTTCGTGATACGGTCCCGTCCCGTCTTCGGAACCTTTTGCTCTGGAACCCTTTTGTGGGGGAGGTGCCCATGTTCAAGATCGAGGCCGTGATCAAACCCTTCAAGCTCGATGAAGTGAAGGAAGCCTTGCACGAGATCGGCATCCAGGGGATGACCGTCACCGAGGTGAAGGGGTTCGGGCGCCAGAAGGGCCATACCGAGCTCTACCGCGGCGCCGAGTACGTGGTCGACTTCCTGCCCAAGATCAAGCTGGAAGTCGCCGTGACCGACGACATGAAGGACAAGGTCGTCGAAGCGATCGTGGCTGCCGCAAATACCGGGCGCATCGGCGACGGCAAGATCTTCGTGCTTCCGATGGACGAGGCCATTCGAATTCGCACGGGCGAACGCGGCTCAGAGGCCGTCTAGCGCAAGCACCCGACGGAACCCGTTGGCGCGTTTCGCGCCCGACGCCTAGCGTCCACTCCTTGAAACCCGGGGCCCCGATGCCGCAACAACGGCATTGGGGCCCTTCTGTCTGGCATCTGGTGGAGGCTAGAATCGGCACGTGGCGGTTCGACGATTCAAGCGCGGCACGACCCTGGGCAAGTACCGGCTCGATCGCAGGATCGGGCGCGGCGCCCTGGGAACCGTCTGGCGCGCGCGTGACACCGTCGAAGACCGCGAGGTCGCGCTGAAGGTCGTCGCGCCAGAGCGGGTCCAGGAGCACGGCCGCAACGCCATCGAACACGAGGCGCGGGTTGCGACCCGGCTCTCCCACCCGAACATCGCGACGGTGCGAAACGCCGATTGGGTGGACGGCCACTTCGTGATGGCGAGCGATCTCGCCGAGCGCAGCCTCGCCGACTACCCGGGCGCGCGACGCTCCGGCGCCCTGGCCCTCCGAATCATTCGGGAGGTTGCCGCTGGCCTCGCCTATGCCCATGAGCAACGGGTGCTGCATCGCGATGTGAAGCCCGAGAACATCCTGATCTTCAAGGATCGTCACGCCGCCCTTTGTGATTTCGATGTTGCCCGGCTCACCACGGGCCGCACCGTCGCCTACACCGACGCCGGGACGCTCGGCTATATCGCGCCCGAGCAAGCCTACGGTCGAACCAAGCTCGCAAGCGACGTGTTCTCCCTGGGCCTGATCTCCTACGAGCTATTGACTGGCGTGCTTCCGACCTGGCCCTTCGATTGGCCCTTCGTCGGACACGAGCGATTCGAGAAGAAGGTCCCGCTGCTGGTCCAGCCGGTTCTCCGCAAGGCGGCGGCCTTCGATCCCCAGCGTCGTTATGTCGACGCCGTCGCGTTCCACGAAGCCCTCGAAGCGGCGTTTCAGCGCGCCGCGAATGCGCCGGCGCGCAAACGCGCGGTCCGGCGACGCATCCCGTCGCGCGAGCGAACGCCTCTCGAGGCGCAGACACAGGCGTTCCGGCGACAACACGGTGCGGCGTTGGGCATGCGTTACCAATGCTTCCGCTGCGAGGGCCCGATCGCGGAATCCATGGCCGTCTGCCCCTGGTGTGGAACCCGCGACAACTCGTTCCGCGACATCACGAGCTACCCGTTGGTGTGTCCGGACTGCGAGCACGGCGTCGCCGCAGCGTGGACGGCATGCCCCTGGTGCGCGAGCGGTCGACTCGAGGGCAACGGTCGGCCACCGCGCAAGGATCCGAAAGCAGAACGCATCTGCACCAGGCCGGGCTGCGATGGCCAGCTGCAACCGTTCATGCGCTACTGCCCCCGTTGCAAGCAGAAACCGAAACGCCTCTGGCGCCACGTCGATCTGCCACACCGCTGCAAGCGGTGCCGCTGGCCGGTCTCGCGTTCCTTCTGGCGTTTCTGCCCCTGGTGCGGACGCAAGGAACCGATGGCAGGCGCGTTCGGTAGTTAGCTGCTGGTGCCGGGGCGATAGAGCACGAGGGAAAGATCGTCCGGTTTCGAGGGTGTCGGGCCGCCCGGCTCGGTCATGCGCTTCGAGCACTCGTCGGCAATACCGAGTGCGGCTTGGCGCAAAGGCCCGCGACGAACGCGCTCGGCAATCTCGCCGAGGGCCAGATTGTCGAGGATGCCGTCGCTGGCCAACACCACCGTGTCGCGCGGCGCGAGTTCGACGCCGGGACCGATTTCGATGCGCATGTCCGGGGCACCGACCGCATTCGAAATAACATGCCGCATCGCGTGGTGCATGGCTTCCTGCTCATCGAGCAAGCCCGCCTCGATGGCGTAGCCAACCGGCGAATGCGGCACGGTCTGATGCTTGATCTTGCCGCGCCCACCGATGACGAGCAAAGCGGAGTCGCCGACGTGGTACGGACGCAGGCTGCGGCCATCGATCTCGGCTGCCACCAGTGTGGTTGCGGAGCCGACGCCCCGCTCGAGGAGGGTGCGGTTCGCGGCTTCGACCCCATCGAGGATCGCGCTGCGAAGCGGGCGGTCCGCTTCGGAAGCCAGCACCGAATCCCAAAGGCCCTCGAGCAGTAGCTTGGCCGCGTTCGCGCCGGCGGGTTGTCCACCGACGCCATCGGCGACCGCGATGAGACCGCCCCTGGGCCGAACCGGGAAGACGCCAATGGCATCTTCGTTGCCACCCTCGGCCCGATGCGGCGCGGCTCGGGTGATGGCCACCAATTGACCGTCCCCGAATTCGAGTTCGTCGGGTTCCGTCTGGGACACCCCTGCGAAGAGCCGTCCGTTTCGTGTGTCGTTGCTCAGCCGGTCGTCCCCAGGCCGAGAACCTGCTCCATGTCGTAGAGACCGGGGCCCTGGTCGAGCAACCAGGCGGCAGCTCGCACCGCGCCATGAGCAAAGTGATCACGGGTAGCCGAGCGATGCACCAGTTCGAGTCGCTCGCCGGCGCCGACGAACATCAAGGTGTGCTCACCCGGGTTGTCGCCGCCGCGCAGCGTCTGGATTCCGATGGCACTCCCCGGACGCGCGCCCGTGATGCCCTCCCGTGCGAGCACGGCGTGATCGTCCAGCTTCTGGTTTCGCCCCTCCGCCACGGCTTCCCCGATTCGAAGCGCGGTCCCGCTCGGGGCATCGACCTTGGCCGCGTGATGGATCTCGAGGATCTCGGCGTCGAAACCCGGACCGAGCAGCGCCGAGGCGCTGCGGGCGAGATGGAACAGCACGTTCACGGCAACCGAGAAGTTCGCGGCAAGGACGATCCCGCCGCGCTCGGCCAGGGCCGCGATCTCCTTCTTCTGGGCGGCCGAGAACCCGGTGGTTCCGACGGCGCAGGGCACTCCCGCATCCGCCGCGAGGCGCAGGACATCAAGGGTGGCATCCGGTGTGGCGAATACGATGGCGCCATCTACGGCTGCGAGGGCAGCGCCGGGGTCGGCACCGAGTCGAACGCCCGGTGCCAGTTCCGTTCCGAGGGCAGGATGGCCCGGTGCTTCGAGCGCAGCACCGAGCTCGAGCGTTTCATGGTCGGCGAGTGCGGCGCGAATGCGCTCGCCCATCCGCCCCATGGCACCGACCACGAGGATGCGACGGCTCACAGGAGACCGTATTCCTTGAGCGCGAACTGCAAGCGCTCCTTCGCGGGCTGGCTCATCGGCGTCAGCGGCAAGCGAAGTTCGCTGCCGATCAGGCCGCGCAGTGCGAGCGCCGTCTTCAGCGGGATCGGGTTCGTCTCGCAGAACAGCACTTCGAGAATCGGGCGCAGGTGGTAGTAGACGTCGCGGGCCCGCACCGGGTCGCCGCTGCGCCAGGCCCGCACCAGGTCGACCACATCGTTCGGGACGAGGTTCGAAGCCGTCGAGATTACACCGTGTCCACCGATGGCGAGGAGCGGCAGAACCGCCCAGTCGTCCCCCGAGAGCACCGCGAAATCGTCGGGTACCGACGAGATGAGCTCGGCGATCTGGTCGAGATCACCACAGCTCTCCTTCACGCCGACCACCTGCTCGATCTCGGCAAGGCGTGTGAACGTCTTCGGCAGGATGTTCGACGCGGTACGGCCGGGAATGTTGTAGACGATCAAAGGCAACGCGGTCTCGGCCGCGACCGCCTTGTAGTGCTCGACGATGCCTTCCTGGGTCGGCTTGTTGTAGTAGGGCGAGATCAGCAGCGCGCCGTCGGCACCGGCCTCCCTGGCGTGCTGGGTCAGCAGGATGGCCTCGCGGGTCGAGTTGGAACCGGTGCCGGCGACGACGCGGACGCGCCCCCGAGCCGCCGACACCACGACCTCGACCACGCGCGAATGCTCGGCGTGAGAGAGGGTGGCGGATTCGCCGGTCGAACCGCACGGCACCAGGCCGTCGACGCCGGCGGAGATCTGGATCTCGACCAGCTCTTCCAGGGCGCGTTCGTCGACCTGGCCGTCCTTGAACGGGGTGACCAACGCAGTGAGAACGCCTTCGAACATGTCAGCCCTCCCCGATCTCGATTTCACCGCTGAACACGCTGGCGGCGGGCCCGGTCATGAAGACGCTCTGCGCGCCACCCTGCCAGGCGATCTCCAGCTCGCCGCCGCGTAGTTCGATCCGGAGCTCCGAATCGACCACGCCCCTCAGCATCGACGCCACGGCGACCGCGCAGGCACCGCTGCCACAGGCCAAGGTCTCTCCCGTGCCGCGCTCGAAGGTGCGCTGGCGCAAGTGGCCGCGGTCGACGAGCTGCACGAACTCGACGTTCACACGATTCGGGAACGCCGGGTGGTTTTCGATCGCCGGACCGAACCGCCCGACCGGGAATGCGTCGACATCGTCGACCATGGTGATGCAGTGCGGGTTTCCCATCGAGATGGACGAAACCGTGAGGGTCTCGCCGAGTACTTCCAGCGGCACGTCGAGTACCGGGCCATCGCCGGAGCCGTCGCCCAAGGTCGTCGGAATCTTCGCAGGGGCGAGGACCGGCGGTCCCATGTCGACGCTGATCCGGGCTTCGCCGGCGTCGCCACCGGCCCAGCGCGGAACGACCACACCCGAAAGCGTTTCTACACGAACTGCTGCCTCGCTCGTGTGGCCGCTGTCGCGCAGGTACTTGAAGAAGCAGCGGATACCGTTCGCGCACATCTCCACCTGGGAACCGTCGGCGTTGAAGATCTCCATGCGAAAATCGCCAGCGCCGGTTGCTGCGCGAACCACCAACAGCTGATCGAAGCCGACACCGAAGTGTCGATCGCCGAGCAGCGCGGCAATCGGTTCGAGCGGAGGAAGTGCGTCGCGCAAACCGTCGAGCACGACGAAATCGTTCCCTGCGCCGTGCATCTTGGTGAAGCGCAGCGCGCTCACGGTGTCGCCGCTGGCGCGGGTCGCTCGGCCTGCTCGCTCTGTCGCTCGGGCGGCCCGTACTTGCCACAAGCGATGGCGCCGATGCCCAGCGAAAGGACCAGCAAGCAGGCGGCGGTTCGGCGAATCATCGTTGTTCCTCGGGGTTGAGCGTGGCGCGCTCGTTTGCCAACGCTGCGGTCGCCACGTCGAGCGCTTCGCGGACCCGCGCCCTGGCGGTACCGCCCGGGAGCGAGCGTTCTTCCAGGGCGCGCTCTAGTGAGAGAAGCGCATCGCTGCCGGCGCTGAAGGCGGGATGGAAAGCCTGGAGATCCCCATGGGAGAGGCTCCTCAGATCGATGTCCTTCTCGACGCAGTGGGCGACCACCCGGCCGACGACTTCGTGCGCCTCCCGGAAGGGAACCGCTTCGCGCACCAGTGCTTCGGCGAGATCGGTGGCGAGGAGCATGGGGTCCTGGGCCGCGGCGCCCATGCCTGCGACATTCACACGCAGCGTCGCAAGTGCTCCCGCCATCACTTCGAGACAGTCGCCTAGCGTCGCGGCGCTGTCGAAGATCGGCTCCTTGTCCTCTTGCAGGTCGCGGTTGTAGGTCAGCGGCAGGCCCTTCACGATCGTCAACAACGCCATTAGGTTGCCGACGACGCGGCCACTCTTGCCGCGCACCAACTCGGGAACGTCCGGATTCTTCTTCTGCGGCATCAGGCTCGAGCCCGTCGAGTAGGCATCCGCCAATTCGATGAAGCCGAACTCGGCCGTCGACCAGAGCACCAGTTCCTCGGCCAGCCGCGAGAGATGGATCATGCTGATCGCGGCCGCCGCCAGGAACTCGAGCGCGGCGTCGCGCGAGGCGACGGAATCCATGCTGTTGGCGCTCGGCCTCTCGAAGCCCAATGCCGCGGCGGTGTGGGCGCGGTCGAGCGGCAGTGTGGAGCCGGCGATCGCTCCGGAGCCGAGCGGTGCCTGGTTGATGCGTGCCGCAAGGTCGCTGAAGCGCCCAGAATCCCGCGCCAACATCTGCTCGAAGGCCAACCAGTGGTGGGCCAATCGAACCGGCTGGGCGCGCTGCAAGTGGGTGTAGCCGGGCAGCACGGTCTCGACGTGCTCGGCCGAGCGCTCGATCAGCACGCCGCGCAACGTTGCGAGGCCGAGCCGGGCAGCCTTGGCCGCGTCCTTGAGGTAGAGAGCGAGGTCGGTGGCCACCTGATCGTTGCGGCTGCGACCGGTGTGCAAGCGACCGGCCGCAGGGCCGATGCGCTCGGTCAGGCGCGCTTCCACGTTCATGTGGATGTCTTCGAGAGCCGGGTCGAAGGGGAAGTCCCCGGCCTCGATTTCGCTGCCGATCTCGTCGAGGCCCGCCACGATGGCGTCGACGTCCTCGGCGGGAATGATGCCGGTGGCCCCGAGCATGCGCGCATGGGCAACCGACCCGCGCAGGTCGTATTGGGCGAGGGCCTGATCGAATGCGATCGAAGCACTGAAGCGTTCGACGGTCGGGTCCATCGCTTCCGAGAAGCGACCGCCCCAGAGCTTCTTCTGGCGTTCCTCCGTCGGCATGGCGGGAATCTCCGCAATCCCCATCGTGACCGCAACAGCGAGGCCGAATCAGGAACCCGAGGGGGCCGCGGAGACGCCGGTCACGAACGCGCTGGACGGGAGGAGTGTCTGTGTCAGCCTAGGTTGGGGGAGAGACGTGCCGGGGCAGCGCAAGAAGAGCGCAAGTCGCCGGAAGACCGCTGCGCGTGGGAGCAGATCGCGCAGCACGGCTTCGGGCAATCGACGGCGCGGGCGCACTGGGCGTCGGCGTGGCGTCTGGCGTGTGCTCGGGCTCAGCCTGTTCGTGACGAGTCTCGTCTTCGGCTTCCTGACGGCCCGCCACTTCATCGAGATGGATGCGATCGTCCGCGAACGCTTCGAGGGTCGCCTGTTCCGGGTCCCCTCCAAGGTCCTCTCGGCGCCGACCATTCTCTACCCCGGTCTCGATTGGAAGCAGATCGATCTACGCGGCGCCCTGCGACGCCTCGGCTACCGCGAGGCCGCCAGCGCCCAGGGCCTTGCCCTGGGCCGCTACCACTGGAGCGATCGGCGCGTCACCGTCCACCGGCGCCCCTTCGAGCACCCGAGCCGGGCCGAGCCCGCCCGCGTCATCGCCATGCGGATGGCGGGCCCCATCATCGAGGAGATGCGCGACGCGCAGACCGGCCGCGAGATCGGGGCCGTGTTCCTGGAACCGGAGCTGGTCGGCTCCTACTACGGTCCGACCCACGAACAGCGCGAACTCGCGCGGCTCGACTCGGTGCCCGCACATCTCGTGGAAGCGGTCATCGCCGTCGAAGACCAGCGCTTCATGACGCATCCCGGGATCGACTGGCGACGCATCGGGGGCGCCCTGATTGCCAATCTCAAGGCCGGCGGCATCACCCAGGGCGGCAGCACGCTCACCCAACAGCTCGCCAAGAATTTCTTCCTCACGCCGGATCGCAAGCTCTGGCGGAAGGTCCAGGAAGCCACCATGGCCGTGATCATGGAGGCCCGCTACGACAAGGAGCTGATCCTCGAGGCCTATCTGAACGAGATCTACCTCGGCCAACGAGGTGGAACGGCCATTCACGGTGTGGGCGAAGGGGCCAGACTCTACTTCGGCAAGAACGTGCGAGATCTGGCGCTTCACGAATCCGCCCTGATCGCGGCGTTGATCCAGAGCCCCAACTGGCTTTCACCCCATCGACAGCCGGATCGCGCCCAGACCCGGCGCGATCTCGTGCTGAAGCTGATGAGGGAGCAGGGCCGCATCAGTGAGGGGGCGTATCAGCGCGCCGTCGCCCAGCGCCTGCGCGTGGCGACCGTGACGCCCGAGCCTCGGGAAGCGCGCTACTTCCTCGACGCCCTGCAACGTCAGCTGCCGGACTTCTACGACGGTGGCACCCTGGCCACCGAGGGCTTGCAGATCTACTCGACCCTGGATCTGCGGATGCAGCGTTTGGCGACGCGGACCCTGGTCGAAGAGCTCGAGCGGCTCGAGAAGGCACACGAATCACTGGCAGCGAAGGGCAGCGAAGTTCTCCAGGGCTGCATCATCGCGTTGCGGCCGCAGACCGGGGAGGTCCTGGCGCTGGCCGGCGGCCGCTCCTACTCGCGAAGTCAATACGATCGATGTAGCCAGGCGCGGCGCCCCGCCGGCAGTGTGTTCAAGCCGTTCGTGTATCTCACCGCCATCCAGAATGGCACGCTCACCCTCGGCGACTGGCTCGATGACAGTCCGCTCGAAGTTCCGGTCCCCGGCGGGAAATGGACGCCCCGGAACTTCGATCGCAAGTTCCATGGCCGGGTTCCGGCGCGGACCGCGCTCGAGAAGTCGTACAACGTGGCCGCCGCGCGGCTGGGACAGCAGGTCGGGATCGACCGCGTCGCCAAGATGGCGCATTCCCTCGGGATCGAGAGCACACTGCCGCGGGTGCCGAGCCTCGCGATCGGGGCTGCCGACCTCGCACCCATCGAACTTGCCCGCGCTTACGCAACGATCGCGAACGGCGGGATTCGCCCCCGGATCCGAACCTTCGAGGACGTCGTGGATCCCGCCGGGGGGACCGTCGAACGCCAACCGATCACCTTCGATCGCGTGATCGACGGGGGTAGTGCCTACCTCGTGACGTCGATGCTCGAAGGTGTCGTGAACCAGGGGACCGCGGCATCGCTCCGGCGTCAGGGCCTGGCCGGTCCGATCGCGGGAAAGACGGGAACCTCCAACGATTACAAGGACGCCTGGTTCGTTGGCTTCACACCTGAGCTGGTTGTCGTGGTCTGGGTCGGCTTCGACACACCTCGAAACCTGGGCCTGGCATCGAGCCGGGTCGCGTTGCCCGTCTGGGCGCGTTTCATGAAAGAAGTGACCGGTGGGCGCATTCGCGGGCGGTTCTTGCGGCCCCCCGAGGTGGTGGAGCTGGAGATCCATCCGGAATCGGGTGCCCTCGCCCTGGCCGGATGCCCCGAGCGACGCAGCGAACTGTACCTTCGCGGGACCGAGCCCGCGGCAACCTGTCCCGAGTGGAGCAGTCGTCCCCGCAATCCCGAAGGCGGCGGGCGCCGCGGCTGGCTGGAGCGTTTGTTCGATGACATCCTGGGGCCCGAGGCGCCATGAGTCGCAACGGTGTTGCCTTCGTGCTGATCGCGGGCCTCTTCGTCTCGAGTTGCGTCGCGCCCGCTCGACTTTCGCCGGCCGGCGAGGCTCTACGCGTCTCGGCCTTTGCAGATCGCGGCGACGCACAACGTCGCGCATCGACTCGCATGGTGGTCGGCGGCCTCGAGGCGAGTGATCTCGGTCACCAGATCGAAGCGGTCGCCAGCTTCGAGCGCGCTCTGCAAGTAGACCCGAGCAATCCTCTCGCCTATCTCGCGCTCGCGCGGCACGAAACGTTCGAAGGGGATCCACGACGCGCGCTCGCGTTTCTCGACAAGGCAGAAGCGACGTTCGGCCGCTCGGCGGAGGGGATGGGCGCTTTGCCTCATTTGCATGGATTGCGCGGAGCCGCACTTTCGGCGCTGGGCCGCCCGGCAGAATCCGAACCCCATCTGGCCGAGGCACGCCGCAGCGCGCGCGTCTGGGCCGATGGCCAACTCGACGCTGCCGAACTGCGGTGATAGCTTGACCGCCCCATGAGCCCCAACCTCCGGCTCTTCCTCGCCGTCGCCGCCAGCACGCTGGCCCTCGACCAGATGTCGAAGCAATGGATTCTCTGGAATCTGCTTCAAGGCGATTCGATCCAGGTGGTCGAGGACTTCTTCTACATCACCCACGTTCGGAACCCTGGCGCAGCGTTCAGCATGTTCGCCGACGCAAGCGAAGAATTTCGACAGTTCTTCTTCGTCGGCGTTGGCAGCCTCGCGGTCGCGATGATCGTTTCGTTCTACCGCAGTCTCTCCCCTGGGGATCGACTCGCTGCAGCTGCATTGGGCTCGATCCTCGGGGGAGCGCTGGGGAATCTTGCCGACCGCGTGTTTCGGGGCGAGTTCTTGCTCGGCGGCGTTGTCGACTGGTTGCACGTCCGCTTGTGGACGGAGACTTCGTGGCCCGACTTCAATTTCGCGGACTCTTTCATCGTCATCGGGGTCGCACTGCTCGTCTTCGAGTTGTTCGCGTCCGAGGGTGAGGAGGTCGATGAAACTCCCCGAGGGACGAACGGCGAAATCGCAAGCTGAGGTTTCGCCGGATGCGTTCCATTGGCGAGACTGCGACATACACGTTTCAGTGTTAGGCAGCTTCGCTTTCTGACGAAAAAATGGCTGCGAGGGTCAGTCTTTCTTGACACGCGAACGCGGCGCCGGTTTAATCCCGGTCGTTGCTGCTCCCAAGTTGACGCGCGTTTCCGATTCGTTTCCAGTTGGCGCCAAGCCACTCAGTAAATCACTCACGATCATTCGATCTCAGCCACGCCACCCGAAGGCGGACCGAGATCCGACGCAAGAAAGCACACGAGCAGATCATCGCGGCTCCCCCCAGTCCTTCGCGATGTCGATGCAGCGACAGTTGACCAATCGGTCCGATTGTCGAGCAACCAGGGCCGCATCGGCAGGATCAGACGAGCGACACGGAACAGGGAAGATGGAACCACGGGATCCGCGGACGAAACGGAGACCCGAACGGACATGAAGTTCTTCATCGACACCGCCAGTGTCAAAGAGATTCAAGAAGCCGCAGATCTCGGCCTTCTCGATGGCGTGACCACCAACCCGTCACTGCTCGCCAAGGAAACGGGCGACCCGAACGAGATCTTCCGCGAGATCTGCAAGATCGTGGACGGCCCGGTCAGCGCCGAAGTCACCGCCCTCGATCACGACGGCATGATCCGCGAGGCCGAAGCGCTCAAGAAGATTGCCGAGAACATCGTCATCAAGATTCCGATGACGCTGGAGGGTCTGAAGGCGCTCAAGACACTTTCGCGTGCGGGGATCGAAACCAACTGCACGCTGGTCTTCAGTGCGACCCAGGCGTTGATGGCCGCCAAGGCCGGCGCCACCTACGCCTCGCCTTTCGTCGGTCGCCTCGACGACATCTCGATGGACGGAATGCTGCTGATCGAGCAGATCTGCACGATCTACCGCAACTACGATCTGGATACCCAGGTCCTGGTCGCGAGCATCCGTCTGCCGCAGCAGGTGACGCAAGCCGCCTTGATCGGGGCTCACGTCGCAACGATTCCGCCCAATGTCATGCGCCAATTGGCGAACCATCCGCTGACCGACAGCGGCTTGGCCAGCTTCTTGGCGGACTACGAAAAAGTAAAGAACCGCTCATAGCGTACCGCCGACGCGCCCGCGTCTGTGCCGGAGGTCCCCCCCTTTGCGCAGGTCCAAGAGCGACTATGTCATTCAGACAGTCGTCAATGCTCTTCATCTCCTCGAAGCCTCCTGAGAAAACGTTCCTACATAACAGCACCGGTATTGGTATCGACGAGTTCGAGTCCGAGTGAGGCGGCTCGTCGTCGGAGGCCTCGGAGGATGCGGCTGCGCTGCATCAGATCGTAGTCGTGGCCAGTGACTTCGTG
>JAJDAP010000128.1 GCA_029261795.1 Deltaproteobacteria bacterium
GACGTACGCGTCGGTGCGTACAGGAGATCAGTGTGGGGAAAGCGAGCGAGCTGCTGGAAGAGTGCCCCGCTGGACCGAGTCAAGAGCACGCAAGTGCCCTGCCGCGAAGCGGTTTAGTTCAACTACTATTGGACCCCACCACGGAGCCTCCGTAACAGTACACGCTCGCAGCCTAGTCCCGGCGGAATGTTGGAGTTCCGCAGTGGTAGCGTCGCTCTGTCGCGAAATGCGGCGACGGTCCGCTGCGTAATTGCGAAAAGTGTGGATATCGTGGCGAGCTTGCTTCCTATTTACGGGGCCGAGGGCCGCGTTGGCTACCCAAGGTCTCGGCGCAGCTGGGTTTTCTCACGAGGCGATCCCCGCGAGGACGCACAACGCTGCAAGGCCCGACCGGGTGTCGTATTTGCAGGCCCGTTGCAGAGAGGAATGCGGGGCAGTCGAGCAGATTCGGCGTGGCGGGAGTGATCCGCGCGAATTGGAAAAGGGGGCCCGGGCTCGAGCCGGCCGCCCGGAGCTCGTCCCAGGCGCGCTTCAGGGCCGCGGCACACCCGGAGCCAGCTACTTGCGGAACTGTTTGAAGTCCGGCGCGCGCTTTTCCATGAAGGCGCGAATCGCCTCGATGTTCTCGGGTGAGCCGGCCAGTTCCATCATGCGCTGGTCTTCGATCTTGCGGGCGGCTTCGATGCCGGCCTGATGCGCGACCTGGAGCGTTTGCTTGATGCCGCGCAGGGCGGAGACCGGCCATTGGCCGATCTCGCGCGCCTTGGCGAGGGTGGCATCGAGAACCTCGTCGTCTGCGTAGGCGCGTGCGGCGAGCCCGATCTCCACCGCGCGTTCCGCATCGATCCATTCGGCCGTGAACATCAGCTCGGCGGCGCGTTGGCGGCCGATGTTCGCCTGGAGCGTGTAGCTGCTGGCGATCTCGGGGACGAGGCCCAGGTTCGCGAAGGGCAACCGCATGCGTGCACTCTCGCCCACGTAGACGATGTCGCAGGCGACCGCGATCGTGCAGCCTCCTCCCACCGCCGCGCCGCGCACCGCCGCAAGGATGGGTTTATCGAACGCGAAGAGGGCGCTGACCAGTGCGAAGAATCCGCTCGCGTGGCCGTCCTCGCGCGGCGGCCGTTCGGCGCCACCGAAGGAAGCCAGATCGACACCCGAGGAGAAGTTGCCGCCGGCACCGGTCAGCACGACGACGGCGACGCGGGGATCTTCGCGGGCTTCGTTCAGCGCGTCGGTCAGCGCATCCCACTGGTCTTCGTCGAAGGCGTTCTTGCGCTTCGGACGATTCAGGGTGAGGAGAAGGACGCCTTCATCATCGAGTTCGCGGATCGGATTCATGGGGAGGAGCTTGGCTCAGCGCCGCCGGATCCGCTGCCTCGATCCGGGCTCGGATTCAAGCGTCGTCTTGTGAAGCCAGGAAACGTCGCCAGTAGCTGCTGGATGAATCGTCGAAGAGCCGCGTCATCATGGAGCCGGCCCGCATCAGGGCGAGGGGCGCGGGATCCAACAACGCGCGCCACAGGGCGTCGATCTGTCGACTGGAGCTCAGCCCGGTCTTGCACCAGGAGGCGAAGTGCTCGCAGTTCGAGAAGACGAAGTCGAACTCCCCCTCGCCAAGGCGACTCTCGGCGCGCGCGACGACGGCGTCCGCCGAGAGATCCTGCGCGTCCACCTTCAACCCGCGCAACTCGTCGGTCGCGCGGTGGAAGCGGGTACTCGCTCCACGCAGCCAGGTTCCCGACTCGGCCGCCGAACGTTCGAGGGCATCGTAGGAGCGGATCTCCACCTCGTCGCCGCCAGCGAATTCTTCGCGCTCGCTGGCGCGGACCGTGGGGCGTTCCCAGTCTTCGCCGCTGTAGTGGATGACCGTTCCGTCGCCACAATCGATTCCGTGGTGCGAGTAGACGCCGCTCCAGCGTCGCACGAAGATGTGATCACCCCGCGCCATCAGCTGCGCTTGCTCCATTCGCCCCGCATGAAGGCGAGACCGTCCCGGGCCAGCTGCTCTTCGCTCTCGAACATCGGCCGCCAGATCTTCGTCGCGGCCGCGAGGCTCGGCAACAGCGCGCCGAAGGCCTCGATGGTGAGCCAGCCCTCGTAGCCGATCGCGCGCAACGCATCGAAGCTCTCGGCCCAGCGCACCTGACCCACCCCGGGCGTGCCGCGATCGTTCTCGGAGATGTGCACGTGGCTGATCGCTTCGCCACCGGCCTGGATCGCGTCGGCGGCGTCCTTCTCCTCGATGTGTGCGTGGAAGGTGTCGTAGTGGACGCCCACGTTGGGTGCTTGGATGTCGCTCACATAACGAGCCGTATCGGCGGCAGTGTTGAGTAGATAGATCTCGAAGCGATTCAGGAACTCGAAGGAGAGCGACACGTCGCAGCTTCTCCCGTACTCGGCCACCGCCTGGAGCACCTCTACGCTGCGTTTCCATTCGTCGCTGCTCGGGGCGCTGCCGCTGAAGACACCGATCGCGGCATAGAGCGGCCCCGCCAACAGACGGGAACCCGCCGCGGCCGTGCAATCCACCGCGTTCTTCAGCGCCGCAACGGCCGCCTTTCGGACGGCGGCATCGGGTGAAATCGGATCCGCTTCTGGCGTGCAGATCGAGATGCAGGTGCGCTCCATGCCCAGGGCCGCGATCTGGTCGCCGACCTTGGCAAAGGCACTCGGATCGGGGGCCGGCCCCATGATCGGAAGCTCGAGCCCATCGAAGCCGAGGCCGGCGAGGCGCTCGTAGAGGGGGAGGTGGACGGGGTCGGTGGGCGCATCGGTCCAGAGCAACAGGTTCATGCCGAACTTCACGGGGATCTCCTCGCCCCCCAGCCTACCGCGAGCAGGCCCGACCGTGGCATGATTCGCCGATGCGCCCTCTCCTGCCCGCCCTCGCCGTATCTGCCCTACTGGCCGCACTCGCCGTGCTTCTCGAGAACGGCAGGGACGCCGGCATCGGGATGGCAGCCCTCACCTTGACCGGCCGCGTCTACTTCGCGGTCCTGATGCTGGCCCCGCTGGCGATCCTGCCTTTCGCCTTTCGAGCGGGCGCGTCGCTGCCGCTTCGGCTGGCGGTCTCGTTGTTGCCGGGCTTCCTCTGGTGGTTGACCGAGATCGGCGTGCGCCTTCGTTGGCACTCCCTGGCCGAATCCCTGTGGTTGGTCAGCTCCCCCTTCAACCTGATCCACTTGTTGATCACCAGCCTGGCAATTGCAACGGCCGAACTCGGTTGCCGGTTGGCCACTCGCCAGCACGTCCCCTTGCTCCGCGCCGGCGCCGTGGCAGCGGGATTCGTCGGGGCCGCGCTGCTCTTCGGACTCTCCATCTTCCCCCACTTGATGGGCTACCGCGCCATCTTCCAGGCGAATCTGCTTCCGATTCCGAAACAGTTGCCCGGTGCGCTCGACCCCACCTCGGTGACACCGCTCGCTGCCCAGCAGGCACCCAACATCCTCTTCATCCTCTCGGACGATCACCGCTTCGATTTCGCCGGCTACGAAGGGCATCCCTTCATCGAGACACCCGCCCTCGACCGGCTCGCCAAAGAGGGTGTCAACTTCACCCGCGCCTACGTCACGTCCTCCCTGTGCTCCCCCTCGCGCGCGAGCTTCCTGACCGGAACCTACCCGCATCGGCACGGCGTCTGGAACAACTTCACACCGTGGTCCGACGAGAATCAGACCTTCCTAGAATTCTTGAAGCCGGCGGGCTACCGGACCGCCTTCATCGGCAAGTGGCACATGCCGGGCAATCTTCCCGAGCTGCGCGGCGTCGACCACTTCGTGACGTTCACGAACGCCGGTGGCCAGGGGAGCTACGAGTGGTGCCCGCTGGTCGTCGACGGCGAGGAGGCGCCTTCGCGTGTGAAGTACATCGCCGAGGAACTGACCAACCGCGCGCTCGAGTGGATCGAGCAAGGTCCGAACGCGCCGTTCGCGCTCTACCTCTCCCACAAGAACGTTCACGCCGGTTTCACGCCAGACGCGCCCGAACAGGGACGTTATGCGGAAGAGCCCGCGCCCTTGCCAAGTGGCGCGCATCCCTGGACGCACGTCACGAACGCCCAGTACACGCACTTCAACTTCTCACCGCTCGATGAGTCGGTGCGCCGCTACGGTGAGGCCATCACCTCGATGGATCGCCAGATCGGTCGCATGCTCGATCGCCTCGAAGAACTCGGGCTCGCCGAGAACACCATCGTCGTCTACACGAGCGACAACGGCTACCAGTGGGGCGAACGCGGCCTGGTCGACAAACGTTGGCCCTACGAGGAAAGCGTGCGCGTTCCCTTCCTGGTTCGCTGGCCGGCGTCAGGACATCCCCGAGGCACACGCGTCGACCGGATCATCGGCAACATCGACGTCGCTCCTTCCTTCCTCTCGGTCGCAGGCCTGGCCGTTCCCCCGCGAATGCAGGGGCGAAGCATCCTGCCGCTGCTCACGGACCCTGGAGCTGCCTGGCGTGAATCATTCCTCTACGCCTACTTCTTCGAGCCGCCCTACCCCACGCCGACCTCCCACGGGCTCATCACCGAGAACTACAAGCTGATCGAGTACGACGGGCTCCCCGCCGAGCTGTACGATCTGGCGAACGATCCGACGGAGCAAGCAGACCTCGCCGATTCGCCCGATGCCGCGACCCTGCGGCATCGCCTGGAGGCAGAGCTGGCCGCCCTTCGAACCGAGATCGAACGTTAGGCGGGTACCCTGCTCGAGAATCGATACCCTCCGGCCCCAACACAGGATTCGAGCGAGAAGCCATGAGCCTTCCCCGGCGCGGCCGGAAATACATGATCGCCATGGTCGGACTTCCGGCGCGGGGCAAGACGTTCACGGCACGCAAGCTCACGGGCTACCTGAGCTGGCTGGGCTATGCAACGCGCAGTTTCAACGTCGGAGAGCGCCGTCGTCAGGTCCTCGGGCCCGGCCAGGACCACGCCTTCTTCGATCCCGCCAACCTCGACGCCAACGTCCAGCGCGAGGCCCTGACCGACGATACCCTGGACGACGCCTTCCTCTGGCTACAGCAGGAAGGGCGCATCGCGATCTTCGACGCCACCAACGGAACGCGGGAGCGTCGGAGCAAGATCCGCGAGCGCTGCGCGCGGGAGGATGTCGATCTCCTGTTCGTCGAACTCTTCGAAGACGACCCCAAGGTCATCGAGGACAACGTGCGCGAGACCAAGGTTTCCTCGCCGGACTACGTCGGCTCGGACACCGCCACCGCGCTACGAGATTTCCGCGCGCGGATTGCTCACTACGAGAGTGTGTATCGAACGCTCACCGATGAGGACGGCTGTTTCGTGCGAATCGAAGGCCGCGGCCGCACCGTGGTGATCCACGAAGTCCACGGCTGGGTGCCTGGACGGGTCGTGCTGTTCCTGAGCAACCTCCAGGTCACACGCAGGCCCATCTGGTTGACCCGCCACGGCGAGAGCGAGTTCAACCAGGCTGGACGAATCGGCGGCGACTCGCCGCTCAGCCCGAGAGGCCTAGCCTACGCTCGGACGCTCGCCGAGCACGTCGGCGCTCAGAGCGAAGACCTGCCGGACCTCGACGTCTGGACCAGTACGTTGCAGCGCACGCTCCAGACCGCGGCCCCGGTCTGCGAGGCGATGGCCCTCGAGTCCGGCGACTGGAAGGCGCTCGACGAGATCGATTCCGGCGTTTGCGATGGCATGACCTATGAAGAGATCGCGGAGCGCCATCCCGACGAGTTCCGGGCGCGCGGGGACGACAAGCTCCGCTATCGCTACCCGGGCGGCGAATCCTACCAGGATGTCATCCAGCGACTCGATCGCGTGATCGTCGAGCTAGAGCGCTACCGGACGCCGGTTCTGGTGGTGGCGCATCGCGCCGTGCTGCGCGCGCTCTATGGCTACTTCGTGCAATTGCCGCCGGAACGGGTTCCGCACGTCGACATGCCGCTCCATACGATCATCGAGCTGACACCGACGGCGTATGGCTGTCGCCAGGAATGGCGCGAGCTAGCCATGCCCGAGGCCTAGCAGGCTGCGGAAAAACCCACTCCCGTCGCCAGGCACGCATCTTTCCGGCCCACTCTGCGTTGCGAAGCCTTGCTGGGGCTCGCCCCAGCGGCGGCTCCGCGCCTTGATTGGACCGAAAATCTGCGCACCGGGCT
>JAJDAP010000129.1 GCA_029261795.1 Deltaproteobacteria bacterium
CAGGATCGCGCCATCCATCTGCGCCGCGCCCGTGATCATGTTCTTCACGTAGTCCGCATGGCCCGGGCAATCCACGTGCGCGTAGTGCCGACCCTCGGTCTGGTACTCCACGTGCGCCGTCGCGATCGTGATACCGCGCTCGCGCTCCTCCGGGGCCTTGTCGATGTTCGCGAAGTCCACCTTCTCGGCCAGACCCTTCTGGGCCTGCCGCGACGTGATCGCTGCCGTCAGCGTCGTCTTCCCGTGGTCTACGTGACCGATCGTCCCCACGTTCACGTGGGGCTTGTTTCGCTCGAACTTCTCCTTGGCCATGTCTTCTCGCTCCGCGACTCGCCGCTCTCGGCGGGCGTTAGTAGAACCGGACGATTCCCTTGGCAGTCGCCTCGGGAACCTCCGCGTAGTGGGAGAACTGCATCGTGTAGCTCGCGCGTCCTTGGGTCATCGAACGCAACGAGTTCACGTAACCGAACATCTGAGCCAACGGAACGTCGGCTTTGATCACCTTGGCACCCGGCTGCGTTTCCAGCCCGGTAATGTTGCCGCGGCGTGCATTGAGATCGCCTTGCACACCACCCACGAAGTCTTCAGGAGTCACGACCTCGACGGCCATGACCGGCTCGAGGAGTGCGGGCTGGCCATTCTTCAGGCCCTCTCGCATCCCCAACGAACCAGCGATCTTAAAGGAACGCTCAGAAGAGTCGACCTCGTGGGTCTGACCATCGAGCAGGGTCACCTTGATATCGACCACGGGGAACCCCGCAAGCTCGCCGCTCTGGCAGGATTCCTCACAGCCCTTCGCGACGGCGGGGATGAATTCCTTCGGAATTGCACCGCCCTTGACCTTGCTCTCGAAGACGAAGCCGCTGCCTGCCTCGCCGGGCTCGACGCGGAGCTTCACCACACCGTAGTCGCCGCTGCCCCCGCTCTGCTTGATGTAGCGGCCTTCGACCTCACAGGCCCGGGTGACGGCTTCCTTGTAGGCGACCTGGGGCTTGCCCACGTTCGCGCTCACGCCGAACTCTCGAACTAGACGGTCGACGATGATGTCGAGGTGCAGCTCGCCCATGCCCGAAAGCAGGGTCTGACCGGTTTCCTCATCGGTCGTCACGCGGAAGGTCGGATCTTCGTTGACGAGCCGATCCAGGGCACCAGCGAGGCGATCCATGTCGGCCGTGGTCTTGGCTTCCACCGCGATCGAGATGACCGGCTCGGGGAAGTCGATCGACTCCAGCAGCACCGGTTGCTGTGGCTTGCAGATGGTCTGGCCCGTCGCGACGTTCTTGAGACCCACCACGGCGACGATGTCACCGGCGTAGGCCTCTTCGAGCTCTTCGCGCTTGTTCGCGTGCATCTGGAGCAGACGCCCGACGCGTTCCTTCTTGCCGGTGGCCACGTTGAGGATCGAATCGCCGGTCTTCACCGAACCGGAGTAGATCCGCACGTAGGTCAAGTGGCCGACGTGCTTGTCGTTGGCGATCTTGAAGGCCAACGCGGCAAAGGGTTCGTTGTCGTCGGCCTTGCGAACGACCGTCTTGTCCTTGCCCGGGACGGTGCCCTCGACCGGCTTCACGTCGAGAGGCGACGGCAGGAAATCGACGATGGCGTCGAGCAGAGGCTGTACGCCCTTGTTGCGAAATGCCGTGCCGCACAGCACCGGAACGAACGAGCCCGCCAGGGTGGCGGTTCGAACCGCCTTCACGAGGGCGTCGACGCAGATCGGCTCGCCCTCGAGATAGCGGGCCATCAGGTCCTCATCGACGTCGGCAGCGGCTTCAATGGCCCGCTCCCGGGCGTCCGCGGTGCGGTCGCGAAGCTCCTCGGGGATTTCCGTCTCGTGGAACGTCGCGCCGAGCTCCGTTCCATCCCAGACCAGTGCCTTCTCGCGCAACACGTCGACGATTCCGACGAACCCGTCCTCGGCACCGATCGGCAACTGGATCGGAACCGGATTGGCAGCCAGGCGCTCGCGCATCATCTCGATCACGCGGGGGAAGTCCGCGCCGACGCGGTCCATCTTGTTGATGAACGCGATACGCGGCACGGCGTAGGTGTTGGCCTGGCGCCAGACCGTCTCGCTCTGGGGCTCGACGCCACCGACGGCGCAGAAAACAGCAACGGCCCCATCGAGCACTCGAAGGGACCGTTCGACCTCGACCGTGAAGTCCACGTGGCCGGGGGTATCGATGATGTTGATGCGATGGTCATTCCAGAAGCAGGTCGTTGCGGCGGAGGTAATCGTGATGCCACGCTCCTGCTCCTGCTCCATCCAGTCCATCGTCGCAGCGCCATCGTGCACTTCGCCGATCTTGTAGTTCACACCCGTATAGAAAAGCACGCGCTCAGTCGTGGTCGTCTTACCAGCATCGATGTGGGCCATGATGCCGATATTGCGCGTGCGTTCGAGAGGTGCTTGACGGGTCATGGTGTCGACTCGCGCTGCCAGGGGGCCGGCTTGCGCTTTGCGCCGTCTCCGGTTCTACCAGCGGTAGTGGCTGAAGGCCTTGTTGGCCTCGGCCATTCGGTGTGTATCTTCGCGCTTCTTGACCGCTTCGCCGCGCTCGTTGGCGGCATCGATCAACTCGTTGGCGAGCTTGTCGCGCATGTTCTTGCCATCGCCCCGGCCTCGAGCCGACGAAACGAGCCAGCGCATTGCCAGAGAAGTCGCCCGCTCGGGGCGGACTTCGATCGGCACCTGATAGGTGGCGCCCCCGACCCGGCGGCTCTTTACTTCGATTCGCGGCCTGACGTTGTCGAGCGCGCGCCGGAACATGGCGAGCGGATCATTGCGGGTCTTCGATTCGATCTCGTCGAAAGCGCCGTAGAGGATGTGCTCTGCCGTGCTCTTCTTGCCGTCGAGCATCACGATGTTCATGAAGCGCGTGACCATCCGGTCGCCGTACTTCGGATCGGGCTGCACTTCGCGCTTGGGTACTTCGCGCCTTCGGGGCATGCATGGACTCCAAAACCGAGGCAGCGTCCGGAGAATCCGGAACGCCGCCTGGATGATTCACTTGGGCTTCTTGGCCCCGTACTTCGAACGGCCCTGGTTTCTCGAATCCACACCGGTGGAATCGAGGGTGCCGCGGACAACGTGGTAACGAACGCCCGGGAGATCCTTCACGCGGCCGCCGCGAACGAGAACCACCGAGTGCTCTTGCAATGTGTGGCCCTCACCGCCGATGTACGCGTTCACTTCGCGGCCATTGGTCAGGCGCACACGCGCGACCTTGCGAAGTGCCGAGTTCGGCTTCTTCGGCGTCTTGGTGAACACACGAATGCAAACCCCGCGTCGCTGCGGCGAAGCCTGGAGGTCGGGCGACTTGGACTGCTTGCGCTTGCGCTTGCGTCCTTGTCGAACGAGCTGCTGTACGGTGGGCAATGGAGACTCCGGTGACTCGGATCCGGCTTGGGTCCGAAGGTCCGTCCGCGGACCCGACTTGGTCCGTTCATCGGACCCGGTTTGGTCCGTTCGTCGGACCCGATGTCGCTCTTTCGAAGAGCGTTGTGTGGCAAGCGCGCTTGCGGCACTAGCGACCAAAGACGAGACGGGCCCTCTCGGCACCAACTCCGACTCAAAAGAGGCCGGAGCAACAACGGCTCAGGCAGGCTCTCTTGATGATCGGAGCGGCCGGAATGGACTCGCCTCGGATCAGGAAACCGCCGTACGTTAGCCGGGTTACGTCCCCTGTCAACGCATCTCGGAGGCCCTTCCCCGCGGGAAAGAAGCCGCCCGAGCTGCTAGAGCGGCACCTCGCCGGCCGGCGCTTCTTCGATCGGCGGCGGAGGCTCGGTATCTGCGGTGGACGTTTCGATGAGGCCGCCGCCGGTTTCGGCGAGGTCATCATCCGGCGTCGCGTATCCCTCGGGGGCGTCGATTCGGATCCCGATGTTGTTGTACAGGGACAGACCCGTACCGGCAGGGATCAGACGACCCATGATCACGTTCTCCTTGAGCCCGTGCAGGTGGTCGGTCTTGCCCCAGATGGCCGCCTCAGTGAGCACCTTGGTCGTCTCCTGGAAGGAGGCCGCCGAGATGAAGGACTCCGTCGAGAGCGAAGCCTTGGTGATCCCGAGCAGCAACGGCTCACTGGTCGCCGGGTCCTTGCCCTCCTCGACCATCCGCTCGTTGGTGTCCTTGTAGATCATCTTGTCGACGTTCTCGCCGACCAGGAAATCGGTATCCCCGACATCGAGGATCTTCACCTTGCGCATCATCTGGCGGATGATCACCTCGATGTGCTTGTCGTTGATCTTCACGCCCTGGAGGCGGTAGACCTCCTGCACTTCGTCGACCATCCATTTGGCCAGTTCCGTCTCGCCTTCGATCCGCAAGATGTCATGCGGGTTCGGCGAGCCATCCATGAGGGGATCGCCCTTCTTCACGAAGTCGCCCTCGTGGACCGAAACGTGCTTGCCCTTGGGGATCAGGTATTCGCGTTCCTCCGAGCCGTCTTCGGGCGTGACCAGCACGCGGCGCTTGCCGCGTGAGTCGGCCCCGAAGGCCACCGTGCCATCGACCTCGGTGACGATGGCGTGCTCCTTCGGCTTGCGCGCCTCGAAGAGCTCGGCAACGCGCGGCAGACCGCCGGTGATGTCCTTGGTCTTGGTCATCTCGCGTGCGATCGTGGCGATCTGATCGCCGCCGGCCACCTCCTGGCCCTCGGTCACACGAACGTAGGCACCGACGGGCAGCACGGCCTGGAAGACCGTTTCGCCAGCTTCATTGTTGACCGAGATGCGCGGTCGCATCTCCGCGTCCTTCGATTCGGTGATCACCCGCGAGGACAGGCCGGTGAACTCGTCCACCTGCTCGGCCATGGTCGCACCTTCGACGATGTCGCCGAACTGCACCGTGCCGGACTCCTCGGTGAGCATTGGATTCACGAATGGATCCCATTCACACAGGACGGTCGCGGACTCGACAGCGGCGCCGTCTTCGACCTTGATCTGGGCGCCGTAGGCGATCGGGTAGCGCTCTCGCTCCCGCCCGCTCGCGTCGAACAGACCGATCTCACCGTTGCGGTTCATGGCGATCCGGTTGCCTCCCCGATCCTCGATGGTGCGCAGGTTCGAATAACGAACCTGGCCTGCGCTCGCGGCTTCGTGATGGCTGGCCTCGACCCGTCGCGTCGCGGTACCACCGATGTGGAAGGTCCGCATCGTGAGCTGGGTTCCAGGCTCGCCGATCGACTGAGCCGCGATCACGCCCACCGCTTCGCCGAGGTTCACCATGGTTCCTCGGGCAAGGTCGCGGCCATAGCAAAGGACGCAGATGCCTCGGGGGACCCGACAGGTGAGTGCCGAGCGCATGTGCACGGTCTCGATGCCGGAATCCTCGATGATCTTGACGCGATCCTCGTCGATCTCCTCGCCCGCTTCGATCAGGACAGCGTCGGTCACCGGGTCGAGCACAGGGTCGATCGTCACCCGACCGAGCACACGTTCGCCCAGGCTCTCGATGATCTCGCCGCCTTCGACCAGCGGGTGCATCAAGGTGCCTTCCGTCGAACCGCAGTCTTCGGCGCGCACGATGACATCCTGCGCGACGTCGACCAGACGCCGGGTGAGGTACCCGGAGTTCGCGGTCTTGAGCGCGGTGTCTGCCAGGCCCTTGCGCGCACCATGGGTCGAGATGAAGTACTGGCCCACCGAGAGACCTTCTCGGAAGTTCGAGGTGATCGGGGTCTCGATGATCTCGCCGGACGGCTTGGCCATCAGCCCGCGCATGCCGGCCAGCTGACGAATCTGCTGAGCCGAACCGCGCGCGCCGGAGTCCGCCATCATATAGATGGAGTTGAAACTCGGAACCCGGGTATCGGTGCCGGTCTCGGTGTCCATACCGAGATTCTCGAGCAACTGGCCCGCCACCCGCTCGGTGGCTTCGGCCCAGATGTCGATGACCTTGTTGTAGCGCTCACCGTCACTGATCAGACCATCGAGGTACTGGTTCTCCACTTCTTCGACCTGGCCCTGGGCCTCGCCGATGAACTTCTCCTTGTCCGGCGGCATGACCATGTCGTCGAGACAGATCGAGATGCCGGCCTTGGTCGCGTGGACGTACCCCAGCGTCCGGAGTCGGTCCGCCAGGAGCACGGTGGCCTTGTTGCCGAGCCGGCGATAGGCCTGGTCGATCAACTCACCCAGTGCCTTCTTGTCCATGACCTGATTGATGATCTCGTAGGGAATCTCCCCAGGGACGATCTCGGACAGGAGGATCCGGCCCGTCGTCGTCTCGACGATGGTTCCGTTCATCCGAACCTTGATGCCGGCATGGATCTCGATCGCACCGGAATCGTACGCGACGCGCACTTCGTCCGGGCTCGCGAAACGCATCCCCTCGCCGCGCGCGCCGGGGCGCTCGCGGGTCATGTAGTAACAGCCAAGAACGATGTCCTGACTCGGATCGATGATCGGACGGCCGGTCGCCGGGCTCAGGATGTTATTCGTCGACATCATGAGCACGCGCGCTTCGATCTGGGCTTCCACCGAGAGCGGCACGTGGACCGCCATCTGGTCGCCGTCGAAGTCGGCGTTGAAGGCCTTGCAGACCAACGGGTGGAGCTGCACGGCCTTGCCGTCGATCAGGGCGGGCTCGAAGGCCTGCATGCCGAGACGATGCAGGGTTGGGGCGCGGTTCAGGATCACGGGATGCTCCGTGATCACCTCGGCCAGGATGTCCCACACCTCCGGGCGTTCGCGCTCCACCATCTTCTTGGCGGCCTTGATGGTGGTGACGAATCCGCGCTGCTCGAGCTTCGAGTAGATGAACGGCTTGAACAGCTCGAGAGCCATGCGCGAAGGCAGGCCACACTGGTGCAGGCGCAGCTCGGGGCCAGCGACGATCACCGAGCGGCCCGAGTAGTCGACGCGCTTGCCGAGCAGGTTCTGGCGGAAGCGTCCGCTCTTGCCCTTCAGCATGTCCGAAAGCGACTTCAGCGGCCGCTTCGACGGGCCCGTGATAACGCGGCCACGGCGGCCGTTGTCGAAGAGCGCGTCCACGGCTTCCTGCAGCATCCGCTTCTCGTTGCGGATGATGACCTCGGGTGCGTTCAACTCCATCAGCCGCTTCAACCGGTTGTTGCGGTTGATGACACGGCGATAGAGATCGTTCAGGTCCGACGTCGCGAAGCGGCCACCGTCGAGCGGGACCAGCGGTCGCAGGTCGGGCGGAATCACCGGCACGACCTCGAGGATCATGTGCTGGGGCGAGTTGCCGCTCTCGCGGAAGGCATCGAGCACCTTGAGCCGCTTGGCGAGCTTCTTGCGCTTGGCCTCGGAAGTGGCCTCCTTCATCTCGGCGCGGAGAACCTTGCACTCCTCTTCGACATCGAGCTGGCCGAGCATCTCGCGCACGGCCTCGGCGCCGATGCCGTAATCGAACGAATCGCGGCCGAACTGCTCGCGGGCTTCGACGAGCTGCTCTTCGCTGAGCAGTTCGCCGAGACGCAGATCGGTGTCACCCGGATCGGTGACGGCGTAGGCCTCGAAGTAGAGGATCTTCTCGAGGTCGCGCAGGGTGATCTCGAGAATGTTTCCGATCCGACTCGGCAGCGACTTCAGGAACCAGATATGGGCGACCGGCGTCGCCAGCGTGATGTGGCCCATGCGCTCGCGACGCACCTTGGACTGGATCACCTCGACGCCGCACTTCTCGCAGACCACACCACGGTGCTTCATGCGCTTGTACTTGCCGCAGTTGCACTCGTAGTCCTTGACCGGGCCGAAGATCTTGGCGCAGAAGAGCCCATCGCGTTCCGGCTTGAAAGTCCGGTAGTTGATGGTTTCCGGCTTCTTCACTTCCCCGTAGGACCACTCTTTGATGTGATCGGGGCTCGCGAGTCCGATCCGAATCGCGTTGAACGCGAGGGGATCCTTCGGCTTCTCGAAGAGATTGTAGAGATCGCGCAAGTCGAGTCCCCCTATTGGTCCTGGTTTTCGATGAGCTCGACATTCAGGCTGAGTGCCTGGAGCTCCTTCACGATGACGTTGAAGGCTTCCGGCAAACCAGGCTCGAGCTGGTTCTCGCCCTTGACGATCGACTCGTACATCCGGGTCCGTCCGAGCACGTCATCGGACTTCACCGTCAGGAATTCCTGAAGGCTGAAGGCCGCGCCGTAGGCTTCCATCGCCCAGACTTCCATCTCGCCGAGTCGCTGCCCGCCGAACTGCGCCTTGCCGCCCAGCGGCTGCTGGGTGACCAGGCTGTACGGGCCAATGCTCCGAGCGTGGATCTTGTCGTCGGCCAGGTGGTGAAGCTTCAGCATGTAGAGCACGCCCACCGTGACATCCTGGTCGAATGCGTCCCCGCTGCGACCGTCGAAGAGCACGGTCTGACCCGAGGTCTCCAGGCCGGCCCGGATCAGCTCATCCTTGATTTCGTCTTCCTTGGCACCGTCGAAGACCGCGGTCGAGACGTGGATGCCGCGGCGCACGTTCTGGGCGACGGAGCGGATCGCGTCGGGCGAGGCCTTCTCCAGCACCCGGGTGATCGACTCGGAGGCGTAGACCTCCTTGAGCTTCTCGCGCAGGGCCTCGGTGCCGACGTGCTGTTCCATCAACGCGTCGACCTGGTCACCCAGGCCGCGAGCAGCGCCTCCGAGGTGGGTCTCGAGGATCTGGCCGATGTTCATGCGCGAAGGCACACCCAACGGGTTGAGCACGATCTCCACCGGTCGGCCGTCGGCCATGAACGGCAGGTCCTCCTCGGGGAGGATCCGGGAGATGACGCCCTTGTTGCCGTGGCGGCCGGCCATCTTGTCACCGACCGAGAGCTTGCGCTTGATGGCCACGTAGACCTTGACCATCTTGAACACGCCCGGGGGCAGTTCGTCGCCCTTGCGTAGCCGCGCGATCTTCTCATCGAAGACGGCGCGAATCACGCCGGCCTGCTCGTCGAGGCTGATGAAGATGCGCTCGCCACGATCATGCGAAGGCCCGTCGGTTACCTGGACTTCGCGCCAGCGCCGCCGGGGCACGCCTTCGAGGCGCTCCTGGCTGATCGTCTCGCCCGCATCGAGCCAGACCTCGTCGCGCCGGTCGTCGGCGACACGATTCGCCGTGGTCTTGCCGACGTAGAGTTCGGCGATCTTGCCGAGGGCATTGTCCGTGATGATCTTGATCTCGTCGTCCTGATCCTTACGGAGCCGGTCGATCTCGGCCTCTTCGATCGCGCGGGCGCGATCGTCCTTCTCGACACCGCGGCGCGAGAAGACCTGGGCGCCGATCACGATCCCGGACTGGCCCGGCGGCACCCGCAGCGAGGTGTCCCGCACGTCGCCCGCCTTCTCACCGAAGATGGCGCGCAGCAGGCGCTCTTCCGGCGAGAGCTGGGTCTCGCCCTTCGGCGTGATCTTGCCGACCAGGATGTCGTCGGCCTTGACCTCCGCACCGATCCGCACGATGCCAGACTCGTCGAGATCGCGCAGCGCTTCTTCGCCCACGTTCGGGATGTCCCGGGTGATCTCTTCGCGTCCGAGCTTGGTGTCGCGGGCGACACACTCGAACTCCTCGATGTGGACCGAAGTGAAATGATCGTCGCGGACGAGCTTTTCGGAGATGAGGATCGAGTCCTCGAAGTTGTATCCGCCCCACGGCATGAACGCGACCGTGACGTTACGTCCGAGCGCGAGTTCGCCGCGGTCGGTGGCCGGACCATCCGCAATGACCTGACCGCGCTTCACCCGGTCGCCCACGTGCACGATCGGCTTCTGGTTGATGGCCGTGTTCTGGTTGGAGCGCTGGTACTTGACGAGGTTGATGATGTCGACGTTCGGTCCGTCGCTCTCTTCCTCGTCCGGCTTCAGCACGATGCGGGCAGCGTCCACGGCAACGACTTCGCCGTCGCGCTTGGCGACGACGGTGACGCCGGAGTCGCGCGCGACCACGCCTTCCATACCCGTTCCCACCAACGGAGCGTCGGTGCGAAGCAGGGGGACGGCCTGGCGCTGCATGTTCGAACCCATGAGCGCACGGTTCGCATCGTCATTCTCGAGGAACGGAATCAGCGACGCCGCCACCGAAACCAGCTGGTTCGGCGAGACGTCCATCATCTCGATGTCCTCGGAGCGGATCATCTGGGTCTCGCCGGCCTTGCGCGCCGTGACGAGATCGTTCAGGAACGAGTTCCCCTCGTCGAGCGGCGCGTTCGCCTGGGCGATCGTCAGCCGCTCTTCCTCGAGGGCCGAGAGGTACTTCACTTCCGAAGAAACCTGCTTCCCGTCGACACTGCGATACGGCGTCTCGATGAAGCCGAAGTCGTTCACCCGCGCGTAGGTCGAAAGCGACGCAATCAGGCCGATGTTCGGGCCTTCCGGCGTTTCGATCGGACAGATCCGACCGTAGTGGGTCGGGTGCACGTCGCGGACTTCGAAGCCGGCGCGCTCGCGGGTGAGACCCCCTGGCCCGAGGGCCGAGAGGCGCCGCTTGTGCGTCACCGCAGACAGCGGGTTGGTCTGGTCCATGAACTGCGAGAGCTGGCTCGAACCGAAGAACTCCTTGATGACGGCGGAAACCGGCTTCGAGTTGATCAGGTCGTGGGGCATCAACGTCTCGATCTCTTGGAGCGACATGCGCTCCTTGATCGCGCGTTCCATGCGCACCAGGCCGATCCGGTACTGGTTCTCGAGCAGCTCGCCGACCACGCGGACGCGGCGGTTGCCGAGGTGGTCGATGTCGTCGACGCGCTTGTTCACGTCGGTGCCGTTCTTCAGCTCGACCAGGTACCGGACCGCGTCGAGGATGTCCTCGTTCCGGAGCGTGCGAAGCTCGGAAAGCGGGATCTCCTCCGGATCCTCGTGGCCCTTGATCGCCTTCGGGGTAACGCGCTCGTCGGGCTCATAGCCGAGCTTGTGGTTCAGCTTCAGCCGACCCACCCGCGAGAGGTCGTAGCGCTCGGGGTTGAAGAACAGGTTGTTGAACAGGTTCGTCGCCGTATCGAGCGTCGGCGGATCTCCCGGCCGGAGGCGTCGATAGATATCGATGATCGCCTCTTCCTTGGTGACCGTCTTGTCCGCGAGCAACGTGTCACGCAGCGCCGAACCCGAACCGATCGGGTCGAGGTAGAGCAGCGGGAATTCGTTGATGCCGCGGTTCTTGAGTTCGTCGAGGTGCGCTTCGGTGAGCTCCTCGTTGCACTCGAGCACGACTTCACCGGTGGTCTCGTCGACGATGTCGATCGGGGCCACGCGCTTGACGGCGTCTTCGCGCAGGATGTCACCGATTTCGACCTGCACCCAATCGATGCCGTCCTCGGCCATCCTGCGAACTGCCGCGGCCGTGAACTTGCGGTCCTTGCGAGCCAGCACCTTCCCCTCGGAGCTCTTGACCTCCTTGGTGCAGCGCTGACCGACCAGCAACTCCGGATCGACCTTCTTCATGACCTTGCGGCCATCGATCTTGATCTGCTCCGGCTTGTAGAAGAGACTCAGTAGTTCTTCTTCGTCGTAGCCGAGTGCCTTGAGCAGCACCGTTACGAGGATCTTGCGGCGCCGGTCGATGCGCGCGTAGACGAGATCCTTGTGATCGAACTCGATGTCGAGCCAGGAACCGCGGTACGGAATCACCCGGCACGAGAAGAGCTTCTTGCCGGCCGCACTAACGGTGGTCGAGAGGCTCGTATCGTAGAAGATGCCCGGCGAGCGGTGGAGCTGGGAAACGATCACCCGCTCGGTCCCGTTGATGATGAAGGTGCCGTTGTCGGTCATGATCGGGACTTCCCCGAAGTAGACCTCTTGCTCCTTCACGTCGCGGATCGTCTGGGAGCCGCCCGCGTCGTCCCAGGCGACGAGTCGGATCGTCACCTTGAAGGGCGCCGCGTAGGTCATGCCCCGCTGGAGACACTCCTGCACGTCGTACTTGGGCTCTTCGAGTACGTAACCCACGAACTCGAGGGAAGCGGTGTCATTGAAATCCCGAATCGGGAAGACCGACTGGAATACCGCCTGCAGCCCGACCGGGTCGCGCTTTTCCGGATCGATTCGAGTCTGAAGGAACTTCTCGAAGCTCTCCTTCTGGATCTCGATCAGGTTCGGAATGTCGAGAATCCGCGGGATCTTCGAGAAATCCTTGCGAACTCGGGGTGCGGTCTCTGAGAATTCGATCTGCGCTGCGCTCAAGGGGTCCCTCCTGAAGGAGTTCGTTTGGGGGGACTTCTCTCCGTCGCTCCGCTCGAAAGCGGAACGACGGAAACGTCCCCACTCGGAGGAGTGCGGGCCTGACTACTTGACGTCGACCTGGCCGCCGGCGCCCTCGATCTTCTCCTTGATCTTGGCGGCTTCGTCCTTGGTGACAGCCTCCTTGACGGCCTTGGGAGCACTCTCCACCAGTTCCTTGGCCTCCTTGAGGCCCAGTCCGGTGATCGCACGCACTTCCTTGATCACCTGGATCTTCTTGTCTCCGGGCGAGAGCAGGATGACGTCGAACTCGTCCTTCTCTT
Organism: Deltaproteobacteria bacterium; assembly: GCA_029261795.1. Classification (GTDB taxonomy): domain Bacteria; phylum Myxococcota_A; class UBA9160; order UBA9160; family UBA6930; genus JAJDAP01. The sequence goes on from JAJDAP010000129.1 coordinate 12,434, forward strand.
CAGCGACGGCTTCGGCGCCTCCGCCATCGGGGGCCGCGACTGCGACGGGAGCCGCTGCGGACACGCCCCACTTCTCTTCGAGAAGCGTGGCGAGCTCGGCGGCTTCCATGACGGTGAGTTCCGAAAGCGTATCGGCGATTGCGTTGATATCGGCCATTTGGTTTCAACCTTCCTTCTGATGGCGGTACGAGCGGACTCACGTCCTCCCGCCTCTTTGTCAGTGTGAACTGTGTGAGTGGGACCGAGGTCCCGGATGCGACGGAAGCGCTAGGCCCCGCCGCCTTCTTCGAGTTGGCCACGGCGAGCTTCGGTCAGTCGGGCGAGTTGCCCGGCCGGCGCCTGCAGCACCCTGGCGATCATCTGTGCCGGCGCCTGGAGCAGGCCAACCAGCTTGCCCCGCAGCGCGTCGAGGCTCGGCAGCGTCGCGAGAGTGGCGATCTCGCCGATGTCGACGGCCTTGCCGTCCAGCACACCGCCCTTCACTTCGAGGGCCTCGTTGTCCTTCGCGAAATCGACGAGGGCTTTCGCCATCGCGACCGGATCGCCGTAGGAAACGGCCACCGCCGTCGGGCCCTGGAAATGCTCGGTCATCAGGGCCACGTCGCACCCTTCGGCCGCACGTCGCAGCACGGCGTTCTTGACCACGTGATATTCGTAGTCGCCGCCCTCGCGGAGCTTGCCGCGCAGCTCGTTGATCGCCGGGACATCGAGCCCCCGGTAATCGACAGCGATGACGCTATTCGCGCGGTCGAACTTCTCTTTGAGTTCGGCAACTGCGGTTTGCTTCTGTTCGAATGTCAGCATGGTCGCCCCTAAGCCGCCCGCTCGACCGTGCCGGGATCGATGCGGATGCCCGGCCCCATGGTCGTCGAGAGCGAGATCTTCTTGAGATAGGTGCCCTTGGAGGCCGCCGGCTTCGCCTTGATGATGGCGTCGATCAGCGCCGTAGCGTTGGCCAGGAGCTTGTCCTGGTCGAAGGAGGCCTTGCCCACCGAGCAGTGGACGATGCCATTCTTGTCGACGCGATACTCGACCTTGCCGGCCTTGTTCTCGGAGACGGCTCGGCCGACGTCGGGCGTGACCGTCCCGAGCTTCGGGTTCGGCATCAGGCCGCGGGGCCCGAGCACCTTCCCGAGGCGGCCGACCACGGCCATCATGTCGGGTGTCGCGATGACGCGCTCGAAATCGAGCCAGCCTTCCTGGATCTTCTTGGCCAGGTCATCGGCACCCACGTAATCGGCGCCGGCTTCCTGCGCTTCCTTCTCCTTGTCGCCCTTGGCGAACACGAGGATCCGGATCGATTTCCCGGTTCCATGGGGCAGGACGATGGCGCCCCGCACCATCTGGTCGGCGTGCTTCGGGTCGACACCCAGGTTCAGGGCGATGTCGACGCTCTCGTCGAACTTCGCCCCAGGCAGGGTCTTCAACAACTCGACGGCTTCGCCGATCGGATAGAGCCGATCGACGTCCACGTCGGCGGCGCCGCTCTGGTAGCGCTTGCTTCCCTTCGGCATGGCTACCCCTCCACCTCGAGACCCATCGAACGTGCGGTCCCGGCAATGATGTTGACGGCGGCGTCCACGTCGTTTGCGTTGAGGTCGGCCATCTTCAAGCCCGCAATCTCTTCGAGCTGCGCGCGCGTGACCTTGCCGACCTTGTCCCGATTCGGTTCGCCCGAACCCTTCTCGACCTTGGCCGCCTTCTTCAGCAGAACCGCTGCGGGCGGGGTCTTGAGTTCGAAAGTGAACGACCGGTCTGCGTAGACCGTGATCACCGCGGGGATGATCAAGCCCTGTTGGTCCTGCGTTCGGGCGTTGTACGCCTTGCAGAACTCGACGATGTTGACGCCGTGCTGTCCGAGTGCCGGTCCAACGGGAGGCGCTGGATTCGCCTTCCCTGCCGGGCACTGCAGTTTCACGACTGCAAGCACCTTCTTTGCCATTGGGTTCCTTTGCTGCGGGTGCAAGCGGACAGCTCGAGGCTGCCCTCCCCGTCAAGAGAGCGCGGTGTGCGCTCTAGGATTTTTCGACGTGGACGTAGTCGAGAACGACGGGTGTGGCGCGGCCGAAGACCTGCACCATGACTCGAACCTTCTCTTTCTCGGGCAGGACCTCGTCCACGTATCCATTGAAATTGGCGAACGGGCCGGTAATCACGCGCACCGCCTCACCTTCCTCGAACAGGATCCGGGGCTTCGGCTTCTCGGCCCCTTCCTTCATCTGCTGCGTCATCTTGGCGACGTCTTCGTCCGGGAGCGGAGCAGGTCGCTCACCCCCGCCAACGAAGCCGGTCACCCGCGGCGTATCCTTGACGATGTGCCACGTCTCGTCCGTCAAATTCATGTGCACCAGGATGTAGCCCGGGAAGAACTTTCGCTTCGAAGTCTTCTTCTCGCCCTTGACCACTTCGACGACGTTCTCCTCCGGAATCAGGATCTCGTCGAAATCGGCTTCGTGTCCGAAGGTCTTCGCCCGCTCGAGCAGGCCCTGCTTGGCCTTGGCCTCATGCCCGGAGTAGGTATGCACGATGTACCACTTCGTCTCCGACATGAAACTCTCCACTGACCTCCATTCCCCGGACTAACCGAGGAAGAACTCCATGACCCAGGCAAGTCCGAAATCGATGACACCGAGTACCATCGTCAGAAAGGCGACGATGATCACGACGCCGATCGTCCCGGTCGTATATTCCTGTTGCGTGGGCCAGGTGACCTTGTTGAACTCGGCCCGCACGTCTGCCACGTACTGACGGCCGTCGTCGATCCAATTTGCCGAATCCTTGCTCACGCGCCTTCTTGTCCTTGCGTCCCGCCTGTGGTCAGGCCTTGCTGGCAGGTGCGGAGGGACTCGAACCCCCAACCCCCGGTTTTGGAGACCGGTGCACTACCAATTGTGCTACGCACCTCATCCCCCGAAACGGTCGACCGGGCGAAGCCCGGGCACCTAACGTCCCTTCCGCCGAGCCGCGCCCAACCGGAGCGAAGCGGCGTCACGAACGTCCCCCGTCTCGGGGTAATCCTTCTTCCCTACTCAATGACTTCTGTCACGACGCCGGAGCCGACGGTTCGACCGCCTTCTCGGATGGCGAAGCGTTGTTCGGTATCCATGGCGATCGGCGTGATCAGCTCGACCGACATCTCGATGTTGTCACCGGGCATCACCATCTCGGTGCCCTCCGGCAGGTTC
>JAJDAP010000130.1 GCA_029261795.1 Deltaproteobacteria bacterium
CAGGATCGCGCCATCCATCTGCGCCGCGCCCGTGATCATGTTCTTCACGTAGTCCGCATGGCCCGGGCAATCCACGTGCGCGTAGTGCCGACCCTCGGTCTGGTACTCCACGTGCGCCGTCGCGATCGTGATACCGCGCTCCCGCTCCTCCGGGGCCTTGTCGATGTTCGCGAAGTCCACCTTCTCGGCCAGACCCTTCTGGGCCTGCCGCGACGTGATCGCTGCCGTCAGCGTCGTCTTCCCGTGGTCTACGTGACCGATCGTTCCCACGTTCACGTGGGGCTTGTTTCGCTCGAACTTCTCCTTGGCCATCGCGCCAGTTCCTCTTTCGTCTGCGATGCGCCGCCTGAGGCGACTGCATGGTGGATCGTTTCTGTGGAGCTCACGACCGGACTCGAACCGGTGACCTCGTCCTTACCAAGGACGTGCTCTACCAACTGAGCTACGTGAGCTGAACTCCGTGAATTTGATGGGGCTTGCGGGAAGAGTGGAGCGGGAAACGGGATTCGAACCCGCGACCCCAAGCTTGGAAGGCTTGTGCTCTAGCCAGCTGAGCTATTCCCGCTTGAATTTCTATGTCCGACTCGACGCTTGAACGGTTAGGCGCGCGGGGCGCGCCACTTTTGTTGACCGGCCCAACCTCCGTTGGGCCTGCTTTGCTAACGCGGCCACCCCTACCACCGGCGAGTTGGTGGAGAGGGGAGGATTCGAACCTCCGAAGGTAAAACCAGCGGATTTACAGTCCGCCCCATTTGGCCGCTTTGGTACCTCTCCGAGTCGCGACGTCCGAGGCTTCGGCCATCGCTTGATTCTTTGCTTCCCTCTCAGAGACGTTCTTGAATGGTCGGTTACTCAGAAGAGACAACGAACGTATGACGCCCTTCGGTCTTGCTTCCGATTCGGAAACCGGTTGCAGACTCGAACCGCCTGAACGCTCAGTACGCTATGTGGATGGAGATGACGTCGCCGTCTTTCTCCTCGATGGGATCGGTCTCGTCCGGGACGCCGAGGTTCTCGTTCTTGCCCCGCCAGCACCAGGAATGAATGGAGCTGGCGATGGGACTCGAACCCGCAACCTGCTGATTACAAATCAGCTGCTCTACCAGTTGAGCTACGCCAGCCCGGAAGTGACCGGTGGCCGATTCTAGGCACCGGACGCCGCGCCCGCAACGACGCAAGCCAACGGATTCGGGGACTTGGAGCACCTGCCCGCGAGTGGCATTCGTGCCCGAAGCCCATCTTTCTAGCGGATCCGTCGCAATCGCTCGAATAGCAGCAGGCTTCCGGCGGCGGAGACGTTGAGCGAGCCGATGGCGCCAACCATGGGAATCCGGACCCGATGGTCGAGTTTGCTGGCGACGCCGGGACGCAGCCCCTTTCCCTCCGAACCCAGCACGATCACGAGATCACCGGACCAGAGCCGATCCGGGGTTTGATAGAGATCCTCGCCCTGGTTCGAATCGGCCCCAAGTATCCAGAAACCCTGGGTTTTCAGCAGATCCAAGGCCCTCCCGAGGTTGGGCGTCCGCGCCACCGGCAAGTGCTCGAGAGCCCCCGCGCTAGCGCGTGACATGGCGGGGCTGAGCGGCGGCGCCCGCCGATGGGTCAGCAAAAGGGCAACGGCCCCGGCACCCTCTGCAGATCGGACCAGGGCGCCCGCGTTCTGGGGATCCTCGACGCCATCCAGGGCGACCAGGCAGCGTTGACCGACTTCCCCCCTCTCTATAAGGGACTCGAGCGGATACTCGGGAAGTGCCTCGGCCTCGAGCGCCAGCCCCTGCGCTCGGCTGCCATCGGCCAGCCCGTGGTCGAAGGCCCTCACTGCGCGGACTTCCACGGGGATCCCGGCCGCCTGGGCGAGGCTCTGCGCTTCGTCGGCGTGGCCGGCGCCCTCTCGAACCACGAGCCGATGCAGCTTGCGGCGCCGGGCTCGAAGCGCCTCGCGGACGGGATGCCAGCCCAGCAGGGTTTCCATCCGGCACAAGGTCGCAGAATCCAAGCGCTCAGGTAGCGGTCGGAACGCAGAAAGCGATCGATGACCGCCGGCTCGCGGTCAATACCCGCCGGCTTCGCGCCTCAGGCTGTCGAGCCCCGCCAGGATCCGGTCAGGGTCGTCGATCGCTGGATGGTTCTTGATCTCGAACTCGAGATAGGCGATCAGCTCACCCAACGAACCGATCAGCTGCTCCTCCCGATCGCCAGGCAGCTTCAGGGCACGGTCCACCAGGATGTCCGGATCGAGCGAACCCGACGGGCTCAGCGAAATCCCGGTCAGCAGGGCCGGGAAGCGTCCGGTCGCGTCGTCGAGCACCCGCGAGAGACGCTCGTTCACCTCGGCGGGCTGATCGGCATCTTCACGGCCACCGTCAGCGGCCGCAACCTGGCCGCGCATCTCGGCGACCAACTTGACCATCGCGCCGACGCGCCGACGCAACTCCTCGTCGTCCGCATGGGAAAGGTCGCTCTCGTCGAGAACCCCTGCGGGCTCCGGCAGTCGCATCAGTTTGACGGCGCCCACCAGCCGCAGCAGTTGGATGCTCCGTGCCGCAGACTCCCGATCGACATCCAGGGCCGCGCACACCTCGCCGAAGGAGCGCTCGGCACCGACCGCGTCGGCAATCGCCCGCTCGCTGCCGGCCAGGGTGTCATGGAAGCCGTAGACGGTCGCGAGCCGGACCCGCCCGTCCTCGAGCACGGCAAGGAACTTTCGAAGCTCTTCGCTGCGTTGGATTCCCTCGGAAACCAGCCGCGAGGTCTCGAGCGAAAGACGCACGACGTTGTCGGGCTGAACGTCTCCTTCCCAGAAGCAGACGGTCCCACCCGGCATCGCGAACAGGGAACGCACGATCTCCTCGACTTGATACTTGACGCCGTTCCACAGTTCGCGCGGCGTCAAGAAACCACGCTCGACAAGCACCTTCCCGAAGCGCTCGGACGGGGAGAAACAGCGCTCGGCTTCCCGCAACTGATCGAGGGAGATCACGCCAGCGCGAAGCAGGCACTCCCCGAGCCGATCCACCCGCTGGTTCGAACTGGCGAAGACCACCTCGCCCCGGTGGAGATAGACCGCCTTCTCATGTTCTCGCCATGAATAACGAAGCAACCCGGACTTCCGGGCGTCGTGCATGGCGTTGAGCACGGAGGCCAGAGGCAGAACCGCGATATCGAAGCGCAGCGCCGGGATCCCGGCGTCCACGGTCTTGGTTTCGCAATCGATCCGCTCGAGCAGAACCATCCCGCGTGTGACTTCGCGCGCTGCGAGCCGTTCGCTTGCCGCGAGCCCGAGCGCAGCCCGTTCACTCGCCCCGATCTCGATTTCTCGACGCTCGGACATTGCAGGCCTCCCTCGGTCCCTCATCGTCCCCTGCGCCAGCGCTCTTGAGACCCTTCTTGCACTCAAGCTGCGCACGCGCGAACCCGATCCATTGCGTGGAGGAAACAGCCTTGGAGCGAAAGAACCGCCAGCACGACCGCACACCGGTCGAGGTGGATGTACGCGTCTCGACGATCGATGCAGAGATCGATCCCGAGACCGGCCGCCGCTATTTCCGCGAGACGGAAGAGACCTGCGCGACGCTCTCACCCGGCGGCGCGTTCATCCGTTCGCTCGACCCGCCGGCAGAGGGGCGAAGATTGGTCCTCCAGATCCACGTTCCCGGCGAGGGGAAACCCATCGAGGCCACCGGGCGCGTCGCCTGGACCCAACGCGCGCTCGATCCTGGCGGGAACCTCGACGAGCCCGCATCCACCACCGGCGCCGGCGTAGAATTCACCGATGCCGATCCGCACGCCCGGCTGATCCTCGCGCGCTATCTGGCTCACCGTCGGGGCGGCGGGCCAGATCAGGCGGGCGAGTAGTCCGAGAGCGGCTTATCCTCGAACGTCCATGGCGCATCCCGGAAGCTTCAAGATCCCGAGTCGCAATCGCTCGTTCGAGGCCTACCTCGACCCTGACGTGCGAGGTGCCCGGCGCGTGCAGCGCCTGGTCGATTCGCTCCGCGACGAGATCCAGGACGACGCAACGACCGTGCGCGCTCGTCGCATCTTTGCCGAGCCGCGCGAACTGTTCCGCCTCGAGATCGAGAACCCGCTGATGGGCTACCACCGGACCACGGTGCTCGAACGACCGATCCTCGACGCCCTACGCGCCGATGCCGAAGTCGGCCAGCGCTTACGCCTCGAGATCGACTAGGCTCGACGTCTCTAGAACCCATCTCAGAAATCCCCGACCGAGCGGTGCGCGTCGATTCGGTTCGAACTCGAGGCGCGGACCCGCGGGCGTATTACCTCTCGGCAAGGCTTCGCAACGCGGGCAGCGCGACCGAGGGGGTTTGCGAAATGGGTTCTAGGCCCGGATGGCGGAATGGGTAGACGCGGGCGACTTAAAATCGCCTGGCTTCGGCCGTGCAGGTTCGAGCCCTGCTCCGGGCACGTCCACCCCCTGGAGCGAGACCAGCGGTCTCGCTCCAGGAGTCGGACGGAAAGCCCTGCACGAATGCGGGCTGGTTAGTTCACCGTCACCTGACGGGGCTTGCGCCGCTCCGCCTTGGGAACACGGACCCGCAGCACGCCGTCCTTGACGCTTGCCTCGATGGCGGCCACCTCGACTTCTTCGCGAAAGGCGATGGCGCGGGAGAAATCTCCGGAGCGCCGCTCTCGGCGGGCCCAACGGGCGTCGCTGTCGGGCGTCTCAGCAACCGGCCTGGTGCCGCGAAGACTGAGGACGCCGTCCTCGAACTCGACCTCTACCTGCTCCCGGGTGACGCCGGGTAGATCCGCAACCACTTCATAGTGGTCGCTGGCCTCGATCAGATCGATCGCAGGTTGGGTCGTCCTGGGACCCGTACGCGGAACGAACCGGCCATCGGGCTCGGAAAAGAACCGATCGAAAAGAACGGGCATGGACTGATTTCGCATGACAAATCTCCTTGTCGCAGACGCGTCCAGGAGAGGTAAGCGCGAAGGCCGCGCCGTCAAGCGATGGGCATCGCGTCGTCAAGGAAGCGCCACCTAACGAGGCAGGGCGTCGATTACCCGTGCAAAGTGCCTGGCGAGCTCCGCTTGCGAGTGCCGCCCTTCCTGGGACTGACCGACCTTGAACATGAGGTCGTAGATCGCGGCCCCCACGAAGACCGCGGGTTCGAGTGCGGCAAGACCGCTGGGTGATCGAAGCAGGAGGGAGCGTACTTCTTGCAGGCGCCGTGGGCGGCAATCGTGTGCGCTCCGTTCGCGCTTGACATCGTCGAGCCATAGGCCGACCAACTCGCAGGCTTCCGGGCTTGGGCCCTCGGTCTCATCGAGATACGTAGAAAGGGTCCGGCCGAGGACTTCGGCCAGGGCCCCTGCGTCGACGTGAACAGGCGTTTCCACCGCGAGCCAATGCGTCACGGCCTGCACCAGCGCCACTCCGATATCGAGCCGTGGCTGAAGCTCACCCGCGCCCATTCGCAGCAACTCTGCGCCGGCGAGGCGTTGCACGGTGTCGCTCGTGATCGGTGCCTGCTGCCGGTCCAGATACGCGAGCGCGCCATCCCCGCAGAAGTCGGCGCAGTGGTTGGCCAGCGTCCGGTGGAGATGTGCGGCTTCGAGTCGCCCTTCGATCAGATGTGCCAACGCACGGGGCATGAGCTCGGACGATTCATCGACGCGATCGCTGTTCAGGATCGACACCAGGTCACGCGCTTCGCGCCGCAGCTCGCGATCGAGCAGCGTGCCGACGACGGCCTGCTTGTCGTCGAAATACTGATAGAGAGAACCGACACTGAAGCCAGCGACGCGAGCCAGGCGGTTGGTCGAGGCCGCCTCGTAACCGTCGCGGCGCAGAATCCTGTCCGCGGCCTCGAGGAATGCATCGACGGTCAGGCGCGAGCGCGCCTGACTCGGCTGCTTGCGAAGTCTTGACTCGACAGCCAGCACTCAGCTTCTCCTTGGATCTCACTCAGCAAGGCACCAACAGGTACGTTGCCTCAAGATCGTGGCGGGTTCCGGGTAAAAACCCCGAAACGCAGCGCCGGTTTCCTCTGAGTATCCCCAATGAACGAGCGAAACTCCCCGTGGGGATCAAATTTTCGAGCGAGGGGGTGATAACGTGAGCCCTCACCCCGGGGGCCCAAGCAGGCAGGCGCTCCCGGACGCCTACAGCGATGAGGAGCCGGATGGCCGTGGAACGGAGCTGGATTGGAGCGTTGGCCGTGTCCGCGACGCTGGGGCTTTCGCCCGCGGTCGGACTGGCGGACAGCGCCGCCGGCGATGGCATCGCACTCGCGAAGGAGGGTCGCTGCGCTGCGGCGATTCCGAAGCTACGCGGGGATGATCCCGAAGCGCTGTCCGGCGCGCGCCTGGCCTGGCTCGGCCGTTGCCAGTTGCGCATCGGCGACTACGTCGGCGCGACGCGGAGCCTGACGGCCGCACGCGTCGAGCGGCCGAACGACACCGACCTTGCCGTCGATCTCGCCATCGCCGCATACGGTGTCGGCGATCTGACGGCGACCCGATCCGCCCTCGACGACGCGGAGCGGCTCGCGGCCGACCGCGCTGAACTTCCGCTCTACCAGGGGCTGCTGGCCCTCGAGGCCGCCGAGGACCTGCGCGCCGCGCGACTGTTTGCGCGCGCTCGCGGTGTGGCAGGCGACGCGGTCGAACCGGTCGCTTCCTACTACGAGGGATTGTCCCATGCGCGCAGTGGGCTCGAAGACGAGGCCCGCGCCGCGCTCGAGCGCGTGGTTCGCGACTGGCCCGGGACCCAATGGGCCGACGCCGCCGAAGATGCATTGAAAGCGCTCGAGCCGCCGACGCTGAAGCGCTGGGCCAGCCTGCGTCTCGGTGCCGAGTACGACGACAACGCGGTCCTACGCGGACGCGGCGTCGTGCTCCCGCGGGAGATCTCCGACGAAGCCGACGAGCGATTCGTCTGGCTGGCTTCGCTGGGGCAGGAGTGGCTGCGCACGGACGACTGGCTCGGCTCCGCCAGCCTCAGCTACCAGGGTTCCGTCCACGACACGCTCGACGCGTTCGATGTCCACTACCCGACAGCGACCGTTTGGCTCGATCGACCGATCGACGAACGCTGGCACGCCCGCTTCCTCGCCTCTGCCGGCTATGCCTGGGTCGATGGCGACCCGTTCCTTTCGAGCCACCGCGGAGAGATCTCCCTCTATCACCAGGGCAGCGGTGCCGTCCTCACGCGCTTCCACGCCGAGCTCTACCGTGATGCGTTCTTGTTCCGATCGACCGACGTCCCCGATGCCACCCGTTCGGGTGCGTGCTTGATCAGCTTCTCGCCGTGCTCGCCCTTCGGACTGGACGAGTCGAGAGAACGGAATCGCGACGGCAACGGCTGGATGGCCGGTGCCGAGCAGTCCCGGTACTTCGAGCCCGTCGGCATCAAGCTGAGCGGCGGCCTGCGCTGGCATTCGTTTTCGGCGCGCGGCCGTGAGTACAGCTTCCGGGGCCCCGAGGCGCGGCTATCGGCCCGGATGGAGCTGCCCCTCGGGTGGGATCTGGAGGCCTCGGGTGCCTTCCTGCACCGATCGTTTCGCCATCCGACCACGTTTCCCGAACCCAATCGGCCCCTGCCGGCCACTCAACTCATGAACGGTGTCACGTATTCCCTCAGGGGGACCCCCCGGACGGAGAACGAGACCCGAGCAGAGGTGATCTTGGGGCGGAGCTACCAGGAGCGGGTCCGATTCGAGTTGCGCTGGGCCTACCAGCGCAATCGCTCGACGGCCGGCGTCTTCGATTTCGATCGCCACCAATTTGGCGCCTACCTCACCGTGGGCTTCGGGGAGTCATGAGCATGTATCGATCGTGGCGATCGGCCGTTCTGCCTTGCCTCGTGCTCGCCGTTGCCGGTTGGCCGGATGGCGCACAGGCCATCGAACCGGACGAACTCGCCGTGCCGGGCGTCTGCGCGACTGCAGCCCGTGAACTTCGGCAAGGTCCGCTCGCCGCGGAGGCCAGCGCCAGTGAGAACGACGCGAAGCAGACGGCGACGGGCGCACCGCGGGTTCACCTGACGCCCGTTCAGGTGGCCGCGACACCGCCGCCTTTCAGCGGGCCGCGCCCGCCGACACCAACGTTCACGGGGCCCGGCCCCTGCGACCAACCGGGCTCGGGCTGTCGGGGCCCGATACTCCCGGCGAGCCAGGGGCCCAGCTTCGTCGATCGAACGCCCGCCGGCGGCGGTGGTTTCCCAGGCGGCGGCAAGCAGCGGGCGCCGCTCCCGTGAAGCCCGATTCAGACGACGCGCTGGTCGCGCGAATCCGCGAGCGAGACGACGCAGCGTTCCGCCTTCTCTTCGATCGCTACTACGCCCGCATCTTCTCGTTCTCGAATCGACGCCTCGGCGATGGCGCCCTCTCCGAAGAAGTCGCGGCCGACGTCTTCTTCGAGGTCTGGCGCAGCGCCGATGCGTTCCGCGGAGCCTCGAAGGTTTCCACCTGGCTGTTCGGGATTGCCACCTTCAAATGCCTCGAAGCCGACCGCAACCGACGCCGACACAAGCGCGCGGCCGTGATTCCCACCAAGGATGAGCTCCTGCACCAGGCGGCGGACGAGTTCGACACGTTCGGCCAGATCGAGGCGCGAAGTGAACTTCGCTGGATCCGGGGGAAGATCGACGGTCTACCGGAGGGCCAACGCGAGGTCGCCCTGCTCTCGTTATTCGAAGGCCGCAGCAACGATGAGATTGCGACGGAGCTCGGCATCTCCTGCGGCACCGTCAAGAGTCGGCTATCGCGCGCGAGACGTGAGCTTCGCCAGCGCGCCCCGCTCCGCGGGGAGGCCCGACCATGAGCCGAATCCACCAATCGTCGACGGAAACTGCCGGCGCTGGCTGCCCGCCTGAAGTTCTCGACTGGATCGCCTGGTATCCCGAGGACGACTTGCCCGAGAGAATCCGCGGCAGCATCGATGCCCACGCGGCACAGTGCGCGGAATGCCGGGAAGAGATCGCGAGGATGCAGGCGGAGGAGGGCTCCGCGTCGGTCGACGTGCCGGACCCCGAACGCGTCTTCGCCCGCGTGCGCGCTCGCATCCAGCAAGACGACGGCACGACCCGGGTCACGATCCCGGAAAATCGCACACCGCTCCGCCGCGAACGACCCTTGCGGGTCGCCAGCCGACGGATGGCGATGGCCGCCTCGCTGGCCCTCGCGCTCGGCGCAGGCCTCGTGGGTGCAGGCCTCTCGACGATCTGGCAGGGCGAGGGAGATGTCTACTACAAGCCGGCGAGCGATCAGGACCCGATCGGCGTGGCCGACGTCGTGCAACTCGCCGTCGTCTTCCGCCCCGAGGTCCCGTTCGGTCGCCTTCACGAAGTCCTGAACGAGGTCGGCGCAACGGTCGTCGCGGGACCGACCCGCGGCGGTGTGATGCGCCTCCACCTTCCGAAAGGCAGCGACCCGCAGGCCGTCGCGGCGAGGCTCCGCAGCGGAGACGTCAGCGTGGCCCTGTTCGCGGAGCCGGTGGTGCCCTGACCGGCAGATAGGAAATCGAAAACGAGATGTTGAGGTGGGCGTTACATGCCTGGTCGGTCGTGGTCGTCCTCGTGATGATCGCGCTACCCGTGTATGCGGAGGACGACGGCGAGTGTGGACCCTTCCCCGCGGACGCCGCCCTGCTGCCAACGACCAGGGCAGATAGCGACGAGAGCGCGCCTGATCGCAGCGAGTGGTTGGTCGTGCTTCCGAAACTCCCCGATGGTTCGGTCGGCGCCAGCGATTTCCGGCTCGGCCCCGAAGCCGAGATCGGCGAGTCGCGTTTCAGCCCGGTGTTATGCGCCACGATCGTGCGCGTCGTCGGCCCTCCCGGTGCAACCCCGGAAAGCCTGATCGCGTCCCTGCCCGACGGTGCTGCGGCGGTGCCCAACGACGTCTACCAGACCGCCGCCACGAACGAACCGGACACGAGCCGGGCCGCCCCCGCCCAGCGCCCGGATCCCTACCGATTGCTGCAGTACAGCCTCGACCGCGTCGGCGCCGACGAAGCACCGCTCCGCGGAAAGGGTGTGCGCGTCGCCATTCTCGACTCGCGCCCTGCCCTGGACCATCCCGATCTCGCCAGCGTCGAACTGCTCGAAACGAATCGGGTCGGCCAGACGGTCGGCCTCCATGGCACGTTGATCGCCGGCATCCTGGCCGCCACCCCCGACAACGGCTTCGGCATTGCCGGCCTCGCACCGGCCGCCAGCGTCCTGGCTGTCCCGGTCTGCCGACCGGCGAAGACCGCCGGCCGGCCCGACCTCTGCCAGCTCTACGATCTGGTCCTCGGGGCCGATGCCGCCTGGGCAGCCGGCGCTCAGATCTTCAATCTCAGTCTGGTAGGACCGCCCAACGTCGTACTCGAGCGGACCGTCGCGCGGCTCGACAAGCTCGGCGCCGTGGTCGTCGCGGCCGCCGGTAACGAAGGTGTCGAGGAACCGCGCTACCCGGCAGCCTACGCCTCCGTCGTCTCCGTCGGCGCCGTCGATCAGGACGACGAACGCTGGCCGCGCTCCAACCACGGCGCCAGCGTAGAGATCTCGGCGCCCGGCGCCGAGATCGTGACCACGGTCCCGGGCGGCGGCTTCGCGTTCTCGAGCGGTACCAGCCTGGCGACCGCCCATGTCACCGGCGCACTCGCGATCGTGGCATCCCAAGCCGAGACCACCCACGACGCCCGAAGGGTGTTATTCGAAGCCGGCCACGCGCGCCCCGAGGCAACACGGACCCAGGCCGCACTCCCGACGATCTGCGAAGCCCTTGCTCGGCTCCAGATCGGTTGCGAGCCGACGGGGCCCTAGCAACGCCCGGCGCACCGGGGTGGGGCCGCTCGCTGCCGGGTAGATCGGATCGTAGTCGTGGGTACGAGCGGGCACCGGGGCTCGAAAGACATTTCGAGAATGGAATATCGGTCCCCCTCGAGCGGGGTTGGGTCTCGGAGGGCTTTTGAGGGGGTGGTTCGCAGGAATGTTAGGTGTTCGGGTCGGGGTCGAGGGGGCCAGCGGGCGCGGGGCAAATCGAACATTTCTTCGAGGGTGCGACGTCGTTTTTTGTTAACTGTTAGTCTATTATCGCTATAATCTACACTATTCGGCGTAAGGCATCCGGAATCCAGCTCGAACTGCGACACTCCGGATGGGGCGGGAAGCGGCCCGGCGCCGGCCGAAAGCCGCAGCCGGGGTCTGGTATTCCGCACCTTCGCCGAACGGGACTGGCTTCCCGGTTTCCCTGCCACGTCACCCTGAAGCTGCGCGATGGCGTGCCTTCCCTTCGAACCGTGAAGCTCGTACGCGCAGCCAGGCGCCCCGAGACGTCTCGAAGGCTCAACCTCGACCCCTGGAATCCCACCCGCACCGCTCACCGTCGTCGTGAGGTGGCCGGCGCAGGGGGCCCCTGGCCAACGTCGCGCTTCGTCAGTTCAGGCGTTGAACTCGGCGGGTGTGGTCGCGTTGCCCGGGAACTCGATGATCTCGATGCTGGTTCCGTCCGGATCGGCGACGAAGAACATCCTCACGCCACCCACCTCGAACGGTGCCTGGAGGGGTTCGAGGCCCGCAGCAACGAGCTGCGCGTGGGCCGCGTCGAGATCGTCCACGTTGAGGGAGATATTCGTGTAGCCGAATGCGCCGTGTTTCGGCTTCGGGCCTTCGGTGCGGTGACCGAAACCCAGCAACTCGATCGTGACGTTCCCGGGGCCCGGGACGCGTAGCCCGACCATCCGGCCGCGCGCACCGGCCTCTCCGGTCGCCGCTTCCATGCCGGGGCCTTCCAGGCGTTTGTCGAAAACGAGATCGAGGCCGAGCCCGTCGCGATAGAACGCGAGAGAGCGCTCGATGTCGGACACGCTGATGCAGACGTGGGAGAAGTTCCGGATCGCGAGGCTCATGGCGGCGCTCCCTTGCTGGCCGACGTGACCTCGTCGGACGATGCTGGATTATCGATGCGCCAGGGCGTGGCTGCCAGTGATTGCGGGGGCCCGCCTACCAGCCCATCCTGCACGTTCGGAGGAAACCATGGCCCTGGACGAGCGAACCCCGGTCCTGATCGGCGCGGCCGTCGCGCAACAGCGCGAAGAAGAACCGGCGCGCGCGGAACCCGCCTTGCTCCTGATGGCGCGCGCCCTCGAGTCCGCGGCCCTCGACGCCGGCGCACCGAAGCTGCTTGCCCAGGCCGACGCGATCCGCGCGCCGCGCGGCTTCTGGTCCTACGGCGACCCGGGGCATTTCCTGGCGGAGCGCTTCGGTGCCAGGGTCAGGAGCCAGGTGGCCGAGGTCGGGGTGTTGCAGACGACGTTATTCGGCAGGGCCGCCGCCGACATCGCCTCCGGCGCCCACGATCTGGTGCTCCTCACCGGCGCCGAGGCCAAGTACCGCTCCCTGCGCGGACAGATCCTGGGGAGCGCACTCGACGATATCGAGGCGCCTGGCGAGCCGGACGAGGTGCTGCGACCGGGTACCGAGATCATGAGTCCCCTCGAGATCCAGCACGGGCTCGGCATGCCCGTCGCCCAGTACGCGATGATCGAGAACGCGTTGCGTGCCGCCGAAGGCCAGGACCTTCACGCCCACCGCGACGAAGTCGCCGCCCTCTGGGCGGGCATGAGTCAGGTCGCCGTCTCGAATCCGGATGCCTGGAATCGAGAACCGCATAGCACCGCGCAGATTTGGGACGCGGTCGGCAAGAACCGGATGCTCGCCTTCCCCTACACGAAACTCCACAATTCTCAGTGGAACGTCGACCAGGCTGCGGGTCTGGTGCTGTGCTCGCTCGGGCGCGCGCGGAAGCTCGGTATCGACGAGGCTCGCTTCGTCTTCCCGCTCGCCGTCGCGGACAACAACTGCATGATCCCACTCAGCGAACGCCGCGCGTTGCACCGGAGCCCGGGGTTCCACCATGCAGGGCTCGCGGTTGCCAGGACCAGCGGGAAGGAGCCGGGCGAAGTGGCGCATCGCGAGCTCTACAGTTGCTTCCCGAGTGCCGTGCGCGTGCAACAACGCGAGCTCGACATCGATCGCACGGTGCCGGTCACCGTTACCGGGGGCATGACCTTCGCTGGCGGACCGCTCAACAACTTCGTGCTACAGGCGCTCGCCAAGATGGTCGGAGTTCTTCGCGATCACCCCGGCGACGTCGGCATGGTGAACGCCGTCAGCGGGTTGTTGACCAAGCAGGGCGTCAGCCTCTGGTCGAGCGGCGAACCCGAGCGGCCCTTCGCCCACACCGACGTCAGCGACGAAACCGAGGCCGACCTTCAGCGGGTTCCCGTCGTCGCGGACGCGAGCGGCGACGCCACGATCGCCAGCTACACCGTTGCCTATGAGGGAGAGGCTTCGGCGCGTAGCGTCGTGATCGCAGACCTCGACGATGGCCGCAGAACCGTGGCCTCGACGACTGACCCCTCCGTAGCCACGGCCCTCGTCGCGAGCGAGGCCTGCGGACGCCGGGTCTCCATCACGGATGGAACGCTGGATCTCGACTAGCGACTAAGCGCTCAAAGTCGCCAGTTTTTCTCCGGCGAAGAAGCGACGCGGGTTGTCGATGGTGAGCGCGTCTACCTGGGCCTGGCTCGCGCCGGCCTCGATGAGCTTCGGCGCGATCTCCTGGCTGAAGTGGAGCGGGTGGTTCTTCTCGGTGAGCGCTTTCCACATCGCGGGGTCCGGGAACGGTGCCCCGCGCCAGCACCAGACCGAATCGTGGGAGACCACGACCCGGTCGCCGGCGCCCTTCTCGATCAAGGCGGCGAGCGAGCTTATGCGCTCGGCGTCGGGATGGATCGGATCCAGCCCGAAGCGATCGAAGCCGAGATAGGAGCCGCCTCGCGCGAGGCCCATATGATAGTCGTGGTCGGACGTCCCGCAGGAGTGACCGATCACGATCCGATGCGCCGGAACGCCGCCCGCGGTGAGCACTTCTTGCTGCAGGTCGCCCACCGTGCCGCGGTCGGTGTGGGTGGTGATCGGCGCGCCGACGGCGACCGAAGCCTTGGCGGCTGCGTTGAAGACCTGGCGTTCGTAGTCGGTCATCTTGCCGGGCCCGGTCGCGACTTTGATGATTCCGGGCCGGATGCCGGTGGAGCCGACGCCCTCGGTCAGTTCCTTCTCGAAGAGCTCGGCCATGGCATTGGTGACGTCACTGAACTGGCCGCGAAAATGCCAGTACGGCAGGCCTCCCTCGCTTTGCTTGTAGAGGCCGGTGGCACAGACGATCTGGAAGCCGGTCTTCTGGGCGACCTCGGCGATGAACTCGACATCGCGGCCGAGATCGCTCGGACACGGATCGAGCATCGAGCTGAAGCCGGCCGCCTTCATCTCCTCGATCTTGTCGACACAGATGGCAAAGCGTTCGTCGCGATCCGGGCCGGGATGCGTCGTGTGGGATTCCCAGCCGGCGTAGCCGATCATCAGGTGCTCGTGCATGAGCGTACGCCCGAGCGCGTCGGGCTGGATGGTTCCGGTCACGGTCGCGAGTTCGCTCATTCTCAGATGTCTCCGACAAGCAATCCACGATCGTACCACCGCCAGGCCGCGAAACTACGAATCGCCGAGTTCGGAGCTATGCTCCTAGCCGTGGCGCACGTGATCCTCGATCCGACCTCGGAGCAGAATCTCCCGATTCGGGAGCCGCTGGCACGGCTGCCAGCGCTCGAGGGTGTGACCGTGGCGCTGCTCGACATCTCGAAGCCGCGCGGGGACGTGTTCCTGAACCGGATCGAAGAGCGCCTCAACGAGAACGGCGCCCAGGTGAAGCGCTTCGCGAAGCCGACCTTCACCAAGCCTGCCCCGGTCGACCTGCGCCATCAGATCGCCTCGGAGTGCGGCGCCGTGATCGAAGCCCTCGCCGATTGAGGCAGCTGCACGTCGTGCAGTGTGCACGACATCGTCGATCTGGAAGGTCGCGGAATCCCGGGTGTGTTCGTGGCGACCACGAAATTCGAGCAAGGGGCCGTGCTGCAAGCCCGGGCCCTTGGCGCAGACCCGGCCGCCGTCTACACCGAGCATCCGATCCAGGACCGCACGGACGACGAGATGATCGCCATCGCCGACGCCACCTTCGAAGTGCTCGTCGCGAAGCTCGTGGCCAACTGAGGTTCAGCGGAGGAGGCTCGACGGAGCGCCCGGCCTGCCATAGCGTCGGCGGCCATGAATGAGATCGTCTTCTCCGGTAGTTCTCTCGACCGCCTCGACGCCAAGCGCCGCGACCGCGAATGGCTCCAGACCCAACTGATCGAGGACGCGACGCGCATCCTTCCGGTCTGGAACCTCTCGCCACTGGTTCGCAGCGATGAACCGCGCCTGGCCTGGGCCACGCCCGCGATCCTCGACGATCATTCGGGGCCGGACCCGATCCTGCTGGGTGCCAGCGACGGGCGCGCCCACTTCGCACTCGACATCAGCGCCGTCGAAGAACCACTCGAGCACTACGGCTGGGACGGCGTCGCGACCTTTCCCGACCTACGCGCTGCCTCCGGCACCCTGCCCGCCGAAGACGCAGCGGTCGCCGCCCAGGCCCGTCACATCGTCGACTGGCACTCGCGCCACGGCCATTGCCCGGGCTGTGGTGCAGCTACGCAGGTCCGCGACGGAGGCTGGTCCCGTTTCTGCACCGACTGCTCGACGGAACATTTCCCGCGCACCGACCCCGTGGTGATCATGTTGGTGACCGATGGCGAGCGTTGCCTGCTCGGTCGCCAGCCCGGCTGGCCGGGCAATATGTACTCGGCGTTGGCCGGCTTCGTCGAAGGTGGCGAGATGCTCGAAGAGGCCGTCGCCCGTGAAGTCGGCGAAGAGGCGGGCATCTCCGTCAAGGACGTTCGTTATGTGGCCTCACAACCCTGGCCCTTCCCCGCCTCGCTCATGATGGGCTGCCGGGCGACCGCGACCTCGACGGAGATCGAACTGGATTCCCACGAACTGGAGAGCGCCGATTGGTTCAGCCGCGATGAAGCGCGCGCCGCATTGGCCGGGCCGACAGATCGGTTGATGGTGCCGCCGCCCATGGCGATCGCCCACGTGTTGCTCCGGCGTTGGGTCGAAGAGGGCTGAAGGTTGGGTCTGAGAGGCTGAGCCGAAGACGCCTGACGCATCCGACGGATCAGGCGAGCCCCTGGAGCTCGGCCGCGTGGGCGTTGAGCTTTTCCGGCCCGCCGAGCAGTTGCCGAGAGAGGCCGACCCGTTTGAACCAGAGCTGAAGGTCGTACTCGTCGGTAAAGCCGATGCCGCCATGGACCTGGGTGGCGATGCGAACCAGGTCGTGGCCCACAGTCGAGAAGTGCGCCTTGCAGAGCGTGGCCAGCAGCGCCGACTCCTCGGGAATTTCGTCCCAGCTATGTCCGGCGTACCAGAGCAGCGAACGCGCGGGCTCGATCGCGGCGACCATTTCGGCACACAGATGTTTGACGGCCTGGAACGTGGCGATGGGCCGCCCGAATTGTTCGCGATCCATGGCGTAGGCCACGGACATCGAGATCGCGCGGTCGCAGCTGCCAAGGATGTCGGCACTCACGATCACGCGCCCGGCATCGACGGCGCGGTCGAGGGCGGCGCCAACGGCCAAGAACGAGTCCGCGGGCGCGACGGCTTCGAAGCCCAACTCGACGAGGCCACGGGTGCGATCGATGGTGGGAAGCGCCTTGATCGCCAGGCCATCGGCGCTGGCCGGAACGAGGTGGACATCATCGCCGACGGCCACCAGGTATGCGTCGGCGCCGGCGCCATCGATCACGAAGAGCGCGGTCCCTTGCAGCCGGCCGCCTTCGAACGTCACGCCGGAGTCCTGACGCTGTTCGATGCGCTCGGCGGCGGCCAGGGCCATCCGTGCGCTGCCGTCGGCCAGACGCGGAAGCCACTCGGACTGGACCGCCGGGCTCGCCGCACCCCGCAAGACCAGGGTGGCCAGCGTGGCGCTGCCGAGAAACGGCAGCGGTGCCGCGCCGTGTCCGAGGGCGGTCGCGATGACTGCGGCATCGAGCAGGCTGAGTTCGGCGCCTCCGTGCGTTTCGGGAACCAGACAGCCCGTCACACCGAGTTCGGCGAGCGCACGCCATGCGTCGGGATCGATGCTCTCGTCCCCGTCGATGACCTCGCGAACCCGAGGCACCGGCAGCCGTTCGTCGAGGAACCGCGTCACCGTCTCAGCGAGCAGGAGCTGCTCTTCGGAGAGTCCGAAATCCATCGCGCCTAACCCTTCACGCCGGACTTGGCAGCCGAAGCGGCAACCTTCGGCTCGCGCGGCATACCGAGCCCGCGCTCGGAGATGATGTTCTTCTGGATCTGCGCCGTACCGCCGCCAATGATCAGGCCGAGCTGGAACATGTACTGGAATTGCCAGCGGCCGTTCTCGCGAGACCGATCCGTGCCGCGGTAGAGCACCCCGCCCTCACCCATTGCGTCGATCGCCAGGCCCGCGAGATCGTGGTTCAGCTGGCAGCCGTTCAGCTTCGTCACCAGGCCGGCGACACCCGAACTCTCGCCCCGCAACCGCGAGCCCAGCAACCGCATCGCGTGGCACTTCATCGCGATGGTCTTGGCCTGGAGCGACATCAGCCGATCGCGCAGGACCGGGCTCTCGAGGGCGCTGTGCCCGTCCACCTGCTCTTCGCGCATCACGCGCACGACCCCTTCGTAGAGGCCTTCGCTGGTCGCCGAACTGCCGAGCATGTTGCGTTCGTGGCCGAGGGTGGTGTTGGCGATCTTCCAGCCCTGGCCTCGGCGGCCGACGATGTTCGCGACCGGGACCCGCACCTCGTCGAAGAACACTTCGTTGAATTCCGCGTGGCCGGTCATGGTCTTGAGCGGACGAACGTCGAGACCGGGCGTATCCATCGGCACCAGCACATAACTGATGCCCGCATGCTTGGCGGCCTCGGGCTCGGTGCGCACCAACGCGAACATCATCTGCGAGAACTGCGCCGTGGAGGTCCAGATCTTCTGGCCGTTGATGACGAGCGTGTCTCCTTCGACGCGACCGTGGGTCTGGATCGCGGCGAGGTCCGAGCCGGCGCCCGGCTCGGAATAACCCTGGCACCAGACCATCTCGCCGGTCACGGTCGGCGGTACGTAGCTGCGCTTCTGCTCTTCGCTGCCATGTTCGAGCAGCGTCGGCACCAACATGTCGATGCCCTGGCCGGCAACGCCGCGGGAAACCCGCGCGCGCCCGAACTCCTCGGACAGGATCGTGGCGATCAACGGATCCGGTTCGGCCCCAGCGCCGCCGTATTCTTTCGGAATGTTCCGCGCCGCGTAGCCGTGTTCGATCAGCAGCTTCTGCCAGCGCACCAGCGATTCGCCGCCGAGGCTGGCGACCTCGCCGGCCCGCCCCGGGGCTTCGTCGCCGCGCGTCTGCAAGAACTCGCGCAGCTCGGCGCGGAAGGTTTCGTACTCGGGCCCGTAGGAAAGATCCATTCAGGCAGGGTCCGCGATTCGTTGGCCTTTGACAACGGCAACGAGCCGCGGAACGATCCAGCAATGGAAGCCGCACTCGTTACAGGCAAAGAGAAGATCGAGATCCTCGAATTCCCGGAGCCCGAGCCGACGGAGGGCCACGCCGTCGTCGAGATCGGCCTGTGCGGAATCTGCGGCACGGACCTCGAACCCTGGGTCACGGGCAACCCGTATAGTCCGTCGATCTGCGGCCACGAGTGGATGGGGACCGTGAGCGGCCTCGGCGCGGGCGTGACCCATATCAAGGAAGGCGATCGCGTCGGAGTCGGCGTCGCTCCCGCTTGCGGCGCGTGCGAACCCTGTCGCGCCGGCCACGCGAGCCACTGCCAGTTCGCGTTGTTGAGCGTGCTCGGCATGGGTCCGTTTGCCACACCCCACGGCGGCTTCGCCCCGCGCATCGGAATGGATGCCCGGCGGCTCTACACGATCCGCGACGGGCTCTCGGACACCGCGGCCGCGATGCTCGAGCCGGCCACGGTCGCGGTTCACGGCGTGCGCCGGACGGAACTCCACATGGGCGACGCCTGTGTGGTGTTGGGCGCCGGACCGATCGGGTTGCTCACGGTGCAGGCGGCCTTCGCGAACGGCGCGGGTGCCGTTGCCGTGGTCGAGCCGCAGCAGACCCGCCGCAACCAGGCCGCGATGCTAGGCGCGAGCACCGTGATCGACCCGAGCACCGAGGACACGGCCGAACGGATCCGGGAGATCTTCGGCGGCGTCGGGCCGGACGTCATCTTCGATTGCGCCGGCATCCCCTCGACGATCCAGCAAGGCGCAGAGCTGGTGCGGCGCGGCGGGAAGATCTCGTTGCTAGGCCTCTCCGCCCACGACGCGACGATCTCGCCGAGCACCTGGCTCTTCAACGAAGTCACCCTGATCGCGTCCCTCGCCTACACCGCCGAAGAATTCGAAACCACGATGGCCCTGATGCAGGACGGCCGCATCCGCGTCGACAGCCTCCACTCCTCCACCTCGAACCTGACAGACCTCAACAACGCCTTCCTCCGCCTCCGCGACACCCCCGACGAAATCAAGATCCTCGTCGACCCCCGCCCCTGAACAGGCGAGCGGGGACGGACTCCTCAAGTTTCAAGTTTTCATATTTGCAAGTTTTCCAAACTTGCAAATATGAAAACTTGAAACTTGAGGAGTCCGTCCCCGCTCAGTCGGCCTTGGTGAGGGGGAAGGTGGTGCCGTCGCGGGTGGCGGTCGCTGTTACCTCGCCGTCGGTGTTGGTTTCGAATTGGATGCTGAGTTCGGGGACTGCGAAGAGACCGTCGCCGAGGGCGGTCAGCTCGGCCTTGCCGCCGCCCTTCATGCCGAACAGGAGCTGGTGATCGCGGCGGACGACCTCGAGTTCGAGGTTGACGATCGGAACGCGGTAGAGGCCAACATAGCCATCGAAACGGTGCTCGATATCCAGTGCGAGCAACTCCTGCGCCGTCCACGGCGCGTTGCGCTGCGCCGTCTCCTCGCGGATCCGTGCGATCGTTTCCGGGCCGACGGGTTCATCGGCATGGCCCCAGGAACGCCGCAGGTGGGTCATCAGCCCGGCCAGGCTTTCATCGTCGAAGCGCGCATCGTGGCGGTGCCCGGGCATCGCCAGGTTCCAGCTCTCGCCCTGCACCACGATGGGCCCGAGCAGGCCGTTCAGCGCAATCCGCGCCAACCAGTCATCCGAATCGCGGACCCAGGGCGAACCCACCAGCGGCGGCGCCAAGCCTGTCTGGCCGCGGCCATCGAGGCCATGGCACGCGGCGCAGGACCCGGCATAGAGCGCTTCCCCCTGGCTTCGTCGCACTTCTTCTTCGGCCGTGAGCGCCCTTGCGCCGCCGGGCGTGGCGTCGCCGGGCCAGGTGAAGGTGCGCCGCAGCCGCGAGCGGAGACCCGCGAGCGTGGCCGACTCTCCTTCTTCCGGCGCGAAGAACGGGTGCGGCGACGCCAGTTCGAAGCGCCCACTTCCCGGGAGTCGCTGAGCCGCGACGATTCCCTCGAGGATCGCGTGCTTGCGATCGTCTCCAGGCATCGCGCCAACTTCATCGAGGAGATCGGCGACGGCGGTTTCCGGCCGCGCCCCGAACCGAGCAGCGAGGAAGACGCCGGAAGCCAATTCGCTGAGCCAAGCCTTCGGATCGTCGGCAGCGGAGCCGCCGATCCGTGCCACCTCGGCCGCCAATGCGGCGCGCTCGATTCCGGCCAGACTCGAAAGGACGGCGCTTCGTTCGAGCTCGGCCCCCTGCGTTGCAGCAGCAAGCAGCGGCAAAAGCGGGCGCGCGCCGGCAGGAACTTCGCCCAGGGAGTGGATCACCTGAACCCGCACGGCCCGGTCGGGATCCTCCAGTGCCCGAAGCAACGGGGCCAGCAGGTCGCCGGAATCGTCGACGCGTAGCATCCGCTCCCCGGCGCGTAGCGCGGCGCGCCGTACCGGAGGATCGGGATCCGCCAACGCCCGCTGCCAGATCGCTGCATCGAGGGCGCCCAACCCATCGAGGGCCCAGAGCGCGTGGATCCTGCCGAGCGGCGTAAAGCCCTCGAGCCCGCCGGCGAGCGCGGCCGCGGCCTGCGGGTCTCGCTCGAAGACGATTCGCCGCTGCGCCCGATCGCGCACCCAGCCATTCGCGTGATCGAGCCCGGCCAGCTGTTCGTCGAGCGTCGACAACGGCGGCGGCTTCCGCTCGAGCGCCCGATCCGTTCGCACGACGCGCCAGATTCGCCCCTGCTCTCCCACCGACACCAGATCGTGTTTCTCCGCATAACGACCGAGATGCTCGGAGACGTAGTTCGCGTGCTGGATCAGGCCCCGGTACATGTCGACGATCCAGATCGCGCCGTCCGGGCCGACCTTGGCATCCACCGGGCGGAAACGTTCGTCGCTGGAGGCCAGGAACTCTCGTTCGTCCCAGTCGGGATCGGGGTAGAGCCTGTGCTCGGCGCGCCAATCGAAGCCATCCCGCTCGATCGAGAACTGCGTCAGGACGTTGCCGCCGGGCTCGGGCACGAAGGCATCGCCGAGATGCTCCGGCCCGTACTGGTCGCCGCGTTGGATCACGATGCCGCTGGCCGCCGTCGGCCCGTCCTGGCGACCATCGGCACGTAGCGTGCCTGCGAGGTAGGCCCGGTTCAGACCGACTGCGACGCGAATGGCATGAACCCGCGCGCCTTCGCTCAAGTGGAGGCCGACGCCGGGCGTCGTGAAGGCGCGCGCGGTCGCGGGCTGGCGCGTGGCGTACTCGCCGGGTACCGCGTCGGCGTAGACGAAGGCCGAGTTGTGGTTGTAGTAGAGGCGCCCCTCGTCGTCCTGGGCGATTCCCCACTGGCCGCGGAAGGCCGTGGGCTCGATCTCGAGCGCGTCGCCTTCGAGCCGGAAGCGCCGCTTCGATTTGGCGTTGTAGAGCCAGCCGTCGATCCCGGCGAGCAACCCGTTCTCCAGGTGCTCGGGGTCGTGACGGCCGACGCCGTACTCAGAGAGCCTCGTTTTCTCGTCGCAGGCGCGGTCGCCATCGGTATCCCGGCATAACCACAGGTCCGGCGGTGCGCCGATCAGCACGCCCTCGGGCAGCACGGCGATCGCGCGCGGCAACACCAGACCGTCCGCGAAGACATCGCTCCGATCCATCACGCCGTCCGCGTCGGTATCTTCGAGGACCACGACCCGGCCGGAGGGAAGCTCCTCGCCCTCGCCTGCCAGGTTCGGCATGAAGCCGCGCATCTCGACGACGTAGAGACGCCCCTCGGCGTCCCAATCCATCGCCACGGGATCGACGACGAGGGGTTCCGCAGCCACCAGCTCGACGGCGAAACCGGGCGCCGGGCGGAACGCGCGAAGTGCGTCGTCTGGGC
>JAJDAP010000131.1 GCA_029261795.1 Deltaproteobacteria bacterium
AGCCCGGTGCGCAGATTTTCGGTCCAATCAAGGCGCGGAGCCGCCGCTGGGGCGAGCCCCAGCAAGGCTTCGCAACGCAGAGTGGGCCGGAAAGATGCGTACCCGGCGACGGGAGTGGGTTTTTCCGCAGCCTGCTAGGCGACCTCGGCTTCCCAAGGTGGCGTCTCGGCCAGCACCTCGAGGCGGCAGACCTGCCGCTCGACACTGCTGGCGACCCGGCGTGCGATCCGGCCCGGGTCACGCTCATCGCCCTTCACGACCAGGGCGGCCAACTGCACCTGCATCAGCCCGAACACGGTGGTGGCCAATACGAGGGGGTCGTCGTCGCGGAACACCTCCTCGTCGATCCCGCGCGCAATCAGATCGGTCCACTGGGCGATGCCCTTCTGGAAGGCCGGGCTGGCCTCCACGTCTCCGACAGCCCAGGAGCGCCCCTCCCGCAGATCCACGCGGAAGTAGTCGGGGTGCTCCACCAGGAATTCGACGAAGGCGCGCACCGCGTGCCAGAGCGCGACCCGGACTGGGCTCGCCTCGTGGAGCGCAGACTCGATACGCGCCAGGAACGCCTCGCCCCGGGTCTCATGAAGCGCCTCGAACACGTCGCCCTTGCCGGGGAACACGGAATAGAGGGTGCCGAGCGAGATCCCGGCCTCTGTCGCCACCTCCTGCATCTTCGAGGCGTGATAGCCGCGCTCGGCGAACACCCGCTCGGCGCTCCCCAGCACCAGCTCCCTGTACATCTGCGTCCGCGCCTGTTCGGCCCGAGCCCGACCCTTGCCCGCCATCGTTCCTCCGAACTCAGTTCGTTGGAAATATGCCTTACATTTATCGAAATATCTATTACTATTATTGGAACCCATTTTTCAAGGAGCGCGTTTTCATGACCGTCGAGTACGACCCCTTCTCGGCAGAAGTCCGAAGAGATCCCCTTCCCGTCTACAAGCAACTGCGCGACGACGCGCCCGCCTACTTCATGCCCAAGTACGATGCCTGGGCGATCTCGCGCTTCCAGGACATCTGGGATCTGTCGTCGAGCAACGATCTATCGGCGGCGCGGGGGACGACGCCCGCCCAGCTCCTCACCCGGGACCAGCCGGTCGCGCCCATGCTCAACCTGATGGACCCCCCGGACCACACGGAGCTTCGCGCGGTGATTCGGAAGTGCTTCCTGCCCAAGAACGTGCGGGCGGTCGAACCCATCGCACGGCAGCTTGCGAACGAGCTGCTCGACGCCGTGGCCGATCGGGCCGAGTTCGATGCGATCGACGACTTTTCGGCTCGGCTGTCGGTCACGGTGGCGTGCATGGCCATCGGCCTTCCGCTCGAGGATGGGCCCCAACTCACGAAGCTGGTGCAGCGTTTCTTCTCTCACGACCCAGACGCCGAAGGCATGACCGAGAAGGGCCTCGGTGCACTCGCGGAGCTGACGGCCTACTGCGAAGACATGGTCAAGGCGCGGCGCCAGCAGGCGCCCGGCTCGGCCGAGGCCATCGATGCCGTCGTCGGCTTCGAGTCCGGCGGCAGAGGCTTCTCCGACGCCGACGCCGCCTCCCACATCGCCATGCTCGTGATCGGGGGTTCCGAAACGTTTCCGAAGGTGCTCGCGAACGGCCTGCGCCGGCTATGGGAACACCCCGACCAACGCGCGCGCCTCGTCGCGGATCCGAGTGGAATCGACGACGCGTTCAACGAGATCCTGCGCTACGACATGCCGACCCAGTTCCTGGGGCGTACGGTCGTCAACGATCTGGAACTCCACGGACACACGCTGGGCGCGAACCAACCCGTCATCTTCCTCTACGCCTCGGCGAACCGGGATGAGCGCGAATTCGACGACCCGGACGTGTTCGACGTCGGGCGCAAACCAGCGCGAATCCTCAGCTTCGGCGCAGGCAACCATGCATGCCTGGGTACGCACGTAGCGCGCATGGAAGGAAGGGTCTGCCTGAAGGCGATTCTCGAGCGCTTCCCCGAGTACGAACTCGACCTGGATCGAGCCGTCAGACTGCGAACCGAGTTCGTCCAGGGCTTTGCATCGCTGCCGGTCCGCATTGGCTGATCTGCCACCCCCCGCGGGCGCGCGCGCCCGGTCCGCGGAGGGTCTTCGCCCGTCGGCCTGGCTGCGCGACGGCGGCCCCGCTCAGTCCTGGAGCACCAGCATCCCCAGGTCTTCGTTGCCGTCGGAGACCCGGTTCGTCGCGACTACGGCCCTCGGCGGCGTACGCAGATCCCAGACCAGGCCAAGCCAGCTCAGCAATTTGAGCACGTACCACGAGATGTCGAACTCCCACCAGTAGAAGCCCATGTTCGCCGAAGCCTGGTAATGATGGTGGTTGTTATGCCAGCCCTCGCCGAATGTGAGCAGCGCCATCACGAGTGAGTTGCGACTGGTGTCGCTCAACGCATAGCGCCGGCGGCCGAACAGGTGGGTCGCGGAGTTGATCAGGAATGTCGCGTGATAGGTCAGGACGGTCGACAGGAAGAACCCGATCCATAGCGCGCTCCAGCCGCCGGCCAGGAAGCAGACGACTCCCAGGACGGTCGGCGGAAGCCAGTGGTGGCGATTCAGGAAGCGAAGCTCCGGGTATTGGGCAAGATCCCGGATCGCGTCGCAATCCGTTGCCGTATACCGACGGCAGGTAATCCAACCGATGTGACTCCACCAGAAGCCCTTCATCGGCGAATGGATGTCCTCGGGTTGGTCCGAGTAGCGGTGGTGGTGCCGGTGGTGCGCCCCCCACCAGAGCGCGCCCTTTTGCGCGGCCATGCCGCCTCCGAACGCCAAAACGAACTGCATCGCGCGACTGGTCTTGAACGCACGGTGGGAGAAGTAGCGGTGGTAACCCGCCGTGATGAAGAACATCCGCAGCGCGAAGAGGCCACCGCAGAGCAGTACGTCGAAACGCGTGGCCCCCGTCCAGATCGCGGCCAGCGGCAGCAGATGTACCAGGATGAACGGCGTGCTGCCGATCCAGTTGACGCGCTCGTCTGGAGCACGCTCGTACCGGGTCAGTAGTGCCTTCAACACTCGGGGCATGGGCATAGCTTCTCCGTCGCCGGGGCCGGTACAAGTAGGGCGGCCGCCTTGGAACAGAACTTTTGCAATCCGCTCGTGGCCACTACCGCGATGGCAGGGTTTCGCCGGCCTGATGGGCCGTCCCCGGCCCCGGCCGGTCGGCGTCGCGTTCGGGGACGCGCGGGGCGATCTGCCACTGGCGAATGGGGCAGCGGGGCACAGCACTGCTGGCTCGGGGTCTCCCGAGATGGCCGTACGGTTCTCAGCTCCGCTCCCGAGCCCGTCGCGCATCTGGCACCCATCTTGCGATGGCATCACCCGACCGATCGGTCGGGCGCCCGACATACAGAACCAGGAGACATCTAGATGACAGACTTTCTCGAAGGCTATTCGATCCAACGCTGGCTCGAGTCGTGCCCACAGGGCTATCTGCAGGACACCGACTACGGCCACGAACTGGGCGAGAACGAGCCTGCTCTCCTGCTGGAGGACCCGCTGCTACGCGAGCAGGCGATCTCCATGACCGTTCAGCTCGTGGCGGGCGAGCGCTGCGCGCTGGCAGCATCATCGGGCCTGATCAACAGTGCCCCCGACGAGGCCAGCAAGCGTTTCCTCGCCACCCAGACGCTCGACGAGGCACGCCACGTCGAGGTCTTCTCGCAACGTCTCTTCGACCTGGGCGTGAAGAAGCGCGAGCTGGACGACGTCGTCGCGCAGCTCGCCAATCCGAACCTGGTCCGTTTCGCGGAGATCCTGCTCGAGAAAGTGGACAAGCGCGACTTCGTCGCGGGGGTGGTCGGACAGAACATCGTGCTGGAAGGCATGGCGTTCAGCGTCTTCGAGCTGCTTCACACGTCCATGCAGGCGGCGAACCCGAAGTTCGCGCAAACGCTCTCGGGCACGATCGCGGACGAGCGCAGGCACGTGGGCTTCGGTGAGAACCGCATCGGGTCGCTGATCCGGGACAACCCGGAGAAGAGGCCCGAAGTCCAGCAGATGCAGAAGGACATGTCCTACTTCATGCTCGCGACGTTTGCCGACCGGTTCCGCGACGGCGCCGTCGGCGAAGAGCGCGACCGTATCCGCGCCATCGCGCCCGCGGACTCCGACGTTGCGGAGCCCGAGTATCACGGCGTCAACGTGGCTCAAGCATCGCCGGAAGAACTCGAAAACGTCCTCACGAACACCGTGCTCGGGGAATTCAAGACGCGGCTCGGTCGGATCGGGCTGGAGTATCAGACGCCAGACATGCCGTAGACGCGGCGCCAGCCCCGGAATCGTTAGGCAGCGGGAGGCCGCTCAGCTCCGAAAGCTGGGAGCCAACGTGGAACCCGCGCACAATAGGCGTCGTACTGGGCTCCGAATCGACTGCGCAGCTCGGGCTCTTCGACGTGGAGCACGAGCCAGTGCGCGAGTGCGGTCATCGCCGCGGCGTAGACCAGAACCCCCACGCTGCCGAAGTAGGCTGCCGCTCCCCAGATCACCAGGAGTTCGGCAGCCATGATCGGGTTGCGGAGGCGCGCAAACGGGCCCTCGGTGGCCAGGTGTCGCGGCGCATCCAGGGGAAAAGGCGTGCCACGTCCTCTGCGGCTGAACACGTCGAGCCCCCAGACCCAGCCTGCGACTCCGACGAGAAGGAGCAGCACCGCGAACGCGGCTCTCGGGGCTTGCGGGACCGGGACGGCCAAGGGCAGTAGCCAGTGAGCAGCGCTCGGTAGCGCGACCATGAAGATCGCGAAGAAGAGCAGCGCATTCAGCAGCGACTTGCTCCAGAGTGCGGCGATCGATCGCGTCTTGCTCGCGCGTATCCCCCGTTGCAGAAGTGGGCGTTTCCCCGTGAGCGGCCCCTCATCGGCCATGGCCAGGCCCCTTTTTCGTTCGCCGCGCGGCGACATCTCCGTTGAAGCGGCAACAATCCAGTTGCGCAAGGCGTATGCCAGCGTGGGGTGCCCTGGCTCAGCCCGGAGTTCGCCGAACGTTGCGAAATGGGGCGCGAGAGCGCCCCACCCTGTGGCAGGACGCCCCCCATTCCCGAGAGCGGCCGGCAGGAGATTCCCTCGGTTGCGGCGTCCGACGGCTCGCGGAACCGTGCTGCACAGATGGCTCCCCCGCTCCGCGAATCCAGGGCACAGGCATGTGGCTTGCACACCAGGGCAGGTGCTGAAGTCCATGCGATCGAGCGCAGGAGGAGAGTCGCGCGATGAAATTCGGGATCTTCTACGAGCACCAGCTACCCCGGCCCTGGACCGATGACTCGGAGCAGAAGATGTTCCAGGAGGCCCTCGATCAGGTCGAGCTCGCTGACCGGCTCGGCATCGACTACGCGTGGGAGGTCGAGCACCACTTCCTCGACGAGTACTCCCACTCCTCGGCGCCCGAGGTGTTCTTGGCAGCGTGCTCCCAGCGCACGAGCCGGATCCGGCTGGGGCACGGCATCGTGCTGATGCTGCCGGGCTACAACCAGCCGGCGAGGATCGCGGAGCGCATTGCGACGCTCGATCTGGTCTCGAACGGGCGGGTCGAGTTCGGCACCGGCGAGTCGGCTTCGCGGGCGGAGCTCGAGGGCTTCAACATCGAGTGGACGGCCGAGACCAAGCGCGAGATGTGGCGGGAGGCCACCGAGCAGGTCTCGAACATGCTCGTGATGGATCCCTACCCGGGCTACCAGGGAAAATACTTCTCGATGCCCTGCCGCAACGTCCTGCCCAAGCCGGTCCAGCGTCCGCACCCGCCGCTCTGGCTGGCGTGCTCGAACCGCGAGACGATTCATGAGGCCGCGAAGAACGGGATGGGCGCGCTCACGTTCTCGTTCGTCGACCAGAGCGATGCGAAGAAGTGGGTCGACGAGTACTACGACATCATCAGGAACGACTGCGTGCCGATCGGGCATTCGGTCAACGCAAACATCGCCATGGTCACGGGCTTCTCGTGCCACGAGGATGCCGAGGAGGCCAAGCGGCGTGGCATGGACGGCTTCCGGTTCTTCGGGTTCGCGCTCGGGCACCACTATTTGTTCGGGGCACACAAGCCTGGGCGCACGAACGTCTGGGAGGCCTTCGAGAACGCACGCGGGGCCATCCCCGAGGAAGGCGGTGACCGGGGCATCGGAACGCCCGACGAGCTTCGCGGCCACCTGCAGGGCTTTGCGGACGCCGGCGTCGACCAGGTCATCTTCATCCAGCAGGGCGGGAAGAATCGCCACCAGCATATCTGTGAGTCTCTCGAGCTCTTCGCCGAAAAGGTGATGCCCGTCTTCAAGGCAAGCGAGGAGGAGCGCGAGCGCAAGAAGCAGGCCGAGTTGGCGCCTTACATCGAGAAGGCGCTGGCGCGCAAGAAGTTCATGCCCCAGATCACGGATGACGAGATTCCGGAGATGCTCGCCTACGGCCGCGACATCGTGGAACGCGAGGGCGTCGACGAGCAGGCCCGCGGCGGCTCGTTCTCGATCCCCACGAAAGATCCGAATGCGGCCGCGAGCTGACTGACCGCCCCGACATGACACGAGAAAGCGCGTCGATGTTTCGACATCGACCGAGGAGGTTTCCATGGCTTTCCGAAATCGGATGCGCCCCCTGGTCGCGATGCGGGCGATGCGCGCGTTGCGCGCGAACCCCGACGATACGGCCGCCGCGATTCGCGTGATCGGCGCGCTCGCCGGGAATTCGAGTGGGCGCCATCTCAGGCGCTTCCAGCGATCCGAGCGCGGTGCGCGCATCCTGCGCGAGAAGCGGGATCTCTACGCCATGCTGACCGACCGCGAGCGGCTCCACGCGATGCCCCCGGGTTCCCTCGGTCGCACCCTGATCGAATGGTTCGAGCGCGAGCAGATCAGTACGGAGGGCCTCGCCGAGGCGAGCCTGGCTGCGAGGGGACCGGCAGACCCGGGGATGAGCGAGGACGAGCAGGTCTTCGGCTCGCGGCTCCGCAACCTGCATGACGTATTCCATGTCGTCACCGGCTACGACCGCGATCTTCGCGGCGAGTCCGCGGTGCTCGCGTTCACGATTGGCCAGAACTACAACCACGGTATCGCCTATCTGGTCTGGAACGCGCTGCGCGAAGAGGGCTGGAGCTCGACCAGCGGAAAGCTGATCCGCCAGGGATATCGCCGGGGACAGAGCGCCAAGCCGCTGGCGGAGCAGGACTGGGAGGCGCTCTTCGAGCGACCGATCGACGAAGTGCGGCAAGAGCTCGGTGTTGGCGCGCCGCCCGACTACGAGCAGCTCCGGTCGGTGGGTGCGCCCGCCCTGAGTGCGTGACGAACCCCTCCGGCAGCGAGCCGCGGGAGAGAACCGTTGATCAAGCACGAACTGAATCGCGCCTTCCACTGGCAGAACCACGAGGGGCCCTTCCGGCTGATCAACGAAGCCCAGGCCAGGCAGTACGATGAGCAGGGGTTCCTCGTCTTCGAGAAGGTCTTCGAAGCGGAGATGATCGAGGCGCTCCTGCAGGAGATCGACCCCCTCGAGCGAGAGTTCGAACAGCTGATCGAAGCGCGCTTCGACGGCAAGATGTTCATCGCCCGCTCCGGTGAAATAACATTCACGCCTCACATGGTGACCCGCTCGCCCAAGGCGCGGGAACTGACGCGTTGCGCGTTCTTCCGCGATCTGGTGCATGACCTGCTCGGAAACGATGTTCGTCTCTACTGGGACCAGGCGGTGTACAAGAAGCCCGGGACGGTCGATGACTTCCCATGGCACCAGGACAACGGCTACACCTATGTCGACCCGCAGCAGTACCTGACATGTTGGGTGGCGCTGACGGATGCCGACGAAGAGAACGGCTGCCCGGTCGTGCTTCCAGGCTTTCACCGCGAGGGAACGTTCGTCCACGAGCTGACCGACCTGGGCTTCGATTGCGGCGCCGACGCGACCGGGCATACGACGATTGCCGCGCCGGCCCGCGCAGGCGACGTCGTGGTCTTCTCGTCACTCACCCCCCACAAGACGGGGCCGAACCTGACGACGGACCGCCCCCGCAAGGCCTACATCATCCAGTTCGCTCCCGACGGAGCCGCCCTCGTCAGCCAGCAGGGCGGGCGGCTCCAGCGCTCCGCTTGTGATGTTCCCGACCGCCAGTACCCGGTCCTCATCGCCGGCGCGGAGCCACAGGAGGAGCACGACCGAAGCCTCGATTGAACCACGCGCCTGGAAGGAAGACCCGAAATGACGACTCCTCCGACCGCCCACTTCAGCCATGTCGGGCTCCACGTGCACGACATCGACGAGATGATCCGCTTCTACACCGGGTTGCTAGGTCTCGAGCTGACGGACCGCGGGAAGCTGAACATCCCCGGTCAGCCACAGATCGCGTTCCTGAGTGCCGACCCCGGCGAACACCACCAGATCGCCCTCGTCGAGGGCCGGAACGACGCCGGAATCGACGCGGTCGTGCTGAACCAGGTCTCCTTCAGCGTCGACGGCCTCGAGGCGCTTCGCCGGATGAAGGCCGCGGCGGAGGGACTCGGGGTGACCGTATTCCTGCCCCTCAATCACGGCAACGCCTGGTCCCTCTACTTCAAGGATCCCGAGGGCAATGCCATCGAGGTCTTCGCCCGCAGCCCGTTCCATGTCCGTCAGCCCGTGACGGACGGTCTCGACCTCAGCCAGAGCGACGAAGAGATCCTGGCCAGCACCGAACGCGCCTACGCGCAGACCGAGGATTTTGATACGGCCGTCGCTTGGAGGGAACGCTTCACCCGACGCCTCGAGGAGCGTTGGGCCAAGCACGACTGATCCGCCCGAGCCGTCACTCGATCCGGCGGAAGCTCTGGGTCTGGAAGCTGGTGCCGCCGACACTCTTGCACTCCACGCTGGCGAAGTGGGCGACCATCGCGCGGCGGAAACCCGTCGTGCGGTTGCGTCCGCTGCCATGGAAGAGATGCGGGTGAAAGAAGACACAGTCGCCGGGTTCGAGCTCGACGTGGATGCGCTTGCTCACATCCACCCCCTCGACCCCGAAGAAGTACTTGTTCACCCAGGGCCAGTCGGGCAGCACGTGCTGGCGCAGCGGCTCGCGATGGGTGCCCGGGATCACACACAGGCAGCCGTTCTCGCGGCTCGCGCGATCGATCGCGGTCCAGGTTCCGACCACCCGGTCCGCGGGTTCGAGCGGAAAGTAGAGCTGGTCCTGGTGGATCGGGTGCCGCGCGTCGACCCCGGGCGGCTTGTGGATCACGTTCGTCGCGATCGACATCACGTCGGGCCCAACGAGCGAGCGCACGCGCCCGAGAACCCTGGGATCGCGCGGGTACTCGAACAACACGGGATCGTCCTCGAAGCCCAGGATCTTGTTGACGGCGTGGAGCGGCGAGGCCGGCTCGACGGCACCCTTGGCAATCATCACGTCACGCACGATTCGCAGGCTCGCGGGCGCATCGACCCGGCCTTCGACGAGATCGCAGAAGCGGCGATCCCAACGCTCGCGGGTCTCCCGATCAATGAGGCCCGGGCAGACCACGAAGCCCTGCTCCCAGTACTGATCGATCTGCGCCGGGGTGAGCCCTTCGCCGTGTCCCTGTGCCGAGTGGGCGATTTCCGACATGACCTCCTCCTACTTCGCTCGCGCCCTGGCTTCGCCGTGCCTCTGCGCGCCATCCGGCCAGCGTCGCGCCCCGATCGGTGCAGATTTCGTGCCGCGTGCCCCAGGGCCATCGGGCCGGCAAGCTTGCATCACGTCTGGGGCGCCCTGGGACGGTCCAGCGGTCGATGAGGAACCCTTCCCCGTAGCAGGTCGGTTCGTCGGTCGGCCGTGGCCTATCGTCGGTGCCGGAGGGCTCATGATGTTGCGATCTGGCGTTGCCATCCTGGCTTTGCTGATCCCGCTCGCCGCGGGATGTATCTCGACGGAAACCAGCCGTGAGGCGGCGGAATCCCCGTCGCGGGCGCAAGCCGCGGTCGATCGCGAGGGCCCGCTTCGAATCGCGACGCTCAATATGTGGGGAGTCTCCGTCCTCGGCATCGACGTCGCCAAGGACATCGACGCCCGATTCGATGCACTTCGCGTACGACTCGCACGCAACAAGCCGCAGCTCGACGTGATCCTGCTCCAGGAAATGTGGAAGGACGCGCCGCGGCGCGCACTGCTCGAAGACGAGGAGGTCCGACGTCAGTTCCCCTATCGGGTCGACGGCGTCGAGCGCTTCGGCGGAACCGGGCTCGTGATCCTGTCGCGCCTGGCCTTTTCCCACGACGCCGTTCACCTGAAGTTCGAGCGCCAGGGCTCCCTGCTTCGCGCCCACCAGGGGGACGTGCTCTCCGGCAAGGGATCGATCGCCGTCCGGGTCGATCTCGTTGGCCGAGCGCTCTGGATCGCGACCACCCATCTGATCGCGTGCTATCCCGACGAGCACGCGTCGGAGTGTGACGAGAACGACCCCAACGGGAAGTATCGATGGGACCAGATCCAGGAGCTGCGGATCTTCCTGTCGAAACTGGCCGGCGATGCTCCGTTGATCGTCGGGGGCGATTTCAACTTCACCCGAGCTTCCCGCTACTACCAGACGATGGTCGCCCCGGAGGTGGCCGGTTGCATTCACGACGATCCCGCGGCCGAAGAGCCCGTGGACGCCCGTTGCTTCGGTCGCCATTCGGACTTCGAGGCAACGCCGCGGCGTGGGCTCGACCGCATCTCATGGATCGACTCGGGAGAGGAGCACGCAGCGCGGCGTCGGCTCGACTATCTGTGGGTTCGGCCCGCCAGCGACGCCTCTCAGCGACTGATCCCCGACAACCTCGAACCCATCTTCGAGGCTCTCGTCGACGTCCCCGGCGACAAGCCCGTCCCCCTTTCCGACCATCCCGCCCTGATGGGATCGTTCTGTTTCGCTGGCGCCAGATGCTGAGGCTCAACGCCTTCGGGCTGCGGCTGGTGCTCGCGTTCTCTCTCGGCGCGAGCGGCTGCGCCACCTTCAGCGTCGACCTCGAACCTCCCGAAGCCCCGCTCGCATCCGGAACGCTTCAGGTCGGCTCCGCCATGGTGGAGCTGACACCGCCAGCCGGCGTTCCGATGGGAGGCTACGGACCGGATGGCCAGGTCTCGCGAGGATTCTGGCTTCGCCTCTACGCCCGCGCGATCTACATCGAGGACGAATCGGGTGACGCCGTGGTACTCGTGGCGACGGATCTGTGGTCGATGTCCGCGGGCCTGGCCGATCGCGTGGCGGAACGCGTTCGCAGCGACCCCGATGGCGAGACGCTCGGGCGGGAGCAGATCCTGCTTGCGGCGACACACACCCATCAGAGCCCGGCTGCGTTCTCCAGTTCCATCGCGTACAACGCACTGGCCGCGAACCACCCCTCCTTCGACCCCGATCTCTTCGAGTTCCTGGCGACACGGATCAGCGAGGCCATCCTGGAAGCACGTCGCTCCCGAGGCCCGGCCACGATGGCGGCGAACGCAGACTCGCTCGAGGGATGGTTCCGAAACCGGTCGATGAAGCCGTTCCGCGCCAATCCGGAAGCGCTCAAGAACGAGGTGCTAGGCGAGAGCGCGAACGAGCCGTGTGGCTTCGCCGCGCCGGTGCCCGACCGCGACGCGTGTCGCGCCGTCCATTCCCGAGTTCGCGTCCTCCGCTTCGAACGGGCGGGCGACGTCCTCGCGACAGCCGTGTTCGCGGCGTCCCACCCGACGACGGGAGGGATGGAACTCGCCGTCTACTCGAGCGACGTATTCGGAGTCGCGGCGCTCGAAGCCGAGCAGCGGATCGCTGCGCGAAACGCGAGCGGACGGCGACCCGTCGTCGCAATCTTCAATGGCGCAGAGGGCGATGTCAGTGTCGGATGGGAACGCCAGGACGCGACCAACGTCCGTCACTTCGGCCGCCAGCTCGGCGACGCGATCGTCCGCCTCTCGGCCGGGGGGACACGATCCGCCGACGTGCAGGTAGCGTCTCGATTCCGTCGATTCCCCCTGGCGAACAGCTGCTACCAGGAACCCGGCGGAACGAATCGCTGCACGGCCGCGACTGGCCAGATGGGCGCCGCGGTGCCCGGCGGCGCGCCGGACGGCCGGACCGGAATGCACGGCCACATCTGGCACGACGGCATCACGCGAACACCACGCGGCCCGCAGGGGGGCAAGGTACCGGCCTTCGATCCCGGCTTCGGATGGTTCCGGATTCCCCTGACGTGGGTCGCCTTCAAGCTTCTTTCGGGCCCCGCGGAGGTTCCCCTGGGCGTCCACCGGGTCGGTGACTTCGTATTGGCAGCCCTTCCGGGCGAGTTCACGACAGCCATGGGGCATCGGATCCGCAGCTCCCTGGCGCGACGAGCGATGACCAGCCCGGACCGTGTCCTTCTCGTCGGACTGGCGAACGAGTACGCATCGTATTTCGCCACTCCCGAGGAGTACACGCTCCAACACTACGAGGGCGGCTCCACGATGTACGGGCAGTACGCCGGCGGGTTGGTCGAGTCGCGTCTCGGCGAGCTTGCCAAGGAGCTGACGAACCCGACGCCACGCCGAGACGCCAAGCAGACGTTCGAGTACGTGCCGGGTTGGAAGACCTCGTTCGACAGCACCAACGTCAAGCCGTCCGCGTTCGACTCGGACGACGGCCTCGCTCCGCTCCTCGAGGCCTCACCCTACGGCGAAGAAGGGCCACCCTACCCGAGCGTTTGCTGGTACGGCCCAGCCGCAACACTGCGTCGATTGGTTCATCCGGAGGTGCGCATCGAGACGGAAGAAGCACCCGGCCGCTGGCGGCCACTCTCGATCGACGGCCGCGCGCAGCACAATCGAGGCGAATCCCTCGTGACCCTGACTCGTGGAAAGCGGGGCGACGAGGCCGAATGGCGGGTCCTCTGGATTCCTCCCGAGAACCTGGATCGGGCACAACGCTTCCGCTTCCACGTCGCCCAGGGTTCCGAAGAGCAGCCCTCCCCCGCTTTCGAACTGGACGACCGCGTCCGGGGCGAGCGTTGCTGGCTCCACCTCCCCTGATCCGGCTTCCGACAGCGCGACGCCGACTGGGACGGGACGGGCTGAGCGAAGAACCACCGTTTCGTTAGGCATGAGTTCCGGTTCCTTCCCAGACCCACTGGCACTGGATTCGCGAACGGGAGTGGCGCAGGATGGAGGGGCTCGCGTAGAATGATCACCGGCGGCCTGGTCTCCGAATCGCACTGCCGTCCCGCACGCGCGAAGTCAGCGCGATCAACCCTCGAGGAGACCAACATGAAGCACTATTTCCATCCGATGAGCCGAGGTGCGAGCACGGCCTGGATGTTCCGCGAACTCGACGTCGAGCACGACGAGGTCATCGTCGACGTCCACGCCGGCGAGCAGAACGCTCCCGAATACCGCGCGATCAATCCGATGGGCAAGGTTCCCACCCTGGTCGACGGCAACGTCATCGTGACGGAGACGGCCGCGATCTGTGCTTATCTCGCCGATCGCTTCCCCGAGCGAGCAATGGCCCCCGAACCGGGCTCGCGCGAACGCGGGGCTTACTACCGTTACCTCTTCGTGCCCGGAACCACCCTCGAACCCGTCTTCTCGCTGGCGGCGCTGTCGTTCGAACACCCCGTTGCGAGCAGCGCCGGGTGGGGCGACACGACGCGCGCCCTCGCGACCATCGAGTCCATGGTGCCCGCTGCCGGTTGGGCGTTGGGCGATCGCTTCTCGGCCGCCGATGTCGTCTTCGGAGGCACCGTCGACTTCTGCGTCAATCTCTTTGGCGTCGAGACATCACCGCGCGTCGCCGGCTACCTGGACCGCCTCCGGAGCCGTCCCGCTTACCTGGCGACCCATTCCGGGTTCGGCACCGCCTAGCAGAGGGGTCGGATCAGGGGGACCGGCGGGTCACGCTCTCAGTCGAACGCGAGTTCGAGCCCCTTGGCCTGGTCGAGGAAGACCTGGAGGAAGGGGAGTGATGACCTGCCGATTTCCAGGCCGTCGTCGTCCTGCGCACGTATCTCCAGGGCTCCGCGCTCGACCAGGGCAGGAAGCGCCGCTGTCTCAGCGCCGCCCGCTGCAACGGCGTCGAGCGCCTCCCGCCAGACCGCACCGGGACCGGCGACCACGAAGTCAAGGTCGAGCTCGTTGCCGCCGCCCATGGCACCGACGCAGCTGCGTCCGTCGAATTCGAACACGTAGAGACTCTCGTCGATGGCGAACCCGCAGTAGGCATCGCTCGGTTCGAGATGCGATGTGCAGTTGGGATTGGCATCCATCGCCTCCTGGAGTGCGCGAAAGAACTCGGAACTCGGGAATATGGTGCTCACGTCGGAT
This sequence comes from Deltaproteobacteria bacterium, assembly GCA_029261795.1. Lineage (GTDB taxonomy): Bacteria > Myxococcota_A > UBA9160 > UBA9160 > UBA6930 > JAJDAP01. Next base: position 14,252 of record JAJDAP010000131.1, read on the forward strand.
CTCCTGATTGCGGCCGCGCGCCAGCCTTCCTAGTGACTTCGACGCGCACGACCCTCGCGCCGCTCCTGGCGATGCGCGGCGTTTCTCGCACTGTCGAGGGCTTCCTTGGCCGTCTGTGGCAACGCCTTCTTTTCGAAGATCGCGCGGACACACGTCCGGCACAGGTCCTGGCGTGTGTTCATGCTGGCCACCAGGTCAGGCGGAATCTCGTCACCCGTCAACACTGCCACGATGACATCCGCCAGCTGATCGGCATCGACGCCATCGCTTCGAAGCGCGCAGTTCGGCTGGTGACAGATCGTTTCGGAATATTGATGGAAGGATCGTTGCTCCTGCATCGCTAGGCCTCCAAGCGTGAAAACCGGGCACTTTCTCCCACCAATGTGCAACTACCATGCCCGCACCTCGGACACCGCTGCCCCATGCTGGGAGCCGCCACCAAGAGAATGTGGCGCGTGGCCCCAGCACCTCCCGCGTGGCTGCGGCCAATTGACCCGCGCCGAGGGCGCAGATTCGTCAGCCGGAGAGGGTCAAGCGGCGCGTGCGCTCAGGCACAGAAACGGTGAATCGCCCGCGCCCTGCTCTGCGAGCCCGACCACTTCGAAACCGGCCTCTCGCAGCAGCTTTTCGACTTCCGCCACGGAGTGGGTGGTAGACGGAATCCGGGAGTCCGGCGCGCGTCTCGATGCCGTCGGGCCGGAAGCCCAACAGCAACGTGGCCCCAGGGCGAAGCACGCGGCGAATCTCGCGCAGCTCGATCTCGGGCTCCGGCCTAGAAGTAGAGCACGTGCACGGCGAGCGCGGCGTCGAAGCGGGCGTCCTCGAACGGCAACCTTGCAGCCTCGGCTTCGCGTACCTGCGCGCGGCCTGCTGCGATCGCACGCCGAAGACGCCGGCTCGCAAGCCGAACCATCACGTCCGAGGGATCCACTCCGGCGGCGAAGCTCTGCGTGGTTCGAGACGCCAACTCCGCGAGGGCCAGACCGTGTCCGCAGCCGATCTCGAGGACCGCGCCGTTCGGCTCGAGCGGTAGCTGGGCCAGCGTGAATGCGTTGACCGGGCGCGTCTCCCTCGCCATGACCCGGGCCACGATCTCGCCCAACCACCCGGCCGGCCGGCTCGATTGCCGGGCGATCCATTCAGCCTTCATCTGCATCTCCTTCTGGACGCAGGACCAGGCGCAGGCCCATCCAGTAGCTCAGGCACGCTCCCGCGATGCCGAAGCTTCAGTTCAGTTCGTCGCATTCCTGCTCCTTCCCGACGCGGATCCAGGTCGTGGTCCTGCCGAGAAGCGGGATGCCCAGGTAACCACGCACGCGCATGCAATTCGGGTGGTCGATTTCGAGTGACGCGTTGTAGGTGTTGCCACTGCCGGGGTCGTAGATCTCACCATCGGTCCACCCGTCCGGATCGTCGGGCGAGTTGCGTAGGTTGCTGAGGATCTGCAGACCCAGGACCAGGCGACTCCTCAGCGCAGGCTCCGGATTCTCGACATCCCGGAGGCCGTGACCCCGGTCGTCGTAGGGACGGTTCAGCCAGACGATCTCGCCGCATAACACTTCGCCACAATGTCGGATCTCGATCTTGCTCGAGCCGCCTTCAGCCCACCACAGACCCGCCGGGTCGGCCGCCTTTGCCGCACCCGGCAGCATCGGCAGAAAGAGGAGTGCGAGCAGTGCGACTCGGGTCCAGGCGGGTGATCGCGGCGGACGCTGGGCATCCGTCCGGGGGCTCGTCGATGCACCATCCAGTGGTTTCATGCCAAGTAACAGCCGTGTCGCTCGCAAGCGCCGCCCGCCGAAGTGGTAGAGCGCCAGCGTCACGACCACGGAGCCGGTCAGGAGCAGAACGAACTTGGCCGCGATACCGAGCGGGAGCAGCACGACACCGGCGGCGAGCATGACCACCACCGGCTGATGCAGCAAGTAGATCGGGAAGGCCGACTCGGCGAGATAGCCGAGCCGCGGCCCACCGCTCGTTACACGCTCGCGCGCGAAGCCGAGAAGCGCCGCCACGAAGCACCAACCCGCTACGGCGGTCCCGGCCAATACGACGGGTGTGGACTCGAAGACACCGACCACGGCGGCAAGCAGCACGCCCGTGGCCGCGATCCCGAGTGCCAGCAGCCGGCGTCGCTCTTCGCGGAGCCGATCTTCCAGACCAGGCGCAACGGCCAGGGCAAAACCGCTCGCGAGGAATGTCAGGTAGAAGGCGACGCTGGCCCAATCGTTGTACAGGTTGTAAGGGCCCGGAAAGCGTTCACGCAGGGTGAGCTGGATCAACGCGAGCGGCAGGATCGGGAGGTAGACCCAGAGACGCGAGGCCCCCGAGAAGTTTCGCCTCGCCAAGGGTGCGAGTACCGGCAGCAGGACGATGCTGAACGTCAGCAGATACGCGATGAACCACAGGTGCGACCAGGTAAACCGATCGAGTTCCGTAAAGAAGGTCGGCAGGAACGTTCCGAAGCTCTCAGTGAAGGGCTCCGCGAGGGGAATCTCGACCGGAATCACCGAACGCAATGATTCCTGGAGCTCGGCGGTGGCGAAATAGCCGCGGTGGTTCAGGTCCTGACCGGACTGCAGCTCGACGAACTTGATGCCCGGCATCAGCAGCACACAACCCGCGACGAGCGGAATGGCCAACTTGCTGCCGCGCTCGCGAAGGAAGGCTCCAACGCTTCGGCTGCGAAGCGAGGCTGCGGCTGACCAGCCTGCGAGCAGGAAGAGCAGCGGCATGTGCCAGAGCGCGATGAAACCACACAGGATCAGGAACAAGGCGCTCGACTCACCGTTCCGGACGTGGAAGAAGGGCGATGGGTTGAAGACCATGCCGACGTGGAAGAGGAACAGCAGGTAGCAGGCAAAGACCCGTAGGACATCGAGGTCGTAGCGCCGTTCGGGGGACGGGGTGGACATTTGGATCTCTCCGTTCTGGGGCGAGAGTGGGTGGAGGTTTCAAGCCGGGTTCATCAAGGCGCGCACCACGAAATCGACGACCGTCCGTTCCGCCGTCTGGTCGTCCACGGTCTGGGGGGAGGGATCCCAATGGCGGTGGACCGCCCAGAAGACCGCGGTCTCGAGCACGATGCGCGCGGCGACGGCCGAATCGGCCACCGGCGTCAGGCGACGGCGGCGGATGCGGTCCTCGAGGTACCGACGCAAGAGTTCCTGTGCGCCCTCTCGACCTGAAGAGAACCAGACGGCGGCGAGTTCCGGGTGGTCCGCGGCGCAGCGGTCGAGAAGTTTGATCCCGACCCGGTGATGGGCCAACACCGCATAGAGCTCGTGGATGATGGCTTCGAGCTCGGCCCTGACATCGACCACGCGTTGACGCGCCAGCGCCTCGCCGAGAATCGGCATGCCGTTCTCGGCGACGCGCTTGTGGACTTCCTCCAGGGTGGCACCGGGAGGCGGTGTCGGGACGGGCAACAGCTCCGGTAGCTCGATCCGTTCGCCGCGGTCCGCGTGCTGGATGACCGCGTGGAAGAGCGCCTCCTTGCTCTCGACGTAGAGGTAGAGCGTGCCCTTCGCCACGCCCATGCGGGCAGCCACATCGGCCATCTGGGTCCTGCGATAGCCCTCTTCCAGGAAGACGCTGGTGGCGGCCTCGATCAGATCGTGAAAGCGGTCCTTCGGGGTGATTCTCGGCATGCGGAGAATCATAACTGACCGAATTGGTCAGTCAATGACCTATCGGGTCATTTATTTTGACGATCTTTCCTGGCCCTATCGCCCCCGAAACACGCCCCTGGCCGGCAAGCCAAGGATCGCCATGGTTCCCAGCGAAGCCCCGACGCCGGGAAGCCCCGTCTCGATCCTCGTGCTCGAACGATTCTCCCCGAACGACCGGAAGAACCGGTCCCAGCATGAGAAAATGGTCCCGTAGTTCGAGTTGAGGAGCCTCGTCTCGAGGCTGTGGTGGCGCCGATGCAGCGCTGGCGTGATGACGACGCGCGCAAGCCCCTGCTCGACCCGATGCGACAGGTCGATGTTTCCGTGCTCCCAGAAGTTGGCGAAGGCGAACACCACCTCGAACACGATCACACCGAGCAGGGGAACGCCCAGCGCGGCGACCGCAAGGAGGCGCACGGGCAGTGCCAACAACAACTCACCGGGGTGGAAGCGAAGTGCCGTCGTCACCGTGTACTGCGCGTCGCTGTGATGGGCCTGATGGAACCGCCAGAGAAACGGCACCAGGTGGTTGGCGCGGTGCCAGAAGTAGGAAACCAGGTCCAGACCGATCACACTGAGTGCGATCGCGACTGCGGACGGCACCTCTCCCCGGTTCAACAGGCCGACGCCACCGCGACTGGCCCAAAGAGAAACCGCGCAGGCGCAACCGCCACATACCAATCCGAGTAGCAACGCGTTCGTGGCCCAGAGACCCGTGTTGGCACGCCAACTTCCGGCGAGCGTTCGATGGGGCCTGAAGCGCTGAATCGCGACGGCGAGGATCAACGCCGTGACGAAACCCACGGACTTGATGACCTGGAACTCGAACTCGGTCATTCAGCCGGGACCTGCCTCGAGGGGATGCTCTAGTCTAACTCTGACTGGCCTGGAGTTCCTGGCAAACGCTCCGGGAACCCACACTGAAACCCGGGAGAGAACATGACGATCCACAAGATTCTGGCGGGCCTTCTCATTGCGGTCGCCGCGCTGGCAGGCTCGGCGACCGGGTTGCCCGGCACCGACGAAGAGACCCTGATGGCGCTCGAGCGCGAGTGGACACAGCGCTTCGCCGGCGGTGACGTCGATTGGATCGTCGCAGCACACGCCCCCGAAGCTCAGCAGTTCCCACCCGATGCAGCGCCCGTGGTTGGCCAGGAAGCGATCCGTGCCGCCTGGCAAGGCATGGCCGATGCCGAGGGTCTCAGCCTCGTCTGGGAGCCGACGAAGGCATTCGTATCGAGTTCGGGGGACATGGCGTGGGACTACGGCGCGGGGAAGCTCACGAATCCCGGCGGCGAGGCGCAAGACGTCAAGTACGTCGTCATCTGGAAGCGCGTCGATCGGGAGTGGAAGGTCGTCATGGACATGTTCAGTCCGAACGGAGGCTGAACTGCCCTGCCGGGGATTCCGAGGCCTCAATTTTTAACAGATTCAATCTCTTTTAATCTGTTAAAGTCCGCCCTGCGCCCGATCAGGAGAGACACGCATGGCCGAAGAACTTCCCTTCCACCTGCAAGGCAACTTCGCTCCCGTCAAAGAGGAGACGACGGCCGAATCGCTCGAGGTCATCGGGGCGATTCCGCAGGAACTGCGCGGCCTCTATGTCCGGAATGGTGCGAACCCGCCCAGTGGCACCTCGGCGCACTGGTTCATGGGCGAGGGCATGGTGCACGGCGTGCGTCTCGAAGACGGCAAGGCCGCCTGGTATCGCAACCGCTACGTGAAGACCCCCATCCTCGCGGACCCCGACTATCAACGGATCTCGGCGACGGGCGAGATCGATCGCTCGGCGTCGATGGCGAACACCCATGTCGTCGGCCATGCCGGCCAGATCCTGGCACTCGAAGAGGGATCCTTCCCCTATGCGCTCGACTCGGAGCTCGAAACGATCGGGTCGAAGGACTACGACGGGAAGCTCACCAGCGCGTTCTCGGCGCATCCGCACATCTGCCCGGTGACGGGCGAGATGCTGAGCTTCGGCTACGGCCAGCTACCGCCGTACCTCACCTATCTACGCGTGAGCGCGGACGGAAAGCTCGTGCAGTCCGAGGAGATCGAGGTTCCCGGCCCGACGATGATGCACGACTTCATGGTCACCGAGAAGCGCGCGCTGTTCATGGATCTTCCGGTCGTATTCGACCTCCAGGCCGCGATCGAGGGGACCATGCCCTTCAAGTGGAGCGACGACTACGGCGCGCGCATCGGCATCATGCCGCGCACCGGAACGAATTCCGACGTCGTCTGGTTCGAGGTGAATCCTTGTTATGTGTTCCATGCGATGAACGCGTGGGACGAGGGAGACAAGGTCATCTACGACGTCTGCCGCATGAGTGAAATCTGGCGCGAAGCTGGCGACATGATGGGCGGCGACACCGACCTCACCCTCCATCGCTTCACGTTCGACCTCTCGACCGGCAATGTGAAGGAAGAGACACTCGACGAGAGAGGGATGGAGTTCCCGAGGGTGGCCGATGCCCGGGTCGGACAGAAGAACCGCTACGGCTTCAGCCTCGCCTTCGACGAAAGCGCTGGCGGCGGTGCCCCTGCAATGGCCGGCCACTACAAGCTGGATCTCGCCAAGGGAACGACCGAGCTGCATTCGGCGGGCGCAGGGCGCAACCCGGGCGAGCCGGTCTTCGTCCTGGCGGAAGGTGCGGACCCGGACAGCGACGAGGGCTATGTGATGACGTTCGTCTACGACTCCGCCGAGGACAAGAGCGAACTCGTCATCACCGATGCGACGAACTTCAGTGCGCCGCCGATCGCGCGCGTGAAGCTCCCGACCCGGGTTCCCTTCGGCTTCCACGGCAGCTGGGTTCCCGGCGCGGGCTGAGGCGTCGGGTCAGGACCCGAACGTGTAGCGGACGCGGAGCCCGACGTAGAGGCTCCGATCAGGCGCGGGCTCGAAGTATCGTGCACCGAACGCGTTCGTGCGCACGTTCGCGTCGTACTCCGCGTCGAACAGATTGTTGATGCCCGCGAACGGCACGATCTCGAAGTCATGGACCTCGAAGCGGTGACTGATGCGCAGGTTCGAGACCCAGGTCTCACGCGAGAAGGTCGTGTTCGCGTCGTCGACGAAGAACTCGTCCGCCCAGAGGAACTCCCACGCCACGGCGAAACCGGATTCGTGTCGGTACGCCAACTCGGCGAAGAGTTGATCCTTCGGGACACCCGGTTGCCGGTTGCCATCGAAACGACCGGACGGCGTCTGAAAGTCGTCGAATTCGAAGTCCGAGTAGGTGTAGGCGAGGCTGGCGACGAGGCCCTGGTAAGGCTCGAAGGATGCCGAGAGTTCGACGCCGTCGCGCTCGGAGCTGCCGGCGTTCCGGAAGAAACGGCGGCCCGGCTGTGACGCCAGCTCGAAGGGAACGAGTTCGTCTTCGAGGTCGATATGGAAGAGAGCGGCCTCGTACTGGAGTTCGAGGGGGCCCGTCCCCCGAAGGCCGAGCTCGTAGTTGGTCGAGCGCTGCTCCTCCAGGTCGCTGTTGAAGCCTCCGCCAGCCGGGTTCGCGAACTCGGTGGTGGTCGGTGTCTCGAACGAAGTCGAGACCGAGCCGTACAGGCTGAGTTCCGGGCGCACCCGCCACAGCAGGGCCAGTGAGGGACTGAAGCTGGTGAAGTCGATCTCGTCGGAGCCGTCGCCATCCGAGAGGAACGAATCGTCGACCTCGAACTCGACGCGGTCGTAGCGCGCGCCCACGCTGAGGTCGATGTCCTCGTGGAGTGCGAGCCGGGCCATGCCGAAGACCCCCACGGCCGTGACGTCTTCGTCCTGGGACAATGTCATGGCGCCTTGCTGGCCGGCGATGTTGTCGAAGCGCTCACGGTCATCGCGCTGGGCGTCGATGTCCACACCGAACGTCAGGCTTCCCCGTGCACCCGCGTCGTAGCTGTACTGGAGACCGCCGCCTCCGAAGAAGCGCTCGAGTTCGACCGAGCCGCCGGACGTGAACGGGAGCCGATTCGAGAAATCCCGCCAGACCGCATAGTTGCGAAGTGTGACGTGGTGGCGCTCGCCGAAGGATTTCTCGACGAGCAGACCCAACCGCTGCTGATCGACCGATTCACCGGCGTCGAAGCGGACGTTGCGCGTGAAGGCACTGCGACGCGTGTTCCTCGAATCCACCCGCGTCAGGCCTCCGGAATCGCCGGCCCAGGGAGAGTGGGTGGAGTTGAACGTCAGCGCGAGCCGCGCGTCGTCGTCGATCTGATAGCGGACCCGGCCATTCACGGACGTGGCGTTCGCGTCGCCGAGTTCCCGATAGCCGTCGTAGTCGAAGTGCGAAGCGCTCAACAGGATGTCGCCCTTCTCGGAGCGCGCACCCGCCTTGAGCTGTTGCTTCTCGAAGCCATCGGAACCGAGCGACAGGCGCGTCTCGACGAAGGGATGCTCCGGCGCGTCCTCGGTGTGGATGTGGATGACGCCACCGCTCGCCGCGCCGTAGAGCGCCGAAGCCGGACCACGCAGCACTTCGATGCGCCCGGTCGAACCGAGATCGATCGCGTCGACGCCGGCCTGGCCGTCGGCCAGGGTCGCCGGAATCCCATCGACGAAGAGCTTGATGCCTCGGATGCCGAAGGCAGAACGCGCCCCGAAACCACGGCTCGAGATGCGCAGGTCCTGCGAGAAGTTGTACCGGTTCTGGAGGAAGAGACCGGGCACCCGCGCCAATGACTCGTCGAGCCCGAGTTGTTGGCGTGCGTGCTGGATCTCGTCGGGTCCGAGCACGGTCAGCGCCGCCGGCACATCTTTTCGGAGTTCGGCCCGGCGCCGGGCGGTCACCACCAGGGTATCGACATCGGCGGGCACAGCCGCCGTGGGCTGTGCGGCTGCCGGAAGGGCAGCGTAGAGAGCCAGGCTGAACAGGGCCGGGAGACAGCGTCTAAGCATCAGGATCGGGTCCTTCGGGGCTCGGATTGGAACGGGCGCGGCGGCTCTCGCGACAGCAAGCGGCGGACCGCTCGGAAAATTGAAACCCGGCGCTCCGGTCCGCGCGATCTTGGATACCACGGGTCTCGATCCCGGGCCTCCTCTACGGGGCCGAAAGGGTAGCCCTTTCGGGTGCTATGCTGGGCCGCCAGGTCAGCTCCGACCTCGAGAGGATCGCCATGGCCACCGAGACCCCTCCCTCTACCGGCACACCGCCCCCGCGTTGGATTCTCAAGGCGATGACGCGCGCCCACGTCTTCCTGAACGGGATCACGGGCGGAAAGATGTTCAATCAGCTGGCTGGCGACGACGTCGTCTTCATCACGATGACGGGTGCGAAGAGCGGTCGGACGATCACGATTCCCCTGATGTACGTGCCCTACAACGACGGCGTCCTGCTCGTCGCTTCCCAGGGCGGCGCTCCGAAGAATCCGGTCTGGTACGGCAACCTCGTCAAGCACCCGGATATCCGCGCCCGGCACCGCGGCCGCGAGATGACGCTCCGAGCGCGGCAGGCGACGCCCGAAGAGAAGCCCGCGCTCTGGCCGATCTGCGACAGCCACTACGCGCCGTTCGCCGAGTACCGCACGCGGACCACCCGGGACATTCCGATCTTCGTGTGCGAGCCGGCCACCTAACAACCGAGGCCCGGAGCGTCAGTACTGCCGGAAGCGTTGGCGGATGTGCTTCTGACGGACGGCGACCTCTGCCCGACGTTGCTCGGAGGTGAGCACTGCCGCGGCCGGCAACCGTTCGCGGACTTCGTCGATGCCGACCTTGCGAGCGCGAATCACCGGGCGCGCCGAAACAGCGGCCTCTTCCGCGTACCAGAAGCGGAAACTCATCTGGCCGTTCGGGATGCCGGTGGTATCGACCCAGTTCCGCACGCCGGGATCCCGTTCGGAGATGACCAGGTAGCTGTTCCCGTCTTCATCGAACTCCATCTGGCCCTGGTTTCGGCTGCTCGTGTAGTTGGCCTGGTCGTAGGATTCCATCCACGCGTTGCTGAGTTGAAAGCCCAGGTATTCGGGCATTCGTGGGATATCGAGCGACAGGATCAACGCCTCGCCTTCCGTGAGGTCGTACATCCCAGCCGAGTAGATCTGGTTGCTTCCGGCGGTCCCACCCGCGACGAAGGGCGGCGCCGGCGGGTTGACGGCGTTCACCGGCAGGTTCAGCACGCCATCGCCGTTCTTGTCACCCCAGGCCTCGAGCCCGACCTCCATCAACCCGTTCCAGAACTGGATCTGATTCGGGACCTTCTCGCCGATCGTGCGCAGCTGCTCGGCGCGGGCCCGGGTCGTGATGCGCGGAGGCGGAACACCCTCGTGACCGATGCGGACGATGTCGAGATCCAATGGGAGCTCTTCGTCCCAATCGATGAAGATCTCGCGAATAGCGAATTTTCGGGCCACCTTGTGTGCACGCGTGACGTTGCCTTCGCGGTCGCGGCACTCGAGCTCTCCCTGGGTCGCCATCCAGTTCCCCTCGAACCCGACGGGTCGCTCGGCGGAGAGCAGGATCTCGAAGCTGCCGTCGGGCGAGACGATCAGGTCATGGTTGTTCAGACCGCCGAAGCTCTGATTGCGGCATGAACCGAGTTCGGCCAGCGAGCCGGTATCGCCGATCAGGTTCGTGTTCGTCTGGAAGAGCACCAGGCCCGGCGCTTGTGGGATGTCGGCGAGTCGGGCGGCGCTGTTGCCCCGGTAGTACGGCACGGAACCGCTGACGCGATACTCGAAGCGCCCGTCGATGGGCGCCCCCAGGTAGGCGTTGTCCGGATTGTCGCCAGTCCACTTGCTGAGAAAGGTGACCGAGCGCTCGAAGCGCGGACTACTCGGATTGTTGTCGAGCTCCGTTGTCGCCACCCGCACCAGGTGGCCCATCAGGTAGCGGTAGCCATCGCGCAGCCGTCGCTCGGCCAGCGGCGGCGCCATCGCTTCCGGCGCGCTGAGGTTGCGCTCGGCCTTCTCGAGCCCGGCGAGCATGTCCGCGAACCCGCCCTCCAGCGTCGTTTGGTAGTCGGGCTTCGAAGCCTGGGCGGCGATCAGCAGCAGGGCTGCCAGCGCGATCGCGGCGCCTCCCTTGAATTTCGGTCCATGCATTTCGGCTGTTCCCTCCCTTTGCTCCTTGGTGGGCGGAGTCTACTCGGGCAGACGCGGAGATCGGCAGCTAACGCCGCAAGCGCTGGCGGTGGATCGTGATTCGAGCTGGCGTCCTCGGGCGGCCACGGCCCCACGGGGACAGCGGTCTTGCAAGAGTTCACCATCGCGAGCCGGGGCGGCTAAGATCTGGCGCCGCAAACAGCGAAACGGTGACTCGACCGGATCGGGCACCCATTTCCGCGGACCTCGCGTCCGCGTCCCCCTTATCAGGAGTGAACACCCAGATGCGCGAAGCAGTCATCGTCTCGACCGCCCGGACCGGACTGGCCAAGTCCCACCGTGGCGGCTTCAACAACACCGGTGGTGTCGCCATTGCCGGCCACGCCATCCAGCACTCGATCGAGCGCTCGGGTGTCGACCCGGCCGAGATCGACGAAGTCGTCGTCGGTTGCGGTACGCCCCAGGGCACCACGGGCAACAACATCGGCCGCCTCGCGGCGCTGAAGGCCGGCTGCCCGATCGAGACGCCCGGCTTCGTCGTGAGCCGCCACTGCTCTTCGGGCCTCAACGCGGTTGCAACGGCGGCCGGTCGCATCGTCGCCGATGGCGAGCAGATCGTGGTCGGTGCCGGCGTCGAATCGATCTCGCATAGCATGACCGGTTCGGGTTTCACGCTCCAGGTCGACAAGCCGCTGCACGAACAGTACCCGGGCCTCTGGATGCCCATGATCGAGACCGCCGACATCGTGGCCGAGCGCTACAACGTCAGCCGCGAGTACCAGGACGAGTACTCACTCGAGAGCCAGAAGCGCACGGCCGCGGCCCAGGACAACAAGCTCTACGATCACGAGATCGTGCCGATGGACGTGACCATGATGGTCAAGGACAAGGAGTCGGGCGAAGTCTCCGAGGTCGCCTACACGGTGACCAAGGATGAGTGCAACCGGCCCAGCACGACCCTCGAAGGTCTGCAGAACTTGAAGCCGATCCGCGGTGAGGACCAGTACATCACCGCCGGAAACGCCTCGCAGCTTTCCGACGGCGCCGCTTCGGTGGTGCTGATGGAAGCCGGTGAAGCCAAGAAGCGGAACATCGAGCCGCTCGGCGCTTTCCGCGGCTTCGCGGTCGCCGGTTGCAAGCCCGACGAGATGGGCATCGGCCCGATCTACGCGGTGCCGAAGCTGCTCGAGCGCGCCGGCCTCACGGTCGACGACATCGATCTCTGGGAGCTCAACGAAGCGTTCGCGAGCCAGTGCCTCTACAGCCGCGACACGTTGGGCATCGACCCCGAGAAGTACAACGTGAACGGCGGCTCCATTTCGGTGGGCCACCCGTTCGGCATGACCGGTGCGCGCTGCGTTGGTCACATCCTGCTCGAAGGCAAGCGCCGCAACGCCAAGTATGGCGTCGTGACGATGTGCATCGGCGGTGGCCAGGGCGCCGCGGGGCTGTTCGAGATCTACTAGCCCCGAGCGCACGGTTCGAAATCGAGACCGCCCGCTCCGGAAACGGGGCGGGCGGTTCTGCGTTGCGGCGCCGGTCTCAGTCTGGGAGCTGCGCCAGCATCTGCACCCAACCCGCACTTCGGGTGGCCACGAACCACCAGGCGCCGCCCATTCCGGTTGCCGCAGTTGCTGCGAGTCCTGCGGCCATCAGCCAGCTCGTGGCGCGGCCCCGCTTCTCGCTGGCCGGACGCGAGAGGATCAACGTCTCTGCCTCCCGGCGCTGGAACACGCCAGATTCCCAGGCCCATGACGCAATCACCTGGCGAGTCGCGTCGGCCGCCTCCTCGGCCAGCGGTTCGAGTCTGCGCTTCAACAAGCGGGCGGATGCCGGCCGGCGAGCGGGCTTGGCTCGAAGGCACGCGTGAACCAGGCGGCGGAGTTCGCGGGGAATCCGATGGCCGCCTCGCTCTTCGTTCCCCGGCGCGCGCCGCCGAAGACGCGCGTAGCGTTCCTTCCTCATCGCCTCGGACAAGGAGGCCCAGGCGTCATCCTCGGGAACCTCGTATGGCGCCGCACCTGTGAGCATCTCGTACATCAGCACGCCCAGCGCGTACAGATCGCTTCGCGTGTCTCCGCGTTCGCCCGCCAGCTGTTCGGGCGAGAGGTAGGGCGGCGTGCCCAGTGCGGTCCCCGGACGCGTGAGCCCGGCGGACGTTGAACTTCGCGCGATCCCGAAATCGACGAGCTTCACCTGCCCCTCGCGTCCCACCATCACGTTTCCGGGCTTCAGATCCCGGTGCACCGTGCCACGGTCGTGGAGTGCCTCGAGCCCACGCGCAATCTCGAGCGCGATGTGCACGACGACGCGAGGCGGGAGGCGTTCGCCGCGGGCGAGAAGCTGCCCCACGTCGACACCGTCCACGTGCTCCTGGGCGATATACCACTCCGACCGATGCCGGAAGCAATCGTAGACCGTTGCCACATTCGGATGATGGACGGAAGCCGCGGTTCGCGCCTCGTTGAGGAAGCGCTCGACGACGCCGGGATCGTCGGCGAGCTCACGCCGCAAGCGCTTCAAGACGACAGGGCGATCGAGGTTGGTCTGACGCGCGGCGTTGACCACGCCCATCCCGCCGCGTCCGAGCTCGTCCCCGATCTCGTACCCGGCGATCCTCTTCCCGGTCGCGTCTTGCATGGATGCTAGGCGGCGTCCATCTGATGGCTGGGCACGGACTTGGGCCGCTCTTCGATGACGTACTGGAGTTCGACCGAGCCGAGGGTGAGACGGTCTCCGTGCTTCAGCGGAGTCGCCCCGATCGAGGCCCCGTTCACTTCGATCCCGTTCGTGCTGCCCATGTCTTGCACATGCCAGCCATCCGTCTCGAGCACCAGGACAGCATGCTGTCGTGAGATCGAGTCGTCGTCCAGCGCCACATCGACACCTGGGCCCCGACCGAGCAGAATGTGTTCGCCACCCAGGATGTGTTCCATCCCCGAGCCGGGCCCGGAAAGGACGGTCAGGCTGGCTCGGAATCGGCCGGCAAAGGCTTGGGGCCCGCCACGTCCCGTCAGAAGTCCCGTGATCTTGCGCGTTAGTCCGTCTCTCATTGGACGTGTTTCGGCACACAGTTCGGTTACAGACGTGACGGGGACCACGGCAGCCAGGGTGCAACAAAGCTCAGCCGGGCCCTCGGCCGGCGAGCCAGCGATCGGCAACCTCGAGCCGGCGCTCGAGTTGGCGAACCGTGGCCTCGGTAATCCGCTTGATTCCGACGCGCCGGTTCAGCTCGGCATTGATATCCGCGTGAGCCTTCCGCTTGGCGTGGACCAGGCTGCGGACCCGTGCGCTGTTCTGCTCGCGGAGTTCCCGGCGCCGGCTGCGCCCCGGACGCGCCGGAAGCTCCGGCCCGGGCTCCGGGGTCGGCAGGATCTCGTCGTGGTTCGGCGGGAGCAGTTCGAAATCGTCTGCGTCCGGCTTCTCATCGAGTTCGTCGACCAGTCCCGGGATCGGGTCGCCCCTATCTTCTGTATAGACGGCGGGTTCGAGTGGCGCGCCGTCGATTTCCAGGGGGACGGCGGAGATGGCCGAGAACAGTGTCAGCTGCTCCTCGTCCCGCTCGGCGGCCTCTTCGCGTTCGGTCTCCTCGCGCTCGTCGGGCTTGCGGAGGTTGTGGCGGCGCTGCTCGGCGATTCCCATGGCAAAGTGACGCAGCCTCGCATCGTCGGGGATGAACATGTAGGCACGCTGTTGTGCGAGCCCGGCGCGATAGCGCACGAGACGCCCGACGGCCTGGCGGAAGAACAGGTCCGTGATCGTGTGGGTGGCGTAGACGCCGACCCTGAGGCGCGGGATGTCGACGCCTTCCGACACCATTCGAACCGCCACGATCCAGGGGGAATTGCCGCTCGCAAAGTCTGCGATCTTCTCGGATGCGCGCGGATCATCAGAAGTGGCAACGGTCACGCCGCCACCGACCAGACGCGACAGGTGCCAGCCGATCCCACGAGCATGGTCCTGATCCATCGCGATCACCATGCCGCCGGCCTGCGCATCATCCTTGCGCAGGTGGCAGAGTTGTCGATGGGCCTTCGCCAGCACCGCAGGGAGCCAATCGCCCTTCAGATCGAGGGCAGTGCGAAGCCTCTGGCTTGCCCGGACGCGCCCGAGCGGATCGTCGAAACTCGCCCGCCACGTCATCCCGTCCGCCGTGGACCACTCCATGCGGCCGTTGATGCGCGGGAAGTAGACCGGGCGGACGACGCCGCGATCGGCGAGGGCAGCTCCATAGCCGTACTCGAAATCTGCTTCCGCTTCGTCGCCCACATAACGTACGAACGGGATCGTGCTCTGGTCGGACCGGAACGGCGTGCCCGAGAGGCAGAGCCGACGCTCTGCGGGCTCGAAGGCGTGCCGGACGGCGTCGCCCCAGGCGCGGCTGTCGGCGGCGTGATGGATCTCGTCGAGAACCACGAAGGACGATCGTACCAGCGGTCGGAGTGCCCCAGGGTTGGCTGCAACCTGCTGGTAGGTAACGGCCACGCCATGAACGTCCGAAGGCAGCGCGCCGTCGGTCGCCGACCAGTCGGGATCGAGATGGATCCCGAACGCTTCGGCAGCATGCGCCCACTGGAGCTTCAGGTGCTGGGTCGGGACCACCACCACGAGTCGCCCGGCACTGCGATCGACCAGCGCGCGACGGGCCGCGGTCAGCGCGAAGGTGGTCTTTCCGGCACCCGGCGTCGCGACCGCCAGGAAATCGGGCGATGCGGAAGCAGCCAGAGACTGCAGCGCGGCCCGTTGCCACGCGCGCAATCGAATCCGAGCCAACCTGCGTCCCCCTGCAACCACAACGACAACCACATCGACTTCGACTTCGACATCCGAGAGCCAGCCGCAAGGCCGGTTCGGCACCACTTCTACCCGGATGGAGGATCCAGCAACCGGCCTCGGGGGGTTCGAGTTCCGATCGGTGGGTCGGGCACTATAGACCAATCTCCGGCGGCGTCCCGCAAACGCTGTGTATGATCCGACTCGGCGAGCCACCAGGCGACGGATTCGTTGTCAACTTCGGCGGGCTGTTGGCGCGCTGGACCGGCGGTCGCGTACGGGCCACGCTCCACCGCGTGCTGTCTGCAGGTGGCGAACGCTTCTCGGTCCCGTTCTTCTTCGAACCACGCCCGAGCACGGTCATCGCGCCACTTCCGATCGCGGGGAACCCTTCGAACCGTTCCAGTTCGGCGACCACCTCTGGGCCACCACCACGAAGTTCCCGGAGAACCACGGCCTCGGCTACCTGCGCCCGGCGCGCGCGCCCTACACGGATCCGTTCGCGGAGGGTTGAGCAGGCACGCTCCCGGGAGGCCGGGTCGCTGAAGCGCGCGATCCCCCAGACCTCGTTGGCGGCAGCCAGACGTCGGGCCAGCGGGAACGCAATCTGGCCGGCCGGACCGGTGATGAGGATCTTCTGGGCTTCCAGCAGCATGTGCCTCCTACGCTTCGGGATCGGCCCGGCCAGACATCGTATCATTCGGCGATGGATTCCCTGTCACTCGACCCGAAGCAGCTGTTCGAGGAGGCGACCGCGCAGTCGCGCTTGGAAGACTTCGGCGATCCCACGTTCCACGATCCCTTCGAGCGGACCTGCCGCGCCCTCGACCAGGAAGCCGGGCTCAACGATGCGGGCCGCGCGGCCCAACATCAGCGCCTCGTCGATTCGCTGATCACGCGCGCCCGGGCCGAGTACTGGTTCGAACGGCATCCGGAGATCCTGGAGGAACGTATCGAGGCACCGCTCGTCATCGTGGGCCTGCCGCGCACGGGCACCACGCTCCTCCATCGCGTGATCGCGGCAGATCCGAGCTTCGACTGCGCGCTCTGGTATGAGACACGCTTCCCGTCGCCGCCCGAGAACTGGGATTGGATCTCCGAAGACCCGCGGATCGAACAGGGAAAGCGCGAAGTCGCCGAGACCCTCGCCTTCGTCCCAGAACTAGCATCCGTCCACCCGTGGGATGCCTGTCAGCCCGACGAAGAGATCATGCTGATGGAACCCTCGTTCCTGACCACGATGACCGAGGCCTACACCGACGTTCCCGAGTTCGGGAAGTGGCGGCTCGGACAGAGCCAACGGCCCTCCTACGTTGCACTCGAGCGTTCGCTCAAACTGCTTCAGTGGCAGCATCGGCGACTCGACCGAGCGCGCGAACGCTGGGTCCTGAAGGCGCCCGTCCACATGAAGGACATGGCGCTGCTGTTCGAAACATTCCCCGACGTGACCGTGGTGCAGACGCATCGGGACCCGCTCCAATCGATTCCCTCCATCTGCAGCTTGAACCACTATCTCTGGCAGCTCGGCGCCGACGAGCCGGATCCCGTCTCGGCAGGCACCGAGTGGTCCCGGATCTTCCGCGACGGCGTGAACGCATGCACGGCGTTTCGAGATGCCGGCCACGACGGGCGATTCCTCGACATCCAGTTCCTCGATACGGTGAAGGATCCGATCGGCGTCGTGCAGCGCATCTACGATTTCATCGGAAAGCCGCTGACCCCGCTCGCGACGGATCAGATGCGGCAGTGGACCGACGACAACGCTCGCGAGAAGCGTCCGCCGCACGCCTACACGCTCGAGAAGTTCGGACTGAGCGAAGAGGGTATCGATCGGGACTTCGGGGCCTACCGCGAGCGCTTCGTAGGCGAAAGCGGCTCCCGAACCTGAGCGGATCCGCCGGAGTCAGTCGTCCTCCGGAGCGGAGCCCTTGGCCGATAGCCCATGACCGGCTGCCATTCGGCGGATGTCGGCAACCGGCGGCGCGTGGCTCAGGATGCCGCCGTCGACGTTGATGATCTGACCGGTGATGAAGCCGGCGGCATCGGATGCGAGAAACAGCACGGCCTCCGCGATGTCCTCGGGCTGGCCCACCCGCGGCGTCAGGTGGTGCTCTTCCAACATGTCGACGTACTGCTGTCCGCCGAAGTTTTCGACCCCATGGGTCAGGATCAGGCCGGGCGCGATGGCGTTGCAGCGGATTCCCTGTTTTCCGTACTGGGTCGCAACGTAGAGCGTCAGCGTATCGACTCCACCCTTCGAGACGCCGTAGGCCGGGATCGTCACGTCGCCCCGCTGCGCCGAACCCGATGATGTGTTGATGATCGAACCACCCCCGCGTTCGAGCATGTGCGGAATCGCGTGCTTGCAGCCCAGCATCACGCCGCGCAGGTTGACCGCCATGGTGCGATCCCACACATCGACGTCGATCCTGGTGATGTCCCTGTCGCGGCCCGGGCTCGACTTTCCGATCGCGGCGGCATTGTTATGCAGGATGTCGATCCCGCCGAATGCGGCGACTGCGGCATCCACCATCCTCTTGACGGCGCTCTCTTCAGAGACGTCGACGACGTGAGCGAGCGCGCGGCCTCCCGCCTCGACGATCTCGTCGGCGACGCCTTGCGCGCGGACTTCATCGAGGTCGGCCACGAGAACGGAAGCGCCAGCTCGCGCCAGTCGCATCGCCGTCGCCCGCCCGATGCCGGACGCCGCGCCGGTAACGATCGCCACCTTCTCCTCGAGTTCCGCCATCCAGGATCCTCCGGGTGGCGATGCTAGCTCCTGGTTCGAAGGCGTGAGGCGTGGCGCCGAGAATTCCTAGCCGGCGATCAGGAGGACCAGCGCAACCAGCGCGGACCAGACGAGCGCACCGATCAGCGAAGCCATCGCGATCCCCAGGATCGGATTCGAAGAAACCCGCCGAAGCTCGCTGTTCACGAGGCGCTGGCGATTCATCTGACACCCCCTCCGTTCTTGGGCCGTCCGGGAGGCCATCCGCGTGGGTTCACGATCGGATGCGAAATGGCTCGGCCCGCTACACCCCGTACGATGCAGCCGCGCCTTCGGGTACGGTCACCGTCGGAAACCTCCAGCGCTCGCATGGGAGCGGGGAACTGCCCTCAGGCGTCGCGGTAGAGCTTGCCCCGAGCCCGTACGCGCGCCAGGCCCTCGAGATTGCCAGCCTCGAGCTCGTGTCCCTTCGGGTGCGGTGGGCGCGGTTCGAGGCCCAGGCCGACGAGCACCTGGGGGTGTCGGTAGTACTCGCTGAACGTCGGGAAGAGGAGCGTGGCGATGAACGCCGGTTGGCTCGGCTCGAGTTCCCGGAGGAGCGCAACGCGGCCAGCCAGATCGAGCGACGAGAACCCGCCGGCCTCTGCAGCGGCGAGCCCGGCTGCGATGACGTCGGCGGAAGCCTGTGTCTGCTCGCGCACCGCTGCGGCGAGCCCGATCTCACCGGCACCCGGCATCCGTCCGTCTTCGCTAGGCGGAATCAGGGTGTCGAGGATCTCGACCAGCAGTTCGCTATCGGCTTCACGCATCCAGGATCTCTCAGTCGAACAGGTTGGTCAGGTTCTGCTTGATATGGTCGGCGACGTAGAGGGCGAGCGCCTGAATCGTGTTCGTCGGGTTCACGCCGCCCGAGGTTACGAACACACTGCCGTCGACGATGAAGAGGTTCTTCACGTCGTGGCTGCGGCAATTCGCGTCGACCACCGAAGCCGCCGGATCCGTCCCCATGCGAGCGGTTCCCATCAGGTGCCAGCCGGCCGGCGGAAGCGGCGAGATCGCTTCGGTCTCTTGCGCGCCGGACGCCACCAACACCTCCCGGCCCCTGGCGACAGCATGTTCGAGCATGCGTTCGCTGTTCTCGCTCAGGCAGTAGTCGATCTTCGGTGCGGGGATTCCATCGGCGTCGGTGAGTTCGGGATCGAGCGACACCTGGTTGTGTTGCTCGGGCAGGTCCTCGCAGATGATGACCATGCCCGCACTCTTGTCCCAGATCCTGTCGTAGGCCTCGTGGTGTCCGGGGCCCCAGCCGACCTTGCCCCCCAACCCTTGAAGCGCGGTCTGCAGCGGGCCCTGTCCGCGCAGCATCTCGAACGAATAGCCCCGCAGGAAATCCCGTGCCGGGTCGGTCTCGTAGAACTCCTGACAGATCAAGCTGCAGCCCATCGGGCCCTTGTAGCCTTCGAGGCGCTCGGGAAACCAGCCCGTCACCAGCGCATAGGGATGGAACATCAGGTTCTTGCCGACCAGACCGCTGCGATTCGCCAGCCCATCCGGAAACTGCGCCGATGCGGAGTTCAGCAGCAGCCGAGGCGTCCCCACGCCGTTGCAGGCGACGATCACGATCTCGGCGCGTTGTTTCCGTTCATTGCCCTCGGCGTCGATGTAGATGGCGCCATCGACCAGCCCGTCCGGGCCGACGCTGATCTCGCGAACGCGGCAGTGGGTGCGCACTTCGACCCCGGCGCGCACCGCCACCGGCCAGTAGGTGACGTCGGTGCTTCCCTTGGCTCCCTGGGCGCAGCCGGTCACGCATGGCCCGAGGTTGATGCACGGGGCACGGCCCGCGTGTTCGGCGGTGGCGATCGCGCTGTCCGATGGCCACCAGTGCCAGCCCAGGGCATCGAAGCCGCCGGCCAGGGTTTCGCCCAACTTGCCGAGCGGAACGTGGGGCAGCGTCGGCTTCTTCGGCGGGTAGGCCGGATCGCCTTCGAGCCCGGCGACGCCCATCATCTCGGCATTGAGGTCGTAGAAGGGCTCGAGTGTGGCGTAATCGATGGGCCAGTCGTCGGCCACGCCATCCAGACTGCGGACGCGAAAATCGGAAGGGTGGAGCCGCGGGAAGTGCGCCGCGTACAAGATCGTGCTGCCGCCAACGGCATTGAAGTTCGAGATCTTGATCGGCGAATCGTCATCGTTCACCGGATAATCTTCGCGGCGGCCCCGCCCGTTCGGACTGAAACCGAAGGGCCCGAGACCTTGCATTTCCCAATCGTCGCGGTTGCTCGGGTAGTCGGCCGGATTCATCCAACCGCCCTGCTCGAGACACACGATGCGCATGCGCGTCTCGGCCAGGCTCCACGCGATCGCGGCCCCGGCAGCGCCGGCCCCGATGATCAGAACGTCGACGGTCTCGTCGGACATGTCCCCTCCCCGCCGACGGAGTCTGCGGCAGCCCAGGCGCTCTCGCTAGCCCTGCGGACGGGACGAGGCTCGATCGAGCTTCGCTACGCACGAGGCCCCCGCCGGTGCGGGTACGAATACCCGGCCGACGGAGGCCTCGATTTCGACGCAGACGGAGACGCTAGTTGTCGCCCCAGTGGTAGCCGAAGCGCACGCCGAAGACGCGCGGCGGCAGCAGGCCGAACTCGACAGCCGCCGTCGGGGTCTCGACCGCGATGGTGCGGGCGTAGACCGACTCGTCTTCCAGGTTCTGGACGAAGAGTTCCATCTCGTAGCGCTCGTCGACACTTCGCCAGATCAAGCGCAGGTCGGTGCGCGTGCGGTCATCGACCTTGTCGAAATCGTTGCGGTTGAAGCCGCGACGGAAGTAGTCGTCCGTCCAGGTGAACGAGACGCTCGGCGTCAGGGTGCCGAGTTCGCCGAGGTCGACGATGTAGGCGCTCTGGAGCGAGATGTTGTAATGCGGCGAGTCCTCGAGATCGTTGTCCTTGAGGTCGAGGAAGCCAGCGCCTCCGACGGCTGGATTCAGACAGGCCGGGTCTCCGGGCCCGAAATCGAGCTCGTCGTTCGAGCAGAACTCGTCGAAGGTCGCGTCGAGCCAGCCGCCCGCGAACTGAATGCTCCACTCCTCGGTGGGCTGGAGGCGGAGTTCGAGCTCGAGGCCCTGGTTGCTGGCTGCCGCCGCGTTCTCGGTCTGAACCACGCTGGCGGTAATCTTCGGCACCTGAAGGTCCGAGTAGCTGTAACGGAAATAGGTGAGTGCACTCTGCACGCGACCATCCCACCACCCACCCTTCCAACCGAACTCCCAGGCCCGAATGACTTCCGGATCGACGGAGTTGATGAAGACGTCCGGATTTCCGGTTTGCGTTCCCCGGTCGAAGATCGCCTCGAGGAAGCCCGGCTTGTAGCCCTTCGACCACTTGGCGTACACCATGTGACCCTCAGCCGGGAACACGCGCAGCCCGAATTCGTAGGTCACCTCGCGGAAGATCGACTCGCTCCCCGCCGTCTGGCTGTTGCCCGCCATCAGGATCGCCTGCGAGGGGTTGAACGTCACGACTCCGGCTTCGTCGTGGTTATACCGAATACCGGCCCACAGCTCGGCCTCCAGGATCGGATCGTCCGAGAAGAAATCCAACGGGCGGACGTTGACCTGGGCGAAGGGCGCCCAGCCCTTCGTGTCGTTCATGGTCTGGGAGAGTCCGAGGGGCGGTAACCCGAACGGGGTGAGCGTGCCGTTCGTGGTCTCGTGTTCGCTATCGAAGTAGAAGAATCCGGCGATCCAATCGTAGGGATCGTCGTTCTGGGATGTAATGTTGAGCTCGCCCACCCAGGTCTTCCGCTGCTGGAAGGAACGCGTGTCGAGAATGACGAGCTGCGTTCCGTCCGCCTCGGGAAGCTGGGTCATTCGCCAGCGATCCCAGCCGCCGACGCCCTTCACCTGGATGTCCCCGAGGGCCGGCAGATCGTTCAGCGACCAGAGGACCGTCGCGTCGGCCATCGAGGCTCGCGCGCCAGCGTCCGCATGGTCCTGCGCGCTGTTCGAAGCCTGCTGCTCACCAGCGACCCCGATCGGAAGATTGCGATCGAGCGCGGGGATGATGGCTGGGACGCCGAAACCCGAGTTCCCCTGGGTGATCACGATGAAAGCGGCATCCTCGCGGGAAATGCCAGGATTCGCGGCCTGGGCCAGCGTCGTGAGGATGGTGTTGAAGCCGCCGGGCGGGTTGTTTGCGAAGCTCGAGAGGAACTTCTGGTAGCCATTGAACGGGTCGAGGGGATGTGTGCCCAGCACACCCAGGTTGAAGACACCTTCTGCGAACTGACCGTTGGTCTTGATCGGGCGCGCCTGGGCAGCCTGCGCCTCGCGATCCTTGGAGAAGCTGCCGCGCACCGTGATCTCGAGATCCTGGGTCAGGACGCTGCGAAGACTGCCGCGCAGGTACCAGAGATCGACGCCGCCGTCCTGGCTCTTCCGGTTCACGAGGTCGTTGTAGTTGTCCCGGACTTCGCGCTGGAACGCGAAGCGACCCATCAGCCGCTCGTCGCCCTCGCCGAAGAACGGAACGTTCACGACGGCTCGCGTCTGGTACAGGCTGTTGTTGCCAAAGGTGGTGTCGCCTTCGACCTCCCAGCCGTCGTGCGGTTTCTTCCAACTAACATCGATCGCGCCCGCGGTCGCGTTACGTCCGTAGACCGTTCCCACCGGGCCACGCTGCACCTGGATGTCGGAGAGGTCATAGAACGCGCCGCTGAACGAGTTCCCGGAATTCTGTCGCCAGATGCCGTTCATGTGCATCGCGACCGGCGCCTGGGAGGTGAACGATTGCGAGACACCGCGAATCGAGACGCTGCCGTCGCCGTCACCCTTGATCTGCACGTTCGGAATCAGCGTGACCACGTCGGAGATCGACTGGATGTCGGTCTGCTCGATCATGCTCGCGTCGAAGACGCTCACGGTCGCAGCGACCTCGCTCAGCGACTCTTCGCGCTTCGTGATCGTGACGATGATGGCGTCGATGCCACCGAGATCTTCTTCTTCGGACGATTGTGCCTGGCCGGCTGTCGGCCAGGCGAGCGCCAGGGCCAGCAGGAAAAGAATGGGCGTGCTTCGCACGGTGGAGTCCTCCAGTGCCGCCGAGATGGACCCTCCCCTGGACGCACCCACGCCCCGGGCCCACTCGCTGCGACGGCGCGGATACTAGAACAATCTTGCGGCTTGGTTCTAGTTTTATCGGGCTGTCCGACGCCCGGGCGAGCGATATACACTGGCTCGGCCCACCAGAGGAGCTGCCATGGCGCTCGATATCCGCAAGAACTTCTTCGAATCCAAGGACGATGTCCTCGCGGACCTCAAGGAGACCGGCTTCTGGCCGACCACGTTCGTTTCGAACGAATCGCCGGAGTTGCCAGTGCACTGGCACGATGAGGATGTCCACGGCTACGTCCTCGAGGGCGAGACCTACCTCGTCGATGGCGAGAGCGGCGACCACCTCCCCTTTGGGGTCGGCGACAAGCTTGTCTTGCCGAAGGGCACGCTCCACGCCGAAGGCGCCGTGACCGGCCGCATGGTCTACATCGTGGCCATGGAGGAGCCTTCGAACCTCGAAGTGCTGCTACAGCTGCGCGACCCGTCCGAGCTTCCTGGCAGCTAGGCAGCCTCTACAGAGATGTGACGTCTGGCGTTCAGCGGCACTTGTCGCAGTGCAGGGCATTGCGAACCTGGGTCTTCGTCGTCAGGACCTCATGGCGGTAGCGGTCCTTCAGGACCGGCCCGGTGCGCTCGAATACGCGATTCACCGCCCGGGCGAGGCGCGCGCCCAGCGACGTCATCCCACGCCCCAGCGCGTCCGCATCCTTCGCCTCTACCAGGAGGTGGATGTGATTCGCCTGGATGGCGTATCGCACGAGCCGGAAATCCCCCCGCCCACTGGCCGCGGCCCAGGATCGTTCGAGCCGTCGTACGAGCTTCGCGGTTCGAAGCGAGGGAACGCCATCGCACACCTTCAGCGTGACATGGCAGGGATACCGGGAAGCCACGTCCGTTCGGCGGAGATGCGGCTCGCCGGACGCCGGATCGACCTTCCGCCCGGCGCCGACCCGTTTCCCGCCCCATCCAAAGTGTTGCCGTTTGGGCTGGCTTCCGGTTGCCTTGCGCTGCATGGCTTTGATTATAGCGATGTCATCGCTCCGAACAAGGAGAACTCGAGAACCCTCCCAGAGTGCACGCAGCGTGGCGGGCGCAATTCCCTAGCGATTCCCCGCCGCTCGCAGGAACTCGACGTAGAAGCGCACCGGGCCCGCCGCCTCGACCTCATGGGGGACCCGAGGCTCGACGATTCCGTCCTGGCCCGGGCGCAGAACGTGCTCCTCCGGGGTATCGCCGTGGATCCGGTAGTGCAGGGCGCCTTCGAGAACCCGGATCCGCGCCCAGGTCTCGGCCTTCGTGGTATGGGCGCGCAGCAAGCCCGCCGGGATCGTCGTTTCGGTGAATTCGTCGGTGCGACGCGTCGCTTCCAGGCCCGGCGGGAGATCCTTCATCCAGGCTCCGGACGTTCCCCGTCTTCCGATGTTATTCGGGCGCCGCGAACGGATGGCCGATCATCGTGCGGCCCTCGAACACCGCCTTGTCGAGCACGTTCTGCTCGTCGACGAACACGAAGTCGAACTCGCGGTTCTCGTTGACGTCGCGGTGGAGCATCACGATGAACATCTCGCCGGGCTCGGTGGGCCGGTCGACGGTGATCGCGACGTCCCGGTTGGTTCCATCGTCGAGGAACGTCGAGCCCACATAGACGTCTCCGTTCGGCGCGCCATCGACGTAGGGATGGAGTACGAGCCATCCGTTCCCGTCGATCTTCACTTCCTTGAACGTGAAGGTGTTGCCATTGCGGGTGGCACCTTCGGTGATGATCCAGTTGGCCTCCCCGTTGCCGGTGCCCATCGCGAGCATCAGTTGGGTGCAGCCGATCGTGGTCGCGGCCATCAAGACGAAGAGAACCTGTGCGATGCGACCCATGGTCGACCTCCTGCTTGGGTTGGAGCGGAGCGTAGCTCGACCGACTAGCTCGTCCGCTTCGTGACGACGAGCCAGAGTGCGTGGACACTCCCGGGAAAGACGCCCATCAGGGTCAGCACGACGTTGATCCAGAAATGGAGTGTCAGGTTCACCTGCATGAAAGCGGCGACCGGCGGCAGGAAGAGGGCGAGAAGGATTCGAACGATGTCCATCGGGGACCTCCAATCGTGGAAAGCGAACACGGTTCACCGTACCGGGCTCGTGGGGTGCCGTCGATCGTGCGGGGCCCGGGCCGGCGACGCGGGCTACGCTTGACGCACGCGCCAGGAGACCCGATGGACGCCCTGATCGATCGATTCCGGCAAGACGGCTACGTCATCCTGCCGCGTGTGCTCAGCGCCGAGCAGGTCGCCGAAACCCGCCAGGAACTGGCGCCACATCTGGCGCCCTTCGGGCGCAATCCTTTCGAGGGCGAACGCACCCAGCGGGCCTACGCACTGCTGGCGAAGGCGCCCTCGATCGCGCGCATGGTCGAGCACCCGGACGTGCTGGCCCTGGTCGATCAGATCCTGGCGCCGACCTACCTGCTCTGGGGCGCCATCGCGATCAACGTCCACCCGGGCGAAACCGCCCAGGCCTTCCATTGCGACGACGACGCCGGTGCAGCGCCGCGTCCTCGAGCGCCCCAGGGTGTCAGCACCATGTGGGCCCTCGACGCATTCGAGGAAACGAACGGGCCCACCGAGATCGTTCCCGGCAGCCACCTCTGGGGCCCGGGCGAAGTTCCCGGCGAGAACGACCCGCGCGCGGTGCAGGCATTGATGCCGGCGGGCTCGGTGATGATCTGGGCCGGCCCGCTCTTCCATCGCGGCGGTGCGCACCGCGGCAACACGACGCGGCTCGGGATCACGCTCCAGTACAGCCAACCCTGGCTGCGACAGATCGAGAACATGGTGCTCGCGGTCCCACCCGCGAAAGCGGCCCAGTACTCGCCGCGTGTGCGACAGATGCTCGGTTACGGTTTGATGGCTTCGAGCTTCATGGGCTACGTAGACGGTCGAAACCCGGCGCGGATGGTGGCGAAGCTCGCCGGCGAAGAATGTTAGGCGGCGATCTTCACGCCCCAGGCCGCTGCTCCGCCCACCACGCTGCCAACTGAATCGAGAACATCCGCGCCATCCGTTGTTCGAGCTTCGTGGCATCCGCGACGCCTTCCTGGGGCTCGCTAGGCGGTAGCGGCGAGGCTCCCTCGACCGGATCGACCCATTCGAGCTTCATCTCCCGAATCAAGGCCCCGAACTTCGGCGAAGCCTCTTCGTGATGATCGCTGGCCTGGTGCGTGACGAACGCGTTGAAATCATCGAACGCGAGCAGGCAGTAGTAGAAGCCCGGTTCCTGGCCGCGCCAATACTCGTAGCGCCGGCAACCGGTCTCCCGTGCGTGGGTCGCTGCGTAGAGGCCGGCGGCGATCGCTTCGAACTCGGCCTCACGGCCGGGCTGGGTCTGGATGTGGGCGAGGATCGTGGCCATGGGACGAAGGTAGACGGTCTCCCTCGCTGGATCCCCTTCAGGCGAGTCAGCGCCTGGAACAATGAGCGCGCTATTGGCTCTCACTCTCCGCTTCGGGCTCCGTGAATACGCCGTAGCCCTCGAGATCGTCGCGGCTTGCAACCGTGTTGCCGGCGTCGCCCTCATCGGGCTCGCCCTTCTTCATCGACTTCATCTCGCGCTTCAGGTTGGCCTCTTCAGCCTTCTTCTTTTCACGAAGGCGCTTTTGCACCGACATTCTTTTGGAGCGTGCCATGTGTTCCCCTTGTCGCGGAGTTGGAGTTTTTCGAGCGGATGATGTCCGGATGGACGAAGGCTGGGACGGACCGAAGGTCCGCCCCAGCCTTGTTCATCTGATCTCTAGTAGCGGTCGTTGCGGCGGAAACCGCCGCCACCACCGCCGCCGCCACCGCCACCGCCACCGCCACCACCGCCACCGCGGCGCTTGTCCTGCGCCTCGTTGACGCGCAGCGGGCGACCGCCCATGTCCGAGCCGTCGAGACCGCGGATCGCCTCATCGGCGGCGCTGGCCTCGGCCATCTCGACGAAGCCGAAGCCCCGGGAGCGACCCGTCTCGCGGTCCGTGATCACGGCAGCCGACTCCACTGCGCCGTAGCGCTCGAAGATTTCGCGGAGGTCACCCTCTGCGGTCGAGAAGGGAAGGTTGCCGACATACAGTTTCTTGCTCAAATCGATTCTCCGTCGCAACGCTTTCCGCGCTACGACTCGTTCGCTCTGGTCTCCGGCCCGGCACATCCGGACTGAGGATCCCGTCGCTGTCAGGCGCGAATACTCCGCGCTTTTGAAAGGCGGATACGACGGGAACAGATTCGGGACCTAGGTCCTGGCTGCAGGCCGATCGAAGACCTCTCGGCCGGAAAGTCTAGCCGATACCGCTCGGATCGCCGTCGCCGTAGTTGAGCCGTGCGGTGAAAACGCCTCAGCCCCCCGGGCCCATGCAATGCTAGAGCCGATCCAGGATCGGCACCGTCGGCATCTCCAGGGTATCCCGGGCTGTTCGTTGCCCCCGATGCCGTCGAAGGCCGCATCTCCCTCGCGCGTCGCGACGTCGCTTGATGGTCCTGCCCCTGCGGTGTCCCCGCGGCTGGACCCGTGGTACCAACCTCCTCCGCTGACTTTCGACAGCCAAAGGAGCCCCCATGACCGATCTCGTTCTCGTCGACGATCCCGCCCCGCACGTTCGCCGCGTCACCCTCAACCGCCCGGAAAAGCGCAACGCACTGAACCACGATCTGCGCGGCGGAATCCTGCGCGCGCTCGAAGAGGCGGACGCGGACCCGGACGTGCGGGTGATGATCGTGCGTGGCGCCGGGAAATCCTTCTCCGCCGGCTACGACCTCGGCGGCGGCAACGAAGGCATGGACATGCCCTGGTACACGCCGCCGGGCGAAGGCCATTGGCCTCGTCACGTAACCCAGGGTTGGATGCGGATCTGGGAACTCTCGAAACCCGTGATCGCCCAGGTCCACGGCTACTGCCTCGCCGGCGGCAGCGAACTCGCCACCTGCTGCGACCTCGTCTACTGCGCCGACGACGCCCAGATGGGCTACCCGGCCGTGCGCTTCGGCGTTCCGGACAACCACTTCCACGCCTGGTTCGTCGGGATGCGAAAGGCCATGGAGATGATGATCACGGGCGATTCACTCTCGGGCATCGAGTGCGCCCGGCTCGGCTGGGCGAACGCGTCCTTCCCGGCCGACCAACTCGAAGCGGAGGTGCTAGCCGTCGCACAACGGGTTGCCGCCGTTCCCCCCGACGTATGCGCACTGAACAAGCGCGTCGTCCATCGCCAGATGGAAATCATGGGCCTGCACACCGGCATCCGCGCCGGATCCGAACTCTGCGCGCTCGGAACCCACACCAAGAGCATGGCCGACTTCATCGCGAAATCGCAGGAGAAGGGCCTGACCGCAACGCTGCAGGAGCGCGACAAGCCATTCGGGGACTATCGGACGACGGAGGAAGCAGAGAGCTAGGCGCCGCCACCTAACATCTTCGGGCGCGCCTGATACCGAGGCCGATACCGATCAGGACCAGGAGGCCGATGGCGGGCTCCGGCACCGCGACGACGAAGTCGATGCGAGCGCCTTCACCCGAGCCGTCGCCCTCCCAGGCGAAGACGATCTCGAGTTCGGGGATGCCGAATTCCGCTTGGCCTCGTCCCAACACCAGCGTCCTCCCCGTCAACCAGGAGTCCGCTTCCTCACCGTCGTCGAATGCGATGTCGAGGACCTCCTCGCCATTGCGGTCGATCGTGAGCCGCAGCCCAAGACCCTCGCCACTGAAGAAGTGATCGACGAAGCCCACGATCAAGCTTCGGGCTCGGACGCCGTTCGCCGGATCCCTGAAACCCGCCAGCTCGAACCCGGCCTCCAGGCTGATATCCGCGTCCTGGAACGCATTCGCCCCGACGCGGCCGAGCGCGACGACCTGTGCGCGTTGGTCCTGGATCTGCTGGATGACGGCGGGGGCGCTGGCGCTCCATTCCGCCAACAAGGCGGCGTCCGGGCTGAGCGACGCC
Source organism: Deltaproteobacteria bacterium (assembly GCA_029261795.1). Classification (GTDB taxonomy): domain Bacteria; phylum Myxococcota_A; class UBA9160; order UBA9160; family UBA6930; genus JAJDAP01. The sequence continues at coordinate 43,534 of JAJDAP010000131.1, forward strand.
AGCGCGAATGCGTCCTGGCCGGCACCGACCGAGCCCAGCGAGGCTTCGAACGCCTGCGCGATCACGCGCGCGTCGTCGGCCACATCGGCGGAGGCACGCGCCACCATCGACTGGGAGAAGAAGCTGGTGACACCATGCAGACCCACCACGGTCGCCTCGGCGCTCGCCGAGCCCGAGCGGCCGCTGCCCCGGGCCTTACTCGTGGCACCGCCTGCGACAAATCCAACGCCGCCGATCGAGCGTGCCGTCGCCTCGACCTCGCCGAGGCCGCGGGCCATCGCGTCCGAAGTGGCTTCTCCGCCGCCAAAGGCGCCGAAGAAGACCGTTCCGTTCCCACCTCGAGCGGTGGATCTCGCGACGACCTTCGAAGCTCCCGCGTTCAGGGCCACCGCCCGCGAATTCGCCGAACCGGGTACGGTGAATGCCAAGAAGGAGGTCTCGACCTCTGCCCGATCGATCACGGTGACGGTTCCGTCGCCGTCGTGGCGCCCGATCGAAACACTGGTGGCCGAGCCGGACCCGAACGTCCGGGCTCCGGTCTTCGCGGCCTCACCAAGCGCGCCCTCCATGCCGATGACCACGGAGGCGCCCTCACGACTCGCACGCGCGCGCGCCTCGGAACGGGCATCGCCCGTGGTCGCCACCGACAGGACATGGGCCGTCGCATCACCGGCATCGTTGCGAGCGTTCGCGGTGGCGTGTGCGTCGACTCCCTCTGTCAGCGTCACGAGACGGAGGGCCTCGATGGAATCCCGCCGCCGCAACCGACTCGATGCGAACCCTCCACCGGAGCGGGCGTTCTGTTCGAGTGTCAACGCACCCGAGGTCTCGCCCCGGACGGCGTCGAAGAGCACGACGTCGCCGCCGCTGAGGCCGCCCGAGCTGCTCTCGCCGATCACGTAGACATCGCCGCCCTGGGTCGATGCCCCGAAAACCCGGCCGAGGCTTCCCACTCCGGCGGTGCCCACGGCCGCCCCCCTGATCGTCGGACCACCGGCTCCGCCGGAGGAGCTCGCGCGGACGCGGACGTTCCCTGCACCGACGCCGACGGCGCTGGCATGGGCGTCGCCGCCGTCCGCCCCGGGCTCACCAAACCCTCCGGCTCCGGCGCGAGCATCCGCCGCGATGTCGAGTGCCCCGCCGGTCAGGTGAACGACGTCGAGCGTGGATTCCGCACGGCCTCCAGGACCGCCCGCGGCAAACACACTACCGCCGCCCGATCCGCCGCGAACCTCCTGAACCAGCGTGAGGTCGCCGCTGGTTTCGCCGGAAACGGCATTGTGAAGCGCAGCGTCGCCGCCCATTGCACCGTTACCCAGGCTGCCGATGGAAAGGAAGCCGCCGACCCCGCCGCCGCCCCCTTCGAGAACCGCCGTTACGCTGACGCTGCCAGAATCCGATCGGCCCGACGCCGAAAGCGTGGCATCGCCCGCTTCACCCGTCGCGGCGCCCGAGAACAGGGAACCGGCATCGCCGGCCGTCGACTGTACGTAGACCGTCACGTCGCCGGAGCCTGTCGCCTCACCGTGTCCACTCGCGTGGGCATCTCCGCCGCGCCCGGCCAGCGGTGCATTCCCCGACTGGATGAAACCGCCTTGACCGCCGATGGCAACGGACCGCACACTGACCGGACCTTCCCCGGTCGACGCAACGGCTTCACTATTCGCGTCGCCGCCGCGCACCGATGCTAGTTCGACAACGCCCCCGCTCGCACGTAGACTCCCTCGGCCACCGGTCGACCGGGCGGAAGCCGTCGCCGCGTGGTCGCCTCCTGTGGTGGCGCGGGCCAGCGCCTCTGCAACACCACCTGAGACGACGCCGTTCCCGTCGTCTCCTCGCGAACTGCCGCCGACGGCGTCTGCGTCGGCCAACGCATGGCCGGTCTCGTTGTGGGCGGTCGACGCTGCGGTACCTGCTCTCCCTGCACCGAGACCATCCCGCGAAACGGCGGTCGTGAAGAGCTCGAGTCCTTCCAGCGAGACCGAACGGTCGAGCGTGCTCGACGCTTCGACACCGAGCCCGACCAGACTCGAGAAGCCTGCCCGGACTTCCTGGCGCAGGGCCAACACGCCGGTCGTGTCGCCGTCGACGAAATTGTGCAGAGCCACGTCGCTGCCGGAGCCCGCCTGAAGCTCGAGTATCGCGCTCACGTCGACTCGCCCGCCACCGGTGGAGCGACCGAAGACCGCGCCCAGACCGCCCTCGCGATTCGTCCTTGCGCTGACGTGGACGTCACCGCTCGCTTCGCCTCGGGCGGAGACCATGGCGTTGCCGTCGCGGCCATTCGGCGAGCCGGCGGTCCGCGCGCTGCCACCGATCCCGGCCAGGGCCGCGGCCGAGACACGAAGCGGTCCGGAGCCCAGATGCACCACATCGAGCATCGAAACGGCGTCGCCGCCGCTTCCGCCTTCGCTGCCCCGGCCCCCGTCACCACCGCTGGCGGTCTGACTCAGCTCGAGTTCCCCATCTGTCGTTCCCGTGATGGCATTCCGAACGTCGACCGAGCCGCCAGCGCCTCCGATGGGCACGAACGAAGAACCACCGCCCCGTCCGCCTCGGAGGTCCAGGCTCACGCTGACATGTCCGTCTAGCGAAGATCCGGAGGCCGACCCGACGGCGCTCCCACCGTGACCACCTTCGTTTCCGTTTCCGCCAGCTCCACTCGCTACCACTTGCACGACCGACGATCCCTGGTTCGAGCCGACGGCGTTCACCTCGGCATCACCGCCGTCGAAGCGCCGCCCTCCGAGGCCCCCGATCGCAGAGGCCTCGAGCACGACAGCCGAATCACCGGCAGCGATCGCCGTGCTCTCGTTCGCGGCGAAACCGCCCACGACATTGCCGGAGTTCGAAGAGCTGGTCGCGCCAATCGCCCGCGTCGTGGCCAACAATTCACGTCCGTCCCCGAGCGTCTCGGCACGATGCGCGACGCGCGCCTCGCCATCCCTGACACCGTTTGCCCTTACATTGGTGGTGAGACTCGAACCGGCGTGGACCACATCGAGTTCGCTCAGCACCTCCGGCTGGAGGTTGCTGCCGGATTGCGCCGAGCTTTCCAGCGTGATCGAGAGGGGCCCGCTTCCCGATGTAGACCGCGCAAACCGGTTGACGACGTTCCCGCCCACGCCGAGAGCCGATTGTCGGAGGCTGAGGGCGCCACTGGTTTCCCCGTCCACGACGGTATCGATCAGAAGGTCGGCACCGTTCGATCCCTCGGCATGAGCGCGCACATCCACCCGGCCGCCACCGCTCGAGCGACCGAAGACGGGCCCGAAGCTGGGAACGCCACCCGCGGCGACGTCGATCGTGACGTCGCCGAGCGCCTCGCCGTTGGCCGCCGCGTGCCCCGACCCGATCGCGCCACCGGTACCCGCCGCGCCGCCGAAGGCGTGGGAGATCAACGTGAGATCCTGGCCACCGTGGACGACATCGAGAACGGAGGATGCGTCGCCACCGTCTCCACCCGGGGAGCCTCCCTCACCCCGCCCGCCCTCAGCGAACTGGCGCAACGTCAGATCCCCGAGCGTGCTGCCTGTTGCCTCTTGGATCAGATGGGAGTCGGCACCGCGACCACTCAGCCCGGTGCCAAAGGAGCTGGCGCCATCACCGCCCGTTTGCCGGACCTGGACATCGACAGCGCCCGTCAATGAAGCCCCGTGGGCGCTGGCCGTTGCGGTTCCCCCGTCGCCGCCGCGCGAGGCGGTGCCGCCGAATGCCTCGGCCAGGATCATGACCGTGGCATCACCCTGGTTGGAACCGGTCGCGTTCGACGAGGCATTGCCGCCGTTCGTGCCGCTGCCGCTTCCGGCGCCACCCGTCGCACGATCGCGAACGGAAACCGACGCGTCGCCCAACGCGATGCCTTCCGAAACACTCGTCGCGTCTCCTCCGACGCGTGCGGGTGCAATGCTCGAGGTCGAGCCGGAGCCGCCGACCGCGCCAAACAAACTCCCGAACACTTGGCCGACGTTGACGTTGTCGCCATCCCGCGTCGACGTCGCGCGCTGCACGACACTCGCATCGCCACCATCCTCGGCGAACGCATTGGCGAAGGCGCTCACTCTCCCAGCGGTGTTCTCGAGATCGATCTCCGAGTGAAGATCCGAGCCCGCCGCAGTGTTGGATTGGGTGTTGGATCGGTGCCCGCCGCTCGTCGCGCTCCCCGACAAACGCGACCAGGCCCCTGAGCGCCGAAGTCGGTTGGTGCCGCTGCCTCCAGCCGCGGCGACCAGGTGCTGGCCCAGCGTCAGGTCGCCTGTCGTGATGCCGTTCGCAACATCGTCCAGGACCAGATCGCCGCCCCTGCGATCGGACAATGTCGCGAAGACCTCGACATCGCCACCGCTGGTCGATTCGCCGTAGACGGCGCCTAACGTCGCGTTGCCTTCCGAGGAAGCCTGGACCGAGACGTCGGCGTTCCCGACCCCCCGGGCGGATGCGAAGGAGTCGCCCCAGGAGGCGTTCGCGCCCCCGAAACCCGCCTCCGCATTCGCGACCAGGCTCAAATCGCCAGAGCCCGTGTGCTCACGATCCAGGGTCGAAGATGCGCTGCCCCCCTGGATGCCGATGGCGACGCTGTCGCCAGCGGTCGCCTCCTGAACCAGGCTGAGATTCGCGGTGGTATCGCCCGACGCCGCCTCGGCGAGATGCGAATCCGCGCCCTGGTTTCCGTTCCCACCGGACTGGCGCACGGTCACCGCGACGTCGCCGTCGATGGACGATCCCTGCGCACTCGCGCTGCCCGATCCGCCATTGGCTCCTCGGCCGCCGGATCCGCCGCTCGCGCGGGCAGACACGGTGACCGACTCGTTGCCTTGATTCGATCCCGTTGCATGGGAGGAAGCGTTTCCGCCGGCTCCGCCGACGCTGCCGCCGCTGGTGGGCCCACCCGCGCCGGCGCTCGCACCGTCATGGACCGACACCCGCGAATTGCCATGAGCGATTCCGCTCGAGCTGCTGGTCGCGTCCCCGCCCGCCCTGGCCGTAAGCGCACGGGAGGAGACACCGCCGCCGACGGCGCCCGTAAAGAAGGTGGAAGGCGTGCCGACCGAAATCGTCGAACCGTCTCCGCCGGTCGTCGCGTTGACGACGACGGTTGCATCGCCGCCGGTGCGGGCTTGTGCCTTGGCGGTGGCCGAGACGGAACCCGTTTGGTTGGCCGCGTCGATCTCGGAGAGGAGATCGCCTCCGGAGCCGGTCGCGGTCGTCTGGTCGCCCGTGTCCGTTTCGAGGAGCAGGCTTTGCCAGCTTCCGCTTTGCTGGATTCGATTGGTTCCGTCCGCGCCGGGACCGACCCGGAGCACCTGCCGCAGTTCGAGGGAACCGGTGGTGACACCGTCTGCCACGTTGTCCATCACCAGATCGCTGCCCGTGAGGCCCTCGAGCGTGGCGCGAACTTCGACCTCCCCACCACCGGTGGAGCGCCCGAATACCGTCCCCAGACTGGCATCCCCGCGCGCGACTGCAGTGATGCCGACATCGCCGGCGGCTTCGCCCGAGGCGGATGCGAAGGCCGTCCCGGCTTGCCCGGCGGTCCCGACTCCCGATTGCGCGCGTCCCGCGTTGCCCGCGAGTGCTCGCGCGCTCAACACCAGATTCCTGCCCGTGTGGTTCACGTCCAGCGTCGAGCTGGCATCGCCGCCATTCCCGCCGCTCCTGCCGTCGCCACCTGCACCTGCCGTCGCGGTCTGGAACAGTGCGAGGTCTCCGCCGGTAGATCCGCTGGCGGCATCGGCCATGTGCGAACCGGCACCGTCACCACCATCTGCCGAGCCGCTTCCTCGCTGGCCCGTGCCGCCTCGCTGTGAGGCCGTGACCTGGACATTGCCGCTCGACGAGGTGCCCCGAGCCGTCGCCTTCGCGGTACCGCCTACGGCGCCCGCGCCGCCGTTCGCGTTGGCTTCGACGTCGACGCGCTCGGCGCCCTGATTGGACCCGGTGGCGCTCGATGTCGCGTCCCCGCCAAGGCCGACCACTCCTCCGAAGGCGGCCGCGTCTACGCCAACCGCGGAATCCCTCACGCTGACCCGCGAGTTGCCGTTGGCGATTCCGATGGAACGACTCGTCGCATCCCCGCCGTCGAGTCTCCCCGCGGCGCTGATACCGCCGCCGCCAATGGCCCCCGTCTGGTTCTGGCCGATGCGCACATCGTGGAAGTCGCCCGAACTAACGCCGCGCTGAAAGAGGGTTGCCGAACCGCCATCGCGCGCGGTCGCTCGCGCGTTGGCGTCCACCGCGCCGGTCAGATTCTCGAGATCGACTTCGCTCGAGAGATTGCCGCCGGCGCCGGGTACCGTCCCGCTGACGAAGGTGGTCGACGAGGTCGCCCGGGCCGACACGCGATCCCAGCTTCCGACCCGTGAGATCCGATTGGTCACATCGGCCCCAGGACCTCCGCTCACGTTCTGCTCGAGGGTGAGGCCTCCCGTGGTCTGGCCGTCAGCCAGGTTGTCCAACACGAGCGGACTCGAGGACCTCGACGTAAGTGTGGCCGTCACGTGAACGTCGCCGCCCGCCGTCGAGCGTGCGCTCACGGGGCCCAGACTCGCGTTGAAGCCGTCCGCCAACGCGCTCACTGTCACGTCGCCCGCGCCCTCGGCGACTGCGCTCGCGTTCGCGTCGCCCGCCTTGCCGCCAGGTGAGGCGGAGAAGGAGCGACCACCGAGACCGGCCATCGCACTCGCATCCAACTGTATCAGGCCGCTGCCGCCGCTCGTGATATCGAGCAGCGACGAGGCGTCTCCGCCATCGGCTGCCGTAGATCCGTCGCCGCCGGATCCGCCCCGTGCGATCTGCTTCAGCGACAGGTCGCCCTGCGTCGTACCCGTGGCGGCGTTGTCCAGATGGGAGTCCGCCCCGCGGCCGGAGGCTCCGTTGTTGAGACTGCGCCCGCCCCGACCGCCCGACTGCGTCACCTCGACGACGACGTCGCCTGACAAGGAAGTCCCGTGGGCCGATGCGGTTGCCGCGCCGCCGTCGAAGCCACCGCCGCCATCGCCACCGGTCGCGCCGCTGATGACCCTAACGGTGGAGCTGCCGGTATTGCTGCCTTCCGCGCGCGACGCGGCGTCTCCACCGGACCCACCGGTGGTCCCGAACGAGTTTCCCCTGCCTCCCCGGGCGAAGTCGCTGACCGAAACGCTCGAATCGCCGTTCGCCACAGCGACGGAGAGACTGCTTGCGCTTCCGCCGGCCAATCGACCTGAGACGCCGTCCCCGCCGCGTGCGAAGCTCCTGGAATCCCCGACCGTGACGACCTTTCCGTCGCCGGTCGACGTTGCACGCTGCTCCACCCGAGCGTTGCCACCGGCCTCGGCCTGAGCGCTCGCCAGTGCAGACGCGCTGCCGGTCAGGTTCTCGAGGATCGCGGTCGACGAGATGTCGCCGCCACCACTGCGATCGGCTTTGGAGTTCACTGTTGCATGCATTTCATCGGCGCTGGCGCTTCGCTGGACCCGATTGACGACATCGCCACCGATTCCACCAGTGACGTCCTGGGTGAACCTGACGATCCCGCTGCTCTCCGCCTCGACGAGGTTGTCGAGGGTTACGCTACCGGCTTCCCTCTGGACCAGGACTCCGATCGCCGACGCTTCGCCGCCGTCCGTCGAACGCGCGAGAACCGTACCGAGACTCGCGTCTCCGGATGCGGATGCCCTCACGAAGACGTCGCCGGCGGCTTCGCCGCGAGCGGACGCAGAGCCGGCGCCGGAGTGACCGGCCGTCCCGACGGAAGAAGAGGCACTTCCCGCTCCGCCTCCTGTCGCGACCGCGTTCAGGTTGAGACCACGCCCAGCGTGGCTGACATCGAGGCTCGATGACGCGTCCCCGCCGTCGCCGCCTAGCATTCCACGCCCACCGGCGCCGCCCGACGCCACCTGCTCGATCACCAGTTCGCCTGAGGTCGTTCCCGTTGCCGCATTGACGAGGGTGGAGTCGGCACCCCGGCCACCTTGCTGCGTTGAGCTGAAGCTGGCGTTCCCTCCCAGCTGCAGGACCCGGACATCCACGGTGCCGGAAACGGAAGATCCGTGAGCGGACGCCGTTGCCATTCCTCCGTCTGCTCCGGCCGCGCTATCGCCGCCCTCGGCTTCTGCGGCGACGCTGACCTTCGAGGCGCCCTGATTCGAACCGACCGCGCGTGCGGTCGCGCTGCCTCCCTGGGTACCGGTGAAGAGGGCCCGGCCGCCCTCGGCCACGGCGCGGACATCGACGGTGGCGTCCCCCAGCGCGGTTCCCGTTGCCATCGTGGTGCCGTTTCCGGCGGGAGGGGTCGACGAGACCGAGAGGCCATTGCCGCCGACCGCTTCTCCGCGGAACGATCGCCCGACGCTCACCGCGTCACCGTCACGGTGCGTGATCGCTTCGAGAACGAGTTCGGCGTTACCGCCGTTGGACGCGGTCGCACTTCCAGTCGCGGTCGCAGCGCCACCCAGGTTCTCGGCCCGGGCCTCGGAGCGCACGGTTTCTCCAGCGATGAAGCGATCCGCAATACTCCTCGCATCACTATTCACCGAAAGGGCGCCGAACGTTCCGCTGTGATCGAGTCGGCTGCTGACCGCAGCCTTGCCGGCGACATTCTGGAGCAGACTCAACCCCCCGGATGTCGCACCGTCCACGGCGTTCTCGAGTACGACGTCGGAGCCGGATGAATCTTCGATGCTCCCGTGCACCGTGACTCTCCGGCCGCCGGTCGAGCGCCCGAAGACCGGACCTAGCGTCGCGCGACCGACCGCCTCGGCCTCGACGCGGACTTCCCCGGCGCCCTCTCCCCTGGCACTGGCATGGGCGGCGCCCGATTCGCCGTCGAACGCACTCCCACGGCTCGAACGCCCTCCCTGTCCGCCGATCGCATTGACGCGGAGGTCGAGTGGTCCGGCTCCTCGGTGCTGAAAATCGCTCGTGGAGGATGCATCGCCGCCGGCCCCGCCCGTCTGGCCAGAGCCACCGTTGCCACCGCGCGCGTCCTGCGACAGAGACAGTTCCCCGTCGGTGGTTCCGCCAACCGCGTTGCTCAGCTGGGCGGTGCCGCCGTTGCCACCTGTAGCTGCGGTGTTGGAGCCTCCCGCTCCACCGGTCGTGTCCACCCGGACGGTGACCCGACCAGTTCCACTGTGCGCTTCGGCCATTGCCGTTCCCACGCCGCCGTCGGTTCCCAGGACGCCGGCGCCTCCGGTGGCGATCGCGTCGATCCGCGCCGCCGCGTTGCCGATCGCCGTCGCGGATCCGCCCGCCTCCGCGTCGCCAGCGCGACCCGAGCCCGCAGTATCTGCACCAGCGCCGGCGTCGCCTCCGGTCGCAATCAAGGTCGCCGTGATGCCGCCATCGTTCCGGAAATCTCCGGTCGATGTCGCGGCTCCACCGTCGCCGGCCTTGGCGGCGGTGGCTGCGCCGCCGACACCGCCGGTCGCGGTCTGTCGCACCGAGAGCGTCGAGGTGGTAGCCCCCGACGCCGCGTCCTTCAGGATCGCATCGCCGCCATCGCCTCCTTCGGCCCCGCTCCGCCCTTCGCCGCCTCGTCCGCCTGTCGCCTCCACGTTTGCCGAGTTGGAGGTCGGAGCTTCGACCCGCACCGAGGCCGTCGCGGTTCCGCCGTCACCGCCGGATTGGCCGACTCCGAAGCCCAGACCGCCGCGTCCAGCCGTCGCGACGGCACTTGCACTGGCCCGCTCGCCCGGGCGATTGTCCGAAGCCAGCGCAGAGGCGCTGGCGTTGCCTCCATCACCGCCGTCTCCGATCCGGTTCGACAGGGCGTTTCCACCCGCACCGCCGATCGCCATTGCGTTCGCGCTTCCGAAGGACGTCTGTTCTGCGACCGCCCGTGAACTAGCATCGCCACCTCGACCCGCGACGCCGATGATCGCACCGGAACCCGCAACGAGATCTCCGCCCACGCCCCCCGTCGCACGATCCGTCGCGCGAGCGCGCCCCCGAGAACTCGTCGAGCGTGCCCGTGTTTCACTCGTTGCATTGCCACCGTCGCCCCCGGACCCACCGATGCCGCTGCCGCCAGCCCCGCCAAGCGCGCTCAGGGAGCCGGGGATCGCTGATGCGGTGGCCGTGGCGAAGTCGAAGGAGCCTTCCGCGACCGTCGAATTCGTGGCGTCGCCACCGTCTCCGCCGTTTCGGCCGGCGCCACCGCGGCCACCGACCGCGCTGCCCTGACTCGTCGCCGTCGATGTCGTCGACTGGATCTCGCCGGAGGCGTCGGCGTCGCCGCCGCGGCCACCATCGCCCTGCACGCCATCGCTACCACCGGGGCCTGCTGCGCCTCCGACACCGCCGCCACCGCCCACACCGCCGGTGGCCGAGACCACCACCCGGTGCTGCGTCCCGGCCTGCGGCATTGGAGTGCTGGCGTCCGCGGTCGCGGCACCACCGTCCCCGCCCTGACCACCATCACCGCCGTCGGGGCTCGCGGCGGTTCCCTGGCCACCGCCACCGCCGATGCCGCCACGCCCGCCGCGGGACGTCGCATTATTGAGGGCATCCGGTGTGCTGACGCTCGCGTTTGCGCCACCACCCGTCGTACCGACACCACCGGTCTCTCCCGGGCTGGCTGCATCCAGCCCGTTGGCGCCGGTGTTGCCCGTGTCGAAGTCGGTCGCCGCAAGCGCGGGTTGCGCGAGGCAGAGGGCGGCAAGAACCAGAAGCAGAAACAGCGCGCGTAGCATCAGAACGGACCCCGTTAGGTCCCGCTTCCCGGGGACATGATGACGCAGTTCTCCCTCTGAAGGAAGCCAGCATTGTCGCCCTCAGCGCCGCCGACCCACCCCATTCAGGGGGTTTGACCGACCTGAACGATGTTCGCGAGCTTCACCAGCTCGGTTTCGAGCGGAGCGAGCTCACCAACCGGCAACTGGAAGCGCCAGAACATCATGCCGCTCACGTGGCCCTCGGTATCGAGCCAGTTGGGAACGCCCGGATCGCTTTGGGCTACCACCAGGCGGAAGCTGCCGTCGGCTTCGAGCTTCGTCTGCTTTCGATTGATCGATGTGTTGCGATGGGTGTAGTCGAAGGTCTGGATGTGACGGTTCCAGAGCACGAGGTTGGCGAAGCGACAGTCCGGATAGCGCCCGCGAATAACAAGTGCCTCGTCGGGCTTCACCACGAAGGGCGCCATCTGGTAGACGTTGTCGATCGCGGCGAAACCGATTTCGGCGTTTTCCGCCTGCTTGTTGGAAAACTGGTTCGGCACGAAGGAAACCCAGGCGGGGCTCTTCGACGGATCGGTCGGGTTCAACGTGCCGGTCATGAAGTTCGTCACGCGGCGGATTCCGGCGGCCACGCTGGCGTCCGAAGGCGGCGCGCCCGGCCCCGGGTCGTCGAGACGTTCGATCACGATCGGGACTTGGTGGAGCCGATCCCGGGCAATGCTGGCTTCGCGTTCATAGTAGTGGCGCGTGGTCACGCTGCCGGCACCGGGGTCGAGACGCAGCCAGTTGCCCTCGTGCTCCTCGGGGCTCACGACGATCTCGTAACTTCCGTCGCCCCCCGCCTCGAATTCGGTGTCGTTGAGGGTGGCGCCCAGGCCAGTGGCGTTGTTGCCATCCTGACTTCCGAGTTCCACCGTGAACGAGGTGTAGGTGGCGCCGGCGAGGTTTCCGCGAATCCGATAGCCGTGCGCCGGGTCGATGGCGGTGGTGAAGTAGACGGCATCGGGGTTGTCACCGAGCATCTTCTTTTCCGGCGTGACGAAGCGCTTGAAGACGGGACGCGCCGGATCCGACTCGAGCCAGGCTTCGATGCCGTGTTGAAGGTGGTGCAACACGGCGCGCCGTGCCTCGGCGTACTCGGTCTCGCTGCGAAGTTTGAACTGCTCGACGAAACGCTGCTCAAAGCCCGAGATGGCGTCGGTCAGTTCCGCCAGCGCCCGCTCTGATTCGCTGCGTTGGATCTCGCTGCGGGCATGTGCCGGGCCGCTCGCCCCCATCACCAACGCACCGAGTGAAGCGCCGGCCGCGCTCGTCAGGAAATCTCTTCGGTCCATCTCGCTTCTCCTCGAAATCGGGGCATTGCTGGTCGAGAGCGACCTCAGGGTGCGACGATCAACTTCCCGGTCGCGCGACGCTCCTGGAGATCCCGCAACGCCTGGGGCGCTTCCTCCAGGCTGTAGCGCTTGGAGACGTAGGGGTTCAGCTGGCCGGAACCGACGAGCTCCATCAGATCCTCATGGATCGATGCGTGAAGTGCAGGGTCCTTGGCCACCAGTGCGCCGAAGAAGACCCCGACGATCTGACAGCTCTTCAGCAAGGTCAGATTCAGGGGAATTCGCGGGATGCCGGCCGTGAAGCCGATCACGAGGAAGCGGCCCCCCCAGGCCGTCGCGCGAAGAGCGGCTTCGGAGTGGTCACCGCCCACGGCGTCGTAGATCACGTCGGCACCGGCGCCGCCGGTGAGTTCCTTGGTGCGGAGTTTCAGGTCTTCGCTGGTGTAGTCGATCACGTCGTCGGCGCCGCGCTCGATGCAGAGCGCGCGCTTCTCGGCTGTCGAAGCGGCCGCGATCACGCGCGCGCCGAGCACCTTGCCGAGTTCCACGGCGGCCAGCCCGACATTACCGGCAGCACCCAGGACCAGCAGGGTCTCGCCCGCCTGGAGCGCACCGCGGTGCTTGAGCGCGTACCAACCGGTTCCGTAGGAGTACTGAAGGCCGGCCGCTTGATCGAAGTCGAGGCCGTCGGGCAGCTTCCGGGCGGCGGCGGCATGGGCCAGCACCTTCTCGGCGAAGCCGCCGGTGACCCCGTTCGCACCGAGCACCCGATCGCCGACGCTGAAGCCTTCGACGCCCTCGCCGACCTGGCTCACCAACCCGGCGACTTCGCCTCCGGGAACGAACGGAGGCTGCGCCTTGAACTGGTACTTGTCCTCGATCATCAGGGCCTCGGGGAAGCTGACCGCCACGGCCTTCGTGTCGATCACGATCTGACCGGGGCCGGCCGTCGGGTCCTCGAGTTCTTCGATGACGAGTTTCTCCGGCGGACCGAATTCCTTGCAGACGACAGCTCTCATGGGTTCTCCAGGTTCCAGGTTCGAGGAGCCGGGAGTCTACCGCGGTCACGAAAGAGTGGGCCCGCCGCATCTTCCCGAGCGAACTCGAGCCCTCATCGGGCCAGCGGCGCTGGCGCCATCCCAGCCGCTCGAACCACATAACGAAGCGGCCCGCCGGGCACGAGTGAATCGAACGGATAGCAGGTGATCAGCGTCAGCTCGGCGTGGCCACTCGGCTCCAACACCCCGGTCTGCGATTCGTGCTGGACGGCGGTTTCCTCCACGCGGTAGTGGCGAATTCCGCTGGCGGTTTCGAGCCGGAGCTCGTCGCCAACCTTGAGTTCGTCGAGAAACCGGAAATGGGTGTCGCGATGTCCTGCCAGTGCCACGTTGTCGTCCGCCCCGGGAGGAGCCGTCCCGGCGACATGAGCCGGCCCGAACGCGAGCGTTCGCCCACTCGCCCCAGCCAGGACGATGACGTCCTGGCCCTGTTCTGGGGCGAGCAGGCGGGCCACGGGCCAGGTATCGGCCCATGGCCAGGGAAGCACCCGCGCTTCACCGTCGAGACTCCGGGCCCAGGCTCGTTCGAGAAGCGCCTGGGCCAACGACGCTTTCGCATGGATCCATAGACCCTGGCCCGAGGAGGCAGCGCCAACGGCCAGGAGCGAGCAGGCAGCGGTCGCCGCGAGCCGGTTCACGGGCGCCTTCCGAGCTGCCAGATCGCCGCGCCCATGGCCATGCAGGCCGTTCCGATCCAGACGAGCAGTGCCGCCGGCGTTGCACCCTGCGGCAGACGCCCCTGGGTCACGAGGGCAGCGGGCTGGGTCACCGCGGCCGTCGTCGGCGGCGGCGCCGACGGTCGCAGGGGGTTCGCGCGCGCACGGGCCGCGGCTTCGGTATCGCCACCACCGAACAGGTGGCGCAGGCTCCATCCCTTGGGAAGCAGCGTGGGGACGGGCCGCGTCTCGAGTTCGACATCGGGCGGTGCGGTCGGCGTGACGTCGACGGCAACCAGGCTGGTCCAGCGCGTCACCAGATGGTGGCGAAGACCGAGCTCAGCGACGGCCTGTTTCACGTCGCCCATGGCCGCACCTTCGTGAAGCGTTGCCATCAGGGCGGCCACCTTCCGGCGTGCCCAGAAGCTCGCGACCCCGTTCTCGCTTGCGCCACCCTCGAGCGACAGATCGATCACGAAGTCCTCGTCGCCGCGGCGGCCCTTCAAGACGACGTTGCCCTCTCGGCTCCTGAGTCTTGCCGCCACCACCACTGGTTCACCCAGGTAGAGATCCGGCAGCCGGTTCGGCCAGGCTTCCGCACCGCGCGCGTCCCAGGAAACCTCGAGATCGTGAAGCACCGGGCTTTCGAGCTTCGCGAACAACGCGCCCATCTTGCTCTGCACTTCGCTCGGGCTTCCGATGTAGCTGAAGGTTCCACGACCGAACGCGGCCGCCTTCGTCATGAAGTGGGAGTTCGGCGCGGACCCGATCCCGATCGTGAACAGGCGGCTCCGCCCCAGATTCGCTCGGATGAAGGCGAAGAGGGCTTCCTCGTTTGCGACCGCGCCGTCGGTGATGAACACGATCTGCCGTACGGAACTCCGCTCGGCATCGCCCGACAACGCCGCCCGGAGGGCAGGGAGCAGCTCGGTTCCGCCATTCGCATCCAGGCCCTGCACCCAAGCCTTTGCCCGCGCCAGCGAGGGCGGATCGGCCGGTTGCGATTCGCTGAAGAGGCGCTTCGGCTGGTTCGCGAACGCGATGACGTTGAAGAAATCGCTCGGGTTCAGACGCTCGAGTGCGAGGCCGAGGGCAGCCCTGGCCTGCACGATCGACTCGCCATGCATCGAGCCCGAGGTATCCACCACGAAGATCGTCTCGCGCGGCAGCCGGGCGCGCTCGGCGGCCTGGGCCTCCGGCGGCATCACCATCAGCAGGACGTAGGACTCGCCTTCCCGCTCTTCGTGAAAGAGTGCGGCGCCCGGGGCCTCGCCGACCTTGGGGCTCCACGAGAGCACGAAATCCGAATCCGCCGGGACCGGACCCTCGGCAAGGGTCACGACATAACGATCCTCCGCTTGCGCCGAGACCCGAACCGCATGGCTCGGGCTCGCGATCTCGCGTAGCCGGAAGCCGGCGTCGAGTTCCACGCGGATCGTCGCCGGGTGGCTTCGCTCGGATGCGGAACTTGCGACCGGCGGTGTCACCCGGGCGGCATCGGGTACCTGCTCGGTGTTCTGGGCCCATCCCGTCCCCCCGAAGCCGGCGACGGCAACACTCCCCGGGATGTAGCGGGGGCCGACGACCATCGGGAAGCGCAGGCTGAACACGCCAGCGTCGTAGCGAAGTTCCTCCTGGTACTCGATCGCCACTTCGACCTCTTCTCCCGGGCCCAGGTTCGCGACGGACGTGGTGAAGATGTTGGGGCGTTCCTGTTCGAGCAGCGTCGCCTTGCGCCCTTCGGCTCTCGCCTTTTGATAGGTCGCCTTCGCTTCGGCCCGCGTCTGGATCTCGCCCTCGAGGACGCGCTCTCCAACGACCATGCGCAGCGCGTCGACGGCGGATCGTTCGGGCAGGGGAAAGACGTAGACCCCCTCCACCCATTCGGCGGTCGGGTTGCGGAAGCGCTGAACGACACGGGTCCGCGCGAGCAGACCTGTCACCCGGACCTCGACGTCCGTCGAGACGGTCGGCGCCGGGCGCATTCCGCCCGCTGCTTCGAGCAACAGCGCGCCCGCTCGAACCTCCGCTGGTCGCATCGGCTCGCCCAGCTCTGTTGCCGGCCCGGCTTCGGCGCCGAGCGCGACCAGGAACGGGAAGACGAACAGCATCATCGAGCCGGGGCGCGCCATCTCTCCTACCTCCGCAGGCATGGACCCCGGGTGCGCGCGCGCAGTTCACTGCCCCGCGCCGGTCGACACATTTCAGTGACGGATTCGTCGCGCGCGCAATGCCTATACTGCGGCCGATGAAGACCTACACCGTCGCCCCGCTCGAGGACCCGCGCCGTGTGCGCACGCTCTACCCCGAGCTCGAGGAGATCGGCTATGACGGCGTCTTCTCGTTCGAAGCCAAACACGACCCGTTCCTGCCGCTCGCTACGGCGGCCGAGCACACGGAGCGGGTCACACTCGGAACGGCCATCGCGATCGCCTTCGCGCGCAATCCGATGAACCTGGCCAACCTGGCGTTCGGTCTGCAATCCCTCTCGGGCGGCCGCTTCATCCTCGGGCTGGGTTCCCAGGTGCGTCCCCACATCGAGAAGCGCTTCTCGATGCCATGGTCGAAACCGGCAGCTCGGATGCGCGAGATTGCCCTCGCCATCCGCGCGATCTTCGAGAGCTGGGAGACCGGCGCGCCGCTCCGCTTCGAAGGGGCGCACTATCGACACACGCTGATGATCCCGGCCTTCGACCCCGGGCCGAACCCCTTCGGACCGCCCCCGATCTACACCGCTGGCTTCGGCCCGCGCATGACCGCAGTGGCCGGAGAGGCGGCGGACGGGTTTTTCGCCCACCCCTTCACATCGCGGCGATCGCTGCTCGAGAACACGCTTCCCGCCCTCGATCGGGGCCTCGCGAAGAGTGGCCGATCGCGCGCCGCGCTCGATGTCATTTGCGCGACCCTGGTCGTCACGGCCGACGACGAGGCGAGCTTCGCACAGGCGGTCACCGCGGCACGCAAACACCTCGCGTTCTATGGCTCGACCCCGGCCTATCGGCCGACCCTCGATTGTCACGGTTGGGGGGAACTCCACGTCGAGCTCAATCGTCTATCGAAGCAGGGACGCTGGGACGAGATGGGGGAACTCATCGACGACGAGGTCCTCGAAACCATTGCCGTCGTCGGGGAGCGGAGCCAGATCGCCGGAAAACTCCGAGCGCGCCTCGACGGCATCGCGGACGGCGTCAGCATCACCCACAACCGCTTCCCGGACCCCGCCCATTGGGCCGACGTCGTGCGCGATCTTCGAGAAGCCGAGGGTCGAGTGCCTTGCTAGGCGCCGAGGCGCTGCGCGAGTTGCATCGCCCGCTCGCCTAACACGCTCACGCCGACCTGACTGCCCGCGTGGGCGCTGGCCGCGGTGCCGTCGCGCACGCGGCCGAGGATTCCCTGCAAGATGCAGCCGGAGCGGTACAGGTTGTAGGCGAGATAGAAGTCGACGTTCTCGATGGGCGCGCGTCCCACCCGTGCGCAGTAGTTCGTGATCACTTCGTCGATCGTGGGGATTCCGAGGGCGCCTAGCGCGGCGTCATCCAGGCCCTCGAATGCGCTCCCGGGCGTGAAGCGTTGGCTCACGAAATAGGTGAGATCGCCGAGTGGATCCCCCAGCGTCGAGATCTCCCAATCGAGCACGGCGATCACCCGAGGCTCGCTCGGGTGGACGATCGTGTTGTCGAGTTTGTAGTCGCCGTGCACGACACAGGTCGAGTCTCCCGGGGGAATGTTCTCCGGCAACCACTTCCTCAGGTGATCCATCTCCGGAATCTTCTCGGTCTCCGAAGCCTCGTACTGCTTCGACCATCGACTGATCTGCCGTGCGAAGTAGTTTCCGGGTCGGCCGAAGCCCTCGAGGCCGAGCGCTTCGACGGAAGCCATGTGCAAGCGCGCGAGCACGTCGTAGAGCGAGGCGTAGACGGCCCGCCGTTCTTTCGGCGCGAAACCGGGCATGGTCGGATCCCAGATCACGCGCCCCTCGACGCACTCCATCAGATAGAAAGCCGTGCCGATCACGGCTTCGTCCTCGCACAGGAAGTGCGCCCGGGGGACTTCGAAATCGATCGTGTTCAAGGCGGAGATGACCCGAAACTCGCGATCCACAGCGTGCGCGGACTTCAGCAACTTGCCCGGCGGTTTGCGCCGCAGCACGTGGCGCCCCGCTGGCGTGACCAGTTGATAGGTCGGGTTGCTCTGTCCGCCCTTGAACTGGCGCACCGCGAGCGGACCGGAATAGCCAGGCAGGTTCTTCTCCAGGTACCGGTGGAGCCGCGTCTCGTCGAAGCGATGCTTCTCGCGGACTTCTTCGGTGCCGGTGAAGCGCGGGTCGAAGGCGGTGGCTTCTTCTGCCATCGCCCGAGTCTAGAGCGATTTGGATGAAGTTACGCAGTGCATCTGCTCGAGGGCTGAGGCACCCTCGCACGCTGGAGGTTCGTCCATGCGCGCCATCGCCCCACTGCTACTGATCGTTCCGTTGATGGGCTGCAGCCTCACGGACCTCCAGCTTGCCGCCGACGAATGGGCCCCCGCTCCCGGAGCTGCTCAGGCTTCCGGGATTGCACCGCGGGAAGCCTGCGCGCATCACGATCCGCTGCGCCGCCCCCTCTTCGGGGATCTCCACATCCACACGGGCTACTCGATGGACGCGCGCGCGCTCGGCACGACCACCACACCGGACGACGCCTATCGCTTCGCGCTCGGCGAACCCATCGATGTCTTCTCCGGTGAGCCCGGTTCGCCCCAGACGGCCCGCATCGATCGGCCCCTCGACTTCGCCGCGGTGACCGACCACGCCGAGTGGCTCTCGGAGGTGCGGCTCTGCACGGACCCGGCTTCGGACGTCTACAACACGCGCAGCTGCAAGATCTTTCGGGGCGAAGAATCCTCGTGGATCACCCGGTTGCTGGGCCTGAACGAGGGTTTCATCCCGAAGCTTTTCGGCCTGCTCCAGCTCGACGGCAAGCGCTCGGAAGAAGTCTGCGGCGAAGACTCGGCGCGTTGCCGGACCGCACTGCGAACCGTGTGGCAGGACACCAAAGACTCCGCCGAGCGCTTCTACGACCGCTCGAGCGCCTGCCGGTTCACGACGTTCCACGCCTGGGAGTACAGCCGCTCGCCCCGCATGACCAAGATCCATCGCAACGTGATCCTGCGCAACGAGCTTTCACCCGAGATTCCGATCTCCTCGATGGAGACCGGGCACGAGCGGAACCTCTGGCCGAAGCTCCGCGATCTCTGCAACGCGACGGGGACCGGCTGCGAGGCCATCGCCATCCCCCACAACCCCAACCTCTCGAACGGTCGCATGTTCGAAGTCTGGTACCGCGAGGAATCCGAAGAAATGCAACGCGCCGAAGCGGCGCTGCGCGCGGCCTTCGAGCCGATCGTCGAGATGACCCAGATCAAGGGCGACAGCGAGTGCCGCAACGGGATGTTCGAGGTCCTGGGCGGCACCGACGAACTCTGCGACCACGAGAAGGCGCGTGATTTCTCCGGCCTCGAGTTGATCGATTGCGAGGAAGGCGCCGAGTGGGGCGCCCAGCGGAGCAAGGGTTGCATCTCGCGGGTCGACTACGTTCGTTATGCGCTCCTGTCGGGAATCCGGGAAGAAAAGCGCATCGGGGTGAACCCGTTCAAGTTCGGCTTCATCGGGAGCACGGACAACCACATGGCGACACCCGGACAGGTCGAGGAGTGGGAACAGCCCTACAAGTTCGGCGCGACCGGAAAGAACGTGCTCACGATCGGCGGGGCGACCCGCGGCCCCGCCTTCTGGAACCCCGGCGGCCTCGCCGGCGTCTGGGCCGAAGAGAACTCGCGAGACGCCATTTTCGACGCGATGAAACGGCGTGAAGCGTTCGCCACCAGCGGTCCCCGCATCGTCCCGCGCTTCTTCGGCGGCTGGGACCTGCCCGAGGATTTGTGCCAGACCGGGAACCTGGTCGAAACCGGCTATGCCGAGGGCGTCCCGATGGGTTCGGACCTGCCCGCGCACGATGGCCCCGGCGCCCCCACCTTGGTCATGAACGCCTTGCGCGACCCCGGCACGCAAGATCATCCTGGCGGTCTCTTGCAACGCATGCAGGTGATCAAAGGCTGGGTCGATGACGAGGGCCGCTTCCACCAGCAGGTGTTCGATGTCGCAGGCGACGCGAACAACGGTGCCGATCTCGACATGGACAGCTGCACACCTCGTGGCCCGGGGGCCGAGCAGCTCTGCGCAGTATGGAAGGATCCCGAGTTCGACCCGGACCGCGACGCCGTCTACTACGCGCGCACTGTCGAGAACCCGAGTTGCCGCTGGACGACCCGCATGTGCAACGCCTGGGAAGGCGATGTCCTCCCGGATGCCTGCACCGATCCGCGCCTGCCCAAGATCATCCAGGAGCGCGCCTGGACTTCGCCCATCTGGTACACGGCCAGCTAGCGGGGCCTCGCCTAACTTGCGCCCGTGAGATCCACAGACGCCTCTCCCCGGCGAATCGTCAGGAAGTCCATGCCGTCCGGTCCGCAAGTGAAGCCGTACTCGGTGCCGGCGTGAATCGTGACCGAATCCCCGGGGCCCATCGGACCGGCGTCGTCGAAATCGCAGCCGCCCGTGATCACCACCAGAAGCTCATCGTGATCGTGAGAGTGCACCGGAACCCGGAAGCTCGGCGCCATGACCGAGCGATTCATGAAGAAACCGGCCTCGCCTCGCACGATCTTCTTGCGTTTGGTTCCTGACGATTTCGCCTTCTCGATGAGTGCCAGATTCGCCTTCTGCTCTGCATTGAGGCCGCTCAGCGGATCGTCCCATTCCGCGTCTTCCCAGGAGTGGATGACCGGTGCCGGAATCTCGCGTGCCATGGTCATT
Source organism: Deltaproteobacteria bacterium (assembly GCA_029261795.1). GTDB lineage: Bacteria > Myxococcota_A > UBA9160 > UBA9160 > UBA6930 > JAJDAP01. The sequence goes on from JAJDAP010000131.1 coordinate 64,090, forward strand.
CGCTCCGGGTGTCTTCGAGCCAGTCGGGCAACTCGATCGGCGGGTTCGGCAGCTTCCTGGCGTTCTTCGAGGCCAACAGTGCCTCGAAACCTTCAGGGTCCGCGGGCCAGGAACGCGGATCGCCCATCATCACCTCGAAGAGTTCGACGCCCTCTGGCCCAGCGACGAACGGGCCGAAGGAAGCGCCCTCTTCCAGCGTGATGTGCATGCCCTTGGTGCAGCGCACCTCGCCGCAGTTCATCTCGCCTTCGAGGACGTAGAGGATGTGATCGCTCTGATGCCCGTGCTTGTGGATCATCATGCCGGGATCCCATTTCGCGTGCAGCGTGAGCATCCTGGGCGTGAACTCGAGCCACTTCTCGCGCACGCACGCGCGCCGCCCCTCGATCTCGACGGCGCGCACCTCGTGCCATTTCTCTTCATCTGCGTGGCGAAAACGCGGTTCGGGCATGACATGCCTCCCCTTCAGTATGGGCGGTCGCCCGCCAGCGTGACCCGATGCATCACGCGTCGCTCGTGGTAATCGGGAACGGCGAAATGCTGCACGGTGCGGTTGTCCCAGAAGGCGATCGATCCGGTATCCCAGCGGAAGCGGCACTGGAACTCCGGCGATCGCACGTGGTCGAGCAGGAAGGGCAATAGCCACGCACTCTCGCGTTCGCTGATCCCGACGATACGGGTCGTCGAGTTCCCGTTGACGAAGAGTGCCTTCTTCCTCGATACCGGGTGGGTCCTCACCACCGGATGCTCGACCGGCGGCCAGGCGGCCTGGACCTCACCGAGATTCGCGTTGCTATGTCCGCCTTCGATCGCCTTCTGGAGCGGCCGGGTGATGTCGTGCACGGCTTTCAGCCCGTCGATGAAGCGCTGCACGGGTTCGGAGAGGGCTTCGTAGGCCGTCGTCATGTTCGCAAAGCATGTATCGCCACCCACCGCGGGAAGCACGACGGCCTTCAGGATCGAACCCATCGGAGGCTCGGCCATGAAGGTGTTGTCGCTGTGCCACTGGTCCGCGCCTTCGCCCTTGGGCGTCGTCTGGTCGAGCACCGTGAACTCGGGATCGTCGCCGTGCTTCGGCACGAAAGGCGGTGCACTGATCTCGCCAAACTGTCGGGCGAAGGCCTTCTGCTCCGCCGGTCCGAGCGGCGGCCCGCGAAAGAAGAGCACGCCGTGTTCGAGCAATGCCGCGTTGATCCGTTCGATCTGGTCCGGAGCCAACGGCCGGGCCAGATCGACACCCGAAATCTCGGCACCAAGGACGCTGGTGACCTGCCGCACCCGGAGTTCGCTCACGATGAGAGCCTCGCGATCACCCGTTCGCCGAACTCGGCCACGGCGTCGAGATACGCCCCGGCACTCGCCACGGGCATGCCGATCGTCAGCCAGGTGACCCCGATCGCTTCGAGCCGTTGAGCCTGTTCGCAGAGGCCGTCCGCGTCGAGGGCCGCGGCGTGGTTCATGTGCCGCCCGAAGGGAACGAAGTTCACATCGAGGGCATCCACCCGGCCGGCCTCGCGCGCCATCTCCTGCAGGCGTTCGATCCCTTCCGTCAGATCCTGGATCGTCTCGAGTGCCGCGGTGCGGGTGCGTTCCCGCATCTTCGCCGGCGCCGGAAACGGGCTCCAACCCTGGGCGTGCTCCACCACGCGCCGCTTCGCGCGGGGGGAATTTCCGCCCACCCAGATCGGCGGATGCGGTTCCTGGTGAGGCCGCGGCAGCATGACGTTGCCGCGTGCCGCGTAGCCGGGCGCTTCCCGCATCATGCTTTGTCCCGCCCAGGCTTCCTTCATTGCGGCCAACGCGTCGTCGCTCACATCGTTCCGGTTCGTGAAATCGGCGCCCAGGGCATCGTATTCGTCCTCGAGGTAGCCCGCGGCCACGCCCAGGATGACTCGCCCGCGCGAAACCACGTCCAGGCTCGCCACCGCCTTCGCCGTCATGAACGGGTTGCGATACGGGAGCACGAGGATGTTGGTGTGGAGGCGCAGGCGCTGGGTCGCGGCCGCCGCGATGGCGAGAGAAACGAACGGATCGAGTGCATGATGGCCACCCGAGGCCATCCAGGCGTCCGAGGGGAACGGGTGCTCGGTGACCCAACCGGCATCGAAGCCGGCCTCTTCGCAGCCACGTGCCATCGATGCGATGCCATCGGCACTGGTAAAGGCAGCGTCGCCTTCTACGTGGTTGGTCGGGAGTTGCGCGGAGAATTTCATGATTGCTCCGGTAGCTCGAGGCCATAGAGCCGCGCAGCGTTTCCCGCGAAAAGTGCGGGCTTGATCGTTTCGTCGAGATCAGCGCGCTCTTCCAACAAGCGAACCGAGTTGGGAAAGTCGGAATCCCAGTGGCAATAGTCCGACGAATAACAAATCAGACCAGCGCCCAGGTTCTCGAACACGTAGGGAACCATCCGCTCACCGGGCTCGGTCGTCAGGAAGCCACGCTCGAGGAAATAGCTCGATGGCGGCTGATCGATCTCGGGCGCCTGGTCGGGCATGAGCCGCCAGTGCTCATCGAGGCGCTCGAGCCAGAATGGCAGCCAGCCGACGCCGGCCTCCATGAAGCCGACCCGGAGTGTCGGGAAACGTCGGAAGATCCCGCCCACCGTGAAGTTGAACACGGCCTGCATCGCGCCGACGGGATGGGTGATGGCATGGATCCCGAGTCGAGTCTCGAAACGATCCACCATCAACGGCGTCTGGCCCGGCGCCTGGCCCCCTCCGTGGGTGCAGACGGCAACGCCCAGGCGCTCGGCCGTGGCCCAGACGCAGTCGAAAACCGGATCGTCGAGGTTCTTCTCCCGGACGTGGGTCGCCGTGACCATACCCACGAAGCCGTGCTCGCTGACACAACGATCCAGCTCTTCCGCGGCGGCCACGGGATCGATCATCGGCAGCTTCGCGACGAGCTTCAAACGATCCGGCGCGTGAGCCGCGTACTCGGCGCGCGCGTCGTTGAGCGTTCGGCACAGCGCCACCGAGAAACCCACGTCGTCCATCGCCCACTCTTCACCGGACCCGGGTGGGAACAAGACCGCGACATCGATCCCTTCGAGATCCATGTCTGGCAGCCGCTTCGCCGGGTCCACCATGCCCTCGCGAAGACTGCCCGGCATCTCGTAGGCGTCGTCGTCGGAGAGATTGTCCCCGGCAAGATTTCCGCCGCCAGGGAGGCCCACGTAGCGTGCCTTCATCGCCGCGACGTAGGCCAGCATGGTCGATCGATAGGCGTCGGGAATGCGCCGACGCCAGCCGCGGGGCTCGCCGCCGTGGCCGTCTGCGTCGATCACCGGGTGTCCGTAGCGTCCCATTCTGGATGACCGCCTAACGACTCGCCCGGGGGCGGAGCACCTGCCCAGGGAGTGCGGTCGTCAGCTTCCCATCGAGGACGATCGGCTCGCCGTTCACGATCGTCGCCTGGAATCCGCGCGGTCGCGCACAGAAGCGCGCGTGGCCGCCCGGGACGTCCTCCTCCACGCGCTTGGTCCCCGGCCCGACCTCGCTCGGATCGAAGATCATCAGGTCCGCCGCCAACCCGGGGAGGATTGCGCCACGGTCATGAAAGCCCGCCATCGCTGCGGGAACCTGGGTGAGCTGCCGAATGCCCTCCTCCAGTGTCCACTCGCCGCGGTCGAGCACCCAGAAGCGTAGGAAGTGGCTCGACCAATCGGCACCGTCGTCACGATCGAGATGCGCACCGCCGTCGGAGATCCCCATCAACATCGAGGGATGCTTCATGCTCTCGCAGACCGCGTCCTCCCACACCGCGGTGCGGTTGACCCAACGGAACTTCGTCGCCAGGTCTTCCTCGAGGGCGAGATCGAGCATCGCGTCCGCGGGCGGCTTGCCGAGTTCGCGGGCGACATCCTCGATGCTCCTGCGCAAGAAACGCTGGTTCGAAGCCTTTGCCACCTCTTCGATGAACGTCACATCCCAATGGGGAGGCGGTAGGGTCGAGCCGGCCGCAGGGTCGCGGTTCGGGTTCTCGACGGCACCGCGCATCCGCTCTCGATAGGCGGGGTCTCGCAGCCGCGCGAGCTTCTCCGAATGCGGCAGGTCCATGATCGCGGCCCAGGGGAAGACGCCGGCGTAGAGCGGACAACCTTCCGCGAGATCGATGGGTCGATCGAACGGGTGATTACGCAAGACCGAGAACACCGCCGAGCCCTGCTCGGCCGCACCATCCAGGAAGCGTTTGGCATTCGCCCAACCCGCCGTTGGCGCATCCACCTTGTCGCGCCCGCCGACACCCTGGATGACGACCGGCACCCGGGCGCGCTGGCCCAACTCGATCAACAGTGCCTCGTCGCTGGCGTTCAGGCCGCCGATCACGCTCTCAGGCAAGTAGGCAATGCTGCCGGCGCCGGCCCGGCCGGCCTCCTCGACCAGGGCGATCAGTTCCTCCTTGGCAGCGAATCGACTCGCGATCGGTCGATCGTCTCCGTCGACCTGGGTCGGGACGTCGGAGGACGAGAACCCGGCGGCACCGGCCTCTACCGCCTCGCGTACCAGCGAGCCCATGAGCCGGATCTCGTCCGGCGTCGCCTCGCGCTCGGATCCATCCGCTCCCATGACGTGGCGGCGAACCGTCGAGTGGCCCACATAACAAGCCAGATTCACCCCGAGCTTTCCCTCGCGTGCGCGCAGGTACTCGGGGAAGGACTCGAAATCCCAACGCACGGCGTCGAGCGCCTCGGGATCCATGCCTTCGACCTTTGCGAACATCGCTTTCAGGTAGTCGCGTCCCTCGGGCTTCACCGGCGCGATCGAGAAACCGCAGTTCCCTGCCAGCACCGTCGTGACTCCGTGGTAGCTGGACGAGGTCGCATAGGGGTCGAAGGTGAGCTGCGGGTCGTAGTGCGTGTGCACATCGACGATGCCGGGCGCCACGATCTGCCCGCCCGCGTCGATCACGCTTGCGCCCTTCGGATCGACGTGACCCACTTCGGCGATTCGCCCGTCACGGATCCCGACGTCGGCGCGGCGGCGCGAGAGGCCGGTGCCGTCGACGACGGTGCCGCCGCGAATGACGCAATCGAGGTTCTTCAACCCGTTTCTCCCAGGTCTCGCTCGAAGGCGTCGACCAGAACCCGTAGGGAACGATCCGTGGCCTGGAGCCGGCGCGCGCCCAGCGGCTCCAGCAAGTCGCTGCTTGCACTCAAGAAGGCGTGGAAGACGCGCTCCTGGACGGGACGACCGCGGCGCGTCAAGCCGACCCGCGAGCCGCGGCCGTCTTCAGGATCCGGGGCGCGTTCCAGGTAGCCCCGCTCTTCCAACCGCTTCAGGATCTTGGTCATCCCCCCGGTCGAACGCCGCAGATTGCTGGTCAACCGCCCGGGCGAGAGTGCGTAGGGCGCACCGGCCCGACGCAACGCGGCCAGGACCCCATAGTCTCCGGGGGAGAGTTCGAAGGGCTCCAACACCGCGCGCTGAAACTCCTCGATCAACAAGGAGAGGCGGGCCAACCGGACCAGCGGCGGAAGCGGCGCGGTTTCGAGGTCGGGGTACTCTCGGCCCCACGCGTCCTCGAGTTCGTCGATCCAGTCCACCGGGGGCGCTCCTCGTGGGTCGGGTGAAGTTCGGCATCCGTAGCGGCGCTCCACCCTATGCTGAAGATATCTTTCGCGCAAGACAGTTTTCGAGGCGGCCCCTGATGAGCGCAGCAGAGAGCCCGCAGCGCGCGACCGCGGTGGCGATCCATCTGGTCATGGCCAGCATCATCGGAGGCGGCCCGGCGCCGTGGGGCGTCGGCCGCATGAGCGATGTGTTTCGGCCGGGATGGGCGACCACGGTATCCGTTGGGCCATCCTTGCCGTGCTCACCATCGGCACACTCGCGGCCGGCGCGTTGGATCTGATGACGACACGAACACGACGCAATGACAACGCCGCGGTGGCGGAATGAAGGAGGCTCGCATGCATCGACGGACCCTCGCGGTATCTCTCGCGCTCGCGCTCACGAGCGCGTGCCAACAAGCGCCCCCACTGGATTCGCGGAAAGACCCCTCGATCGCGGCCTCGGGGCCCGCCTATGCGGACAGCTCATGGCCGACGTTGCACGGCGACTCCCGGAACTCCGACTACGCACCGATGCTGGTAGCGCCTCGGATGCGGCTTGCCTGGGAGAGCCTCGACGGCGCAGCGATCTGGGTCGGGCCCACGATCGGACCGGAGGGCAATCTCTACGTCTCCACCGGTCAGGGCCAGGGACACTCGAACCTCCGTGCGCTCGATTCCCAGGGAAATTTGTTATGGGAGGCCGGGCCCCAGGAAACGCTCGCGGATCTCGACCACGGCGCCGTCATCAACGCGCCCGTGATCGATGTCGATGGCCACGTCTACCAGGCCGATTCGAACCAGCTGTGGTCCTTCAATGCCACTGGAGATGTGCGCTGGGTGGCGAACCTTCCGGCACACGGCGCTGAGGGCCTGTTCGTCACGCCGATCTTTACCCAGGAAGGGCACATTGCCGGCATCACCACCGACGGGAAGCTCCTCGCCTTCGACCGGGCAACGGGGCGACGGGTCTGGCGCGTCTTCGAGCTTCCCGGCCGACCGGGTCCGCCGGCGCTCGCGCCGCCGCCAGGCTTCAACCTGGGTGGGATGCTGGCCGAATCCTTCCGCCAGCCAATGTGGAACATCGTGATGGGTCGCGAGGTCGTCGTCGGGAACACGCCGGCCGTACACCCGGTGACCGGGCGCATCTTCATCACCGGCGGCGGCGCCAGCGCGGAAGAAGGCGCGCTCTACGGAATCGACACCTCCGAGGCTGGACCGAGCCTGGCCTTCACGACGCCCATGGGCGCTGGCAGCGGCACCAGCCCCGCAATCTCGCCCGACGGCAGCCTCGTCTATGCCGCCGATGGCGACGGACGGCTGCTGGCCGTCGAGGCCGGTACCGGAGATGTGGTGTGGCGCGCAGATGGTGTGCAGAGTGCCGCCTCGCCGAGTGTCGGGCCGGATGGCACGGTGTACTCGTTCTCGGGGCCTGACATCGTGGCGCTCGACGGTGCATCGGGAAAGCTCCGCTGGTCGCGGAGCTATGACGCGCTCGCGGAGAAAGAACTCCCCGCCCCGGGCTTTGGCCGGCTGCGCGGAAACATCGACTCGGTGTTGACACTGACCGACGGCCCCGACGGGACGATCCTGTGGGCGTGCATCAATCTGGGAATCGAACTGCCTGGCGCCGAATCCTTCGCGTTGCCGCAGCAGGTTGCCCTCGTCGCAATCGACGCGGCGGACGGGAGCGTTCTCAGCACGATCCCGATCCGCGACACTTCGAGCGCCGTGATCGTGCCCGGACCTGGCGGGCGCCTCTACGTTTCGCTCGCGGGCGTCACGAGTTCATCGATCTACTACGGCTTGCGCGAGCAACTGCCGGACGCGCTGCGCCCGACTGAACCGCCCAAGGCCGGACTGGTAGCGCTCGAACCGGCTGACTGACCCGGGAAATCGACTCGGACGAAATGCTAGGCGGTCGTCTGGATGGCCTCTTCGGGACAGTTGTCGGCAGCGACCCGAGCCTTCGGTTCGAGGCCGGCGGGAACCTTGGCATGGAGCAGCACGCAGTGCCCGGCTTCATCCTCGTCGAACAGTTCCGGGGCGAGGTCGTAGCAGCGGCCATGGCCCGTGCACTTGTCGAGATCGACACGGAGTTTCACGCAGCGGGCCACACGAGAGGCAGGTGCGTCACCTCACGGATTCCGGGCGAGTAGACCGGCGTCTCGCCGGGTGCGATCGAATAGCTCGAAACCCGTTCGTGCCAGACCTCCATCGCGACTTGCAGCTCCATCCGCGCCAGATGCGAGCCCAGGCAGCGATGGGGGCCTCCTCCGAACGCCATGTGCCGGTTTCGCACGCGACCGAGATCCACGTTCAGCGCATCGCCGAATTCTTCATCGTCGAGATTCGCAGCGCCGATCTGGAGCGAGACCATTTCGCCGGCCTTGAACGCAACACCGTGGAGCGTGAAGTCTTCCCGCACGATGCGTGGAACGGCTGTGACCGGTGCCTCCCAACGCATCAACTCTTCGACGGCGGCGGGAAGCAGAGCCGGATCCGCCACCAACCGCTCTCGCTGCGCCGGGTTCGACGCCAGGTAGGCGATGTTGCAACCCAAAGTCGCGGTGACGGTATCGAGGCCTGCCAGGATCAGCAGGAAACTGACATCGAGAATGTCCTCGCGGCTGAGCTTGTGCCCCCCGATCTCGGTCTCGAGCAAATAGCTCACCATGTCGCTACCGGGCTTGCGGACACGCTCGTCGATCACCTCTTCGAAGTAGGCGTAGATGTCCTTTCCGGTCTGGACCCGGCAGGCCTGGGACTCTTCCATCGTGGGCTCGCCGTCGAGCAGGGTCTGCGGTCGGATGATCCCGTCCTTCAGGCGCAACAAGAATGGCAGCTCGGACTGCGGCAGCCCCATCAACGAGAGGAAGGCGGTACACGGCAGGGGAACCGCGAACGCCTGGTCGAACTCGCAACTGCCCGCGTCGATGAAGGAATCGATCAGCTCGTTGGCGTGTCGTCGAACGTCGGGAGCCAATTCGAGCATGCGTTTCTTCGAGAAACGCGGGTCGAGGACCTTGCGGTACTTGGTCTGGCCCGGGGGGTCGATCTGCTGGGGAATCATCGGGCGCTCGGTGCCGAGCGCTAGCTGCATCTCCATCTCCGACGAGAAGATCTGTGGATTTCGCAGGGCCCACAGGACGTCCTCGTAGCGGGAGAGGACCTTGCCACCGGTAAAAGTCTGGTGGGCGACCGGGCATTTCTGCACGAGGCCCCGGTAGACCGGTTGCGGACAGCCAGCAAACTCCGCCGAGAACAGGTTGACCTCGCCGGATTCGGGGTCGGGGTTGGGCCGGCTGGCTGGCTTCGTCTCCGGTTGCTCGGGCTCGGTCATCGGTGAGATGCCCTCCTCCGGCAGTTTACGGTGGTTTTTGACGATCCGTCAATTCCTGACCGAGCGTCAGTGAACCGCGCCGGGCTCCGTCTCGGGCAGGAAGACCGGTGCCAGCGGGGCCCCGTGGTGGTGTGCGAGGCGCCAGGCTCCCCGCTGGCGCACGAAGACGTTGGTGGCGACGCAGGGGTCGGCACCGGTGTCCTCCAGACAGGTCACGAGCGCCACCTCACCGGCCTCGCCCAACCAGGCCACCTGGGGATGGAGGCAGCGAATCGCCGGGGGGCCGGCCGCGACGATCTCGGCCCACCCTTCGAGGATCTCGCGACGGCCATGGAGGGCCGGCCGAAAGGGGTGCGCGGTGGCCACCTCACCCTCGGCGACCAGCGCTTCGAGGGCGGCCAGATCGCCAGATGCAAAAGCGCGATAGAACGCCTGGTTGGCGGCAAGGATCGCCCCATGCTCGCGTGGGCTGCGCGTCGGCTCCATGGGCTCCTCCGGTTCCAGCATCCTACGTCGGCCGCTATCGTCCCGCTCTTGCCGAGCCGCGGGCTCACAGGAAGGACCACGAGATGGACATCACCACCGAGAACGTTTCGATCGAAGTCGGCGACGCGACCATGGGCGGCTACCTCGCCCGGCCCGCAGGCGGCGGCGACCGGCCGGCCGTGATCGTCTGGATGGAGATCTTCGGGGTGAACGCGCACATCCGCGACGTCACCGAACGGGTGGCACGAGAAGGCTATGTGGCGCTGGCGCCCGACTTCTTTCACCGGACGCTGCCGGGCATCGAACTGGGCTACGACGAAGAAGGCTTCGCCAAGGGCATGCAGGGGCTCGGCCCCCTCGACGCGGACGAGATGATCGCCGATCAGGGCGCCGCGATCGCCTACCTGCGAAGCCTCGACGGTGTGACCGACAAGATCGGTGTGATCGGCTTCTGCATCGGCGGACACATGGCCTACCTGACAGCCTGCGAACATGACGTGGCCGCAGCCGCGAGTTTCTACGGTGGCGGCATCGCGGCTCCACAGGGCCCGGGTGGCAAGGCTTCAACGACATCCCGCACCGGCTCCATCAATGGCAAGATCCTGTGCCTGTTCGGCGGGCAGGACGCCCTGATTCCGATGGATCAGGTCGACACGATTCGCTCTGCCCTCGAAGCGGCTCACACCCGTCACGAAATCGTGGTGTATCAGGATGCGGATCACGGCTTCCACTGCGATCAGCGCGCCACCTTCAACGAGGCGGCCAGTGACGATGCGTGGACCCGCGTCAAGGCGCTGTTCGCCGAAGAACTCGCCTAGCCTGCCATGCTCGACCCGCGTTCCATTTCCGAACGCCGCGACGAGATCGCGGAAAGCTGTCGCCGCCGCGGCGTGAACGCTGACGTTGACGTTGCCGCCAAGCTCCATGGCGAGGTCTCTGCGAAGCAGACCGAGCTCAACGAAGCGAACCGTCGCCGCAACGAACACCAGCAGGCGGGCAAGCAGCAGCTCTCCGACGAAGACCGGGAAGCGCACAAGGGTGAGGGACGTGCGCTGAAAGAGGCCGTCTCACGCATCGAACACGATCTCTCCGCCCTGCGCGCCGACTTCGAGCGAGCACTCGGAGATCTCCCCAACTTCATTCATGCTTCGGTTCCGGATGGCGGTGAAGACGACGCGCGGGAGCTTCATACTTCCGGCACGCCGCGCAGCTTCGATTTCGAGGCCAAGGATCATCTCGAGATCTGCAGCGCACTCGACCTCGCCGATTTCGAGGCGGGCGCTCGGGTGGCCGGTCAGAAGTGGTACTACCTCAAGAACGAGGCGGTCCTTCTCGAACTGGCGTTGCAACGTTATTCGCTCGAGATCCTTCTGGAGGCAGGCTTCACCCCCTACGTGACCCCGGACGTGGCGAAGCCCGAGGTAGTCGCCGGGCTCGGCTACAACCCGCGCGGCGACGAGACCCAGATCTACTCGATTGCCAACGCGGAGCTCTGCCTGGTCGGCACGGCCGAGATCACGCTGGGCGGCCTCTACGCCGATTCCATCCTTCAAGAGTCGGAACTCCCGCTTCGTATCGCGGGCGTCTCGCACTGTTTTCGCACCGAGGCCGGGGCCGCGGGACGCGAGAGCAAGGGGCTCTACCGCGTCCACCAGTTCACCAAGACGGAGATGTTCTGCATCACGCGCCCGGAAGACTCCGACGCGATGCACGACGAGATCCTCGCGATCGAGGAGAAGATCTTCCAGGGCCTCGAACTGCCCTACCGGGTGGTCGACATCGCGTCGGGCGATCTCGGCGCTCCGGCCTATCGCAAGTTCGACATCGAAGCCTGGATGCCCGGCCGCGGCGACGGCGGCTCATGGGGCGAGATCTCGAGTGCTTCGAACTGCACCGACTATCAAGCCCGACGCCTCAAGATCCGTTTCCGACGCGAGGGCGAGAAGAAGAACGAAACCGTGCACATGCTGAATGGAACGGCCGTGTCGAATGCACGAACCATTCTCGCGCTGCTGGAAAACCACCAGCAACGGGACGGCAGCGTCCGGATTCCCGAAGCCCTCCAGCCCTATGTGGGGCGAGAGGTCATCGGCCCTCGTTAGGCGACCGTGAATCCATGACGGACAGCTCCACCCTGATCCTCGGCACGGCTGGCCACATCGACCACGGCAAGACTTCGCTGATCCGCGCGCTCACCGGCGTCGATACCGACCGGCTGCCGGAGGAGAAATCGCGCGGCATCACGATCGAGCTGGGCTTCGCGCCACTCTCCCTGCCCTCGGGCCGCCGACTCGGCGTCGTCGATGTCCCGGGCCACGAGGGCCTGGTGCGTACCATGGTTGCCGGTGCTTCGGGCGTCGATCTCGTGCTGTTGGTCGTGGCCGCGGACGAGGGTGTGATGCCGCAGACCCGCGAGCACCTGGAGATCTGCAACCTGTTGGGCCTGCGGACCGGCGTCGTCGCGTTGACGAAGATCGACATGGCCGACCCGGACGTGGCAGATCTTGCCGAAGCCGAAGTCGAGGAGCTGGTCGAGGCGACGTCGCTCTCCGGTGCTCCCATCATTCGGGTCTCGTCGACCACCGGCGCGGGTATCGAAACCCTTCGCGATGCGTTGGAAACGGCCGCTGACACAGCGGCCACGCGAACCCCGCGCAGCGGGCCCCCGCGGCTGTGGATCGACCGCGCCTTCGAGATGCGCGGTTTCGGCACCGTCGCGACGGGCACGTTGATCGGGGCCGCTTTCGACGTGGGCCAGGAGGCCTGCCTGCTGCCGACCGGTCGCACCGGTCGCATCCGGGGCCTGCAGAGCTTCGGAGAGAAGACCGAACGCGTTCCCGCCGGGTCGCGCTGCGCAATCAATCTCCAGGGCATCGAACTCAGCGAACTCGCACGTGGCATGCTGATCACGATCCCGGACGCCCTCGCCCCGACCACCAGCTTCGACGCGCGGGTAGACTGGCTCGCCGACGCACCCGAGTTCGGCCTCGATCCGAGTGCCGTGGAACTGTTGGTCGGAACCGCCAGCTATCGCGCCCGGATCGCCCCGATCGGCTCGGCCTCCCTGCTCCCGGGCGAACGTCACATCGCCAGGATCCACCTCGACGCCGGCATCGCACCGCTCCTCCCGGGAGACGGATTCGTCGTGCGGGGCTTCGCGCGACTCAAGAGCGGTGGCCAGACGTTGGGCGGTGGAATCGTGCTTGATGTCGCCCCCCCGCACCGAAGGCGCAGCGATCCGGCCCTGGCGACGGAGCTACGAGCCCTCGACGGCGCCAGCCTCTCGGAACTCGTTCGACTGAGGATCGCGCGGACCGGCTTTAGCGGAGCCCGAACCAGCGCCTTGCGCGCGGAGACCGGACTCTCCCGGGCGGAACTCGGCGACGCACTCGACGAACTGGTCGAGCGCCAGGAGATCGGGCTCGCCGGCGAGTTCGGTGTCGGGGCAGATCTCCTGCTGGAAATGGAGCTGCGACTCCTGCAGGGGCTCTCGACCTATCACGACGCAGAGCCCATGCGCCCGGGAATGCCAAGGGGAGCCCTTCGTGGCGTACTTCCCGAGAACGTCGATCGCGCCATCGTGGATCTGGTGCTCACTCGGCTCGAGGAGCGGGGGGCCATCGAGACCGAGCACGATCTCGTGAATGCCGCAGACTTCGTCACGCGCCTCTCGCAACGAAACGAAGCGCTGGCTGCACGAATTCGCGCGGACGCGATGATTGCGGAACTCGAGCCGGCGACAGCCAAGGATCAAGCGGAGGCCCTCGGCGTAGAGGCCGCCGAACTCCGCGAACTGCTCGCGCACCTGGAACGAGACGGATCGTTGGTGCGTGCACCCGGGGATCTGTGGTTCGATGCCGGCGCCGTCGACGAACTGCGCGAACGCGTCGTCGCCTACCTGGAGGAACACGGCGAACTCTCGACGACGGAATACAAGGAGCTGATCGGAACCACGCGGAAATTCGCGGTCCCGTTGATGGAACTCTTCGACTCCGAGCGTCTGACGATCCGACGCGGGGAGGCGCGCGTCCTACGACGTCGCCCCGATCGCTCGCCTAACGGCTAGCGGCTAGCGGCAGCAGCGCGCGTCCACTCGATCAGCGACGAGCCATCGACGAACGAGACGCCATTGGGCAACAACCCGAAGATCAACACTGCAGCCGCGCAGGCGAGCAGCACCAGACCCTCGGCAGAGCCCACCGTCGGGCGCGAGGCTCCGCGCTCTTCGGGGTTCATGTACATGACCACTGGAACCCGAAGCGTCGCATAGAGCAGCACCAGATTCGCGAACCCGGCAACCAGGAACAGCGCCGTTTCTTCACTACGAACGGCAACCAGCATCACCTGGAGTTTCGCCACGAAGCCGGCGGTTCCGGGAATTCCCGCGAGTGAGAAGAGGAACAGCGAAAACCCGGCGGCGAGAGCGGGCCGTCGCTGACCCAGGCCGGTGAAATCTCCGAGTCGTTCGCCGCCCCGATTCCGATCTGCCATCACGACCAGGATTCCGAATGCCCCGAGATTGCTGAAGCCGAACGCCGCCAGCGAGAAGAGCAGGGCCGCGACGGAACCCTCACTGAGCGGGACGAAGGCCAACAGCACGAAACCGAGATTCGCGATCCCCACGTAGGCCAACAGGCGCTTCAGATTCTCCTGCACCACAGCCATGACCGCGCCGACCGACAACGTCAACATCGCGACTACGCGAAAAACGTCGACCATGGCCAGGTCTGTCGGGTCGAACGCTCCTAGCACGACTCGAAGCAATACGATGACGCCGGTCGTCCGCATGGCTACCGAAACGAAGGCCGCCACCGGCGTGGGTGCTCCTTCTTCGACGTCCGGCGCCCAAGCGTGAAATGGCACGGCGGCGATCCGAAAGCCGAGCCCAGCGCATAACAAACCCGCACCCACACGACCGATCGCGCCGACCTCCGGGAACGCGCTGTGCAGTTCGGCGAAACCCGTGGCCCCGGTCGCACCGTAGAGCAGCGCGATCCCGAACAATCCAAGTGCACTCGCGAAGGTTCCCAACAGTTGGAACTTCAGCGCGCTCTCACTGCTCGTCCTTCGGTGCCGGTCGAGCCCGGCGAGGGCATAGAGGGGCAGACACATTCCCTCGACACCGAGGAAGACGGTCACCAGGTCCGCGGCCGAGACGAGCAGCAACATGCCCGCAACCGACAACAGCAGCAACGCATAGGTTTCGCCGCGGTGGATCCGTAGCTTCTGGAGGTATCGGGAAGAGAGCAGCAGCGCCCCGAGCCCGACCGTCGAAACGAGAACCGTCGCGAACGCGGCCAGCCCATCGAGCACCACCGGGGGTTGGACGGCCTGGAACGGAACGGATGAGTCCTCGGCGAAGGAACCTGCCGCGGTCGCGATGGCAGCCAGCAGCACGGCTGTGGAATACAAGGAGAGGGCGGCCCCGATCCGCGCCGGGCTCCGCCGGGGCGACCCGTCGTCCGGTCCCGGCCTCGGTCGCAGCAGGGACTCGAGCAACACGGCGCCCACGGCGCCCACGCCTACGATGAGTAGCGGCATCACGGCGTCGAGGTTGACCGCCATTGACTCGTTCATGGCCTGCGCTCCGCCAGCTCCGAGGCCACGCCGGCGGCGGCCTCGCGGCCACCCGATGCCGAGCCCTCCCCGGGGCCGCGGTCCGTCAGGCGCTCGATGGCGCGCTCGGCGCGAGGGTCCGGGTAGGCATCGAATGTGGCGGCGACGCGATCCAACATGACGCGACGGAGTGTGAGAACCGGCTGGTGCAGGCGTGACGTGAGTGTTTCCGGGTGAAGACCGATCCAGACCATGGGCACGAACACGGCGAGGAGCGCCAGCCGCTCACGCCAGCCGAGATCGATCAGACCGCGATTTTCCGGATTCTTCACCGGCCCCAGCGCAACACGACCAAAGACGAAGAGCAGGGCGACCGCAACGAGGCCGATGCCAACGAGCGCCACCGCCGCGAGCCACGGCGCCGTCTCGAATGCCCCCAACAACACCAGGAACTGGCCGACGAATCCACTGAGCATCGGGACGCCGATCGCGGCCAGGACCGAAACGGCGAGAAATACCGAGAACACCGGCATCGGTTTCGTGATGCCACCGAATTCGTCGATCGCCAGGGTGCCTCGGCGACTCTCGAGCATGCCTGCCAGCAGGAACAGCGCCGGGATCGTGACACAGTGAGAGATCAGCTGGAGAACGCCTCCCTCCAGACCCGCCACGTTGAACGCGAAGAGACCCAGCGAAACGAGACCCAGCTGACACATGGATGCGTAGGCGATTCCGCGTTTCAGATCCGTCTGAGCCAGTGCCAGCAGGCCACCGTAGACCACCCCACCGGCGGCAAGTGCCATGATCGGCAGCGACCACTCTACGGCAGCCACCGGAAAGAGCGGGAGCGCGAAGCGCAGGAGCGCGTAGACCCCGAGATTGATCGCTCCTCCAGCAATCAGGACCGAAGCCCCGGTAGGCGCTTCGCCCTGGGCGTCGGCGAGCCAGATATGGAAGGGTGCGAGTGCACTCGGAATCGCGAAGGCCAGACCGAAGGCACCGAACAAGAAGAGTTGCGAGCGAACGCCGCCGCCGACCGGGACCAACGTATCGAGCAGGCCCGACCCCCCGATGGAGCCCGCCACCAGATCGAAGGTCGCGACCCCGAACTGCTCGAGATGAAGCTGGTGGATGACGAGTGCCCCGATCCCGATGGCCGTCACACCCACCGTCCCCATCCCCAGAAACTTCAACGCGGCCTGCACACGGCCCGCGCGACCCCAGATGCCGATGGCAAATGCCGCCGAGAACAAGGCCCACTGCCAGAAAACGATGAACTGCAGAAGGTTGAGCGATGCGAAGCAACCGATCAGGGCCGTCTCGAGGGTGAGCACGCAGAAGACCCAGGTGCGCAGCCGATCGCGGACCTCGTCGAGCGATGCGATCAACACGATCAACACCAGGCACGTCGTCAGCCCGATCATCGGGAGACTGAAACCGTCGACCCCGACGAAGTAGTGGATTCCCAGCTCCGGAATCCAAGGAAGGAACTCGACGAACTGATACTCCACCACTGCGGCCGGTTCGAAACCCAACCACATCCAGAGGGACAGCACGGCACTGAAGAGCGCCCCGGCGAAGCCGACGGCGATCCACGCCACGGCCGGCAGGTCGTAGCCTGCGAGTCGAGCCAGTGCCGTTAGCGCAGCGAGTCCGAGTCCGACTCCGAGCGGCACGAAGATCATCCAACTAATGACGCCGACGAGTTCCCCCATTCTCAGGCGACCAGGTACGAAGCGATGGCGAGTGAACCCAGGACCATCCAGATCGCCGAGTCCCCAGCGCGCCCTGCGTGTGCAGCGCGCAGTGCACCGGTTGCCGTGGCGCGAATCGATCGGACCGAGCCGCGAAACAGGCCATCGAGCACCCGCAGTTCCAGTCCGGCCCACAGCCCGACCCGCGCGAACCAGAGCAGCGGGCGCACGATCGCCCATTCGTAGATCGCGGCCAGCGATAGGCCCCGCAGGACATCCAGCTTCGGGAGCGCCTGTCGCAGGCGAAGACCGAGTTCCGGCCGTTCGTGGATGAGGTACCAGGCGAGCAGAGCCCCGGCCGCGGAGACGAAGGTCGAGAGAACTGCGAGCCCGACGCTGCCCGCTTGGTGTTCGAGCGACACGCCGGTCCCCAAGAGCGGAATCAGGAAGTTCGCCAAGCTGTTGCTGACCGCATCTTCGACCGGAAACGGATTGAGCGCGGCCGCAGGCCCCAGGAACCCGCCCATTGCGGCCAGGAACGCGAAGCCGTAAAGGGGCAACAGGGTGACTCCGTCGGGCTCACTGACCTGACTGCGAACGTCCGCCGACAACATGCAGCGGCCGTGGAAGATCCGAAGCTGTAGCCGCATCACGGCGGAGCCGGTCGCGAAGAGTGTCGCGAGCAGCAGCAAGTAGAGCGCGCCGTTGTACGGCACCGATTCGGTGAGATTCGCCGCGAGGATGACGCCCTCGCGGGAGTAGAAGCCCGAAGTCAGCGGCGCCCCGATGACGGCAAGGGCACCAACCGCAAATAGCCACTTCGTGCGGTGCAGGTAATCCCAGAGACCGCCGAGCCGCTGAAGGTCCGTCTGTCCCCGGGTCGCGCGAATGATCGAGCCAGTGGCCAGGAACAGCAACGGCATGAAGAACGCCGTTGTGACGGCATGGAAGAGCGCGACCGAGGGCGCGCCGCATCCCGCCGCCACGAACACCAGACCGAGCTGGACGCTCGTCAGCGCAACAAGGACCTTGCGAACATCCGTTCGGACCAGCATCGCCAGCGAACCGACGGCACAGGTCAGGGCCCCGCACCAGGCGAGAATCGCCATGACGTCCGTCTCCGTTTCGAAGACGAAGTACAAGCGGCATAACAAGAAGACCGCGGCCATGCCTCCACTCGTCGCGAGGACCATGACCCCGGCCGGAATCGGCGCTACATGGATGCCGGAAAGCCAGAGCTGGAGCGGCCACTGTGCGCTCCGTGCGAGCGCGGCGATCGCGAAGCATCCGGCGATCACGAAGCTGAGCTGCCACTCCCCTCCCAGTGCCGGCGGCGCCGTCAGGGTGATCCCGATCAGATCGCCGAAGCCGGCCGCGATCTCGGGAAAGGCCGTGCCCGATACGCCCTGCCGGGCGAGGCCCCGCGTCAGCAGGAGCGTGCCCGCGAGGAACCCGAAATCTCCGATGCGCCCGATGATGAAGGACTGCATCGAAGCGCGCGGTGCCGACTCGTCGGTGTACCAGAAGCCGATCAGCAGGAACGCGGCGAGCCCGACGCCCTGCCAACCGAGGAACATCACCAGCAGATTCTCGGCCAGCACCAATGTCAGCATCGCGAAGGTCGCGAGATTCAGATAGGCGAAGAATCGGTTGAAGCCCCGATCGTCACGGTTGTCCTCACCCTGAAGGCCGATCGCGGCAACGTGGACGAGGCTGCCGACGCCCGTGATCAGGAGGGCCGCCACCGCCGACAAGGGGTCGAGCAGAAGCGCGAACTCTGCGCCGAAGTCGCCAGCCGCGAGCCAGGTAAAGAGATCGTCGACGAGCACGCGCTCGGCCTCTGGCATCGCGGTCAATTCGATCAGGGCCACCAATGAGATCACGAACGAGATGGCGGGAGCGCCGGCGGAGAGCGCGATCGTTGCACCGCGTGGGAGGGGTCGGCGCAGCAGGCCTAGCGAAACGCCGTGGACTGCGGCCGCGATCAAGGGCAGCAGCGGAATCCACCGCAGCCAGGCGTAGGAACCGTCCTCTACCACTTGAGTTCACGCGCCTCTTCGACGTCGAGCGTTTCGCGGCCTCGGAAGAATGCAACCAGCACACCGAGGCCGATCGCGGCCTGCGCGGCCATCACCACGATTGCCAGGACCGCGAGAACCTGCCCATGGGGTTCGCCATGGAGACGCGCGAAGGCGACCAGGACCAGGGTCGATGCCGCCATCATCAGCTGAACGCACATGAGCAGGATCAGTGCGTTGCGCCGAATGATCACCCCCGCCGCTCCGATCACGAAGAGCAATCCAGCGAAGACGACGACGTGTTCGATCGGAATCACGAGGTTAGTCGGCCTCCTGGCGGGCGAGCACGACCACGCCCACGCTCACCGATAGCAACAACAAGGCAACGAACTCGAACGCCAGTACGCTGTCGGAAAGAAGCAGCTGCCCCAGCGACCGGACACTGCCGAAGCCTTCCGGGATCTCGGCGATCTCCGGGTACCCGGCAGACAGCAGCTGAGCCAGGGCGGCGAACCCCAGCAAGGCGATGACTCCGGCCATCACACTCGTACCCAACCTGCCGGCCGAACCCACCGGAGCTCTACGCGGTTCGAGCATCGTCCCGGCCAATGCGAGGACCACGGCCAGGGCGCCCGCATGGAAGACCACCTGTAGCGCAGCGACGAAAACCGCATCGAGCAGGACGTAGATGGCCCCGATCGCCACCATCGACCCGACGAACGAGAACCCGGCGACCGCGACGTTTCGCTCGTTGAAGAGCATTCCGATCGCGCCCACTAGCACGAGCGCTGCGAAGCCGTAGAAGAGGATCTCCGTCACGCCTGCATGCCATCCCACCACACCAACACCAGTGCGGTCAGCAAGCTGTTCAAGAGCGCAAGCGGAAGCAGGAACCGACCCACCTCGTTCATTCCGCGCTCGTAGGCCGGTGCCTCGAAGCGACCGTGCGCGAAAGTGAGGACGGCGACCAGCGCGGCCACCTTGGCAAAGAACGCGCCGCCGTGGACGAGCATCGTGAAGCCGGTCGCGAACCCCTCGCCGTACGCCTGGGCGACGAACGCGATGATCGTCGCTTGATCGATGTAGGGGATCCCGCCACCGCCGAGGAACAGCGCCACGATCGCCGAGGCCCAGACGATCCGTTCCAGGTAGGCGGCCGTCAGGAACGCGCCCGATCGAAGTGCTTCCGCTTCCGGCCGGGCGCCCTGGTGAAGCACAGGCCCGGGCCGGCTCGTTGCGAGCCAGGCGCAGCGCAGGACCAGGACGAAGCCGAGAGGCTGCAAGAAGACGCCCCAGGCGGGCAACCGCAACCAGGCCAGCCATGGCGAGAGCGTCCCAGCACCCGAAACGACCTCCAGCAAGCCGAACACGCGGAAATCCGAATCCTGGCCAGAAACGATTTCGGACAGCCCCAGGCTCCCCGCGCAGAGGATCAATCCAAGACTGCTGAGCAGCAGCGCAACGGCGCCGGCCAGCATGCGCAGGCTCCCCTGCAATGCCGCAAGCCGCGCGGGCGAGCTGCCGTTCGCCCAACTCGCGAGAACATCGGCCAACTGCGAGAAGCCAAGCGCAACGCTGACTCCGAGAATTCCCCAGTCGAGATCCGCGACGATCATGGAGACGCGGCTCTCACCGAAGAGATACGGCCCGACCCCGAACGGAATCATCGCCAAGCCCAGCAGCGCCGATACGAACGCAAGGCTCGGCGCCAGTTCGCGGAGCAGGCGGTGAGGGCCCTCGGCGCCGGGCGCCGGTGCGACCAGCAACCAGAGCGCGCTTCCGAGTGGCCTCAGGAACTCCCACACCGACACGTCCGGATCGATGCCCTCGCGACTGGATCCGATCCGCTCGCGCAACACCGCATGGTGTCGGCGTTCGAGCAGGAGAGCCAACGGCAGGAGCACCGAGAATACGACCGCGAGAACGACGAAGATCTTGAAGGAAACCGCCAGCACTAGACCCGGGCTCCGCGAAAGTAAAAACCGCTGATGCCTACCACTCGAGAACGCCCTTGCGCCATTGGTAGTGCACACCGACGGCAACGGGCAGAGCGAACACGACCACGATGATCACACCGTCACTACCGAGTTCGCGAAACAGCACGGCCCAAGGCACCAGCAAGAGCACCCCGAGTTCCAGTAGTGCAAAGAACAAGGCAACCCACAGGAACTTCGTCGCATAACGTTGGCGTGCCGAAATTGCGCCGGGCTCCGGCACTTCCGCGGCGGGCGCCCGCGGGCCGAATCTACGGGGCAGCGCGTGGAGCAGCACCGCAAGTACCGCCGCAACCGCGAGCATCAGGAGAACGCCGAGGAAATCCTCCAGCACTCGCTCGCCCCTCCGCTGCGCGACCCGGGCCGCGAACGCTGGGCCCGTCCAGCCCCAGTCCATTCAACGCCGCCGCGAGCCAGCTTCAAGTCCGCGTTATAACTGCGGAATCTCGCGCGCAAGCTAGCCGCGCGTCGAAGCGGAGTCAACGAAACCGAGCGGTCGAGGCGATCTCTGCCAGCGAAACCGGGTGATACACTGCGCGCCATGCCGACCCCTGTCGCAGTTCTTGGAGCCGGAAGTTTCGGAACCTGCCTTGCTGTCCAGGCGGCCCGCGACCACGACGTCACGATCTGGGCCCGGGATGCTGCGATGGCCGAGGCGATCGAACGCGATCGCCGGAACCCACGATACCTCAGCGACATCGATCTCCCCGATTCGATTCATGCAACGGCCGACCTCGAAGAGGCGCTCCGCGATCGCGAACTCGTGATCTGCGCGATACCCAGCCACGGTCTCCGCGATGTCATGACACAGGCCGGGAAATTGATGGACCCCGGCGCGATCCTGGTCTCGACGGTCAAGGGCATCGAAGTCGAAACGGGCATGTTGATGCACCAGGTCCTCGAAGACGTTCTCGACCCGGTGTTCCATCCGCGAATCACGGTGCTCTCGGGCCCGTCCTTCGCACGCGAAGTGGCGGAACACAAACCCACGGCCATCACGCTCGCCTGTCGCGAGGAGGCCTACGCCATCTCGGTTCAAGCGTCGCTCTCGGCGCCCTGGTTCCGTTGTTACACCCATGACGACGTGATCGGCGTCGAAGTCGGAGGCGCACTCAAGAACGTGGTCGCCATCGCCGTGGGGATGTGTGACGGCCTCGGTATGGGGCTCAACGCCCGTGCGGGACTGATGACGCGCGGCCTGCACGAGATCGGTCGGCTCGGCGAAGCCCTCGGCGCCAACCCGCTCACCTTCCTGGGCCTGTCGGGGATGGGAGATCTGTTGCTCACCTGCACCGGCGATCTATCGCGCAACCGCACGGTAGGCGTCCAACTCGGTCAAGGCCGCAGCCTCGAGGAGATCATCGGCAGCATGAACCAGGTCGCGGAGGGGGTTCGCACCACCCATGCGGTTTGCGAACTCGCCCTGAAGCTTGGCGTCGAAATGCCGATCGCGTTCGGGGTCCAGACGGTCCTCGCGGGGACCGCGTCGCCACTGGAAGCTGGAACCCAGTTGATGGCGCGGCA
This sequence comes from Deltaproteobacteria bacterium, assembly GCA_029261795.1. Taxonomy (GTDB): domain Bacteria; phylum Myxococcota_A; class UBA9160; order UBA9160; family UBA6930; genus JAJDAP01. The sequence goes on from JAJDAP010000131.1 coordinate 86,256, forward strand.
GCTCAAGAGCGAGTCCGAGTAGAGCAGAGAACGCGAACGCGTTCGACTATCAGTAACTGCGCGGGATCGCTAACCTTTTCGTTTCCCCTTGCGAAAATGAAATTCGTTTTCATTATTAGGCACCATGACGGACTCCTCCCCTACGTCCGCCGACACGTCCCTGGCCGATCTCCCCGTGGGCGCTCACGCCCTCGTCGTCGCCGTCGAGCTGGAGGGCCCTCTCGGCCAACGCCTGCGCGACCTGGGCTTCCGGACCGACGCCCCGGTCCAATGTCGGCGCCGGGCACCCCTGGGTGACCCTCGGGTGTATGAACTCGCGGGCAGTCAGATCTGCCTGCGCCGGGTGGAGGCGCGCTCGGTTCGGGTGCGTCCGGTCGCCACGGGCCAGGTCGCCCCGGAATGAGTGCGGCCCCGATTCGCCTCGGCCTGGTCGGTAGCCCGAACTCCGGCAAGACCACGCTATTCAACGCCCTCACCGGCTTGCGGGCCCGGGTCGGCAACTACCCGGGCGTGACCGTCGAGCGGCGCGAGGGTACTGCCATGATCGGCGCACACGCCCTGCGCGTGATCGATCTTCCCGGCACCTACAGCCTGGATCCGATCAGCCCCGACGAGGCGGTGGTGCGCCAGGTTCTCCGTGGCGAGATCGAGGACGTTCCGGCGCCCGACGGCCTGATCGTGACGGCCGATGCTTGCACGCTCGAGCGATCGCTGAACCTCGTGGCTCAGATCCTGGAAACCGGGATCCCCACGTGCCTCGTGCTGACCATGACCGACGAACTCCACGCACGCGGAGGCGAACTCGATCAGGCGCGCCTGTCCGACGCCCTCGGAATCCCCGTGGTCGGCGTGGTCGGACACCGTGGCATCGGGCTCGAGGCCCTGAAGGGATTGCTGCCGGACCCTGCGGCCTGGGACCGCCCGGCGATCCCGCCGCCAACGGGTGAGGCGGAGCGACAGGCCTGGGTCACATCCGTCCTGGAGCGGGTGCTCTCGAAGCGGCCCGGGCGCAGTGAGCGCTCCGAGGCCATCGACCGGGTGATGCTGCATCCCGTTCTCGGCTCGGCCGTGTTCGCGGTGGTGATGGTCCTGTTCTTCCAGTTGATCTTCGCCTGGGCGACGCCGGCGATGGATTTCATCGACGCCGGCGTCGGCGCTCTGGCCGGCGCCTCGCGTGGCGTGTTTGGCGAAGGCTTTCTGGCCGACTTCGTCGCGGATGGCGTCATCTCTGGCGTCGGCGCCGTGGTGATCTTCCTGCCCCAGATCCTGCTGCTCTTCACGTTGCTCTACGTGCTGGAAGACGTGGGCTACATGGCGCGGGCCGCCTTCGTGGTCGATCGCCTGATGGGAAGTGTCGGTCTCGAGGGCCGTGCATTCGTCGCGCTCCTCTCTTCCTACGCCTGTGCGGTGCCGGGAATCATGGCAGCCCGCACCATTCCCTCTCCGAGGCATCGACTGGTGACGATCCTGGTCGCGCCATTGATGACCTGCTCTGCCCGGTTGCCGGTCTACGCGCTGCTGATCGGCGCATTCGTTCCGGCCATCAACGTCCTCGGGCCGATTGGATTGCAGGGCCTCGCGTTGCTCGGCCTCTATCTGCTCGGTGTCGTCGCCGCCCTGGTCGCCGCGGCGGTCCTGAACCGCACGGTGCTGCGCGGCGCCGCCATCCCGTTCTACCTGGAGTTGCCCCCCTATCGGATGCCCCCGCTGCGACTGGTCGCGTCACAGGTCTGGGGCGCCGCGAGTGCGTTCTTGAAGCGTGCGGGCACGATCATCCTGCTGACTTCGATGGTGCTCTGGGTCCTGCTGACGTTTCCCAGGGTCGAGCCGCCGGCGGATCTGTCGCCACACGCCGCAGCCGCCTACCAACTCGAACACAGCGCCGCGGGTTCGGTTGGCCATGCGATCGAGCCCCTGATCGCGCCACTCGGATTCGACTGGAAGATCGGCGTCGGCCTGGTGGCGAGTCTGGCCGCTCGCGAGGTGATCGTATCGACCCTTGCCCAGATCTACGCCGCCAGCGAGGAGGACGAGATCTCACTGCGCCAGGCGATCCAGAACGACGTGTATCCAGATACCGGAGAACCCGTGTTCACCAACGCGACGGCCGCCTCGCTGCTGGTCTTCTTCGTCTTCGCGCTTCAATGCATGTCGACGTTGGCCACGATCCGCCGGGAAACCAACTCCTGGGGCTGGCCTGCCTTCGCGTTCGGCTACCTTCTGATCCTCGCCTATGGGGCGAGCTTCCTCACCTATCGAGTCGTCGGTGCATTTGCCTAACATCGCTATCCTGTTTGCCATCCTGGGGCTGGCCTCTGCCTGCTCGACGCCCTACACCCGCGTACGGGTCCACCAGGACGACGCCATCGAGGTTTCGCTCCGCACGAAGAACGAGGGGGGGCAACCGGTCGACCGGGGCTTCCGTCATCCTGCGACCATCGCGAACGTGCGGCTCGCGCACATTCTCTCGAGCATCGATGTTCGGACTGGCGTCAGCGACGAGGGCGGCGGTGAACGAATGCCCGCGATCCATACGGACCTGGTCTATCTCCTTGGCGACCATCTCTCTGCCGCATTCAAGCAGGCCGATTCGAACCAGGAGATCGTCGTCGAGGCCACGCGCCGCGAGCGCAACCTCGGCCTCTTCACCCAGAAGTACATCACGAGCTTCGTCGCCTGGGTCGACGCAGACGATCGTCTCCAGGTCCATCTCTCCCGCGTCGACTGGCTGTTGCCGAAGGGCGAGGACGAGGACGATCTCCGAGAGCCGATCGCCGGGCGCTCGGTCCAGAATTTCCGGGTCATCCCGAGTGAAACCTCGAGCCCGGCGGGTTCCCAAGGCCTCGCGATCAACTGGCGCGATCAGAGATTCCGCAAGGGCGCCAACCTGACCGTCGATCTGCGCGGCCGGGTGCAACGGCGCTCCGTTCTGATGGAGAGTCCGGAAGCGGTCGAGGAAGATGCGGTCGAGGAGGGCGAGGTGCTTGCGCTGCCGACCGACCCGGAAGTGCTCAGGCAGCTCGCGGACCTCGAGGAGGCTCGCAGGCGGGGGGAGATCCCCGAAGTCGAGTACGCCAGGCGCCGCCGAGCGCTGCTATCGGGCGACTCCGTCCGTTAGTCTCCCTGGCTGCGCCCAGGGTTAGGCGGCTTTCTGCGCATGGGTGATGGCGTTCGGGTTCTGGGTTGCTCCCCGAACCCCGCGAATTCCGTCACGTGCGCGGCGTTTCGGTCGACACACCTGGAACGCTTCGGCTCGCCCCGATGTCCGATTCCAATGGAGTGCCCATGATCCTGGTTCAGATCCTGCTTCTGGCCTTGTTTGCCATTCTCGCGGCCCGCTTCACCACCGATCCGTGGCGAGGCCGCCTGATGAACCTGGCCAAGGCCTTCGCGACGGTGCTCGCGTTCTGGGTGCTCTTCACCCACCAGGTCACGGACGAGACCGGCGAGAAGGTGGCCGTGATCGACCTGATCGTGGAGTCGATGAGCCAGATCGAAGCGGGCACGTTCGTGCTCTTCTGTGCCGCGGCTGCCGGCACGAAGTTCCTCGGCATCCTGGCCTCCATGCAGCGTTGGAGGCTGCTGATCCAGGGCCAGAACATCGAGCTTCCGTTCCGACACATCTTCGGGTCCTTCCTGATCGGGCGTTTCATCGGCACGTTCCTGCCGAGCACGGCCGGACTCGACGGCTACACGCTCTACGACGCGGCGCGCTTCAGTGGCCGAACCGTCGAGGTCACCGCCGCCAAGTTCCTGGAGAAGATCATCGGCCTGACCGGTGTGTTCATGACCTTCCTCGTGGCGCTGCCCTTCGGCATGCCGATGTTCTACTCGATCTTCGAGGAGCGCAGCACGGCCCAGGCCGTAGCCGGAATGGGCGTTTCCGTCAGCATGGTGGTGTTAGGCGGTCTCGTTACCGTCCTGTGGTTCCCCGGAGTCGTTCAGTGGGTGATTCAGAGGCTGCCGCTACCTGGCAAGGAACGCCTCGTCGGTATCGTCAAACGCATCTCGGAGAGTACGGCCGCCTATCGGCACAAGAAAGGGCTCGTCCTCCAGGCTTTCTTCCTGTCGTTCCTGGTCCACTTCACCACCGCCGTGATGTACTACTTCACGGCCCTCGCCATCAAGGCGCCGGGCGCCGAGCTGTGGACCATCACACTGGGTTCATCGATCCAGATCCTGGCGACGGTCCTGTCTCCGTTCACGATCGCCGGAGAGGGCATCCGCGAACTCGCGCAGCTTCTGCTGCTCGGCAATCTGATCGGCCCGGCGGCCGCTGTCGTCTCTGCTGCGCTGGGCTTCTGGGCGGCTGAAGCGCTGACCCTGGCCGGCGCTTGGTTCTGGTGGGTACGACCCGCCGACTACACGCCACCCTGGTGCCTCGTGAATGGCGAGCAGGTCGACTACGCGGCGGCCGCCGAGGCTGCGACCGCCCTGGAAACCCACGAAGAACGCACGGCCCGCGAAGCCAAGGGAACCGTGGACGCACCGCCCTACCCGGCTCGTGCCCGCCTCGCTGCGGGCTATGGCCTCGGCGCCGGAATCCTTGCCGGAATCGTGCTCGGCATCGGCGAGGCGATCGCCATCGGCTTCCAGGGATTCGGAACCGAGGCCCAGGTTCTCTGGTCGGGTCCCTTCGCCTATGCCGCGATCTTTGGCGGCGCCTGCTTGCTAGGCGGGCTGGTCCTCGCCGCGTTCCCGATGGACGACAGCGACAGCCGCGCCTGGACACCATCGCTCGCGATCCTGTTCACCCTCATTCCGGTCGGCCTGGCGGTCACGGTGTTCCGCTTGCGCCGGGACGTCTACCTGGAGCAGATGCCGCCGATCGATGTCTTGCTGCTCGTGGTCGGTGGTTTCGGACTGCTCGCGCTCGCGCTCTTCTTCATCGGGCCGCGCATCTTCCGTGGCTTCGTTGGAAACCTCGCAAGGCCGGGCATAGCGATCGGCCTGCTGCTGGCGGTGATGGGCGCGGGAGCGCTCGCCGGCGGTTTCGTGCCGACCTCTCCTCTGATGAAGACCACACCAGAGCCGGTCGCTGCCGCCCTCGCCGATCGCCCCAACCTCATCCTGATCATGGTGGACACGCTCCGGGCAGACCATCTTTCCTGCTATGGCGGTAGCTGGGTCGAGACGCCCAACCTGTGCCGGGTGGCAACGGATGGCGGCACGATCTACGACGGCTTCGCTCACGCCTCCTGGACAAAGCCCTCCACGGCCAGTCTGCTGACTTCGCTCATCCCTTCGAGCCATCAGACCATGTCGAAGCCCTCTGCCCTTCCGGACGAAATCACCACCGTCGCTGAAGCACTCCAGAGCAATGGTTATGCGACCGGAGCCTATGTCTCCAACACGAACCTGACCGAATCATTCGGCTTCGCCCAGGGGTTCGACGAATACCACTATCTCGGGCCCGACTATTTGTTCGGAGCCCGGGAATCGGCCTCGAAACTCGTGCTGTATCAGATCGTGCGACGCGTCTATTTCAGCGCCGCAGGCGGCAAACGTTTCGGGGATTTCTACCAGGACTCCCAGGTCGTCAACGCCAACGCATTCGGCTGGTTGGACCGACATCGCGATTCACGCTTCTTCCTGTTCCTGCACTACATGGATGTGCACGATCCCTACTTCGCACACCCGTACGACGGCACCGGCTTCGATCGCGCTTCGAACCAGGAACCGGATCCCGCCCTCGCCGAAGAGATGCACGCGCTGTACAACGGCGAAATCGCCTATTTGGATGCCGAGTTCGGGAAGCTCGTAGCCAAGATCGAGGGACTCGGGCTCTGGCAGGATTCGGTCGTCGTCCTGGTCGCCGATCACGGCGAGGAGTTCGGCGAGCACGGGGGCTTCTGGCACGGGCTCACGCTCTACGAAGAGCAGATTCGAATCCCGATGTTGGTGAAGTGGCCCAAGAATGCCACGCTGGCGCCGGCTGAGATGCGCGGTGTTCCGGCTCGGCTGATCGACGTGGCGCCGACATTGCTGGCCCGTGCTGGCGCGCGGGTTCCCGCCGAGATGCAGGGTCTCGACCTCGCGGGCGACCTGGCGAGACGTAACGAACGCGATCGAATGGTCTTCTCCGAGGAAGACCACGAGGGCAACGTCATTCGCTCGATTCGAACGGCGCGCTGGAAGTGGATCGAAGCGGAAGCCGGAAACCCGCGCGGGTTGCCCGAAGAGGAGCTCTTCGACGTTTCTGCGGACCCGGGCGAGATTTCGAACCTTGCCGAGCGCGAGCCTGGAACCGCCGGCGAGCTAGCGCGGCACGCTGACGCCATGGCACTCTCGGCGACGAAGGTGGGCATCGCTGCCGAGGCCGAGATCAGCTGTGATGAGTACGCGGGCCTGGTCGCACTCGGCTACGTGGAAGCGGGCGGACGCCCCGACTGCGGAAGTTAGGCTTCCTCGGCGTCGACCAGCGGCAATCGGACCTCGAAGGTCGCCCCTTCGCCGAGATCCGACAGCACCCGGAGTTCACCGCCGTGGCCGCAAACGATCTCGTAGGAGACGGAGAGGCCTAGCCCGGTCCCCTGGCCAACGGACTTCGTCGTGAAGAACGGCTCGAACAAGCGAGCCTGGTCGCCGGCCTCGATTCCGGGACCGTCGTCGCGCACGCGCACGAAGCCAACGTCGCGTTGCGTGCCGGTCTCGAGCCAGACGTTGCCCTGGTCCCCGATCGCGTGCCAGGCGTTGACGAGAAGGTTGACCAGAACCTGTTGGATCTGGTGTGGCGAGCAGAGACTGAAGGCGGCCTGTCCGTGGTTCACCGTGAACGACACGCAGGGTGGGGCATGCGCGGATGCCACGCGGAGCGCCCCGTCCGCGATCGCGGCGAGCGATTCCACCGAACGTTCGACGCTGCGACTGCCATCGCTGCCCATGTGTGATAGCTCGCGAACGTCGCGAACGATTCGGATCGTATGTTCGACGCCTTCGAGGGATTCCTCGATCAATTCGTCGACATCATCGAGTTCGGGTGCACCCGTCTTGGTGCGAACCTCATCGAGACGCTCTCGGAGGACGTGGAGATTGCTCCGGACGTAGGACATCGGATTGTTGATCTCGTGGGCAACCCCGGCCGCGAGCTGGCCCACCGCTTCCATCTTCTGGCGCTGGCGCAGGTGCTCCTGGAGCTGGGTCCGCTCGTAGACCTTGCCGAGCTGGCTCCCGATCAGCGCGAAGACATCTTTCAGCTGCGCAGCGTCGTCAGGCTGTTGGGAAAGAGCGAACTCGAGAACAGCACGAACCGCGCCGTGGGCCTGCACCGGCACGGTGAACGCATGGTTCACACCGGCTGCCCGGGCGTGCCGGGCGAGCTCTTCCGGAACCTTGTCGTAGGACACGGCGACCAACTGCGGAGCACCGGTCGACACGGCACTTCCAACTGGGCCCTCACCGGGCGCGTAGGATCGGTTCTCGACGAAGCCCCGAAGCGGTTCGAGCCCACTGTCGGCCGCCATGAGCTGGCCGCCATAAACCGCATGTCCGTCCGCATCAACGGTATAGGTGACGCCGGCGACCCATCCCATCGCCGCACAGATCCGCTGGATGCTCTCCTGCGTCGCCTCGGAAGGGGAACTTGCTTCACTGGACGCAACCGCCGCGTGCATCAAGAGTTCGCGGTAGGTCGCCTCACGTTCCGCCTTGTCGCGAGCGACGGACAGCTCACGTTCGGCCTGTCGTTGGCCGTTCACGAAGCTGACACCTAGCACCCCCACCGCGAAGATCAGGGCCATCCGGTGGAAAGCCAACGTCGAGCCACTGAGAGCTGCCGGAACCTGGGTATCGATGAATCCGCCGAACGACTCGACGCCCCAGAAGACGGCCGTCAGCGCAAGGATCCCTGCGGTCCAAGCGGCCGCTCCCCGGAGATCGATGATCGCGGCCGCACAGAGGGGCACCAGGGTGAGCCAGGCGTAGTTCGGCGAGACGAGGCCGCCGCTGCCGGCCGAGATCGCGAACATGCAGCTCGCCAACACTGCGATGCCGGCATGGCTGGCGCGATCGTCTCGGTGCGTGCGGCGTAGCACCTCGAGGTTCAGCAACGCCGCAACAACAGCGGCCGCGACCACGAGCGCGAGGCCCTCGTGTCCGATCGTGGCGTACTCGATGATCCAGGGGGCGCCAGCAAAAACAGACAAGCCGAACGTCGCCCCGGCGAGCACGCGCACCCTTCGGAACCGCTCGGCGCTCATCTGCTCGGGCGAAATGCCGAGTTCGATGATCCGCTTGGCGCGACCTGCGAGGTGCTTTGGGTTCAGCCAGGTACACGCCATGGTTGCCTGTCAATCGGGTGTCAGCGGCCCGCGCTTGAGGGCCCTTGTCCGGCGTGCCCCACCCTCTACCCTGGCCGGCGGTACGCGACACGAGGCCCCTATTTCCATGACCCCGGAGCAGCTCGCTGACGCAATCCGTGAACCCTTGAACCGGGCCCTCGAGGGCCGCGGTGGCGTCGGCCGCATCGAGCCCCAGGGGGAACGAAAGGACGTAAGCGACGCGACCTTGCACTTATTGGTCCGCTCCGAGGGCGGACGGCCAGCCGCCATGGTTCATTGCGCCGCGGCCACCGGCAGTGATCTCGTTCGCCGTACCATCGACCGGGGCCACGCGGTCAAGGAGCGTCTCGGTCCGAGGCTCGGCGCCGTGATCCTGGAGCCGATGCTCGACATGGAGCTCGAGACCGCGACGGTCGCCGCCTTCCCGTGGTGCGAGCCATTCTCGGATCGCCGCTGGCGATGGCCCCTGCAGCGGATCCGCTTGCGACCGGAGCTGCTCGGTTGGCTACACGACGCGACCGCCGCTTCGGCGACCGTCCCGACGCCCGAATGCTCCAGCCAACTCTTCGGTTCGGCAATGGCTGAGGTTGCGAGCGGGGCAGGTGCTGCGGCGGGATTCTCTGTGCGCACGAAGGAACTCGCCGCGCGAGCCGGCGAACGAGCCATCTCCGGCGAGTGGTCTCCGCAGAACGTTATTTGCCACAACGATCTCTGGAAGCACAACCTGCTGCGTCGCCCCAAGGATGATGTCCAGAATCGATACGGCTTCGTGATCATCGATTGGCCCGGCGCCCGGGTCGACGGCCACGCGTTCTTCGATCTGGTGCGCGCGGCGATTTCGCTGAAGAGCGGCACGCGGCGACTGGCCGGAGAGATCTTTCGCCACAGCCGAACGTTGGGCTGTGCACCGGTCGATTCCTTCGGCTATCTGGCCGCGGCGTTGGGCGTCCTGGGCCGTGATCTCGGTGAGTTCGAACCGGCACGCTATGTCGCGATGGGAGAAACCTGCCTCGATGCCCTCGAAGCGGCGGTCGCGACGTTGCAGGACCCGGACGCGATCAAGCCGTAGACCGGGACACGACGCGGCTCAACGCAGCGGCGTCGCGGAGAACAACAACTGGTAGCTGCTGCTCTCTCCGCTCGGTGTGACACAACTTCCGTCCCTCGACGCACCGAGCGCTAGCGACTCCCGAGCCCGGCAGAGGGGTCCGTTCCTGGCAGCGACGGCAAAGGGAAACGCGTCGCTGGCTTCGTTCCGCCAGGCGAGGATCTGGCCGAGGGAGCGGGTGCTGAATAGAAGCTCATGGTCGATCGCATCGCGGAGGCCGTCGATCTCCCAATGGAAATCCGCGCGACCCGGAGCGGGACAGTTCGCGAGAACGACAGGGACTCCCGCGTCGAGACTTCGCTCTCGAACGTTGAGACAACGTTGGCTCGCGAGCGGGCGCAGCCGGAAGGTATTCCCGATGCGCTCCAAGGCGATGCGCTGCGTGATGGCGCCGCTGCACGCCTGCTGTTCGGCCGTGCCTCCGCGCTCCGGATCGGTCTCCCCGAGACACAGACCCGAGTGCTCCGCGCTGATCTGCCAGCCTGGCTCACGCGCGCTCTCGCGCTCCAGCCGCCACTGTTGATGTGCCGTGTTGTCGCAGATGGCTTGTGCGAGGCGCGCTCCGGCTCGCTTCGAGCCACGGCGCACTTCGAGGCAAAGGCCGCTGTTGGCATTGCGAATCTCGAGGGCCCCGATCTCGAGCGGGGCCGGCACGGGATCTCCCTCGATGACCTCACAGACCCCATCGACGAGGCTTCCGAGCTGGCCGGTGCCGCGCCAGCGGCAGATCGGGCGATCCGGCGCGTGCCGCACGAGCCGCTCCGTCGCGAGGTCCTCGAACTCGATCAGGTCGGTCGCGCTCTGCGGGATCCAGCGCAGCCAGCCCCGGTCTCCAGCCACCGTGGCGTTTCGGGCGTAGCGCCACATTTCGATGAAGCCACGCGCCGAACGGTAGAACGGGTCCAGATCGGCCTCGGACAGACCATGGAGCCGCATGTCTTCGAGCAGATCCGGCTGGAGGCCGGCATGGGCCAGCCCCACCACGTTGAAGTCGAAGACCTTTTCCTGCCAGTCCATGACGGGGAGCGTCTCGACTCCGCCAACAGCGGCACGCTTGAGACTTTCCGGAAGCGCGATCGGATAGTCGAGCCGAGGGGCCTTCGGGAGCGCGGAGCCGTCCACCAGTGTACGGGCTCCGCAACCCGCTTCGCCGAAGCGGCCGCTGGGCCATTCGGCGAAACCGTTCCAATCGGGCGCGAGGCCGATCTGCCCGCCACGACCGACGCGGCCACCGTCCATCGCGTCGCGTGTGTAGAGGTAGCTCTGAACGAATGCGCCACCCCCCTCGGTACAGCCGAAGGGAACCGAGGCGCCCGTGTTCTCGCTGCCCGCGTACTCGCTGCCGGCACCGTGAATCGAGACCATTCCATCGAGCGCGTCGATTCGGCGCAGCTGCTCGAAGGTCAACGTGTACTCGGCCGAACCGTTGGGCTTCAAGGGATGCGCCGACGCGTGGGTCATCTGGGTCGGGTAGTTCTCGGCTTCGAGCAATCGCATCGTGTCGTCGAACGGTTTTCCGCCGGCGTGCCCGAGGTCGACTAACATTCCGCGCGCCATCATCTCGCGCACCAGGTGTCTTCCCTGGTCGGTGAGCCCGATCGCGGCGCAATCCATCGTCATCTCGGGGCAGGCGCGCACCGGGCCCGTCCCGAGCGGCTGGAAGTTCGCGGCATCCCCGAACTGGTTCACCTTGTGATGCGTCGGAAACAGCACCGCAAGGCCCAGGGCATCCATGCGGTCGAGATTCCGTTCGACGCTCCGTTCGTCGCACGGCCGCCCAAGTTCACAATTGAACAAGTGATCGACTTCGGACCCGAGCACCAGCGCGAGCTTGCCCGCTTCGATGAGTTCCGCCGCCTCTTCCGGGGTTTCCGCAACGGCCAGCCAGCCGCCTTGATTCGCTGCCACCCAGCGTTCGAATTCGTGGGCCGCGCGCACCTGGAACTCGAGGGCCTCCATGTCGTTGGAGGTGCGATCCGGCGCCGGCGTGGCGCGTGCCCCGACCCAGCCCATCAAGCCGTTGAGGAGGCCTCCGAGCGGGTTCTCGCCGCGACCGAACATGTCCTGGTTGTTGACGGCCGGCGCCACCACCAATCGCAGGCCGCCTTGATAGGCCCGATACATCCAGTCCACGTAGGTCTGTTGGTGCGTCTTCAAGTGGGGCGTGGGCCAACCCGTGTAGGCTGGGTGACCGTGCTCGTCGTGGCTGTCGAACACCCCCGTCAGCCCTCTGGTCGCCGTGAAACCCTCGATTCGTTGATGCGGGCCCCGGAGCGCCGCGGGAATCGGCGCTAGCGCCGTCGCCGGCTCGCCCCAGAGCCGACCCCAGACGACGGTCTCGCCGAACGCGAGATGCGCGAACAGGTGGTTGTGGAGGTCCGCATAACCTTCGGCTTCTTCCGCCACGCCACCGTCGGCGCCGCGCGGCGGCAATGGAGGAAGTTCAGCGTCGCAGGTGTGATCTCGAACATCCCACCACCCCTGTTGCCCGCTACAACCGCTGGGACGATCGAAACGCGCACCCATGACGTTCAGGAAAGGGCCCTGGCAAGCCTCTCGGTCTGCGCCGTGGAGCTCGGCCGAATAGCGCCGAAATCCGTCCGAGGCGCAGTCTCCTGCTCCGAGCGGCCCCCAGACCGATCGGGCCTTTTCCGCGGCCGGCGGCGGTTCGGGTTCCGGCGACGAAACGGCACACGCCAGCGCGATCACGCTGAGCACAATCAGAGAGCGGGTAGCACCCACGGGCACGGACGAAGCCTCCTGTTCGGGGAACCCGAATCCTGCGACGGACGCGGATCATCGCACAGCGGCCTACGCTCGAGCCCACCATCTTGTGCCGGAGAATTCGAGAAACGTGACTTCGTATCGATTCCTTCACGGACTTGCAGTCAGCTGCGTCGCTGCCTTCTGCGTGGGCGGAACGGCCACGGTCCGGGTTCGCGTGGAGGAGCCGAAGGCCCACGCCGTGATCAGCGCAGCGGAACCCTTCGTCACGGTGCGCGGCTACGCACGCGGCGCGGCCGGAAAGCCGCTCCCGATCGACCTGATGCTCGTCCTCGATGTCTCGCGATCGACGCGGCTCGCGAGCGGCGCTGACGTGGACGGCGATGGCGTGCTGGGAGAAACACTCGGCCGGCTCGGCTCCACGGATCCGCAGGATACGGTGCTCCACGCCGAGGTCGCCGCCGCGCGGGCCCTGCTCGCCGGGCTCTCGCCCGAGATTCGTGTGGGCCTCGTCAGCTTCTCGGGGGCCTCGGATCGCGATACCGGGCTGCGTCTCGACCCGAGCCAGGAAGATGCCTGGCTGCGTGCCCCGGTCGGCGCCGGGATCGGCGAGTTGGAGCACGCCCTGGACATGCTTCTCGAGGAGGGCCCTCATGGCGCCACCAACTTCGAGGCCGCGATCCGGCTTGCCACGAAGACGCTGGCCCGGCAGCCGGAACGGCCCGACGTTCGCCGCGCGGTCTTGTTCCTGACCGATGGCTTGCCGAGCTTCCCGGTCGGGCGCGCCGACGTCTCCGACCCCGGTGACGTCGCGCTGGCGCGAGCCGCTGCCATCGCGGCGGCTGAAGCCGGACTCCGGATCCACGTGTTCGCACTGGGCCCCGACGCCGTGGCCCAACCGGCCAGCGCCACCGAGCTGGCGCGCCGGACGGGAGGCAGCTTCGTCGCCCTCGCCGAACCGGGGCGCATCATCGAGGTACTTCCCGAACTCTCGTTCGAGGGCGCCCTGAGCCTGGTGGTGCGAAACCTCGAGACCGGCAGTCTGGCTGAAGGGGTGACCATGCACCCGGATGGCGTGTTCGAAGCTCGGGCACCCGTGATCGAGGGACTGAACCGAATTCGGGTCGAAGCAGGGCAGCCCCCTACCGTGGTCGATCTCCCGATCGTGTTCCGCAGGACCGCGCCCAGCCGGGACACCCGGCGAAACCTCGAAATCCGACTCGGAGAGGATGAGCCGCCGAATCTCTAGAGTTGACTTCCCCGCGGGGCAAGACTACCCTCTGTTGTTCATAACCAGGGTTGATTTCAGGCGCTTGCAGGACCCTCGGCCAACGGCCCCATCGGACTCCAGGGAGTTCGACCCGCTTCCGGGATCCGCTACCCGATTCTGCTAAGTGCCCCTCCTTCATGAGGATTTACGATGGCGGATTCCACCCGGAACGACGGGAAAGGCGGCTCGGGCAAGCGCCCCGGGCACTCCACGCGAGCCGTACACGGCGGCGAGCGCGACCACCACGCCGACCATTCGCTGGCGACGCCGATTCACCAGACCTCGACGTTCTGGTTCGATGATTCCGCCCAGCTTCGCGACTTTGCGGAAGGCCGCCTGGTCCGCGACGAATACGGCCGCTATTCGAACCCGACCTGGCGTGCCGTCGAGCGCAAGATCTGCGACCTCGAGGGCGCGGAAGAAACCGTCCTGTTGGGTTCCGGAATGGCGGCGGCCACCACCACCTTCCTGGCCCTCCTCGAGCGCGGCGATCACATCGTGCTGACCAACGATTGCTATCGACGAACGCGGCAGTTCATCGGCCAGGTCCTCAGCAAGTTGGAGATCACGGCCACCGTCATCGCGCCGGCCGACACCATCGCCCTGAAGGACGCCATCCAGGACAACACGCGGCTCTTCTTCACCGAAAGCCCGACGAACCCCTACCTGCGCGTGATCGATCTCCCTGAAGCGAGTCGAATCGCGCACGAGCGTGGTGTGAAGGTGATCGTGGACTCGACCTTCGCGAGCCCGATCAACCACGCGCCGCTCGAAGACGGCGCCGACCTGGTCGTGCACAGCGCCACCAAGTACATGGGTGGACACAACGACCTGATCGCGGGCATCGTGGCCGGGCCGAAGCAGATCGTGGATCCGGTGCGCGCCCTGACGGGCGTGATGGGCGGCATCCTGGACCCGCACGCCGCGTGGTTGTTGCTCCGTGGGCTCAAGACGCTGGGCCTTCGCATGGAGCGACACAACGCGAATGGAATCGCGGTGGCGCGCTATCTCGAAGCGCATCCGAAGGTCCATCAGGTCTGGTACCCGGGTCTCGAGAGCCACCCGGACTACAAGGTCGCAACCCGCTTGATGAATGGATTCGCCGGCGTCGTGACCTTCGAGGTCGAAGGCGGTCTCGATGAGACGATCCGGTTCATAGACGGCTGCCGCTTGCCCTATATCGCGCCGTCGTTAGGCGGCGTCGAGTCGCTGGTCGAGATGCCGGTTCTGATGTCGTACTGGGACTACCCGAAGGAAGAGCGGCTCCAGTACGGAATCACGGACAACCTCGTTCGACTTTCCTGCGGAATCGAGGATGCGGACGACCTGATCGCCGACCTCGACGGAGCCCTCGAGAAGGTCTGAGGCCTAGCTTCCCGGCGAGACCGATTCATCGAACTTCTCCGGCAGCATCTCCGCGGGGAAGCGGTAGAAATCCACCGCGTTGTCCCAGAGAATCTTGCGCTTGCTGTCCTCGGAGAGGCGAGCCTGGCCGAGGAATGTCTCGACGGCCTTCGGATACTTCGAATCCGGGTGGGGATAGTCGGTCTCGAAGAGAACACGGCTGTCTCCGAACTCCTCGACGAAGTGATAGGCGACGTCCTCGTCGCACTCGGTGGTCACCCAGCAGTTGCGCTTGAAGTATTCGGTGGCCGACATCGAAAGCTCCGGCGCTTCCTTCCATCCCGCGAGCTCCAGATGCTCGTCGATGCGCCAGAGCCAGGACGGCACCCAGCCGCAGCCGGCCTCCATGTAGGCGCAGCGCAGGCGCGGAAAGCGCTCGAAGACGCCGCCGCAGATCATCGACAACATGGCCATCTGAGCCTCGTGGGGATGCACCACGCTGTGCCACTCGGTGAAGGTCCGGAAGCGGTTGCTCCCCGCCGAGGTTCCAGCGAGACCCATGAATTCATGGGTCGCAAAGGGAAGGTCGAGATCCTGAAGCACTTCCCAGAGCGGGTCGTAGTAGCGATCGCCCAGGTTGCGACGGTTGAACATGTTAGGCCGTGCCCAGAAGGAACGAACGCCCTGGTGCTCGACGCTGTGGTGCACTTCGTCGACGGCGCGTGTGATGTCGTTCAACGGCACCGGGCCGGCGGCCAGGATGCGACCGTCCGACGTCTCGCGCATCTCTTCCGCCCAACGGTTGTAGGCCCGCGCCATCGCCGCCTGCAACTCCGGGTCGATGCCCTCGATCCACATGTCGTAGCCGGGCCCGTACAAGACCAGCAGATCGACGCCCTCGACCCGAAGTGAATCGACCACACCCGGGCCATCGAAACCGCGATTCACGACATCACCGTACTTGGCCACCATCTGCTCGGTGGTCCAGTTCACGGCTTCCTGGAAGCGGCCGTAGAGCACCGTCGGATGTTGGCTGTACTGGCCGTCCGCAACCGCGGGACGGAACTGATCCCAGCCCGGAATCGGCTGTTGCCAACCCACGCGGTGCTGGAACTTCCGGTCCAGGAACCGCTCCCAGAGATTCTTCGGTTCCACCACATGGGCATCCGCATCGAACACCTTGAATCCGTTCTTCATGCCGGGATTCTATCGGCGAAGCGGGTTTCCCGGGGATCCAGACATCGCTTTTCCCTAGGGATTCTCTGCACCAGCGACCCGGCACTGGAAGAACCCACCCTCGCGTACGAGACCAGAGCGCTGTCGAGGCGGTGGTGCACCTCGCTCCCGGGTGGACCGTGGTCGAGGATGACAGCGAGCCGCGGGCGGCCCGACCGATGATTCGGGGACGCGATGTCGAGCACCTCCAGGCGGAGCTGGGGTCCGGATTTTCTTGAGGTGGAGGGGCGCGTGGCTATCGGGCATGCGGGTCGCAGTGGGCATGTGGCGGCCCGGACCTTCGGAGATGTGATGTTGATCGCCTCCGGCAGGGGGTTCGGCTCCAGAGGGCTTTGGAGGGGGTGGTTCGCGTAGATGTTAGGGATGCGGGTCAGGGTCGAGGGCGCGGGCGGGTGTGGGGCCAGTCGAACAGTGTTTCGGGGGTGTGATGTCGATCGCCCTCCGGGCGGGGTTGGGTTCGAGAGGGCTTTCGAGGGGGTGGTTCGCGTAGATGTTAGGGATGCGGGTCAGGGTCGGGGGCGCAAGCGGGCGTGGGGCGGGTCGAACAGTGTTTCGGGGGTGTGATGTCGATTGCTGTTGATCAACGTAATAAGATCGCTATATTCATTGAATGCGGCGGAAGATATCCGGAACACAGCTCGAACTGCGGTACTCCGGGAGGGGTGGGAAGCGGCCCGGCGCCGGCCGACCGCCGCAGCCGGGGTCCGGCATTCCGCATCTGCGCCGAGTTGGACTCGCTTCCCGGTATCCCTGCCACGTCACCCTGAAGGTGCGCGAGGGGGTGCCCTCCC
>JAJDAP010000132.1 GCA_029261795.1 Deltaproteobacteria bacterium
CGCACCTGGGTCGGCGTCTTCAACACCACGTGGTGATACCGATCCTTCAAGACCGGCCCTCTTCGCGAGAAGACGCGGTTCACCGCCCGCGCCAGCCGCGCACCGAGCGCGTTCATCCCGCGTCCCAAGGCGTCCGCGTCCTTGGCTTCCACGATCAAGTGCACGTGATTGGCCTGGACCGAGTAGTGGGCGAGCCGAAAGGTCCCACGATCACACGCCTTCGCCCAGGACCGCTCGAGTTCCTTCACGAGCCGCACGGTGCGAAGCGACGGCACGTCGTCACGGACCTTGAGCGTGACGTGACAGGGATAACGCGCTGCAAGTCCCGTCCGGCAGAGATGCGGCACGCCGGATCCCGGTTCGGTCTTTCGTCCAGCGCCGGCACGCTTCCCACCCCAACCGGAGTGCCGAAGCTCGAGCTGAACGCCTGCCTTCCTACGCCGCATGGTGTTGAAAATGGCGAGGTTACTCACAACGTCAACAACAATCGACAGACCGATCTCGAGACACCGCTCGATCACCCCACGCCCGCTGAAACACTCTTCCAACCAAGCCAGGCCTAACAAGTACGCCCGCACCCCATCAAGAGCCCTCCGGCGACCCTGGTCTGCGGGTAGCTCAAGAGCACGCGCCCCGGCGGCTCAGACCCGCTCCCAACGGTCCTCGAGATCCCCTACGGGACGTGGCGCGGGCGCTACCGAAGGAGCCGCCGCGGGCCGGGCGGGAACAAGAACCTGACGTCCCAACCGGACGAGGCCCGAAGCTCGGGCTCGCGCTTTCTCGAGACCTGCGGCGGTTGCGACCTAACCTGCGGCGATCCTCCCCAGACGTGAGTCGGCGCGGCCGGGCTTGCACACGATCCCTACTTGCGGTCCTGAGGTCCCACACCGAGGGAGGCTCGGCCCCCGTCCCTGGAAGGGGCGGGTGCGGTAGGCGGACCCGGCTGCTTGAAAGGCCGTATCGCGACGCGGATCTGGTGGGTGCTCTCTGCGCGGCACTCGAAGAGAGCTGAGCGCCGTACCCGCCCGGACCCCGACGTCGCGGCCGAGTAACGGAACTGTGGAAGGAACGCCCGCTCCGTAGTTATGCGGATTCGGAGACTGGAGAACTACCTAGGCCTGGAGAGAAACCGGGAATCGGGCCTAACATGCATCATCCTGTCCTCAACTCGTCGTCGGTGATGGCCGATCCTTCGGATAACGAACTGCAGAACGAGGTTGGGGACCAGAAAATGGTGGACGAACAGGGCGACGAGGTGGCCGCGACGGAGTGCTGCCCGGCGGACTATCTCGTGGCGCTTGCGCGGGACTGCCTACGCCTCGACGAACGCGACCGCGCCGAGCGCGCGATAGGACGGCTGCTGCTCGGAGCTCCAGCGCATGAGGACCTGGAACGCGGACTCGCGCGCGATGCGCTCTGCGCGGGGCTCGATCGGGTGGGTGCGGAGCTGCTGTCGCGCTCACTCCGAACTGCCCCGGCCGCGCCGACGGTAGAGGAGGTCGCCACCGTCGCAGCCGCGCTCGAACGTGCCAGCGAGGAGATGGCCCCGGCGCTACTTTGCGATTGGGCCGAGATCGTCTGCTCGGTGCAGGGAGCCAAGGCGGCTGCGCGGCTGTTGGTCGGGGCCGCGGAGCGGCGCTGCATCGCGCGCCGTTGGTCCGAAGTGCCCGCACTTTGCGCAAAGGCGTCCGCCTTCGATCCCGACACGCACGACGTGCATTCTCTGTGGGGTTTCGGACTCCTCAACTGCGGCGACCTGCTGGCAGCAAAGACCCATCTCGCGAGATCCCGGGAGCTGACGCCGGAGCAAGCGCTTCCCTCCATTGGCGAAGCCGAGGTGTTGTCGCTCCAGGGCCAAACCGAAGATGCGGTAATCGCCGCGCAGCGCGCGGCGCGACTGCTCGGGATCGAACTCGAAGCGTCGAGCGAGCAGCTTCCGCTCTGCGAGATCCTCGAACGCCTCGATGCGCCGGGCGCCAGCCTCGCTGCCAGCTGCCTTTCGCCGGTCTGGGATCTGTCGTCCAGTTCTCCTCGTGCCGAGCCGGATGAGGTCGGGCGCCCCCGGATCTTCCTCGCCGTGGACACGCACTTCCATCGGCTGCTGCTCTCGAAGATCCTCCGCGATGCGGGGTTCGACGTGCTCGTACCGAGAGAGGGCGAGTCTGCGGTGGAAGCCCTGCGCGGTGTCGCCGCCGCTCCGGAGCTGATGATGGCCCCGATCCTGGCCTCCGAGACGGACCATCTCGAAGGCTTGCGCGAGCTTCGCAAGGCAGCCCCCGATAGCGTCGGGCTGCTCGGTATCACGACACTCGACCGCTCAGGTCTCGACTTCGAGGCGCTGCGCCAGCTCGGCGTGATCGGGCTCATCGACAAGAGCTCACTGCCGGAGCAACTGATCTTCAGGGTCAACAGCCTCGTCCGGCCCGGTGGCGGACGGCGCCAGGTGCGCGTGCCCGCCTTCACGCCGGTCGACCTCGTGTGCGGTGATTGGACCGGCGCCGAGTACGCCGTGAGCCTGTCGATGGGTGGAATCGGCGTAACCAGCACACACGCCATCGAACCGAACGACGACGTGACGGTACGGCTGCCGCTTCCGCTGAATGGCGGAGAACTGTTCGAGCTGCCCGGGCGCGTGATCTACCGACGCGCCGGAACGACGGACGGAGCAGAACACGAGATCGGGATCTTCTTCTACCCACTCGAACCCGCTGTCGAGTCCAGGATTGCCGCGGAGATCGAGCGGATCTCGGGCGTGTGACGGTACCGGCTAGCGGAGCCCTTGAATCGTGGGGAATGAGATGTCCCGTCACCCCGCAACGGCGACGGATTCAGGCGCGGGCTTCGTGCCGCTCGGTGGCGGGCTCGGCGGCACCGACTCCAGCGTGCCGTTCGATCGCGTGGAGCACCGCCCGTACCAGCGTCGCCCCGTCTTGCTCGTCCTTGATCAGGAAGTCCTCGAAGCCCGCTCTCACCGACTGGATCGCGAGCCCATCGTCGGCATTGGACGTGAGGATGACGACGGGCAGGCTGCGGGTCACGATCGAGGCGTGGGCGACCGTCGAGAGGCCTTCGATGTCCGGCAGGCCCAGGTCAAGGATCACTACGTCCCACGCCTCCTTCTCCAGCTTTTCGAGCGCACCGGAGAAGGTCGTTTCATGGCCCACCTCGAACTTCGCTCGCGGCGACCACTCGAGCCTGCGGCGCACCAGACGCGCCGCGTCGAGGTCGTCCTCGATGAGCAACGCGCGGATGTGGACGGTCGGTGCTTTCGATTCCATCTCGGGATCCTCCATCGATCGATGCAGCTGCTTCGGCCATCCGCTTGAGTGGCGCATCCAGCGAACGTCAAGGTTTCTTGACTCGAATAGAGATGAACCGAAATGACGGGGGCCCGACGCCGGCCGTTCCCGAGGGAGCAACATGACATCCACTCCGACTGAGGTCCTCGTCGTGGAGGACAGCCCTGATCAGCGTGTGCTCCTCGAGCAGATTCTCTCTCCGCGTTTCAGGGTTCGCGTGGCCGACAGCTTCGAGCAGGCTGTACGTGCGATCGGCGACCGGGTACCCGACCTCCTGATCCTCGACGTGTCACTGCCCGACGGCGACGGCTTCCAGCTACTCGCCAAGCTCCAGGAGGAGCCGCGCACCGCGGAACTGCCGGTCCTGTTTCTCACCGCCCGGAGCGACGTGCGGGACAAGGTGCTCGCGTTCTCGTTGGGCGCCGACGACTATCTGGTCAAGCCCGTGGATCCCCGCGAATTGCGTGCTCGTATCGAGCGCAGGTTGCAGCCGCGGGGGAACCCGGTCCTGGTGCGGGGGCCGCTGCGTCTGGATGTCGCCACGCTGCGCGCCTGGCTCACGGACGCGGGCGGAGAGCAGGCGATCGATCTCACGCCCCACGAGTTCCGGATCCTGCACCTGCTCGCCGGCCACGAAGCCCGAGTCTTCTCGCGCTCGCAACTCCTGGCGCAACTCTGGGAGAACACCGTGGTCACGCCCCGCACCGTGGACACCCACGTGAGCAACCTCCGCAACAAGCTGGGACGTTTTCGGGCCTGTATCCATTCCGTCCGCGGTGTGGGGTATCGCTTCGAGACGACGGACCTCATGTGAAGGAGTCTTGACCCGCTCTCCATGCGATCCTGAACTCCGCGACCGTAGAGCCTGGGGTCACAGAGGAGAACGATGATGTTAAAAACCCACATCCAATACCAGGCAGCGCCTCTCGAATGGGAGGAACCCGTCCGCTCGGGCCCGAGACTGCTGGTCGTCGAGGATGACAAGGACCTGATGACCTTCCTGCGCCGGATCGCCTTCCGGGTCGAGCCCGACCTCGCGGTGGACTGGGCCGGATCGGTCGCCGACGCGCGGAAACTCATGCACAGGCAACCGTACGACCTCGTCCTGGCGGACTACGTGCTCGATACCCACGAGTCCGGACTGGTACTCCGCTCCTGGCTCGAGCGGCGCTACCCGCAGGTCGGCTTCGCGATGATGTCGGCCTACCCGATCGGCGACTACCTGGCCTACTCGGGCCCGGGATGTCCCTTCCTGCCCAAGCCCTTCACCGTGAAGGAGTGCCGGCGGTTTCTGTCCCAGACGCTCGCGAACTGATGGCGCGCGAAGGGTCGTCCAGTTCTCGGTCGGGCTTCTGCAGCACGAAACCGTGGCCGAGCAGCGTGCGGAACTCTGCCTCCGGCAGCGCCGGACTGAACAGGTATCCCTGTTGGGTGCGGCAGCTGTGTTCCACCAGGAAGTCACGTTGGTCGAGGGTTTCGACACCCTCGGCGACGACTTCGAGGCCGAGACCCACGGCAAGCGCGATGACGGCGCGCGTGATCTCCTCGTCGTTGCGATTGCCGGGCACTCCCCGGACGAAGCTCTGGTCGATCTTGAGCACGTCGATCGGCAGGTGCTGGAGCGCCGAGAGCGACGAGTAGCCGGTCCCGAAATCATCCACGGCGATGCGGACCCCGAAGGACCGTAGCGAGGCGAGTAGAGCGGCCGTGGCCTCCGGGTCCTGGATGAGAAGGCTCTCGGTGATCTCCAACTCGAGGTAGGGCGCCTTCATGCGCGTCGCTCGCAAGGTGTCCTGAACGAGATCGGAAAAATCACGACCGGAGAGCTGACGTGCCGAGACGTTGACTGCGACCGAAATCGCCGGCAACCCGGCTTCCTGCCATGCGCGGTTCGCGCGGCAGGCTTCCGCCAGGACCCAGGCTCCCAGTTCCACGATCAATCCTGTCTCCTCGGCAAGAGGGATGAACTCGCCGGGCGGGATGAGACCTCCCTGGGGGTGGGGCCAACGCACCAGCGCCTCGGCGCCGAGGATGCGACCGGTGCTGCCATCGACCTTCGGCTGATAGTGCAGCGTCAGCTCGTGGTCCTCGATCGCAGCGCGCAGTTGCTCCTCCTGGTCGATCCGCTCGCGTGCGAGGCGGGCAAGCTCGAGGGAGTGGAAGCGATAGCCACCATCTCTGCAGCCCCGATCGGGATCGGCGGCGGCCGTGGCCGCGCGCACCAACGCATCGCCACTGTCGGCGTCGTCGGGGAAGAGTGCGATCCCGACGCGGCCGGAAACCCGGAGCACGCGGCCGCCGATTCGGATGTCCCCCGAGAGGCCGGCCAGGGCCCGCTCCGCGACGCGCGTGACATCGCTCGGTCGGGTGACCCCACCGAGCACCAACCCGAACTCCGCGGGGCCGAGCCGGGCCACGCTGTCGGAAGCCCGGCAGCCGGCGACCAGGCGCATTCCGAGCAGCTTCAGCACTTCCCCTGCGTCGGCGTCTCCCCAGTTGCGGGCGATGTTCGTGAGTCCGAGGATCTCGATGAAGAGGACGGCCGCGCGTTCGTCGGTTCGCTGCGCGTGGGCGAGCGTCTGGAACAATCGGTCATCGAACAGATGACGGTTGGGCAAACCCGTCTCGGCACAGAGCCAGGCGCGTCGTTGGATGCTTTGGCCCACCTCGTGGAGTTCGCGGACCCGCTGGTGTCGCTCGATCGCAGCGCCGATCGAAAGAACCAGATTGCGCGCGTCGAGACCTTCCCACCCGAGACAGTCCTGGGCACCGGCCCGAAGCGCCCTCGCCGTCCACGGGTCGCCGTGACCACCGGCCAGGAGGATCACGGGGCGCACTGGGTAACCTCGCTCGCCCTCGAGCCCGCGGATCAGCAGGGCGACGTCCGACTCGTCGCCGGGAACGTGATCGCCTAGCAACACACAGTCGGCCCTACGAGAGGCCAGGATCTCCTGGGCCGCTTCCACGGACCCGGCTTCCAACAACGCGTGCTCCGGTCCTTCCGCCGTCGCGAGGAGCCGACGGACCGTGTCACGTTGGACCGGGTCGGCCGTCACCAGAAGGATCGTGAGTCTGGCGCGCATGGCTTCACGTGACCTTGGGAAGCAGCACCGCCACTTCGAGCCAGTAGTCCTTGGTCACCAGGATCGTCTTCGGATCTCGCTGCCTTCCCATTTCACCCATTCCCCAGTCTTGGCTGGAAACAGACGTCCCTCGCGTTCGGCGCTCCGGACCAGGGACACGTCTGCTCGACTATTGGCTTCATCGGGTAGCCGGTAGTGACGCTGCATCCGTACTACGGCCTACTTGTGCGCAAGGAATGCGCACTCGACCCGCAGTCCCTGCAGGGGGTTCGGTGGGAGCCGGACACGCGCTCGATCGAGGGTTCGAATCCATCGGAGCCGTGGATCGTGCGGAGGAGGCTGGGTATTTCTGCCGAGGTTCGCTGTCGCCCGCGCAAGGGCGGACCGATCATTCGGCCACTTGCACGCGCTCCAGGTATTCCGACAGCTCGTCGAGCGCCATCCGGATCCCGTCCCACTCGCCCTGCTTGGCCGCCTGTTCCAGTACTGCGCCGATCTGACTGATCGGATCGAAGCCGTAGCCGCCGCCGGTGCCCTTCATGTTATGTCCGAGGGTACGGACCGTCCCGTGGTCCTCGGTCTCGACGGCCTGGCGGAGCTTCTCGACGTCGGTGCGCCGGTTCTCGAGATAACCGGGCACCAGGTCCCGGATCTCCTCGTCCACCTCGACGATCACACGCGAGCTGCCCACGGCGGAGACGATCGCCTCGAGCAGCTCTGCCTTGCGGATCGGCTTGGTCAGGTGGGCATCGCAGCCGGCGTCGGCACTCTTCGCGCGCTCCTCGGCGAATGCATAGGCCGTGAGTGCCAGGATTGGCGTCCGCTCGCGTCCCTCCTGTGCTTCCCAGGCTCGGATCGTTCGGGTGGCCGCGCAGCCGTCCATCACCGGCATCTGCATGTCCATCAGCACGAGGTCGTGGAGGTTCTCCTTGAAGCGCGCGACCGCCTCCGCACCGTCGGCCGCGGTCTCCACCTGGTGCGGGGTTCCCTCGAGATAGGCGCAGACCAACGCACGGTTGTCCGGCGAGTCGTCGACGAGCAGGATCCGCAGCGGGGGCAGCTCGTCTGGCTGCCCGGTGTGGGCCGTGTCGATCGTCCGCTCGTCGAGCAGCACGCTCAGGTGGGATTCGGTCGTCGGCTTCAGCAGCCAGCCGTGGAGACCGAGCCGCTCGCACTCGGAGACGTCCCCGGGTCGGTGGTTCGTGTTCAGCAGGATCACGACGCGTTCTGGGCCGAAACCGTCGTCGTGGAGTTCGCGCACGGCCCGGAAGCCGCCGACCTCGGGCATCCGGCAATCGAGGAAGGCGTAGGCGTAGGGCTGGCCGGACTTACGCGCTCGCAGCAGTTCGGCCACGGCCTCGCTGGAACGTTCGACCTCGTGAACCTGAAGGCCATGGCGCTCGATCAACGCGCGGAGGATGCGGCGCTCGGTCGGCGAGTCGTCGGCCACCAGGGCGCGCCTGCCGTCGGGGCTCGTTGCCGGGGACGAAGTGGCAGTCTGGTCGATCCCGAAGCGTGCTGTGAACGAGAAGGTGCTGCCCACTCCGGGCTCACTCTCGACGCTCATTTGCCCATCCATCCGCTCGACCAGTTCTTTCGAGATGGCGAGCCCCAGCCCGGTCCCGCCTCGGGTACGTGTCGCCTGGGAGTCCACCTGGCAGAAGCGCTCGAAAACGTCGCTGAGCTTGTCGGGCGGAATCCCGATCCCGGTGTCGCGGACGGAGAAGCGGAGCCGGCCCTCATCGTCCGAGTCGCCGGCCGGCGTCACACTCAGCACGATCTCACCCTGATCCGTGAACTTGATGGCGTTGCCGACGAGGTTGATCACGATCTGCCGCAGCCGCGCCCTGTCGCCCACGAGCCCGCGAGTCACGTCGGGATGGATTTCATAGGCGAGGGTCAAGTCCTTCTTGTGAGCCGTGTACGCCAACACCTCCAGTGTGCTCTCGAGGAGCGTTTCGAGTTCGAATGGCGACGCGTCGAGTTTGAGCATGCCGGCCTGCGCCTTCGACAGGTCGAGGATGCCATTGATGAGCTCGAGCAGCGTTTCGCCGGCGTTCGAGAGAGCGCCGACATAACGCCCCTGCTCGGCCGTGAGACCCGTTTCCAGTAGCAGGTCCGCCATGCCCAGGACGGAGTTGAGGGGTGTGCGGATCTCGTGGCTCATGGCCGAAAGGAAATCGCTCTTGGCCCGCGCGGCCTCGAGGGCATCCTCGCGGGCCTGCTCGAGCGCGATCCGGTTGCGATGGCGCTCGAAGGCGTGGCGGACGACGCGATGCAGCGAGGCTCCCCGGACCTCGCCCTTCACGATGTAGTCCTGGGCACCCTCCCTCACCAATTGTGCACCGAGCTCCTCGTCGTCGAGTCCGGTCATCACGACGATGGGGATTCCTGGGACCTGTTCGTGGACGGCCGCAAAGGTCTCGGTTCCCGAGCTATCGGGAAGCGAGAGATCCAGCAACACGAAATCGAAAGCGTCCGCGCCGAGCCGGTCGAGCGCTTCCTCGAGACAGCTCACGTGAGCGAGGTCGGGAGGGGGAACGCGGCGCGAGCGCCGCAGACCCCGTTGTACGATCTCCGCGTCCTCGGGCGAATCCTCGACAAGCAGAATCCGCAGAGGTCCGTCGCTGGTATCCGGCATTCCACTCCTCCTTGGGTCGGCCGTGTCCCAAGTCGATCGGCGAGTCCGGGGCCGGATCGAATTCGCGCTTCCACGCATCCCGTGCGCGGATGCTGCTGCTTCCGGCATGGGTCGTTCTACGGATGGGTGCGGCGAGCGAGACTTTGCTAGCCAGGGCGTTGCTGTGAGCGGGTCGGCGGGAAGCTGCCGATTGCCGAGGGCGCGCGCGGCGCAGGGGAAGAGCACCCGGAACGCGGCGCCATGCGCCGGAGAACGGGTCCCATCTCTCCGGGTACGCTACCCCGCATCCTTGTACGCCGATCCAGGAGGAACCGACGAGCCGAAAGAAAGGGCGGAGAGGGCGATCGCCGGCTGAGGGAAGCGTGGCCGTTTCCCGACATTGAAAAACGGAGCGCGATTTCGGTGTTCCAGTCCATTCATCGCAACAGCCAGGGAGTCGATAGGCGCTCCTGCGGGTGGACGCCAAGGAGCTGTCGGAATGCGAACCGGGAGAACGTGCGGGGCCGAAACTTGCGCCGTTGGCAACGGGCCGCGCGCGCATGCATCGCACCGCTCCAACGGCCCGGCCGCGCGGCATCGAATCCGCGGGCCTCAATGAAGATCCTCGTCGTCGATGATAGTTCGCTGGCGCGCAGCCTCCTGATCGATGCGATCAACCAGGCCGAACTCGGCGAGCACATCTTCCGCGAAGCGGGTAACGGCATCGAAGCGCTCGAGCGGGTGCAGAGCGAGCCTCCCGATCTGATCCTCTCTGATCTGAGGATGCCGCGCATGAACGGGATCGAGCTTCTCGAGGAACTCGAACGTCTCGGCGTATCGGTGCCGTTCTGCCTGGTCACCGGGGCATGTCGAGCGACACGGAGCAGCGGGCCGTGGCTCTCGGGGTCGCGAAGATCATCGCCAAACCGTTCAGTCCCGAGACGCTGGCCGACGCCCTCCGCGACCTGATCGAATAGCAACACGAGCACGAATCGAGATGGGAGATTGTATGGGAGCCCTCAAGGTCCTGATCATCGACGACGATCGCGACATGCGGATGGCCCTGAACGCCAGGTTGCGTGGCCAGGGCTACGAGACTGCGTCCGCTGAGGACGGCATGTCCGCGATCGCCATCGCGCTTCGCGAAGAGCCGGACGTGATCCTGCTGGACATCCACTTGCCGGCCGGCGACGGCTTCGTCGTGCTCGATCGGATCGGCAACAACCTCAAGTTGAGTGAGGTGCCTGTCATTGCCATCTCGGCGGACGACGCCGACGGAACCGGCCGGCGGGCGCTGGCAGCCGGAGCGGTCGCGTATTTCCAGAAGCCGATCGACAACGAGACTCTCCTGCTGGAGATCGCGCAGCGAACTGCCGGGCACCGTGCCGGCTGAGGATCCCACGCGCCGGAGTCCACGACCCCCGCCGGCCCCGGCGGCTGCGAAGGCGGGCCCGGGCGAGACGAGTCCGCAAGGCGCGGGGCTGCCCTCACCTCCCGGGCATGCTGTCCTCCCGGTTCGTTGTGAGGTGCGCTTGACGCTCGTTCGGGCGCTCGGGAGTGACGACAGCCCTTCGGAGCAGCCAGAGGGCGGGATCCTGGTCGATCCCCTCGTCGCGGGCCGACCGATCCGTCTACAGATCGCCCGCGGCCGGTACTTCGTGACCAGCGCCATCCGCGGCCTCGAGCGCCTCAGTCTCGACGCCGTACAGGTCGTCACCGCGAACAGTGTCTACCGCGTCGAGCGGGCCGGGGTTGCCGCGCCGAGCCGCTCGCAGGGCCGAAGCCTGAAGCGTGTGCGACTCCGCGCACTCCGGCGGCTGGCTCGACGTGTTTCCCGTGAGCATCCCCGACGCATCCAGGTTCCGGTCTCAGCGGAATCCACGCAGCGGCTCGACCCCGTGGAGGAGGGCACGCGCTACGTGGCTGTCCTCTCCGAGAGAGGAGACGCGGACGACCCGTTCGCACCGGGAACCCGAGTCCGCATCGCGCGGACCCGGCGGAACCGGCGGGAAGATCTCGGTTTCGGCTACCTGCTCGATCCCATCGAGATCGGGCAGCCGGTGCGCTGCTCCACCGACGACGGCGCGGTCTTCGCCACGACCGCGGTAGGCGCGGTGCTCGAAGCGGGGCCGCGAGCGATCGATTTCGAGACGGCCAATACTGTCTACCATTTCGAGCGGGTCACCAAGGATCGTTAGGTCGCGTCCTCGGCAGCGGCGCGAGCGAGGGCGACACGAGCGGCTCGCCGCGGTCGGTTCCATGCCAGATCCGATGAAACCATGAAGTCGCGGTCCGCGGAACTACCTAATCGCGGCGATTCCGAAGTGCGGCCGCCAATCGGCACTAAACATCGCAGCCCCACACGCCGAATCGGATGGCGATTGAATCGCGCTTCCTGAAGAGCAGGGAACGCCGGAGCGAGAAGGGGTGCGCCGGTGCTAGTGAAGATCTCTGACGGGCTGCGGCCCGACGCGCGCGGGCAGCGAGCGGGCGCTCGGCGCGTGTCAGCCCCGCGCCTCCGCAGGCCGAGCGAGGAGAGCCGCTCGATCGTCGTCGTCGTGTGGCCAATGCCGCTTCGTGAGCGTCCTCTCGGTCGCGTTGACCGGAAGCAACGGCGGCAACGGGCCCGGGTGCAAGCGTGAGCCGTTGGACCCCGCTGCGAGTCAGTTGGCGAGCGAAACTGCTTGTCCTTCTGGCGACATTCTCGACGGTGCCCGTCATGGTGTCGTCATACTGGGCTGTGGAGGCTTCGGATCGCGCGCTCCGCGCCGCCGCCCTCGAGACCATCGAAGGGCTGGGGCAGGCCAAGTCACAGGCGATCGAGCAGTTCATGACGGACCGGGTCGGTCAGGTGGAACGCATCTCGATGCTCGTCTCGCCGGACCTGGAGATCGTCGAGCAGGCCTTGGCAGACCTGCCGCAGACGACCACGGGTGAGCTTTCTGATCCGCAGGAAGGTCAGAGTGAGGAAGGAGCCGAGTCCGCACCGACCCGTGGGCCCCCCGGCGCGCCGCTCGCCGACGGAGATGAGGCCAAGATTGCGGCAATCCGAGATTCGGTCGCCGTGGCCCCACTGGACCACCCGGAACTCAACGAGGAGGCAGAGGCCGCTCGGGCGGTGCTGCGCAAGACCCTGGGCCTGCTTCTCTCGGACCAACGGGACTACGAGGAACTCCTGGTCATCGACGCTTCCGGAGTGGTCGTCGTCTCCACCTTCGATGCGCACGAAGGGAAATCGGCGGCCAGCATAGAGTATTTCCAGGATGGCCTCGGCAGCACTTCCGTCCAGCCGGTCTTCCTCTCGCCGATCACGGAGCGCCTCACCATGGTGATCTCGACCCCGATCAAGGCCGAGGACCAGCGGGCTATCGGGGTACTCGCCGCGCGCCTCAACCTCGACACCTTCTTCCGCTTGATCGGCGACGTGACCGGCCTCGGCGAAACGGGCGAGAGCGTGGTCGTCAAGAAGATCGCAAACGAGTTCGTGTTCATGGCTCCTACACGCCATGATGGCCAGGCCGCACTCGTGCGAAAGATCGCTCTTGGCTCGAATACCGCGCGGTCGGCTCGAGAGGCGGCACACGGACGGAGTGGCTCCGGACCGGCGACGGATTATCGCGGTGTCGAGGTCGTCGCCGCCTGGCAGCCCGTCGAGCTTCTCGATTGGGGGCTCGTGGTCAAGGTCGATGCCGAGGAAGTGCAACGCGCAGGCGCCGAAGTGCGGAATCGCACGATGCTGCTGATGTTGGGGCTTCTTGCCCTGATCGCGCTTTGTTCGGCGCTCGTCTCGGCGCGGCTGGTCCGTCCCCTGCTAGAGCTCAAGACCGCGACGGAGAGGATCAGCCTCGGTGATCTGGACGTGAAGCTCAACATTCGCACCCGCGACGAGGTGGGCGAACTTGCCGACAGCTTTGAACGCATGGCTGCGGCAATCAAGTTCTTCAAGAGAGATCCGGAACAGGAACTGGAGGGACCGTCGTAGCGGCGCCGCCTGTGCGGCCCGTACGACGGTGAACCGAAATGACGACGGTGTATCAGGACGCCCTGGAGATCGCCAGGAAGTACATGGGCATTGCCGCGGAGGAGTACTTCCAACGGCGGTGTCGAATAGCGGCCCGTGGAGCAGCACCCGAGCAGGTCACCGTCGATCACCTGGATCGGATCGTCGCAGGCGTCAAGATGACCGCCAAGGTGTACATGAGCGACGAGAAGGCGGCAGCATTCATGCACGATCTCGCTGCGCTGAAGGGAATTCGCGGGCGGGAAGTGGACGGATAACGCCACCGGGCTCAGCCGCCCTTCGATTCCGCGTCCGATCGGTGGTTCGCCGGTGGGGGCCAGTCTGGCAGCGGCAACTGCGCCCCCGTTCCGAGGGCAGTCCCTGCGGACCCCGTTCTGTCTCCTCCTGCGATCGGTCGGAACCCGCCCCGAGAGACGACGGAGCCCAGCTCGCGACGACGGGTCGGGGCCGAAGCTTCGATCGAGGCGGAAGAGACACGGTCGAAACAATCCGACGTCTAGGTAGATCGCTCGATCGGGTGATCGTGCTCCCCGCCGATACGAGTCACACCTGCCTATCCCCTGCGCCTTTGGTGCAGGTCTGCGAACCGGAGACAAACGTGACCGAGACATCTGACGACACGCCTAACCAAGACCCTGGAGCGACCGGAGCGCCGGGGCCTGATCAGGGGCCGGGAGCATCCGGAGCGGGCGCGGAGACCAGCGGCGCCGGGCCGAGCAGCTCCGCCCTACTGGACGCCCTCGTGGCGGTCGGCAAGGGAGACTTCTCCAAACGGCTGCCGGTCGATGAGACCGGCGTGACCGGGAAGATCTACGACGAGCTGAACGGCATCATCGACAAGAATGAGAACCAGGCCAAGGAGTTCGTCCGCATCGCCGAAGCGGTGGGCCGCCAAGGGAGGCTCAGCCAGCGGGTGGCCGTGGGGGGTGTGACCGGAGGCTGGGCCGACTCCGTTACCACCATCAATGCGCTCATCGACGACCTGGCGCGGCCGTCAATGGAAATTGCCCGGGTCGTCACCGCAGTCGCCAACGGCGACCTGAGTCAGAAGATGACCATGGAGATCGAAGGCCGGTCGCTTGCAGGCGAGTTCCTGCAAACCGCCAACCAGGCCAATACGATGGTCGACCAGCTCAGCAGCTTCGCCTCGGAAGTGACCCGGGTCGCGCTCGAGGTGGGTACGGAAGGCGCCCTGGGTGGACAGGCGGTGGTCGAGGATGTCTCCGGCACCTGGCGGGACCTGACCGAGAGCGTCAACACGATGGCCAGCAACCTGACGGACCAGGTGCGCGACATCGCCCAGGTGACCACGGCGGTGGCTCAGGGCGACTTGAGTCGGAAGATCACCGTGGAGGTCCGCGGCGAGATCGCCGAGCTCAAGAACACCATCAACACCATGGTCGACCAGCTCAGCAGCTTCGCGTCGGAAGTCACGCGCGTGGCGCGCGAGGTGGGCACGGAAGGCACCCTCGGTGGACAGGCCGTGGTCGAGGGCGTCTCCGGCAGCTGGCGGGATCTGACCGAGAACGTCAACACGATGGCCAACAGCCTGACGGACCAGGTGCGCGACATCGCCGAGGTGACCACAGCCGTGGCCCAGGGCGACCTGAGTCGGAAGATCACCGTAGAGGTCCGCGGCGAGATCCTCGAGCTCAAGAACACCATGAACACGATGGTCGACCAGCTCGGCAGCTTCGCCTCGGAAGTAACGCGCGTGGCGCGCGAGGTGGGCACGGAAGGCAACCTCGGCGGACAGGCCGTGGTCGAGGGCGTCTCCGGCAGCTGGCGGGATCTGACCGAGAACGTCAATACCATGGCCAGCAACCTGACGGACCAGGTCCGCGGCATCATCAAGGTGGCGAGTGCGGTGGCCAAGGGAGATCTGGCGGAAGAGCTGCGGATCGAGGCCCGCGGCGAAGTGGCCGATCTGGGCGAGGTGATGAACGGCATGATCCGCATGTTGTCCACGTTCTCCGAGCAGGTGACGAGCGTGGCCCGCGAAGTGGGAATCGAGGGTCGGCTGGGCGGCCAGGCGCAGGTGCCGAGCGCGGAGGGGACCTGGCAGGAGCTGACCGACAACGTGAACGAACTCGCCAGCAACCTGACTACCCAGGTGCGAGCGATCTCCGATGTGGTCACGGCGGTTACCGAAGGCGACCTGAGCCTGACCATCAACGTCGAGGCGCGCGGCGAGGTCGAGGCGCTGGCACTCAAGATCAACCAGATGATCACCACTCTGGCCGAGACCGCGAACACGAACGTCGACCAGGATTGGCTGAAGACCAGCCTGGGCGAGATCACGCGGCTGACGACCGGAGCCACCGATCTGGGAGCCGTCACCGAGCGGCTGCTGCAGGAGCTGGCGCCGATGATCTCGGCGCAGCACGCCGTCGTCTACATGGCCGAAGCGAAAGAGAACGAGCCGCTCCAGCTGAAGCTGTCGAACAGCTACGCCTACAAGCAGCGCAAGCACATCTCGAACGTCTTCCGGCTGGGTGAGGGCCTGGTCGGACAGTGTGCCGCCGAGAAGGCACGGATCATGCTGACCGACGTACCGGGCGACTACGTCCAGATCAGCTCGGGCCTGGGTGAGGCCACGCCGCTGAATCTCGTGCTCCTGCCCGTGCTCTTCGAGAAGGAGCTGTTGGCCGTGATCGAACTGGCGTCGTTCAGCGCCTTCACGCCGATCCAGGTCGACTTCCTGGACGAGCTCTCGGAAGTCCTGGGCATCGGTTTCAACGCCATCCGGGCCACGCAGCAGAACGAGGAGCTGCTGGCGGAGTCGCAGACACTGACCGAGGAGCTGCAGAGCCAGCAAGAGGAGCTGACGCAGACCAACGAAGAGCTGGAAGAGAAGGCCCGGCTGGTCGAAGACCAGAAGCAGGACGTGGAGCGGAAGAACCAGGAGGTAGAGGCAGCCAAGGCGAACATCGAGGAAAAGGCCAGCGAGCTGGAGCTGACCTCGCGGTACAAGTCCGAGTTCCTGGCCAACATGTCGCACGAGCTGCGCACGCCGCTGAACAGCCTGCTGATCCTCGCCCAGACGCTGTCGGACAACCCGGACGGAAACCTGGCCAGCGCCGAGGTGGAGTACGCGCAGACGATCCGCGCCTCCGGGGAAGACCTGCTGAGCCTGATCAACGAGATCCTGGATCTCTCGAAGATCGAATCCGGGAACATGGCGATCGAGGTGCAGGACGTGGCCTTCGCAGAGGTCCGGTCCGATGTGGAACGGAACTTCCGCCAGGTGGCCAACGAGAAGGGGCTGGGCCTTGACATCGAGCTGGCTGCCGGGCTGCCTGCGTCGTTGCAGACCGACCCGGGTCGGTTGCTCCAGGTGCTGAAGAACCTGCTGTCGAACGCCTTCAAGTTCACTCCCGAGGGCGAGGTGGCCCTGCGCATCGCTCCGGCCACATCGGGCTGGAGCGCCGATCAGCACGCGCTCGATCGCGCGGGCTCGGTGGTAGCCTTCGCCGTGACGGACACGGGCGTCGGCATCCCGGAGGACAAGCAGAGGGTCATCTTCGAGGCCTTCCAGCAGGCCGATGGCGGCACCAGCCGCCAGTACGGCGGAACGGGTCTTGGCCTTTCGATCAGCCGCGAGATCGCCCGTCTGTTAGGCGGTGAGATCCGGCTGGTCAGCCAGCCCGG
This sequence comes from Deltaproteobacteria bacterium, assembly GCA_029261795.1. Lineage (GTDB taxonomy): Bacteria > Myxococcota_A > UBA9160 > UBA9160 > UBA6930 > JAJDAP01. The sequence goes on from JAJDAP010000132.1 coordinate 16,675, forward strand.
CCAGGGCAGCACGTTCACCCTCTACCTGCCGATCCGACACCGGACGGCGACACCGGGAACGGACGGCGGAGGGTCGGATGGTGCTCCCGGCGGCGCTGGACCCGCCGCTGGTTCGGGAGGTTCCAAGCCGACGGGCGAGACCGGCGGCAGCGCACGAGCGGAGCCGGTGCCAGGTGCGGCGGCTCACGGTACAGCGGCGGACGAACCCGTCGCACCGACGACCCGCGAAGACGCGGCCGCCGCGCAGCTGGCGACGGCACTGCCCGCAACGATCAGCGATGACCGCGACCGAATCGAAGCCGGCGACCGCGTGGTCCTGCTCATCGAGGATGACGTCACGTTCGCCCGCATCCTGCTGGAGAGGGCCCATCAAAACGAATTCAAGGCCCTCATCGCGCTCGACGGCAGCGCAGGCCTGGCCCTGGCTCGCCAATTCAAGCCGGACGCGATCACACTGGACATCCGGCTGCCGGACACGGACGGCTGGCAGGTGCTGGACCGCCTCAAGCATGACACGGAGCTTCGGCACATTCCCGTGCACGTCATCTCCGTCGAGGAAGGCCTCCAGAAGGCCCTGAAACAAGGGGCCATCGCCTGCTTCCAGAAACCGATCGAGTCGGACCAGTTGTCCGAGGTCTTCGCGAGCATGACGCAGTTCATCGGGCGCAATGTCAAGGAGCTGTTGATCGTCGAGGACGACGACACCCAACGCCGCGCGCTGGTCGAGCTGATCGGGAACAATGACGTGCACTCCACGGCCGTCGGTACCGGCGGGGAAGCCCTGGCGGCACTCCGCGAGGGAACCTACGAGTGCATGGTGCTCGACCTGCGTCTGCCGGACATGACCGGCTTCGATTTGATCGAGAAGATTCACCAGGACCTCGGCCTGACGCAGCTTCCGATCATCGTCTACACCGGCAAGGAACTCGATCCGGCCGAGGAGTCACGCCTCCGCGCGGTCGCCGAGACGATCATCGTCAAGGACGTCAAGTCGCCCAAGCGCCTGCTCGACGAGACGGCATTGTTCCTGCACCGGGTCGAGGCGGATCTGCCCGAGGCCAAGCGCAAGATCCTCAAGCAGGTCCACCAGTCCGACCCGGCGCTGGCCGGTCGAAAGGTCCTGATCGTCGACGACGACGTGCGCAACATCTTCGCCCTGACCACGGTTCTGGAGCGACACAAGATGCAGGTCGTGTACGCGGAAAATGGTAGGGCCGGCATCGACGTCCTGGGCAACACACCGGACGTGGACATCGTGCTGATGGACATCATGATGCCCCAGATGGACGGGTACGAAGCGATTCGCGCCATCCGCACCGATGCCAAATTCAAGCTCACGCCGATCCTCGCCGTGACCGCGAAGGCCATGAAGGGCGACCGCGAGGCGTGCATCGCCGCCGGCGCCTCGGACTACATCACCAAGCCCGTAGATACCGAGCAACTACTCTCGCTGCTGCGGGTATGGCTGCATCGGTGAGAGAACGTGAAGCTCCCTCGAATTCCGAGGAGATCGAGATGGAGCTGCTTCTCGAGGGCGTCTACCGGCGCTACGGCTTCGATTTCCGGGACTATGCCCGGGCATCGCTGAGGCGCCGGATCGGAAGCTTCCTGCGCGATGAGCAGCTAGCCAGCCTATCGGGGCTTCAGGAAAGGCTGCTCCTGGACACCGAGTGCATGGAACGGCTGCTCGCCCAGCTCTCCATCAACGTCACCTCGCTGTTTCGCGATCCACCCTTCCATCTTGCCTTTCGAGCCAAGGTGGTGCCTCTGCTCCGGACCTACCCGTTCATCCGAATCTGGCACGCAGGATGCTCGACGGGGGAAGAGGTCTACTCGATGGCGATCTTGCTGGAGGAAGAGGGCCTCTACGACCGGGCGCGGATCTATGGCACCGACATGAATGAAGCCGCGCTGGAAAAGGCGAAGGCCGGTCGCTTTCCGATTGCAAAGATGCAGGAGTACACGACCGCCTATCTGCAAAGCGGCGGCCAGGGCACGTTCTCCGAGTACTACACGGCTCGTTACGAGAGCGCGGTGATGCGGTCCTCGCTGAAGAAGAACCTCGTGTTCGCTCGACACAACCTGACGACCGACGCGGCGTTCAATGAGTTCCACGTGATCCTCTGCCGAAACGTCTTGATCTACTTCAACAAGGCGTTGCAAGAGAAGGCCCACGAATTGTTCTACGAGAGTCTCTGCAAGTTCGGCGTGCTGGGTCTCGGAGCCGGGGAGTCGCTGAGCTTCAGCGGCATCGCGGATCGGTATGAAGCGTTGGATCGCGGGAACAAGCTCTACCGGAGAGTCCAGTGAGCAACGACTGCGCACGGTCTCTCTCCGAATTCACGGCACTTTCCGGTTCATTGGGGATCGCTCGCCGACCGAGCGTGATTGGATCATGACCGCGCGCAGAGCCAACATCTTGATGGTCGATGACCATGCCCCGAACCTGCTGGCACTCGAGGCGGCCCTGGCCGGCCTCGATGCGAACCTGGTGCGGGCCGAGTCGGGTGTCGCCGCTCTGAGATGCCTGCTCGAGCAGGATTTCGCGGCGATTCTGCTCGACGTGCAGATGCCTGGGATGGACGGCTTCGAAACGGCTCAGCGGATCAGGCAGCGCGATCAGTTGAAGCACACGCCGATCGTCTTCCTTACCGCAATCGGGAGAACCGACGCCGACGTGGCCAAGGGGTACGCGGTCGGCGCGGTGGACTACATCGTGAAGCCCGTGGACGCTGCGATCCTGCGGGCGAGGATCGAGTTCATTCTAGAGCTGTACCAGGAGCGGGAGGAGCAGAAGTCGCTGACCGCGGCGCTCGCCGAACGGGCAGACGAGCTGGCTCGCTCGAACACGGAACTCGAGCAGTTCGTCTACGTGGCCTCGCACGATCTTCGGGAGCCCCTGCGGATGGTCGTCAGCTTCCTCCAGCTCCTGGAGAAGCGTTGCGGCGAGCAGCTCGACGCGGAGTCGCTCGAGTTCCTCGACTTTGCGGTCGACGGCGCGAAGCGGATGGACGCCCTGATCGACGGTCTGCTGCTGCTGTATCGGACCGAAAAAGGTGCAACACCCGAGCCGACGGAGGCGAACGAAGCACTCGCGGCGGCGCTCCAAGTGCTGCAGCTCGCGATCGAGGAGAGCGGTGCCGAGGTCGTATCGGCCCCACTGCCGACGGTAAGGGCCGACCCGGCCCAGCTCGCCGATCTCCTCCAGAACCTGATCGGCAACAGTATCAAGTACACGGGATCAGAGGCGATCCATATCCAGGTGGGTTGTGACAAAGTCGAGGAGGGCTGGCGTTTCCACATCCGCGACAACGGCCTGGGCATCGCGCCGGAGTTCCACGACCGCGTCTTCCGGATCTTCCAGCGCCTGCACACGCGCGCGGAACATCCAGGCACGGGCATCGGACTGGCCGTGTGCAAGAAGATCGTCGAGCGCCATGGGGGACGCATCTGGGTCGAATCAGAGCCCGGTGAGGGGAGCACGTTCTTCTTCACGCTCCCCGATTCTGGGTGCTGACGGCGCCCGGCAGAGTTCTTCTCTTTCCTCTCGCCCGGGTGGGGACGTCAGGTTCTTGTTTTCGCCCGGCGCGCGTGTTCTTGGGTGATCGGCGGGCAGGGTCGCCGGAGGGATTTTGATGGCGGTGGTAGGACAGGGTTGTTAGGCCCGGCTTCTCTGGGAGAGTGTTTCGGCGGGCGTGGGGCGGTCGAACAGTGTCTTGAAATCGCGCGTTGCTAGTTGTTGGCACGATTTCAAACCTTGCTATAATCAACACTATGCGGCGTAGGAAACCAGGCGTTCAGTTCGAGCTCCCGCACTCCGGTTGGGGTGGGAAGCGTGACGGGGCTGGACGAAAGTCGGAACCGGGATCCGGTGTGCCGCATCTCTGCCGGACCGGGCTCGCTGCGCGTTATCCCTGTCACGTCACACTGAAAGTGCGTGACGATGTGCCGTCGCTTCGCACCGTGAAGCTCGTGAATGAACTCGAGCGGTCCTGGGCGAAGGCCTGTGATCGCGGGACCTTCCGGCTCGCCCACTACTCGATCCAGGCCAATCACGTGCACTTGATCGTGGAAGCCAAGGATGCGGACGCACTCGGACGGGGGATGAACGCGCTCGGCGCGCGGCTTGCGCGGGTGGTGAACCGGGTCTTCTCGCGAAGAGGGCCGGTTCTGAAGGATCGGTATCACCACGTGGTCTTGAAGACACCGACCCAGGTGCGGAACGCGCTGCGCTACGTGCTGCTGAACGCCAAGCGGCACATGAAGCGAAGGACTCGCGAGGCCCTGATCGATCCGGCCTCCTCCGGTCGCTGGTTTGACGGCTGGAAGCGGGGAAGCGCCAAGCTCATCGCGGCGGCACGCGGCCGTCCCGGCGCCCTCGCCATCGCAACACCGCATACCTGGCTCCTTGCGGAAGGGTGGAGGAAGGCCGGTCCCCGCCTCGACCCGGCCGCCGCACCGGGCTGACCCGATGCTGCCGGCAAGGGATGTCCCAGTCGTCGGTACCTCGGTAAGCAACCGCCCAGAACTCCACCGCCGCTCCGCCGCAACCGCTCGGCGCAGCCTCGCCCCCGGCACCGCTAGTCGGACACAGCCACCTCGCAACGCGCCCGTCAAGACCATTCAGTGAGGGGTCTGGGTCGACGCGAGACCTAGGGAATCTCTGCAGAACCCACCCGATCGGGTAGAACCCGCGTGGGGGGCGATGTCGATGAAGCTGCATCAAGCAGTTACCGAACTTGCTCCACGGGGAGGAGACGGTGCTCTCCGGCGATCAGGCGTATAGGAAGGAAGCCGACCGTCAGGCGTTCGAGCCCAAGGGAGTCCGCTGCCGGATCAATCGGCGCGCACCGGGAGGCAACAAGAACCCGAGTGTGCGCTGGCGCAAGATCAATCGAACGCGCCCCTCCGTACCATCCGCTTACCGCACATGACCCCTTCAGGGACCTGTGTGCACAGCATCCCTAGCAGCCCGTTGAAGAAGAGCTGATTTTGTGAGCCAGCGGCATCGAGAAGATTTTCTGGCGCGTGTGGCGACAACCCGCTGCGAATTCGAATCGAAGGGCGAAGCGTGCTCGGGTTCGGGATTGAACTCGGATCAGCA
>JAJDAP010000133.1 GCA_029261795.1 Deltaproteobacteria bacterium
AATGTCAGCGAGACGTAAGCGTTGCCTGAAGCCTTGCCGATGCGGTTCCAGCCACCGCCAATCTCCACACGATCTTCCGTGTAGACCCGAAAATCGGGCTGGGCGTCGGTTTCTTTCGCCGCGTTGGGCAGGATGCGGATGTGCTTCTTGAGGCTCATTGTCGAAAGCGTGCCTTCGAAACCACCTTTGTCCGTCTTCGTTACATATCCAAGTGCTTGCGCCATTTTTAAGTCTCCGTGTTGTTTGTCGCCGGGGGCCTATCCCCCTGCTGACGCGGGACCGGCCATGGCGGGCGGCGGGCGCTTGAACCCGTAAGGGCCGCAACGAAGAGAAGGACCGGCGGGGCGCACTTTTTTGGACACGGAAGTGTCATGCGCGAGGAGCCGCACAGCGGCGGGGAAAAAAGTGCGAACCGCCGGTTTCAGGCGACCGCCGTTCGCCATAGGTCCATCAAGCAAAAGCAGGGGGAATGGGCCTCCGCTTGACCGATCATGGGGAGAATGAAATGGCGCTAAAAGCATGGTTTATGGAACGAACGAGACAGACAATCCGAGTGCGATTGGCGCTAAGATAGATGATCCTCGACCGCATCCACCTTTGCCATAGCACCTGCAAGGGAGACCGAAGCTCATGCCGATCAGCAAGGTTTAGACCGTGTAAGGAGAACTCAAAACAAGGCTGGAACTGCGCCGGCATGAATAGGGCATCCTACTGCTTTACTCGTACTTTCGCCGCTCTACGGCTTCGGCGCGTCAGCCAAACGCTACAGTTGGCCGGGTTGCCGAGACAAAGCACGATTGCGCTCAAGACCGACTACCCGCGTAGTCACAGATATGACAAGCCCGCGCTCATGGCGCAGAATTTATGTAGGGTGGCAAAACCGTTGGGGCGCGGGCGCGGCCCTCCGGTCTGGGCGAGAGGGCCGCTTCCGCTCCCGGTTTCAGCCGGAAAGCTGTTTGGCGCGGCGTGCGTTCTCGCTAAGCCGCCCGGCGCCCGATTTCGTGTAGGCGCTGAACGGAAACGCCATATATTTTGGCAGCCAGCCATCGATTCTTTTGTGTCATTGATTTTGCCTATTTTCCATCAAGCGCTGACCATGCGGGTTATCGATAACTATTAACCAACGGCCATCAGCCTGTTTACGCAGCACTGCAACGGATAAGCCACTTTGCTTGATCAGTTCACCTTCGGGAGTATTGCCTTCCATCGTCCAGGGTGCAAAGTGAACAGCGATGTCACCCGCGACAATAACCTCGTGCCCGCTATAGTCAAAGTGTGGGCTCATCTTGAATGCACCCAGAAACATTTCTCTTAGCACGGCCGAATCAGAAATGGGGGCTTCGGGCTCGAACACGATTGTAGCGTTGTTTTCATAGCTCGCCATAACACCTTCTATATCTCTGTTGTGAAATGCAGCGGTCATGTTTTTGACAGCCGCGAGGACATTTTTTTGATCTTCATTCATAGGTTTTCCTTCCTTGGAGTGAACGATTACCGGTGTGAAAACACTCATGGCAACTAGGATTAGAACGGGTAGGAATTTCGGCATTTTGTCTCCTTTGCTTGGTTGAATTCAGTCAAGCCGTGACCGGCCACACCAAGCACATTTGGTGCGTTGCTCAGCTCTCAGAACAGGTTATTTCTAGGCTCAGGACCTATTAAATTTGCCTATTGCCACGAACGATGATTCAAAATTGCAAAGGAGACTTTGCAATGAGCGATTTAATCTGGTTATCGAAGGAACAAGTATCACGGATCAAACCATTTTTTCCGCTTTGCCGTGGTGTGCCGCGTGTTGATGATCGGCGCATTCTTTCAGGGATTATTTTCGTTATTCGCAATGGCCTGCGTTGGCGGGATGCGCCAAGGGAATATGGTCCACATAAGACCCTTTATAATAGGTTCATACGCTGGAGCCGGTTGGGCGTGTTTGATCGAATATTTTCCAGCCTTTCTGGGCAAACAGGTGTTCCCGAAACATTGATGATTGACGCCACGCACCTCAAAGCACATCGCACAGCATCCAGCCTGCTAAAAAAGGGGGTGTTCCCCGCTATATCGGGCGAACAATAGGCGGCCTAAACTCAAAGCTTCACGCCGTTGTTGATGGCAAAGGCCGCCCCCTGATCATGTGTCTGACGGCAGGGCAAACCAGCGATCATATCGGCGCCAAGCTGATCTATCCGGCGCTGCCAGAAGGGGCAAAAACGCTGATCGGCGATAAAGGCTAAGACAGCGATGAATTTCGCCAAGCTCTGCACGCTAAAGGCATCCAGCCTTGCATCCCAGCCAGAGCCGGTCGGCGCTACCCTGCCGGCTATTGCAAAACGCTCTACAAGCAACGGCACAAAGTAGAGATCATGTTCAGCAGGCTCAAAGACTGGAGGCGCGTCGCAACACGTTATGATAGATGCGCGCACACATACTTCTCTGCCATTTGCATCGCCGCAACCGTCATCTACTATCTCAATCAATGAGCCCTGAGCCTAGAGCAGGGAAAGCGGCGCTCGCCGCGAAAAGCCGAGCTGGAATTTCAGATCACGCACAATAAGAAATGTAACAAAGTATGTCAGATTCGCGATTTGCCCGATTTGGATACAATTTTCCATGTCGCATGCGGGCATTGCCTGATAGCGGTCCTGCATCCCAAAACAGTCTCGTGGAAGCCGTTGTAAAAACGATTAAACGCGATCAAGGAGCAATTGATCGTTTCACTATTGCCTTTCATCATCGAATGATCATTCTGGATACAAATTGAAATCGCGGGCGAATTCAGGAGAACTCAAAAACAATAACAGACTGTCTGGTCAAACGGGGCAACGATATGCTCGCGCGATTGGACCCGGGCGCCGCATCGCGAAAGCGGCGTTCACTGCAAAACTTTTCTGTAATTGCAAATGATGCAATCCCCATAATAGGGGACCGTGTAATGACTGAAGGGGACCGAATATGACTGCAACTGTATCGACCGGCGGGAATTGGCCGAATTCTGTTGCAAACGGAGCTTTAAAAGGCGCCGCTATATTTTGGTTCCTCGTCGCCGTCATCGGCCAATGGGCGTTCGTTTATTTTATTTTATCTTTATATGGCGCCGCCACCGTTCAAGGAAATTTTGATGCATGGAATAAAATTTTTGAGGCGCAAGGCGTCGCCAATGACGGCATCGCCCATGGTTATGTCGCTGGCGACACCACTGGCAATCTGATCTTCGGCGCCCATGCTTTGATTGCCGCGATCTTAACGTTTGGCGCAACGCTTCAGCTGATTCCGCAGATCCGTTCTCACTTTCCCGCCTTTCATCGTTGGAATGGGCGGGTGTTCATTCTGAGCGCTTTTGCGGTCAGCATTGCCGGTCTCTATTTAATTTGGGTCCGGGGAAGCACCCCGAGCATTTATAATGCGCTCGGCATTAGCCTCAACGCGGCGCTGATCATGATCTTCGCCGCCCTCGCGCTGCGCTATGCGATCGCGCGTGACATTGACACCCATCGCCGCTGGGCGCTGCGTACATTTATCGTTATCAACGGCGTGTGGTTCCTCCGTGTAGGATTCATCATATGGGTGATCCTCAATCAAGGCCAACCCGTGGGGCACACGGATGATTTTAAGGGCCCGTTTGATATTTTCATTGCTTTTGGCAGTTATCTCGTACCCCTTGCTATTCTTGAGATTTATCTGCGTACGCAAGATCGCGCCGGCGCGACCGGAAAATGGCTTATGGCGATCGGCCTTTTTTTCCTGACCCTTGCCATGGGCGCCGGTATTGCCGGGACAGTGGCGTACATGTGGCTGCCTCTCCTTTAGAGCGCAAAGCGCAATGCAGATGAAACAATCACCGCCACAGGGGCTGCAGTCTTAGGGTATTTAATATCGGAAATCGACAACACTATAGCCGGCAGGGAATACTCATGAAAGCAATTACCTACGAAAAATACGGATCCCCCGATGTTCTCAGCGTAGAAGAGGTGCAAAAACCGACCCCTAAGGATGATGAAGTCCTGATCAAAGTCCGCGCGGCGTCAGTAAATCCATTTGACTGGCATTACCTGAGAGGCGAACCGTTTTTTATGCGCTTAATGGGCGCGGGAATTCTAAAACCAAGAAACAAAATACTCGGCATTGACATAGCGGGGCGGGTCGAAGCGGGTGGCGGAAACGTAAAGCAGTTTCAGCCAGGTGATGAAGTATTCGGCGCAAGCGATTTTGGCGCTTTAGCAGAGTATGTGTGTGCTAAAGAAAATGCGTTAGTGTTGAAACCGGCCAATGTAACCTCCGAAGAAGCAGCGGCCGCACCTGTGGCGGCGCTCACCGCCCTGCAGGCTCTTCGCGATAAGGGCGAGATTCAGCCAGGACAAAAAGTATTGATCAATGGCGCGTCTGGCGGTGTCGGTACGTTCGCGGTGCAGATTGCCAAATCCTACGGGGCCGCCGTCACCGGCGTGTGCAGCACGGGAAATCTGGAGATGGTGCGCTCAATTGGCACCGACCATGTCATTGATTACGGGCAAGAAGATTTCACCCGAAACGGCCAGCGTTACGACCTGATCTTGGATGCTGTGGCGAATCGTTCATTTTCAGATCTCAAGCGCGCCTTAGGTCCCAGGGGGATCTGCGTCATCGTCGGGTTTTCGCCGGCTCTTACGTTCCAGGTATTTTTCCCGGGTCCATGGAAGTTTTCCACCGGGGATAAGAAAATCGGCATGATGTCTGCGAAAATTACCAAGGAAGACCTGGATTTTTTGAAAGACCTTCTTGAGGCCGGCAAAGTCGTGCCTGTTATTGATAGACGTTACCCGTTGGACGAGGCCGCCGACGCGCTACGCTATCTTGAAGAAGGACACGCCAAAGGAAAAATCGTCATAAATATTGAACAGGACGCTAAAACATGATGCGGAATTGAGGGCGGAAACCGAAACAGAAATCATATACACCCGGCTGTCATGCTCGGATTTATTCCAGGCATCTCGGGGAATAAGGGGACAGCTATCGATTTATTCAATCTTGATTCGCTACCGCCCGAGATCGTCGGAACAAGCCCGACGATGACGGCGGAGATGACATCATAAAAACCAATAGCAGAATACCAAGCCGGGCATATTGCATTTTGCTATAATCGAAGAGCCATTTGCATCGCCACAACCGTCATCTACTATCTCAATCAATGAGTCCTGAGCCTAGACAGTCCGCCCGACAATCTCGGCAATTCGGGCGCTCAGATCCTCAGGGCTGTTGAATTGTGGGGTTGCGGTTTGCAGTTTCAGCGTTGTCAGCGCCCCTTCGATATTCTTTACCTTCGCCACGACTTCATCGTAGGCAGGAGCACCCCTTAGGGCATAGGCGATCTTGCCCGACCGTACTCGGTCTGAGGCGATTGCGGCAGGTAATCTGCGAGGACATGTACATTTTGAATCCGCATTAGCCAGTCCACAATGTTGTGAGGTAAAGGCGACGACTTGTCCGCGTCCGCGCGACAGGCGCTTTCGATAATTTGCTTTGGAAATTTCCAAAACGTCAGCTGCCTCGCCATGATCGAGTTCAAGAATATCGCCAAGCACATAAGCGATGCGATGTTTCAGATTGAGGCACAGGAGCATGGCCATCGTGCAGGAGATGCGTAGCTCGTTCAGCATCAACGTGTCTTCGGCAGACGGTGTGGCCGTGGCCACAAGGCCATTTTCCAGGTCAGCCCGGAACATCTCGAAGTTTAGGCCCTGATTACGGTCAATTATTTTTTTTCGCTGAGTAGATAGTTTGCTGCAACCCGATAAACCCAAGTTTGAAACGCGCTGTCTCCTCGAAATGTAGACAGTTTGGTTATAACAAGGATGAGGATTTCTTGTGTCGCCTCAAGAGCATCCTCCGGGTTCACCAGCATGCGCATTGCCAGATGGTGCACGCGGTCCTGTATCTGGCGCACGATTTCTTCCAGAGCTTCCTGATCACCCTGTTGGGCGTCGCTGGCAAGTGTGTTTAAATTCGTGCTCATAAATCGCTATCTTCCTTGGGTTAGGTCGTATTCTAGTAGATTAGACAGCCTGGATTGATGATGTGTGACAAATTTTTCTAACGAAAATCAGAATTCAACCCTGTAGAGCTACGAATAGAGTGTAATTATCGGCACAATTAGTAAGCTATGCAGCGCCTACGCGAACCGATTCAAAAGAAATTGAACACCTTGATCTGCACGAAATACGCGCACGGCCCTCCGGTCTGGGCGAGAGGGCCGCTTCCGCTCCCGGTTTCAACCGGAAAGCTGTTTGGCGCGGCGTGCGTTCTCGCTAAGCCGCCCGGCGCCCGACTTCGTGTAAGCGCTGAACGGAAACGCCATATATTTTGGCAGCCAGCCCTCGACCTTTTTGCGCCCGTCGCCGGTGAGGAAGTCTCCGATGATCTTTTTCTGAACCTTCGCCGTCGCGCTGACATTGGCGTCAGCGATGGATTTGCCGCCAATGTGGCGGAGCATGGCGTTGATCGCTGCCTTGTCGCGTAAGAGATCAAAAAACGCGTTGTCCGGCTTCCATATATCCAGCATATCGACTTTCAGGTGGGAACCGATCTGCTCAATAACGCAAGTGCCGGTCTGCAAGGTTTCGGCCATGACAAAATTCAAAACCCGCGCGACTTGCTTGTCCGAAAGCTTCATCAGTGTAGCGAACAATTCAGCGACCTTATAGTCGTCGCCGTTCGACCGCACCACGGAATGACCATGCTCGGGCAGCCCGAGAAGTTTGAGGATCGCCTTGCGTTCCTTGTCGAACACGTCTTGTGCCTTCGACTTCGCGAGGTTCTTGGCGGTCGCCTCCTTGTCCGCCCTTTGCGGCTCGGGCTTGGTTTGCCAGAGCGCCGACCCGCCGATGGCATGAGCCACCATGAGTCGGAGCGCCACACTGGGTGTGCTCAAAAGCGCGGCCCGAACGGCGGAATGGCGATGAAGTTCGACGTAGTTCTGACCGGCATTGGTGAGTTCGGGACGGGCGCTTGCGGTTGTTTCCACCTCGTCGCCGGACGCGACCTTGCGCAAGTGCTTCTGGTGTTCTTTCTGGGTGATGAAACCCTCATGTAGCGTGACTTCGCCATTCTCGCGGAATTCGATATAGACCCTTCCGCCGTCTTTCTTCGACGTTTTCACATGCTCCCATGTCGAGAAGCGCTGGCCTATATCGAGCACAACTACTTCGGTCCAACCAGACTTGAGAAGCGCCTCACGTTTGGCGGCGATAAAGGTGTTTTGCAGCTTCCAGAACGCCTCTATGTCCTCGAAATATCCTTCGTCGCCAAACAGGTCGGTCACAATCCGGCCCTTATAGTCGTCGAGTGGAAACAACGCCGCGCCGGTTCTGATCTCGCCGCCGAACAGCCATTGTTTCAATTGCCAGCTTCGCGGGGCGCGTTGTTCCGGGTCCTGAAACAGTTTGAGCCATTCGGCTTGCTGCGCCTCGCTCGCCAAGGTCAGGTGGCGAATAGTCTGGGCGTCGATTTCCTCGGCCCTGTAAGCGTTTCGGATCGCGGGGAGAAGTTTTCCGAGCGAAAGCGAGCGCTTCACCATGATCTCGGTAACGCCGAATGTCGCAGCGATATTCTCGACCGTCTTGCCTGCCTTCACGAGCCGGGCGAAGGTCTCATATCGGCTCATTTCGTCGGGATCGAGCCGGGCTATGTTCTCGATCAACGAGGCTTCGAGCGCCGCCGCATCATCGCCCGCCGCCATGATGGCGCAGGGGATAGGCACGATTTCGCCACTCTCCTTGGCGATCTGTTTCAATGAAAAGAAACGCCGCCGTCCGGCGACGATTTCATAGCCTTTGCCGTTTTTCCGCACCAAGAGCGGCTGCTGGACGCCGCGCGCACGGATGCTGGGAAGGATGTCCGACACGTCCGGCGCTTTGCGCCCATGGCGCATATTGAGCGCCGAGATTTTTAATTGATCGAGCGGGATGTGTGCGAGTTCCATTGGTTAGTTCTCCTTTGAATGTTCGGGGTTGGGTATGCCGCGTGTTGCGGCGCGGATCAGATCGAGCATGTCGAGTTGGTTGCGCGCGGCCTCGTCAAAGAGGCCGATGTCGCAGGGCTTTTGCCGTGCGTTGGGATTGCGTCTCGGCGCAATGGACTGGGCCGCACGAACCGCAAGCCGGTCACGCAAGGTGATCGGCTTGACGCCCGTTGCAACGATCTGTTCGCCTTGCGGCGTCGTTTCGGTGGGAAGTTCGGGCGCGTCGGTCATGCCGCATCACCGGGACCAGAAGACATGCACCTGATCGAAACCGAGTTCGATGGTGAACACATCGCCGTTCAACTCCATATCGCGCGCCATTGCGGTCCAATCGATATAGAATTTGAGCGCGTCCGGAATTTCCGGCCCGGTGTCGTTGGTCTGTTCTTCGGCGAAGTCGGCAAGGCTTTCAAACTGGCCTGCATATTCGTCAAAAGCGGCTTCGGCGTCGTCCAGATCGCCACAAAAATGGGCCAATAATTTTCCGCCCAATTTTCCGTGCTCGGAAACAAACCCCGCGAGTTTTACGACAGTTTCAATGCCAGAATATTCGGCAAGTTCCGCACCTTCGAAACCTTCATAATGTCGGGTAACAGGTCGGCGTTGCCGCCGACCCGTCCCCTCAGAACCGTGCTTGCAAGTTTCCCCGCACACGGCTCAAGCAAGTCCCTGATGTGCCGCGCGACGGCAGTCGGCGTGGACAAGACGCAGGTTCCGGTAGGAGCCGTTCGCCCTGTCCCCATCCCGATATGACATACGGATGGTTTCGCCATTGTAGAGGCTCTCGCGGCAGGTCGGGCACTTGTGCCTTTGCCGCCGCGCAACCTTCTGCCAGCTGCGCGTGAGGTCAGTCCCACCCATTCGACGTTCCCGTTTGCGCCAGTAGTCGGCGAGAGACGGATCGTCGGGGGAGTTACGATGCCTCACCATGGTCCAGCGCTCGATCTTGATCGAGACCGGACGGGTCATGAAGGCACCAGACTGCTTGTCCATAAAGGTGTAGCTATAGGTCGGGCAGTGATAGTGCCGCCCGAAGTACTTTCGCAACCACCAGTGCTTCGCTTTTCGCGGATGGGCGCGATGGCACCATCTGCGTTGACGCACATGGACGTGGTGATCCATCCCGGAGAAGATTTTCGCGGCGACGCTGTGGCGGTAGTAGTTGCACCATCCACGGATCACCGGATTGGCAGCCGCGATCAGCTGCCCCTGTTCCACACCGACATGAGCGCGGAACAGGTCCCTGAGTTTCTTCCGGAACGCTTTGACGGCGTCTTTGGAAGGTTTGATCAGGGTCTTCGTGCCAGCGGCGCGGTCGGCCACCTTGTAGGAACGGACATTAAAGCCGAGGAAGTCGAAGCCTTCCTGTATATGCCGGATGCGGGTCTTCTCCTCGGAGAGGTGAAGGCCGCGTTCAGCGAGGAAGGCCGCAACGCGCGTCCTGGCTTCAAGCGCGTCCGCCTTGGTGTGGCAGATGACGACAAAGTCGTCCGCATACCGCACAAAGACAGGGCATTGTGGTTTGATCGTGGTGGCGCTGACGCCGCCGCGATACGCAATACCCAGCGCTTCTTCCATTCCATGCAGAGCGATGTTGGCAAGGAGAGGGCTAATGACCCCGCCTTGCGGTGTGCCCTGTTCGGTGGCGTGGAACACGCCATCTTCCACATACCCTGCTTTCAGCCAGCGGCGAATCATTCCCCTTGCGGGGAAGTTTCCGATAGCCTCCATCAGAGCATCATGGTCGATATTATCGAAGCAGCCTTTGATATCAGCATCGAGAACCCAGACCCGTTTGGACCCGGACTTCGTTGCCAGATGTATCCGCTCGATGGCGTCATGGACGCACCGACCGGGCCGGAACCCATAGCTCGTCCCCTCGAACTGTGCTTCCCAGCAGGGTTCAAGTGCATTGAGCACAATCGCCTGCTGACACCGATCGATCAGGGACGGGATTCCAAGCGGTCGCTTCTTGCCGCTGGCTTTGGGGATATACACCCTCCGGGCTGGAAGTGGCTTCCATGCCTTGAGGCCCGCCAGTTGCGTCGCAAGGCTCGCTCGCTCTCCCGGCGTCAACGCGGTTTGCGCGTCGACACCGGGAGAGGCTTTCCCGCGATTGATCTGGCTGACCCGTCGGATGGAGACAAGCAGGTTCGCTCGGCTGCGCAGCATCAGCTTTTGCAGTGAGCGGACCTTCTTCCAGTCCCGCATTTCAGTGGCCCTGTAGATTCTCCGACGCAGCGTCCTGACGGTTCGATACGCGGCAGGCCAATATATCGTCTGCCATCGAACAGTTCCGTCGCTTACGATCAGGCCGGAAGGCCTGTCCATCTTTTCGCGAACGGTTCGGTTGCCATTCCAAGAGATTACGGGGGACTCACCAGTCATCTGTCAGCACCCTTTCAGGTCGGGCATGGCCCTATCCGCCGGGTTATGGATTCCCCGTGCCTTTCGGCGGGCGGCATTCGCTTCTGATGACATCCTCCACCCGCTGAGGAGTTGGGCTGATATTGCGACCAGCTTACCGAACGCTGCGAGCAGCGCGCGGACCTCATCGGGGTTACTCAGTTCCGCATCTGAGAGATGCGACCGGATTAGGTGCCTGCTATACGCCGGGGAGTATCGACCTTCCGACTGAGGGATCCTCGTGCCCCCAGCCCACTCCCATGCTCCCCGTAAAAGCCACTTCCGGGGGACTAATGGGTAACGACGCATCACCACAGATTCACTTTCGTTCACCATACCGGTCTTCTCCTTGCCCGGTTCACCGGCGTATGGCTGCCAGCTCCCCAGACGTTTCCGGAGGCTTCGCACCAGCCAGTTACCCAGCTCGCACGCTCCGGCTAGAAATGGTCGAGAAGGCTCGACCAGAGGTGTCTCCACCTCACTCAACAGATGCGACTTACTGGTCGCACCGTGAATCGCCCATTCCTCCGCATTCGGAATAGGTGACGCGCTGAGCATTTCAGAAATCTCACTTTGAATGTCTTCCGCGTCTTGAGCGGCGTCAATCCATCGTCCGTGCAGATGGCCGTTATTGTAGGCCGCAAGACAGGCCACATAAATACGCGGCCCGTCGCTCTCAGCTTGTTGTAGTGCGTGGTGTGGTTGCAGGGTCATATCGGGTTTCTCCTCTTCGCCGCATTTCCCCCGAGGATGGGGGGCGGTGAAAAGGCCCGTCAGCCCCGAGCTTTCAGGGCGCGGCGCAACTGTTTTGGTAGGACGGAAAAGACAACATAGACGAACTCATACCCAAAGCGGTTGCGGCGTGACCGCTCGGGGCTATAAGGGCCGACCGCCCCCCAGCCGACAGGGGGAAAACCACAAAACAATGTCGCCCACTTGTGGGCGTCCATATCGCGAAGTGTAAGCTTCGCGCTGCGTCAGGGATGAAAGCCCGAAGGGCCGAGACCTGTTCTATACAGGGCTCGGTTTACGCCAGCCCGGCGAACGGCCGCGAGGCCGGGCGGTCGCCTAGCTAGGCCTGGCTACGAATTTCGAGAATGACTT
>JAJDAP010000134.1 GCA_029261795.1 Deltaproteobacteria bacterium
CCGCTCGCCGCGAGGAGCGTCGCGCTCTCGCGCCCAGTCGCTAGCATTCGCCTCCCGCTGGCCCCGTAGCTCAGCTGGATAGAGCGCCAGCCTCCGAAGCTGGAAGTCATAGGTTCGAATCCTATCGGGGTCACCAGCGAACTACCCGGTTCGCTTGAGGAATCCGCAACCTGCTCGCGGACTTCTTCGCCGCCGTCCGAGGTAGGGGCCGCATAGGGCCGTTTCGGGTCGCTGATCGCCAGCTCCGCGAATGAGAGATCATCCTCCTTGGCGCGGATCGCGTGCGTGTAAGTGCGGAGTGTGAGTGCCGGATCGGCGTGGCCGAGCACGTCGGCGACCCATCGCACGGAGCGACCGGCTTCCAGCGCCCACGTCGCGTAGCGCGTGGGAGGCGAGCCTTCTGGCAAAGGTCAGCCCGGAGCCCGCTATGCCAGCCACCTGGAAGACATTCTCGACAAACTCAAGCCAAGGGCTCCCTGGCGTGCTCGAAGCGCGAGCCCCCACCTGTCGGCCCCAGACATCCCGGAGGCGATACGCGAGGGCGCGATCCGCGAGTCGCGCGGGACGACCCGCCCCGGGTTTGAGTGATTCAAGGTCCTCCAGCGCTAGGGCGACCCTCGTCCGGATCGAATGGAGTAGCTCAGCAACGGCCGCTTCTGTTGAGGGAAATAGGTATCGGTTGAGGCCCGCTCCCGATTCGCTGGCCCACCTTCCGGCCGCCCGCGCGACGTTCTGATGAGCGCGCCAATCCGCGGGCGTATTCGGCTCCCGGATGGACTCTCCCTCGCCAAGGAAGCCGAGAAGCGCGCTCGTCTCGTAGCTGAGGCCCTCAAACCGTGGGTTGTCAAACAGTTCCAACAGCGCGCGAACCAGGTCGCGAACCGCCAACAGCTCCGTCCGAACGGCTTCGTAGGGAAACGCTCGTCCGGCACCGGATTGCAGATTCCTCTGGTGCTCATCAATCATGAGGCGAACCGCGCGGATCACCGCATCGAGTTCGATCGCACTGGGCTTCCGCCTTGCCGAACGCATCGCGCGCTCAACGGGAGCCAGAATCAGCTCCCGCTCTGCGTCCTGAAGAACGCACTTCGGCTCGACGACAGGAAGCCGCGGCACAAGCACCTCCGCATCGGTGCATCCACAGGGTTACGTGCGCGGCAGGCCCGTGCGGGCGGGCTCTTCAGGAGCGACCCTAGCCGCGCGCTACTACGATAGCTGAGCGAAGGCTGGATCCGGTGTCGCAGTCTGCCCAGACGGGCCGGTTTAAGTTGCAGCCTGGAACCACCCCCAAATCCGTTTGGAGACCGAATGAACCGCACCCTCGCTGCCGCCGTTCTCGTTGCGTGCTTGCACCCCTTTCCCGCTGGCGCGGAGTACGAAGGGATCCGCACGTGCGGGGAGTACCTCGCGGATATAGACGTTCGACGTGAGACCTACACCGCGGGCGCTGTGTACGCATGGATCAAGAGGGACGACTTGGGTCCTAGGGCCGGAAGCGCCCTCATCGCGATGAACCACATGATCCGGCAGATGTTGGACTCAAGCTGCACGATCGCCGGGAGTAGTGCCAGCGCAGTGGAGGTACTGGCCACGATGGTGATGCCCGGTGTCGCCGCCGCTCTCGCTGCCAACCCCCAGGACTAACACCTAGGATCGCCGGCCGGAACGGTGCGGGTAGTTCAGCCCTCCAGAGTTCCTCCCGAAGGCGCATGAGGGCTACGAAATGAACGTGCCTGAAAGACAAGATGACCTGCCCATCCTTGTGAACCCCCGTGTTTGGAAGTGGACTGCGATCCTGTTTGGAATGTGGCTGGTCACGGATATAGCCGCGCGGTGGGCTGCCCTTTCGATTGGCGACCTGGCGATAACCAACTCCGTCGTCGTCGTGCTGGGCTTCACCGTAATCGCCATCGTTGAGGCGGATGACGGGAAGGCCAATTTCGGCGATATGTGGAGGGCAGCGTTGGTCGTGGCGGCTTTGGGGGTACTTGTGAGCGTCGCCTTCGAGCCGTTTAACCTGCTTCGCGCGGTGGCATCGTTTCTGTTCGTCTACCTGTTATCGGGGGTGGGATTCTTCCTGGGGAGCTCCTACCTGCGCTTGAAAGATCACATCCGGTTGAGAGGTCGGTTATGACCGTTCATCCCAACAGCCTCGCCAACCTCCGGCCCGTGAAGCCGGGTGAAGTGCTCAACAAGTCGGGCGTGAACGGCTACGCCAAACTGCGGGAGCGCACCCAAGAGCTGATCGGTGCCAACCTCGAAGACCTGGTAGCGGTACTCGTGAAGATTGCGATGAGCGACAAGGCGAAGGACAGGGACCGGATCGCTGCCGCAGCAAAGTTGTTGGCGCCCGTCCTGAACGTTCAGCAGAACGAACTGAGCGGACCCGAAGGCGGCCCCGTCCAAGCCGTATGTGCGGGCATCTCTATCGGGGACCTCCCTCCCGAGGCGCGGCAAGCGGTGCTGGAATCAATTCAGAAAAGGGCGATCGAGGCGGAGGAACGGTAGGACGGCCTTCGGTCTTTGATTGACCCCACCCGTGGATCAGTGGGAAACACTCGACTTGTCGAGAGAAGCCCCGATTCCGTGACACCTCGGGCAGATCCTTTTCCCCTCGCCAAGGGAATGAGAGACCCCCAGCAGTTCGGTGCCACACACTGCGCAACCCTTAGGTACAGCAAAAATTGCCAGGACCCAGATGCTTGCGATCAAGATCATCACGTAAGCTGGGTTGAGGTCGATGGCCCACGCGACCACTCCGACCAGCGCTGTTAGAGCTAGCGCGCCCCGGGCTAGCTTGTCAGTTCTCGTCATCCGCTTTCTCACCCATCCCGGAGAGTTTACTTGGCCCGAGCAGTTCAGGGCAAGGCGATGGTCGAAACGGATTGGTTGGCAGGGCTTCGCTCTTCACGTACGAGCTGCGTGGTAGTCTGTACCAGTGCGCCGCCTGCAGCGGAGCGCCGTGTCCGTTAGGCGGAAACTACTCCTGGGAGTCGAGATTGAGCGACGAGAAGCGCGTTGCGAATGAGGCACTCGTGGGGGCGGCTGCGAGTGCGAGTCAGTTGGTCAACGCTTTCTCAATGTGGCTCCTGGCCGGGTTCGGCGCGGCCGCGGGTCTACTCATCAACACCCTTGATTCCGAGACGCCGCCACTACCCGCGGGTGTCGTTCGATTCTCGGTCTTTCTCTTTATCGCCTCACTGGCGGCGGCGACGATCCAACGATTCCTTGCGATGCTCGTCGCGTCGCTCGCTGCCGGCAACGATGTGGGACTCAATGCCTTCTCGCGCACGGGCGTCGACCCCAAGAACCTGGACGCGGCCGTATTCCTCGACGCGATGAAAGAGAAGGTCTGGTGGCCGATGAGTTGGGCGTTCAAGTTGAGCGAGCGCCGACTGACAGAGGGGGACTTCACGTTCCCCGGACGAGTCGCTACTGCCACCACGCTCATTCAGGGTTGTTTCATGCTTCTCCAGGTGATCGTTCTCGGAGTAGCGGCACTCCAGATTGCGCGGGCTCTTGCCGTCTAGCAGGTCCACACCGGGCCAACGCAGAAGAATCGAGCGTGTGAAGGAAGCGCGGTGGGTTGTTGCTAGAGCGGGAACCGCGAGAGCAGGGTTCAGGGTCCGCGTCCACGGATGGGGAGGGACCTCTAACGAGCGTGAGGCGAGGAGTTGCAGGCGGTGGACCATCACGGCAGGAGCGGATCTGTCCAAGCCCACGAGGGGGGCGCACATGGGGGGCCGTATACGGCCGTCGGGCCGTCACGGGTGACGCTGTGTACAGTCCCATGCAGCCCCTTGCTTAGTCGGAGACGCAAGTAGGCGTCACCGTTGGCGCTTCGAGCGTTCTCCGAAGCTGGAAGTCATAGGTTCGAATCCTATCGGGGTCACCAGCGTTTCCCCTGCGTTGTCAGCAGGTTGCGCAGGGTCTGGGACGGTCAGAGGGTATACGCGCGTCGGTGTAGGTTCCTCTTGTGAAGGGTTGCGTAGACTGCCCGCATGGATTGCTCAGCCTGCGGACACCAGAATCGTGAGGGCAGGCGCTTCTGCGGAGGGTGTGGCGGGGCGCTCTCGTTGGTGTGCCCGGCGTGTGGAGTGCCGGATCCAGACGGTGAACGCTTCTGCGGGAGCTGCGGCGTGGAACTCGGTGGAACGGCGCCGGATCGCGCTCCGCGCCACTACACCCCCAAGCACCTGGCCGACAAGATCCTCCAATCGAAATCCGCGCTAGAGGGCGAGCGCAAGCAGGTCACGGTGATGTTCGCCGACGTGAAGGGTTCGATGGAACTGGCCGAACAGGTCGGGGCCGAACCATGGCACGACATCCTCGACCGCTTCTTCGGGATCTTGACCGAAGGGGTGCATCGCTTCGAGGGTTCGGTGAACCAGTACACGGGCGACGGCATCATGGCGCTCTTCGGAGCACCTATCTCGCACGAAGATCACGCCCAACGCGCTTGCTATGCGGCGTTGCATCTGCTCAACGAGCTACGCGACTTCACGCGGGAGATCAAGCGCACGCACGGGGTCGACTTTTCCGTGCGGATCGGGATCAACTCGGGCGATGTCGTCGTGGGCAAGATCGGCGACGACCTGCGCATGGACTACACCGCCCAGGGTCACACCGTTGGGCTTGCCCAGCGCATGGAGTCGCTGGCCTCGGGCGGCAGCGTCTACCTGAGTCAGGCCACGGCCGCGCTCGCAGCGGAGTACTTCGAACTCGAAGACCTCGGCGAGTTTACCGTGAAGGGCGCATCCACACCCTTGCGTGTCTTCGAACTCGCCGGCCCGGGAACGGCTCGCACGCGCTTCGATGTCTCGCGCGATCGCGGGCTCACGAGTTTCGTCGGACGATCCGACGAAACCACGCTTCTCGAAGCGGCTCTGGATCAGGCCCTCACCGGGCCCGGCCGTGCGATCGGTGTGGTCGCGCAGGCCGGAACAGGCAAGAGCCGGCTCTGCTACGAGTTCGTCGAGAGCGTTCGCCGACGCGGGATCACGGTCTACGAGGCGCGCGGCCTGTCGCACGGTGCTCGAATCCCACTGCTGCCGGTCCAGGAGCTGATGCGCGACTTCTTCGGCATCGAGGAACGTGACAGCGAGCGGGTGGTACGCGAGAAGATTGCGGGTCGTACGCTTCTGCTGGACGACAAGCTGCACGACGAGCTACCGATCTTCTTCGACCTGCTGGGTGTTTCCGATCCCGCGCGGCCGCTGCCCGAAGGCGATCCCGACGTACTGAAGCGCCGCATGTACGCGGCGATACGCGCGATCGTGAAGGCCGACGGAGAGATCGATCCCGGCGTCCTGCTGGTCGAGGACCTCCACTGGCTCGACCCCGCCAGCGACGCTGTGCTGGCGCAGATCATCGAAGCCAACGCCGCGAGCAAGAGCCTGGTGCTGGTGAACTTCCGACCCGAGTACCGCGCCACCTGGATGCAGCAAGCGCAGTACCAACAGATTTCCCTGCTTCCGCTCAGCGAGGACGCGCTGCGCGATCTGCTTCGCGATCTATTGGGCGACGACCCGAGCGTTGGTGAGTTGCCGCGAACGATCTACGAACGCACCGCTGGCAACCCGTTCTTCATCGAGGAAGTGATGCAGTCGATGATCGAAGCCGGACACCTGGTGGGAACCCGCGGTGCGTACCGACTGGTCGCGCAGATCGACGAGGTCCGGGTACCCGAAAGTGTCCAGGCCCTGCTCGCGGCGCGTATCGACCGCCTGGCCGAGCGCGAGAAGCACGTGCTCCAGTCCGCCTCCGTCATCGGAAAGAACTTCAGCGAGCGGGTCCTGGAAAGCGTCGCGGAGCTTCCGGAAGCCGATCTGCAGGCTGCGCTGCAGACCCTGCAAGCGGGAGAGTTCATCTACGAAGCCGCGCTCTATCCCGAGCACGAATACGCATTCAAGCATCCGCTCACCCAGGAAGTCGCCGAACTCTCACAGCTCGGCGAACGCCGCGCGCAGCGCCACGCGGCAGTGGCCCGCGCCTACGAGGAGCTGGACCCCGAGCATCTCGACGGGCGAGCTGCGCTTCTGGCCCACCATTGGGAACACGCGAACCAGCCCGTGCGCGCCGCACACTGGCAGGCGCGAGCGGCGGGCCGCATGGGAAGCACGGACTACCGCGAGGCATACGCGCACTGGAAGCGTGTAGACGAACTCGTGCGCGGCCACGAAGAGCCGGAAGCGCTCGAGCTGCAGGCGCGTACCTTCATTGCGCTCACGCTGAGTGCGTTCCGTGTGGAAGTTCCCGAGCAAGAGGCAGACGAGGTCTTTGCGCGGGGACGCGCGTTCCTTGCGAGCCGAGGAGACGACGCGAATCTCGCGCGCCTGACCTCGGCATTCTCCACTGTCCGACAGAACCACGGACGGATGGTCGAGTATCTCGATCTGGCGGAAGAATCCATGTCGATTGCGCGACGCGTTGGCGATCCGGCACTGCGCGCGTTCTGCGGTCTCGAACTCTGCTACTCCCGGTGGCAGCACGGTGCAGCGGCAAGCGCCGTAGAAGCGGGCGACGAGATCGTGGCGCTCGCCAACGGAGATCTGGAGCTCGGCGCGGACGCGGGACACAGTCCGCTCATCCTCTGCACGGCGTTCACGGCCGGGCCGCGGGCGGACCTCGGCCTGATCGACGAGGCCCAGGAACGAGTCGAAACGGCCCTTCGACTCGCGCAGGATCAACCGCTAGAGACGCAAGTATGGCTCGGCGTCATGAGCGTCGTCGTCCACCAGGCACGCGGCGACACTGCCGCCGCCCTTGGGTCGGCTCGGCATTGCCGAGCACTCGCGGAGCGCTCGGGGAGTGCGTTCGACAGCGTCGCCACGCATTGCTGGCTAGGCATGACACTCTCCGACTGCGGCGAGTGGGAGGCCTGCCTGAACGAGATGCAGCAGGGTCGAGCCGAGTCCGAGCAGTGCGGGCTCGGACGGGACGTCTTGATCTGGACGGGTTGGTCGGAGGCGCTCGCACACCTTGGGCTCGGCGACGTGGCGCAAGCGCGCACCCTGATCGACGACGTCATCGAGGTTGGCATCCGGGAGCAGACCGAGATCAGCCTCTGCCAGTCGCTGATCGTGCGCGCCGCGGTCCACCGGGCGGCCGGCAGCGACATCGATGCCGAAGCAGACCTCGCCCACGCCGAACGTCTGGTCGAGAAGACGGGCGCACGCCGCTACCGGGGGCAGATCCTCGAAGCCCGCGGCCAGCACGACGAAGCGCTCGCCTTCTACCGCGCGATCGGGGCAACTGGACACGCCGCCCGTGTCGAGCGGCGCTTCAGAGCCCCCGACAGGTGATCTTGTTGAGATCCCCTGACCAGTAGGACGGCTTGCAGAAGGGTTTCTTCAGGCCGCTGTCCGCCGGCTCGGGCAGGAACGCTTCACCGCAGGAGGCGGTGCGGGCGGCGCGGCCGGGCTCGAAGATGCTCCCGTGGTCGCCCAGCGAGATGCTGGCCAGGACGGAACGGGCCGGCAGTTGGGGGACGTGGTCGAGGTCGAGGTTCTTGAACTCGACGACGTATTCGATCCAGCCCTTCTTCTCGCGCTTGTCCCGCACGATGGCACTGACCAGCTTCGCCGCTGCAGGAGCGCAGCTGAAGGGATCGAGGGAGCCGGAGCCGTTGGTGTACTTCCAGACGGGACTTCCGAAGTAGAGCGTGCGGGTCCAGCCATCCTTGGCGTGGCACAGCGAGTTTCCTACCAGACCGGGCGGGATCCCCAGCGCGTAGATCGGACCGGCTGCGTCTTCGACGTGGAAGCTCAGCCCCGTCGCCGAGGGATCGACCGGTTGCTCGCGACTGACGGTCGAGAACTTTCCCTCGATTCGGATCGCCTGGTTCTCCGGGGTGCGGAGATTCTTGAACAGGATGCCGGCCGTCCGCGGGTTCTGGTCCGGCGGATTGCGAGGCGGAGCCGACCACAAGAAGGTGTTGCAGGGATCGCAACGATCGCCGATGCCATCGCCGTCCGAGTCGGCCGTCTCGGGTAGGCCCAGCCGCTGACACAGGTCGTTGTCGTCGGGAATACCGTCCCCATCAGTGTCCGGATCGCACGCGTCGCCGTAACCGTCGAGGTCGAGATCGAGGCCGTTCGGGTCCGAAACGAACGGACAGGAGTCGCAGGCGTTGGGAATCCCATCGCTGTCCGAGTCGAGTTCGTCATTGGTGTGGAGCGGGCAGGCGTCGTTCGCGTTCGGGGTTCCGTCCGAATCATCGTCTTCGTTCGGTGGCAGAACCATCACGAACGCCGAGGTCGGCGACATCAGCCCCGGCTGATCGAGGGCTGCCAGGGTCGCGACGCGAATCATGATGCTCTCGTCGTCGTCGGCCGGGATCCAGGCCTCGCCACGCGCCACGATCTGCTCGAACTTGAATGGCCCGCCGTTGCGAGAGACCAGGACGCGGTAACCGACCACGTTCTCGCTGCCGCTCGCCCAGGCGAAATGAAGGTCTGTCGCTCCTACACGAACGGGTGTCGGGCCGGATGCGGCTGGCGCGGCAAAGCCCGCCAAGGCGAGTGCGGTTGCGAGCAGGCAGCAATGAACCAGCCGCAGCCGTCGGGAAAGCACCATATCTTCGATCGCTCCTAACGCGTCCGGGGTCTGCATGGTTCCCCAGAATCGCCGCGAACGCGATGGGTCGGAGGCAGCTTTGCCGACGGAGGGCGTTCGAGGCGGCCCCGCAGGGACCCCCCCGCCCTCCCAGCCGGGCCCGCTGCTGGCCTGGCCGCGCCGGCCCGGCGGTCCGGCCTGAATCGATTCCCTACAGTCCGTCCTTCGGCGCCCGAGGTCGCCGTTCTTTCCCGCGCTGCGCTGTCCCTCGGTGGCGCAACGCCTGTGGGAGAACCCATGTCTACGCTTGCAGGCCGCGTTGCACTCGTCACTGGGGGCGGCCGGGGAATCGGCCGCGCCATCGCGCTGGCGCTTGCCGAAGACGGCGCTGACGTGGCCGTGAACTACCGCCGCGACGCCGACGCCGCAGCCGAAACCGTTGCAGCGATTCGCGCACTGGGCCGCCGGGCCGAAGCCTACGCGGCCTCCGTTGACGACGACGACGCGGTGACGGCCATGGTCGACGCCATCGCCCGAGATCTCGGCGATGTCGATTGTCTGGTGAACAACGCCGGCATCGCGAGCCGCGGAAACACCGTGGAGAAGACCGATCCCGCCGAGTTGCTTCGGGTGGTCAGCATCCACGCACTGGCGCCGCACCGGCTCAGTCAGCTGGTGCTGCCGGCCATGAAGAAGAAGGAGCGCGGCGACATCGTGATGATCTCGAGCGTTGCCACCCTGCACTACGGCCCCCGCGGCGCGCCCTACAGCATGGGGAAGGCGGCACTCGAGGCGTTGGCGTTTACCTTGGCCAAGGAAGTCCGGCATCACGGAATCCGGGTCAACGTGGTGGCGCCGGGTCTGGTCGAGACCGAGATGGGACGGCGCCTGGTCAAGGCCGGTGGCGTTGACGATATCGAGAGCCTTCACGAGCAGATGCCGTTCGGGCGAGTCTGTCAGCCCGAGGATGTCGCCAACGTGGTTCGATACCTCGTTTCTGAGGGGGGTTCCTACCTCACCGGCGAGAAGATCAACGTGCATGCCGGAGGGACCCTCTAGCCCGGGCCAGACCTCGGTCGGCGACACCGAGAAGTGACGCAGGGTCACTCGCGGGATGCTAGGGAACACACATGGGTGTCATCGCCCTCCGACGGAGTTCTTGAACACACTTCCGTGTCGATCGCCTTGCGAACCGAAGCCGGACCGCTAAACACGGTCCCTTCCAGCGCGCGAACACGGGGGTGACGTGCCGTTCTCTTATGACATCGACGAGGGCCTTGGCTACTGCGTCGCCAAGGCTTCCGGTTCTGTGACCTCGGATGAATTCACGGCACTGCTCGACAGATTGGAAGCCGACGGGCGCTACGGCGCCGGAATGCGCCACTTGTTCGACCTTCGCAAGGTCGAGGGCATGCAACTCGATATCGGTACCGTCGGCGGTGTGGTGCAGGCCTGCCAGAACGATGATGCCATGATCGCGCTCGTTGCCAGCGCCGGGGGCGTGCGCCACTGGGGCGAAGGACTGGAACAGCTCGCTTCCGGCGGCTCGCTTCGCCTGCGCACGTTTCCGCGGATCGAAGCTGCCGAGAACTGGCTGGTCGGGTCCGGCTAGGCGCCAGGCGCCGCTTCGCGGCGCGCGCGATCAGTCGCCCGCGCGAACGATCGCGGCGACATCGTCGACCAGGTTCCGGATCTCGGGTTCGAGTTCCGCGAAGGCGAGGCCGAAGCCATCCTCGACGTGACGAGCGACGGTGCCCGCGAGCTCGAACGGCGGGCTCGGGTCGATCATGACGAACAGCCGGACCTTGGTGCCGATGGCGGGCCGAATCGCGGCGCCAACGAGCTGGGCGCCCGAGTAGGAGAGGTCGCGCAGCTGGCCCTCACCTTCCTCGCGGCCCGAGGAGCAGAACGCCTCGAAACGCGCCTGGAAACGAGGATGGCTGCGACGGTTCATCGGACCTCCGGGGCAGGGCGAAAACGATCACCCAAGGCGTTATCGGCAGTTCCGGCCCCGTTCTGTAGGGGATCGGGCGTCCGGCACCGCTTTTGTGTGTTGGGTTACGTTCCCTGCCCGCGGAGGAAGAAGATGAGTGAGAACCGTTCCAACTGGGGGCCGATCCTCGAAGAACTCGAGCGTCGGCAAGACGTCGCCACCGCGATGGGAGGGGCCGAGCGCGTCGAACGGTTGATGACCGCACGTGGAAAACTCGACGCGCGCCGGCGCCTCGAACTGCTCTTCGACGCCGGGGAGTTCCGCGAGATCGGCCCCCTGGTCGGTGGCACGGCGGCGCCGGCGGATGCACTGGTCGCCGGCTTCGGCCCGGTCAACGGCCGGATGGTCGTCGCGGGCGCGGAGGATTTCACCGTGCTCGGCGGTTCGATCGGCCAGGGCAGCATGAACAAGCGTTACCGCGTCTGCCAGCTTGCGCTGCAGGAGCGGGTCCCGTTGGTGTTCATGCTCGACGGCGCGGGTCACCGCCTGACGGATACCGGCGGAGGAGGGCGCGCGCCGAACGACCTGCTCGCACTCGCCGACCTGGGCGGCCAGGTCCCCATGGTCTGTCTGGTGATGGGGGCCTCGGCCGGCCATGGCGCGCTGACGGCGCCGCTCTCCGATTTCACGATCATGACGGAAGCGTCGGCGATGTTCACGGGCGGGCCGCCGCTGGTGAAGTCGGCGATCGGCGAGGACGTGACGAAGGAAGAGCTCGGTGGAGCCAGGATCTGCACGGAGACCGCGGGCACGGCACACTACGCCGCCAAGGACGACGCTGAGGCCGTTGCCACCGCGCGGCGCTATCTCTCGTACTTCCCGCAGAACAGGCTAGGCACGGCACCCCGTCGAGAGGGTGCGGACACCGGCCGACGCAGGCTCGAAGGGCTCCTCGATCTGATCCCCCCGGACGATCGGAAGCCCTACAAGATGCGCAAGGTCATCGAGCAGGTCGTCGACGACGGCGCCTATCTCGAGGTGCAGCCGAAGTTCGGGGCGTCCCTGGTGTGCGCGCACGCGTTCATCGGCGGGCAGTCCTGCGCCATCCTGGCCAACGATCCCTGGGTGAGCTCGGGCTCGGTCGACAGCGCGGCAGCGCAGAAGGCGATGGATTTCCTCGAGACGGCCGGTGCGTTCCACCTACCCGTCGTCTTCTTGACGGACAACCCCGGCGTGATGGCGGGAACCAAGGCCGAGCGCTCGGGCATCCTCAAGTGGGCCGGCAAGATGTTCAAGGCCGAGCGGAAACTGAACGTGCCCAAGATCCACGTCACGCTTCGCAAGGCCTTCGGGTTCGGTTCCACCACGATGGCCCACAATCCCTTCGATCATCAGACTTTCCACGTCTCGTTCCCGGCCCTGACGATGAGTTCGATGCCGGCCAGACCTGGCGGGGCGAGCGCGGGCCTCGACGCAGCCGAGCAGGAGCGGATCGAAAGGGAGCAGAAGGACAGCGCCTGGCGGATGGCCGCCTCGCTCGGCACGGACGATGTGATCGACCCGCGCGAACTGCGCAACGCCATCCTCGACGGGTTGGCCCTGGCGCGCGAACGGCTCTCGAGCGCCGAAGGCCCCGAGCCTCCGCTCTAGACTTCGCTCGACCGCCTAGCGTTTGGCTCGGGCACGCCGTCCAAAGATGCGGAGCCCGGTGGCAACGGCTGCGCGCGCGATACCTCCGAACGCTTGGCCCAATGCGCCGGGTTCAGAGATCCGGCTCGCGGTGGAGAACTCTGCAAGGCCGAGCTCCTCGCGGAAATCTGCCGACAGCAGCGCAACCGGCGCGTCGAGCGAGATTCCGGCGCCGTCGGCGATGCGAACCATGCGTTGGAAGTTCCCGACGACGCCGGCGGCGTCCACGAGCGCTTCGCTTCCGGCAACCTCTCGCAAGGCGTCTCGGCTGCTGGCGAGAACGGCTTCGTCGCTCCCGAGGGCGGCCTCGGCGAAGGCGACGAGTTCGTCGCTATGCGTCACGCCGCTGTCGGCACCCTTGCTGCCCTCGGTGACGACGCGAAGATCGCCCTGCTTGCCTTGGTAGTCGATGCTCGCACGGAGCATCACCGCATGGGAGGTCGTTCAATAGAAGCACTCGTTCAGTGCCGAGACGCGGCCGGCGACGAGTTCGATCTGCGCGCGATCCAGCGCGCGCTCGGTCTCCATGCGCGCCATCGCTTCCATCGAAAGGTACTGTGCGCCCGAGAGCGCCTGCCAGCTGCGCACCTCCTCGGGAACCAGCGAGAGTGCCCGCACCACGCCGGCGGCGCGGCCACCCGGCATGTTTCCGTAGAGGCCTTCGTCTTCCGGGTCGAGCTTGTCGGCCGGGATGACGGGAACCCAGGCGTCCTCGATCTGTGTTGCGCCACTGGGGCGCCGGCGGGAAGGCTCGCCGGGGCCGGCCTCGGGAAGGGGCTCGACCGGCAGTCCGAGCGCGTGGTGGAACTCGTCGATGCTGATCACCTGCACCGCGACGCCGAGCCCTTCGACGTAGGCCTCGGCGCTGAGTCCGGCTTCCAAGAGCCCTTGATACCAGCGCTCGGTGAGCCGGGCGGCATCCGTTGTTATGCGATGGATCGCATCGACGAGCGCCTCGGGCAGGACGCTAGCGTGGTCGTGGTGGCCATCGATCGAGAACGGCGAGAGGGCGGCTTTGCGTCGGCTGCAGAGATCGCAGCCCCGCGCCCGCCGGGTCTCCTCGGCGACGCCGACGCGCTCCGCGCCCGTCAACCAGGTTCCCGGGGAAGCGATGTGGGCCCAGACGCGCTGGTACTGGGCCACCAGATCCGGCCGGATGGCGTCCGGGCCGCTCCACGAACTGAATGCGGTCATCGTTCAATCTCCCGCCGGGGCGCTGCGGCTCGGCCCGAAGCTAGCGCGTTCAGGCGCCGAGCGATCGGACCCGATCGAGCGCTGCATCGGCCAGCCCATCGATCTGGGCCTTGAAGGCGTCGGTGTCGGCGTCGGCGCCCATCACGCCCTTCAGGTAGCGGGACATCACGCCCTCGACGATCGCGGCGAGCCGCCAGTACTGGAACGCCCGGTAGTAGTCGATCTTGCTGGCGTCCCGGCCGGTGAGTTCCTCGTAGCGAGCAACCAGTTCCGCGCGGGTGTGGAAACCGGGCGCCACGGTCGGCGCCAGCGCCGCGCCGCGGCTGGCCGGGCCGGCTTCCTCGCCCGGTTCCGCCCAGTTGTTGAGCAGGTAGCCGAGGTCGGCGAGGGGATCGCCAAGTGTGCAGAGTTCCCAATCGAGCACCGCCGCGATCCGGTGGTCGGAGTTCGTCAGCATGTTGCCGAGGCGGTAGTCGCCATGGACGATTCCGGCACCGATCTGTTCCGGGACATCGCCGGAGAGCGCGTCGTAGACCGTCTCCATCGCTTCCAGTTCGCGGGTCTTGGATTTCTCCCACTGCGTGCGCCAGCGCTTGAGCTGCCTTGCCAGGTAGTTTTCCTTGCGGCCCAGGTCGCCGAGTCCGACCGCGTCGACATCGACCGCGTGTAAGCGCGCCAGGATCTCGATGACATCGCTCCCGAGGCCCGAGCGTTCAGACTCCGGCACGTGCTTGTCCACCACATCGCGGTGGTCGAGGACAACGCCATCCACGAAGCGCATCACGTAGAACGGGGCGTCGTTGACGGCATCGTCGGTGCAGAGGCCGAGCGCCGGCGGGACCGGAACCGTGCTCTTGGCGACGCCCGAGATGATCTTGTGCTCCCGTGCCATGTCGTGGGCCGTGGCCAGCACCGCGCCAAGCGGGGGCCGACGCAGCACGAAGCGTTGTCCGTCGGCCGCCTCGACCTTGTAGGTCAGGTTCGAGTGGCCTCCCTTGATGGGCGAAAACGAGAGCGGGGTCTCTGCTCCCTCTACGTTCTGCTCGAACCACGTCGTCACGGCGTCCGCTCGGATGCCTTTGATGTCGGCTTCGCTCACGCTTTGCTCCCGCTTCTTTCGGAAAAATCGTGTCGTCGCGTTCGGGGGCGGGATGGTAACGCCGTTCCCGAGCGGATTCTCTCGCAAGCGGCCGCAAACCGGGTGGCGCGCGCGCTAGCTCCGGGCGAGCAGCAGGCAGCCGCCCAGCGGGCCGCCGCCGGCTGCCGCGATCGCCACCGCCGGATCGCCGGGGACCTGTCGCTCGCCGCCTTCGCCCCAGAGTTGGACGCAGGCCTCGTGGAAGAACCCGTAGCCGTGAAGCCGGCCCGCGGAGAGTTGTCCGCCGTGGGTGTTGAGCGGGATCTCGCCGCCGAGGCCAATGCGTTCGCCACCCTCGATGAATGGGCCGCCTTCGCCTGGCTTGCAGAACCCGAGGGCCTCGAGCCATGCCAGCGCGATGAAGCTGAAGCCGTCGTAGCACTCGGCCACGTCGACATCCGACGGTTTCAGGTCGGTCCGCTCCCACATCATCTTGGCCGCATCCCGAAGTGCCATTGTCGTGAGGTCGTCGAACTGGTCCCAGGACGGCCGCCCCCGCAGCGCCGAGCCGATCGCTTCGATGCGCAGCGGAGGCCGGCGCAGATCGCGAGCGGTGTCGACATGGGAGAGCACGAACGCCGTCGAGCCGTCCACCGGAACGTCGCAGTCATACAGGCAGAAGGGTGTCGAGATCATCCGAGCGCCCAGATAGTCATCGAGGCTCATCGGGTCGCGGTAGATGGCCGCGGGATTGAGGGCCGCGTTCTTTCGCGCGTTGAGTGCAATCCAGGCGAGCTGCTCGCGGGTGGTTCCGTATTCGTGGAAGTGGCGCTGGGCCATCATCGCGATCCAACAGGCCGCGGACGCCGCGCCGAACGGCAAGCGCCACTGCATCTCGCCGCCAGCGCGCGGGATGCCGCCACCACCACCGCCGGTGCCGATTCCGCGTCGGCCGCCTTTGCCTTGAGCCGAGGCTTCCCAGACGGTCCGGAAGCACAGTACGTGCTTGGCGAAGCCGGCGGCGATGGCGGCGACCGCCGTGATCACGGAGCCCAGCTGGCCCGCGGTTTCTGCGGTGCCGTTCCACCAGTCGAGTTCGAGTCGCAGCATGTCCTGGATCTCCACGATGCCGCCGGCCGCGAAACCCGGAGAGGCGGATCCGAGCGCGCCGCCCGGGTAGGTGGCGAGGCCGTCGATCTCGGAACGGGTGAGTCCGGCATCCTCGATCGCGGCCAGGCAGGCGTCCGCCGTCAACGCCATCGGGTCGCGATCGACGGGTCGCCCCACAGCAGACTGCCCGATGCCGCTAACGACGACGCTTTGCTCCGGTGACGCCATGTTAGTTCGTGTCCGGCTCGAAGAGAGGCAGGAAGATCCCGTCCTCGCGCTCTTCGAAGCAGACCGCAAGCGGCATGCCGATGCGCAGGTCCGCTTCTTCGCAGTGGACCAGGTTCGTCGTCAGGCGGACGCGGGGATCTTCATTCAATGTGACGATCGCGATGATGTAGGGCGGGTCGAAGCCCGGGATCCAGGGGTGGTGATTCACCGTGTAGGTGTGGAGCGTGGCCCGGCCCGAGGTGGCTCGCGCCACCAGCGGCTCGCCGAGACACGCGGGGCAGATCGGCTGCGGAGGGTGCACCCACGTTTCGCAGGCTGGGCACTGGAGCAGCCGAAGCTCCCCCGCTGCACCGCCGGTCCAGAAGTGCTCGTTCTCGGGGCCGATCCGGGGGAGTAGCCGGAAGGGGAGATCGCTCAACCGGGAATCTCCATCGGTACCGCCCGCTATCCGAGTTCGTAGATCAGGAATCCCTCGTCATCCCGATGCATCTCGGCGTCGCCGGTATGCCGCAGATGTTCGAGGTGAGCGAAGGTCTCGCTCTCGGCCATTTCTCCCCAACTGCGCTTCTTGAACAGGTTCTGGGAGAACGCCTGGACGTTGGCCGGTCCGAGTTCGCGGCCGATGCGCTTCATCGTGTCGAGCCGATCGTAGTGGTGCTCCTTGATCGCGATGGCCCGGCCCCCGAGATCGGGGAACGGATGGCCGTGGGCCGGGAGCGCCTGGTCCACGTTCTCGATCGCGGCTACCTGGTCGAGGGACTCGAAGAACTGGAGTAGCGGGTCCTTGTGGAAGGCCAGACCGGAGATGTGCGGCGTGATCGTCGGCAGCACGTGATCGCCGGAGAGGAAGAGGCCCTCTTCCGGGCAGTGGAAGCAGATGTGATCCTCGGTGTGCCCCGGCGTGTGTGTGACGAACCACTCGCGGCCGGCGAGCCGGAGCGGATCTCCGGCGTTCACGGGCTTTGTTATTTGGGGGATCATGCCGCCGCCGATCCATCGCGCCATGCGCCAACGCATCCGCATCTTGAAGGGAGGGCGTGGGGGTTGGCCTCCCCAAGGCGTGCGGTGATTCCAGCGGTCGACGACCTGGCGATGGGTCTCGTCGTTCTCGGAAGCGCTCAAGTCGTCAACGGAAACGTCGGTCTCGTCGCTGGCTTCCATGACGCCGAACTTGAACGATTGATGGGCCACCACCTCGGCGCCGGATTCCTTGCGGAAGCGATTCGCGCCACCGAAGTGATCCGGATGGGAGTGGGTCACGAGCACCGTGTGCACGTCCTTCGGCTTCAGACCCGCCTGCTTCAGGCGGTCATTGACCGCGATCCAGCTGTCCTTGGTGGGCAGGCCGGGGTCGACGACCGCAGCGCCCTCGTCATCGATCAAGGCGTACATGTTGACGTGGCCGAGCCCGGGCATCCGGATCGGCAATTCCATGCGGAGAATGTTCGGTGCGATCTCGGTCACCTCGCGGCGAGCGTCTTCTTGTTCTTGTCTGCGCGGCTTCGGCTTCTCAGGCATCGGCGGAGGTTAGCGGACCCCGCGGCCGCTGAGTTCGTAGCGCGATTGGACGGAGGCCCCGTGCCACGCTACGGCACCCGCTACCCGCTCGGGACGGTCGCGGTTCAGCGCTCGACGACGAGTTTGTCGGCGCCGAGCCAGGCCTTCAATCTTCCGAGGGCGTCATCGACCTCGGAGCGCAATGCCCGGCTCGGCTTCAGTTCGGGCTCGAAGCACAGGCCGCGAATCAGGAGCGTCCCGCTGGCCCGGTCGAACTTCGGATCCATGCGGCCGATCGGGTGCGTTCCGCGCCAGAGTGGCGTGACGTAGTACCCGTGCTGGCGTTTCGCTTGCGGAACGAACGCCTCGAAGCGGTAATCGAAACCGAACAGATGTGCGAGACGCGCGCGGTCGCGAATCACCGGGTCGAAGGGGGCGAGCACGCGGACACCGGCGGGCGATGCCGGGATGGCATCGACGCGTTGCTGCCAATCCGGCAACGCCAGGCAGCCCTGAGCCGGTGCGTCGCCGTGGGCCTCACGCTGGGCGAGGATGGCGACACCCGAACGCAGCGCTCGCTCGCTCCAGGCGGCAGCCTCCTTGGCGGGGATACCGCCCCAGAAATCTGCGAGTTCGCGCGTGGTCGCGGTACCGAGCCGGTCGAGCGCTTCACTGCACGCCCAGTCCACATAGGCGCGGCTCGTCATGGGCTTTGCCGCGGCGAGCTCGGGAAGGGCGCGTTCGGTCAGGTCGTAGTGCTTCTGGAAGTTCGTGCGTGCCGGGACCGCGAGCGGCCCGCTGCGCCAGAGATACTCGAGGGCGCTCTTGGCCGGCTTCCAACTCCACCAGTTTCCGGACGCGCTGCGCGGGTCTTCGAAGTCGCTGGTGGTGAGCGGGCCTTCGGCCTCGATCCTTCGTCTCACCTGGCTGCAGAGCCGTCCGAATTGCGAAACCCCGGCGCGTTTGGCGCGGCGCTCGCGCTGGGTCTTGGCATAACGACGAAAGCGGTGCTGCCACTGCGACGCGAACTCGATCGGAAGCACCGCGGCATCGTGCACCCAGTTCTCGAAGAGTGCCTTGTCGCGCTCGACGAGCCTGGCGAGCTGGGTGGGACGGTAGTCCTGGAAGCGCGCCTGGAGGATCAGATCGTGGGCCCGCGCGAGCACGTTGATGGAATCGATCTGCACGTAACCCATGCGCCGGATCGTGCGAAGCAGCGCGCTGCGCGTCGGTCGGCGTGTCGGATCGTCGAGTAGCCCCTGACTGTGGAGCAACAACCCCGCGGCCTGATCGGCGGGGATGCTCGGCACCTCGGCCGCAGATCGTGCCGCGCGCATCAGCGGCCCGCTGGTCTTGCGAGAGGGCTCGCCACTAGATGGCTTCCTTCTCGTGGAGCGCCTGGACCTTCTCCCAGTCCCAGCCGAGCACGTCCATCAGCACGACTTCGGTGTCCTGACCGAGTTCGGGGGCACCCTTGCGGACCGAACCCGGCGTTTCGCTGAGACCGACCGGCAGGCCCACCATCTGGGTCTTGCCGTGTTGCGCGTGGTCGACTTCGACGATGTAGTCGTTCGCCAGGACCTGGGGATCGGTCGGTAGATCGTCGACGCTATTCACGATCGTGAAGATGTAGTCGCCCGGGTCATCGTTCAGGATCTTGATCCAATCCGCCCGCGGCTTGCTGGCGAAGGCTTCGTCGATCAATGCGACGCAGGCTTCCGCGTTGCCCCCGCGTACGGCCATCGTCGCGAAGCGTTCGTCGGTCCCGAGTTCCGGGCGGCCAATGGCCCGCGTGAAGTCGGCCCAATACCGGTCCGGTTGCAGCATCGCGAGTGCGATCCACTGGTCGTCGGCGCAGCGATAGTGGTTCCAGAGGGGGTTGCCGGCCGTGGCGCGAAAACTCCGGGGTATCGCGAAGCCGGCCATCAGCTTCATCGAGAGCGAGAGGCCCTGGAGGAACGCCATCGAACCGAGATGTGAGGCGAACACTTCCTGGCCCATGCCGTGGCGCTCGCGCGCCAGCAGTGCCGTCATCACGCCGTAGGCCATCATCACGGCGCCCATCTGATCGGCGATGCCGCCGGCCACGCCGAGCGGCGGCATGCCGGGCTCGCCGGCCGCGTTCATGATGCCCGAGCGCGCCAGGCCCAGGTGATCGAAGGAGGGCTCGGCGCTGTCCGGGCCGAGTGGCCCGTAGCCGGTCGCGCCGGCGTAGATGATGCGTTCGTTGCGCTGCTTCAAGCTCTCGTAGTCGAGGCCCAGGCGGCCTGCTACGCCCTTGCGGAAATTCTGGACGAAGACATCGGCCTTCTCGGCCAGCGCGAGAACGACCTCGCGGCCTTCGGGTTTCTTCAAGTCGACGGTGATCGATTCCTTGTTGCGGTTGTTGGCCTCGAAGTACCAGTTGGGCTTGGCACTGGTGTCCTTGCCACCGGCGCCAAGCAGGTAGCGGCCCGGGTCGCCGCTGCCACGCTGTTCGATCTTGATGACCCGGGCACCCATGTCGCCTAGCATCGCCGAACAGACGGGACCCTGTTGCCAGATGGTCCAATCGAGCACGAGAAGACCTTCGAGAGGTTGCGGCATGACGATCTCCTGATTTACTGGAGGTAGTTGCTGCCCGAGATTCGGGAAGCCTTCGGATCCACCTGTACGTGCACCACGGCGACCTTGCCCGATGCGAAGGCGCGCTCGAGGGCCGGGCGGATCTGGTCCGGGGCCTCGACGTGCTCGGCGTGGCCGTCGACCATCTCGGCGATCTTGTCGTAGCGCGCGGGCAACAACGAGGCGATGCGCGGCGATCCGGGCGGCAGCATGCCGTCCTGGATCATGTGGCCGGCAATGCCTTCGTTGTTCACCACCACGAACACGGGTTTGGCGCCAACGCGGGTGGCCGTTTCGACAACCATGGCCGCGGCGCCGAATGCGTAGTCGCCCAGGATGCCGACGCTGAGCCGATCCGGGCAGGCCAGGCTCGAGCCCACCACGTAGGGGGCACCGACGCCCATGCAGCCGGTGGTGCCGGCGTTGAGGCGCCCCCGGTTCGTGTAGGACGGGAGCATCGCGCGGCAGATTCCCATGATGGTTTCCCCCTCCGCCGTGACGATGGCGTCGCGGGGCAGGGCGTCGCGTACCTCGGCGACCACGCGATAGGGATTGATCGGGATCGAATCGTCAGTGAGGACCGAGCGGGCGCCGGCCTCGTTCCGCTTCGCTTGCTCCTGCAGGCCGGCGAGCCATCCCGAGCCGGCGCTTCGAGGCGGCCGGTCAGCGAGCGCATCGAGAATCGCTTCGGCCGCGCTGCGCGCGTCGGCGGTGACGCCCAGCTCGATCGGCGCACCCGAGTAGAACTCTTCCGGCTCCACGTCGATGTGGATGATCTTGGCATCCGGCGCGAAGCGTCGACCCATGCCGAAGATCCAGTTGAAGCGGCCGCCAAACATGACGACGACGTCGGCCCCCTTCAGCGCCTGTGAACGCGCGGCGTTCGCGAAGCTGGCGTGATCGTCGGGGATCGTGCCGCGTCCCATCGGCGAGCACACGTACGGGATGCCGAGGTCGGCCAGCTTCTCGAGGGCCGGCCCCGCGTCCGCCCAGGCCGCACCCTTGCCGATCAGCAGCAGCGGCCGTTCTGCGCTCTCGAGCAGATCCGCCACGCGCGCCACCGCGTCGGGGTCGGGGTGCGGCGCGCTGATCTCGGGTGCATCCCTCAGGCTCGCAGTTTCCTCATCGATGCGTCGCGCAGCGACTTCACCGGGGAAGTCGAGGTAGACGCCGCCGGGTCTACCCTCGAGCGCCTTGCCGAGGGCGAGATGGATCCACTCGCCGACGCGTTCGGTCGAGTCGACCTGTCCGGTCCACTTGCAAACCGGTTTGGCGGCCGAAACCTGGTCGAGTTCCTGGAAGCCGCCGATGCCGCGGGTGTTCGAGAACGCCGATCCGCCCAACACGACCAGGGGCATTGCGCTCTCGGTTGCGACGTAGAGTGGCGTGATGCAGTTGGTCACGGCGGGCCCGGATCCTGCGACGAGAATGCCCGGCTTCTTCTTCTGCCAGCCCCAGGCCGAAGCCATGAAACCGGCGTTCATCTCGTGCCGTCCGCCGATGACGGTGAGTCCCTCACTCTGGCCGCCGGCGAAGACCTCGATCATGGGCCCCGCGACTACGCCGAAGAGGGTGTCGACCCCGGCCCTCTTGAGCGCACGTGCCGCGATCTGTCCGCCGTTGATCTGTGCCATGGGTCTCTCCGTTTCGTGTCCGTGTCGCTTCCCGGCTTCGGTCCAGGATCGGTGTCCGCTGCGATGGGGCGCGATGATACCGCTCGCGCTTCGGCTAGCGCCCTCCGAAACCGGTTCGCTGACGGCTCAGCACGCCGTCGGCGCGCCACATGTGGCAGCTGCCTGGCGTCCCGCCCACGCTCAGGATGCGAGGCGCCTCCTCGGCGCCACTGTCGCCCCCGGTTCCGGCGATGTGCTGCAGCAGTTCCTCGGTGCGCGCCGCGAAGCACTGGATCAAGCCAGGCGCGAACTGGAGCAGGGCTTCGAGCAGCAAGCGGCGATCCGTCCTGTCGCCCAACTCTCTGAAGAGCGCGGCCGCCAGCCCCGAGAGTGCCGGGCCGCCGATGAAGGGCTCGAGATCGGCGCTTCGGTCCTGCCAGCCGGGATCGGTCAGATTGGGCTCCGTCAGATCGGGCTCGGCCAGATTCTCATGGGTGCGGGTGCGCTCGATGGCTTCGAGAGACGCGATCGTCATTTGTTCGAGATCCACCCGCGCAGCGGCCTGGACCTCGGATTGTCGCGCCAACCGATCGATACCCGTTCGGACTTCGGCTTTGGGCGTGGTCGCAAAGTCCGAGAGCTGGATCGTGACGTTCATCCCACCGCTCTCGGTGCCGAAGCCGTCGAGGAAGATGGCTCGCTTGCCGATGCGCTCGCCGGGCATGCGCATCTCCGGCAGCGACCGTTCCCGGTCGAGGAGTGGCGGAAGCGCCGCGCCCATGGCCTGGGCCAGCGTGAGCAGGTGGGAACAACCGAGTGGCCCGCCGAAGCAGCCCGACAGGTTGCGGTGAAAGGCGTCCTCGATCGATCGGCCCACCAGGGGTTGGAGCCGGGGCACGACGTCGCGGCACGATTCGCCGCCGGTGGCATTGCTGGCTTCGAACGGCACGTGGGGCTGGAAGGCTTCGAGCTTCTCGATCGAACCCGACGCGAGGTCGAGCCACAGGTGGAGCTGCATGTGATGGATGAAGCCGGCCGTCTGCAGATCGCCTCCGGTCGGGACGAAGCCGGCCTTGCGCAGGTCGAGGATCTCACCCTCGGCGCGCAATCGGCCCGGCTCTTCCTGGAAGACGTCGATCGCCAGGGCGCGGGTGTGGAGCGGTTGGCCCGCAGCGAACAGCGGGCCATGTCGCGGATGGCTGGGCATGGGCGCCGCAGTATAGGCGAGCGCCCGGCGCCGCCGGATCAGTAGAGCGTGCAGCCGCCGCCGTCGTCGCTGTAGCGGGCGACCCGTTCGCCCAGGCCGCCGACGAAGGCGCGCACGGCTTGCTCGCCCGGGACGATCTCGGCCTCGATCGCGTCCATCATCGCGGGCACGTCCAGTCGGCAGCTCTCGAACTCGCGCTCGCCCACGTAGATGCAGGAGCAGACCTCTTTGGCCACGTAGCCCGCGCCGATCTCGACGTTCTGGGCCATGTATCGATAGACCAACGCACCCCCCACCAGCAGGATCCAGAAACCGGCGAGAGCGCTCCACTTCAGGATCACGGCATTACCTCGGGAAAGCGCTCGGCGATCGCGCTGATGTCAGCGACGATGTCGCCCCACTGGGTCGAGGACATCTCGCCGAGACGCACCACGATCAGATCGCGCGACGGGAACATCACCACGAACTGCCCGCCATTTCCGCTCATCTGGAAACTGCCGAGAGAAACGTCGAAAGAGGGCGGCTGGCCGTCTCGCGGCGCGCCCCCGATCCAGAAATGGGCGCCGAAGACAGCGTTGTTCGCGGCCGGCGCGCGGGTTCGCGTGAAGTCGACCCAGCCCTCGGGCAGCAGGCGCCGGCCGTCCCAGTTGCCGTCGCGAAGGTAGAGCAGGCCGAGGCGTGCCCAATCGCGCGCGCTCATCCAGACGAAGCCGCCGCCGAGCGGTGTGCCGCTCGGATCGAACTCGACGACGAGACTGTCGATCCCGAGCGGTGCGGCCAGTTCGCGTTCCACGAATTCCAGCATTCCGGCTCGGCCCCCGCCGACTTCCCGGGCAACGATGCGCGAGAGGATCTGGCTGGTCGCGGTCGAATAGGCCCAGTGGCTGCCCGGCTCGTGGACCAGGCGCGCCTGGGCGGCGAAGGCGCCGGAGTCGCGGCCCTCATGCCCGAACAAGAGCTTCGCCACGTAGGAGGCCGGCTCCGCGTCGCCGTCGCCGTTGTCGAGGCCCGTGTTCATGTGAAGCAGATGGCGAGGGGTGAGTGCGCGTCTGGGATCGTGGCTGCCGCGCCACTCGGGAACGCGCGCCGGCGCATCGAGATCGAGTCGGCCCTGCCGAACCAGCAGAGCCGTCAGCGCCTGGGTTACACTCTTGGCCGCCGACCAGGACCGGAAGCGGGAGCTCGGATCGAAGCCCTCGGCATAACGTTCATGCACCACGGTGCCGCGATGGATGATCAGGAAGCCGCGCGTGTCTGGGTGGGGGCCGCGGCCTCCGAAGGAGAAGAGATGCTCGACCGCCTCCAGGATACGGGGTTCGCTCGTGCCGAGCGTCGACTCGGGCCAGGCAATGGTTGGCCAGGCGGTCCCTTCGGGCTGGGCCGGAAGTGGAGCGAGGCCGCCGGGCTCCGCCGCAGCCGGCTCGACGAGGACGATGGTCAGCGCTGCGAGGAGCGTGCGGATCTGGCGGCGACGCATCGAAGAAGTCTGACAGCCGGGCGCTAGCGGCGCCCGCGGGCGCTAACGGCGCCCGCGGGTGCTGCTCGCGCCCGCGCGGGAGCTAGACTCGGCGATCGTGCCTTCCCCCGTCCACGCCTTCGCTCCGTTCGCTGCCGCGCTCGAACCCCTGCTTCGCGCTGCGCTACCGGGACGGGAGGTGATCTGCTGGCGCGATGAGGCGGCGTTCGCGGCGGGTATCGGAGAGGTCGAGTACCTGTTCGTGTTGGCACCGCCACGCAACCACTGGGCCGCGGCCGAGCGGCTGAAGCTGATCCAATGCCTCGGCGCCGGCGTCGACGATCTGCTGCCCGCCCGAGACCTCGCCGCGCGCGTCGTCATTGCGAACAACCGCGGAATGTCCGCGGAGTCGATGGCCGAATTCGCTCTGGCCCTGGTGCTGGCACTCGTCAAGAAACTGCCGTTCTTCGTCGAGGCCCAACAAGCCCGAGAATGGCGCAGGACATTGCCCGGCGTCGCAGCCGGCAGCACCCTCGGCATCGTCGGGATGGGTGCGATCGGACAGGCACTGGCACGAAAGGCGCACGCGCTCGGCATGCGCGTCCTCGCTACCCAACGCAGCCCGAAGCCGGAGCCGGCGGTCGAGCGCATCTTCGATTCCGCCGGGACCCACGAACTCCTGGCGCAATCCGATCTGGTGGTGCTGCTGCTTCCCCTGACCGACGAGACGCGGGGAAGCTTCGGAAGCGATGCGTTCGCGGCCATGAAACCGGGGGGACAGCTCATCAATCTGGCGCGCGGCGGGATCGTGGACGAGTCCGCCCTGCTGGAGGCACTGACCGAGGGCACGATCGCGGGCGCCATCTTCGATGTCTTTTCGCGCGAGCCCCTGCCGGAGGATTCGCCACTCTGGGAAGCCCCGAACTTCTGGATCACCCCCCACACCGCCGGTGGATTCCCCGACCTCCTCGAGCGTGCCATCGCTGGCTTCGCCGAGAACGTATTACGGATGGAACGGGGTGAGGCTGTGCTGAACCGCGTCGACCGCGAAAGGGGCTACTAGTGGAAAACTTCGGGCGCGATACCGTCGCGCGTGCCGCTACTCCGCAGGCGCCACCGCTTCGCGCGCCCCTGAGCGGCGCCGTCCTCGGGTTCGATCTGGGCGGCGGGAGCGGCCGCGCGCTGGTTCTGGAACTCGCCTCGGGACGGAGCTTCGCGGCACGTTGCGAATGGCCGAAGCCGATCGGCACCGACCTCGATCTGGAGGCCTGGTTCCAGCGGCTGGCGCGCGCCGCGCGGGAGGCGCATCAAGCTGCAGGAGGCCCCGAGATCCGCGGCATCGCCGCGGCGGGCATGCGCTTCGGCACCGTGATGCTGGACGGAGCGGGCGAAGTGCTGCTGGCTACACCGAATCGCGACGCCCGTGCGGCCGGTGAGGCGATCGCGGCCGCCGTCACCGCCGGCGAACGGCTCCAGGCGGCGACCGGGCATTGGCCGACGCCGATCCTGACCGCGGCCAGGATGCGTTGGCTTCAGGATCAAGACCGGTCCTGCGCTGATCGTGTGGCCCACGTTCTGGCCCTTGACCATTGGCTGGCGTGGCGGCTGTGCGGCGAGTTCGCGAGCGACCGTTCGCAAGCGGGAAGCAGTGGGCTCTTCGACCCGGCGACAGGTCGTTATTCGCCGGAAGCTGCCGCGGATTGGGGTGTCTCGCTGGAAAAACTGCCGCCCGTCGTCTCCTCCGGCCATCGCCTGGGTGCGCTCGCCGGAGGCGCCGCCGAGGCGCTCGGCTTGCCGCCCGGCATTCCCGTTTCAGTGGGCGGCGCGGACAGCCAGCTGGCTGGCCTTGCCGTAGGTGCGGTCACTCCGGGCACGACGGCCGCGATCGGCGGAACCACGATGCCGATCCAACGCGTCGTCGATCAGAGCGTCACCGACCCGGCCGGCGCGCTCTGGCTCGAACCGCACGTGGTGGATGGCGCCTGGGTCGTCGAGAGCAACGCCGGGCCGACCGGAGATTCCCTTGCGTGGCTTGGTCGCGTGTTGCATCCGGATGCGCCAGTGCCT
The DNA here is from genome assembly GCA_029261795.1 of Deltaproteobacteria bacterium. Lineage (GTDB taxonomy): Bacteria > Myxococcota_A > UBA9160 > UBA9160 > UBA6930 > JAJDAP01. The sequence goes on from JAJDAP010000134.1 coordinate 26,233, forward strand.
GCGGCTCGGCTGCTCGCGAGCGCCGGGCGGGCGCCAGCCGGCGCGGGCGGTCTTACCTCCCACTTCGGTGCTCAGCTGATGAATGCCCGGGCCATGGAACTCCCGCTCGGTGAGCTGACACTCTCCCACATGTTGTTGGATGAGGGGCGAGCCGCCGACGCCGTCGCTCGTGCCTTCGTCGAAGGGCTCGCGTATGCCGTGCGCGCGAACCTGGAACAGATCGATCCCTGCGCGACGGATTCCGATGGGATCCTACGCATCGCCGGTGGCATGAGCCGGAGCGCCGTCTGGGCGCGCATCCTGGCCAACGTGAATGGGCGAAGCGTCGCGGTTCCGAAACAGCCGGAATCATCGGCGCTGGGTGCGGCGCTCTGCGCAGGCGTCGGCGCCGGCGAGTGGTCGGACCTCGCGGAAGCCGTGTCCTCCGTGGTCGACATGCACCCGGTGCAGCCCGATTCGGAACAGGCCGCGTTCTACGAGGAGGGCTATCAGCGTTGGCGAGCGCTGCGCGCGGCCCGCGAGCCGGCCGCCCCGGTCGCCCAGGGGCAGGCGATCCAGGCGCTCATCGCTGGCGCCGCGGGGGCGGGCGCCAGTCAGACCGGGATCCGCCCGCGCATTCTCGTGACCGCCGACCTCGATGCAGCCGCACTCGAGCGCCTCCGCGCGATCGGCGACGTCGACTATCAAAGTTACCGCGAGGTCGGCCGGCTGCTGAGCGGTGCCGCGCTGGTGGAAGCCCTTCGCGGCTACGCATTGTTCGTGACCGAGATCGATCTGGTGGATGGCGCCTCGCTGCTGGAGCTGCCGGAACTGCGCGCGGTGGGCGTCTGCCGCGGCGACGCAGTGAACGTGGATGCCGTTGCCTGCGCGCGGGTCGGGATCCCGGTCGTGCACACGCCCGGCCGGAACGCGGACGCGGTTGCCGATCTGGCGCTGGCCTTCTTGCTCTCACTCGCCCGCAAGCTGCCCGACGCGACGGCGTTTCTGCGCGATCCGACGATCGAGGCCGGTGACATGGGGAGCATGGGCCGTGCCTTCGGCACATTGCGCGGTCACGAACTCTGGGGGAAGACCGTCGGACTGGTCGGCCTCGGCGCCGTGGGGCGCAAGGTCGCCCAGCGTCTGCGCCCGTTCGGCGTGCGCGTGCTCGTCTCCGATCCCTACCTCGATTCCGATGCCGTCGCCCTCGCTTCCGCCGAGCCGGCCGATTTCGAGACGTTGCTGGCCGAGAGCGACTTCGTCAGCCTGCACGCCGCCGTGACCGACGCGTCCCGGGGTTTGATCGGGCGCGAGGCGATCAGCCTGATGAAGGATGGCGCCCGGCTCGTGAATACCGCTCGTGCGGCGTTGGTGGACGAAGTGGCGCTGGCCGAGGCGCTTGGCTCCGGGAAGCTCGGCGGCGCCGCACTCGATGTCTTCAGCGTGGAGCCACCGGGCGCCGATCACCCGCTACTGCAGTCGCCTAACGTCATCGCGACACCGCACCTCGGTGGAAATACCTTCGAAGTGGGCGCCCACCAGGGCGAGATCATCGTCTCCGAGCTCGAGCGCTTGCTTTCCGGGGAACGGCCGAACCACCTGATCCGGCCAGAGGCGCTGGCCAATTTCTCGCTCGATGGGCCCCGACCCGCACCCGACGCCGAGAGCGTGGCCTTCTTGAGGGATCGACCCCAACCGGCCGTGACCGACCTGCAACGGGATGAGAAGAAACAGAAACCGGCCTGGGCGCCGAAGCCGATCGCCGAAGCCACCCTGGCTCCGAGCGCGGTCGCCGCGATGCAAGGCGTTCTCGAGGCCTTCGTCCTCGCTTTCGCCGCCGATGACGGCATGCGCCACGCGGCAGAGGGGCGCGACGTGACGCTGCGCTTCACGCTCACCGACGCGGCGCTGGCGTTCTACCTGCGGCTTCGCGGCGGAGAAGCTTCGGCCGGCCTCGGCGCGCCGGACAGCGAACCCGAAGTCGAACTCGAGATGGCGGCACGGGTACTCGATGGAATGTTGAGCGGCAGGGTCAACGCCATGCAGGCGGCCACCGCGGGCGAGATCTCGTTTGCCGGCGACGCCGCCAAGGCGATGACGATCCAGGAACTACAGGAAGACCTCGAGCGGGTCTACCTGGCTTCGCGTGCACGCGTTGCAGCGCCGGCATTCGACGCCTGAGCGATGGCCCGGGCCACCGGTTAGATTCCGCGCCGATGACCTCCCTCTACGAGCGCATGTGGCCCCTGATCCGCCAGCTGCCGACGGAATGGGCGCACGGCTTGGGGATGCGCGCGCTGGCGTTGCCGATTCGATTGGGCGAACGCGTCAGCGATCCCTTCGAGTGGCGGGGTCTTCGCCTCCCCAACCGGATCGGCGTGGCCGCCGGCTTCGACAAGGATGCGGCCGTGGTCCGCGGCGTCGCCGGCATGGGTGCGGGCTTCATCGAAGTCGGAACCGTGCTCAACCGTCCATGGTCGGGCAATCCACGGCCGCGGATGTCTCGCGTTGCCGAGCAGCGCGCGATCTGGAATCGCATGGGCTTCCCGAGCGATGGCCTGGCGACCGTACGGCGACGCCTCGCAGCCCTCGAGAAGCCCGGGCTGGTCGTGGCGTGCAACATCGCGCCGCATCCGCTGACGATTCGAACGGCGGATCAACCCGGCTTCGCAGATCGCGCCTGCATGGAGTTGGACGAGCTGGTGACGGGGCTCCATCCGCACGCGGAATTCTTCGTAGTCAATCTGAGTTCGCCCAATACGAGGGGGCTGCGCGGCGTGCTCCACGGCAGCGGTTTTGCGGACGCCCTGATCGCGCCGACGCGGGCGCGTCTGGCCAGCCTGGATGCGGCGGCCGGGCGCGACCACGCGACGCCGCTGCTCGTCAAGCTTCCGCCCGAGACTGCGGAGGGGAAGCCCTGGAACCCGGACTCCCTCGAGCAGTTGGTGGGTCCGCTGCGACCGGTCTGCGACGGCTTCGTCGGGGTGAATACCTCGATCCATCTCGCCCTCCGGTCCGCGAAGGAAGCGGAACCCGATTTTCCTGGCGGGCTCTCGGGTGCGCCGCTGCTGCCACTCGCGCTCGATGCGAATCGGGTGCTGGCGGAACTCGCACCCGACCACCTGCGCATCGCGGCCGGTGGCGTCCTCTCCGGCGCCGATGCGGTGGCCTTGGTCGATGCCGGCGCACACCTGGTCGAGGTGTTCTCCGGGATGATCTATCGCGGGCCTTCGCTCGTGGCGGAATGCGCCGAGGCGCTCAGGGCCGGAGCCAGGCCGGGCGAACCGAACGGTTAGGGAACCTCTGCACGGACCACCTCATAGCGACCGTGAGCGGATCGGGGTCGGCTCCCAGGGTTTGAGCTTGACCCTTCGGGACGTCCGGCTGAGCGAAGAGTCGCCGGTCCGGTCCACGGCGATGGCCAAGCCCAGGACGGCGGCGGGGACCAGGGGCGAGTCTACTTGTCAGCAGCGTTCGCGTGGCTGGACGCCGCACGGAAAGTTGTGCTGCCTGAAGCACTCGCGAGGGGTGTCACAAGCGAGGGGATCCTCCGAGGGCCCAACGGTGTAACGGTGATGGTGCGTGGCGATACGGTTCGGAATGAGTTTCGCGATGCTGTCGCGCTTGCATCAGGCGCGTCGAACATCGTCGTCATGCCCCACGAAGATCGAGATTCCGGCATCAGCTCAGCGGGGTACCCTGCCGGCTCCACGCTAGGCCTCCGGGAGCTCCGGCTTCACCTGTCCTGGCCATGCCGAGAGAACCTGCGTCGAGCAGCTCCAGTGCCATGGGCACTCCTGGCCATCGATGAAGCAGTCGAGAGTGGGGACGTAGTCGCATCCGCAGCAAGGGGTGGTCTTGATGTCGGAGTAGACCTGGTCGTCTGCGAGGTTCTTCGCTGGCGTCCAGTTGCGTGCGTCATGCGCAAGGGCTGCTGTCGCGAATAGCAACGCGATGAACGTCGTTCGCACCATGATAAAGCCTCTGCTGAGCCCCGAGGCGCAACCCTGGGCCTTTGCTGTGGACATGAGGTCCAGCGCAGCGCATTAGGCATGCCTCCGCGACCTCAGCATTGCCTACCCCATTTGAGGGGTGCTAGTTCCCTTCGGGACCGAATTGCCACAAACAGTGGCCAGGAACCACCTACACTAGCTGGCAACCGAACAAACGGACGACAAGGAGTAGATCCCTGTGCGCAACTCTCGTTGGCTCGTTTTCGCGATCGCCGCCGCAATTTTGGGGCAGGCGACTCCCGCCTTTTCTCAAACACCATGCGACACCTGCTTTGCGGTGTTCGTCATGCCGGACACGCAGAACTATGGTTTGAGCCTTACGCCGCACGTCAACATGCTATTCGACTTCATTTGCGACGCGAACGATGCCGGCGGTTTCGTGGAACCAGATCCCGCTACTGGCGCTCCCGGAAAACAGATGCCAATCGTCATGGTCACGCATTTGGGTGACCTAGCGAACTTCTCCACCAATCAGGCTGGCGTGTTCTGGGACGCGATGTTTAACAAGCTAGACACGCCAGCACCGGGCTGCAGTGTGCCCTACATCATTGCCATCGGAAACGAGGACCTCAATCAACCAGCAGTATCAGGAATCCCCGTGCCACTGCCTCGGTACAAGGGAGAGAGTTTCTACGACCAAGCTTTCACACCAAACCGGGCAGAGTGGGCCATGAGGACGTGCGTCGACCCATCGAACTGCTTTTGGCCTCCCTGGCTCGCTGGCCCGCAGGAGTGGTTCATCGCGGAGCCCGAGTCGCTTGTTCCGACCGACCCGCGCAAATATGGGCCCAATCGAATTGATGCGAACTCGAGAAACCATTTCCTGTTCCCGGCAGAACCCACTGGCCCCTCCCAAGCGATTCACGGCAGACATCGAGCGGCGGTGATCCGGCTTCCTGGAGTCAACCCCGGCGACGGCAGTACGCTGATTCCCGGAAATCGAGGCCGAATGCTCTTCTTGGGGCTTGACCTAGCGTTCGACGATGGCTCTCTGGCAGGGAACGGCGATGACGTCGCATACATCGATCGCGTACTGGACGACTACGCTGGCGTGCCGACGTTTCTCATCCACCACACCTGATAGGCGGAAGCGGCGATTTCAGTGGTGGCATGTCGACGTCCTCGGACACATTTACACTGGGCCCCCGTTCCTTCTGGGACACCCTATTCGAGGACCGCCCCGGACGTGTACGCGAGTCACTGCTCCTAGGCTTCAACGGTCACTTCACGCCGAATCCTGGCAATCCGTTCCCGCTCCATCGGGCAGAAGATGTCGGCGCTGAACAAGTCAATCTCTTTATGCGGAACTACCAGAGTCGCCATAGCTACAAGAGTAATGGTGATATCTGCCCGGGAGCAGGTTACGGAGACGGTTGGAACGTGATCGTGGTGTTCGATCCGGAGGCCGGCGAGATCCGAATTCGCGAGTACCAGATTGAAGACGCCCAGGATGACTGTTCCCACGACGGCGTCCCGCTGCAGACGTTCAACCCACTGTCGGACCCTGATTGGAAGATACGCCGAACCGACTATCTGAAGCCCGCCGTCCATCTCGACTACTCATTCCCCGATGCCCGCCCCGCTAGCTACGACAACTGCTCTGACTCGCTGCACGACAACCCAAGCCAGTGGGACGAAGACTGCGACAAGACCGGAAACTACTGCGACTGCGACTTCGACCAGGACGGCACCTGCGGCATCCAGGACTTCAACATCTTCGTCGAGGACTATCTCGCGTCCCCGCCCATTGACCAGAATCACACGGGAACGGACATGAACGCCGACGGTTTCGTGACTATCCAGGATTTCAACCTCTTCAATCCGTTGTTCATCGCCGGAGCCCCCGGACCGCACGGCCCAGACGTTGTCCCGCCGAGCTGGTCGTGGTGCAGCGCCGGTGCTGCTGCAAGTGGCGGGACTGGTGCAGGAGCCGCGATGTCATCCATGTCACTGGAGCCGAAGGTTCTCGCCAATACTCTTGAGAACCAGCCAATGATCGAGCTGTTGCGCGAAGTAGACCCGGAGAGCAGGTATCTCCCTCAATAGATCGAATCGAAGGCACCGGAACAGGAGCACTTGATGGTCATCGCTCGCACGTTTCTCATCGTTGCCCTTCTCCTCGGAGCAGGTGAGGCCAGGGCCACCAGACTTCTGTTCGATCTGAACGACGACTTCGGAGGCAGCGCAACGCTCTCCCTCCCTGACACCGGGATTGTGAGTTTCCCGTCAGAGGGCACCTTTGGTGGCTCCAGCATTCTTATTCTCGACGGGGTCGGATCCGTAGAGTTTCAGGTCTTCGAGATCGTCCTCAATCCCATCTTCGGCCAGGGCAGTGCCTATAGCCGTGTCCAATTGATCATTGGAATCGCACCGTTCCAACCCCCTCTGATTGGTTCGCTTTCGCCAGGGGGCCTGTTGACGGTGCCTCAGGGACCGTACGGGGTAACGATCGTTCTACGTTGTGAGTCACAGCCCGCGTGCAACGCGTTTGGCGCCACACCGGGTGTGACATTCTTCATCGACGAGATCCAGAGTTTGACGCTTCCGGATTTCCAGCTGGAGCTGGGTGGGCCGGGACCCGGCACGATGACGGCCCTCCAACCGTTCGACTTTAGCATCGGGCCGGTAGCGGGATCGATCATGCTGAAGGGACAGCTGATTCCCGAGCCGGCCCTCTCTTTCATGCTCCTCGTGGGCCTGCTCGTCGCCGTACCCGCAACTCGGCTTCGGCTCAACGACTAGCCCCAAAACGACGAAGAGCCCCTCTCCCGCTTATGGGTGGCGGCGGTGCCGCTTTCCAGTCGGCCCAGCCACAGGTGATGCCGTTGGAGAACACACCCGAGAACTATCCGATGATCGAGCTGCTTCGGCAGGTAGACCCGCAGAGTGCATATCTACCTCGCTAGGCAGCTCGAGCGAACGCGATCCCCTCAAGGCAGGAGTAGCCAGATGAGAAAAGGAAGCCTCCGCGGACTCACCTTGATCGCGCTTATTCTGCTCGCTCCCGGTGCCGCATCGGGCATGGCGATCGAATTCGAGGTCAGCACCAATTTTGGGAGCACAGCCACCGTCACCTTCCCGGTCGTGGGGGACGTGGAGTTCGACTCCTGGCGGCCGTTTGGCGGCGGCGGAGCATTTTCGTTCCTCGGCGGCGGCGGACCCGCTCCCGGTGCGGCGAGTCTGCTCCTATCGGACACCCTTCTAAACCCTGGGTTCGGGGCCACAGATCCTTTCAGTTTCGGGCAGATCATTTTTGGCAACTTGCCCCCGATACCCGCGATCGATGCGATGGTTTCACCAGGCGGCGTTCTAGTCTTTGATCCTGGCGACGTAAAAATCTCCCTCATCCTCAGGTGCCAGCTCCAGGCTGCCTGCGACGCAATTGGAGCGGCGCCGGGACAATCGTTCAGCGTTGAAGAAACGCAACTGCTCACCCTGCCTGCGTTCCAGTTCGACCTAACCGGACCCGGTCCCATCACCATGACGGCACTGCAACCGTTCGACTTCACGATCGGTCCTGTCTCGGTTTCCGTTCTCCTGAAGGGAAAATTGATTCCCGAGCCGGCCCTCTTTCTCATGCTCCTGGTGGGCCTGCTCGTAGCCGTACCCGCCACTCGGCTTCGGCTCAACGACTAGCCCCAGAACGACGAAGAGCCCCTCCCACCGAAGTGAGAGGGGCTCGGGAACGCCGATCAGGGCATTGCGCACCTGGGTCGGCGTCTTCAACACCACGTGGTGATACCGATCCTTCAAGACCGGCCCTCTTCGCGAGAAGACGCGGTTCACCGCCCGCGCCAGCCGCGCACCGAGCGCGTTCATCCCGCGTCCCAAGGCGTCCGCGTCC
>JAJDAP010000135.1 GCA_029261795.1 Deltaproteobacteria bacterium
CCTGGATGTTGATCCGGTTCGCGGCGCGGATGTTCGCGGCCAACCTCCGCGGTGAGAACCGGCCGCTCCCGTTCTTCGATCCGAGCACTGGCGAGCCGCGAATCAAGCCGCGGGGCCTCGACGCCGAAGCGTGGCGTCAGCTCGATTCAGTGCGGCTCGAGGCCTCGGGCCCCGGCCGCTGAGATGCCGTCGGCTCCCTGACCCTGATCAGGATCAGGGAATCACCTTGGCCGCGTTGCGCGCGAGGCTCGTCGCAGTCGCCGTGATCTCGATGAAGTTCGCGAAGCCGTCTGAATTCAGCATGCCGTCTCCGTGGAGCGTCGAGTACACGATGTAGTCGCGCAGCGACGGGTCGTAGACGCCGAGTGCCACGGCCGTCTGACAGCGCGGGATCAAGATCATTTCTTCGAGTCCGTCGCAGGGCGGCCCGTAGACGTAGATCGGCATCTCTCCGGAATTGGCCAGGTACTGGTTCGCCAGGCGCTGCAGCAGCTTCTTCTCGCCGGATTGGATCACGGCCAACATGCGCTGGTTGTGGTCCTCGCAAGTCAAGACGCCATCGACGTTCTGACACAGTTGGATGTAGATGCGGAGCCGCCGGCTCGGTTCGATGTCGGCTCGAATCAGCTTTCCCACGGTAATCGGGTAGTCCGAGAGCAGGTCTTCGACGACTCTCTCACCGGTTCCCATGTCCGTGGCGCAGCCGGCCCCGAGACCTGCCCAAATCATGATGCCTAGTGCGATTCGCGTCGCGATGGAATTCTGCATGGCGTCGTGCTCCCGATCGGTTCTGTCGTCCGACTCCTGGTATGAGGTGGGTGATCGGCGGTGGGGAACGGGTGACGAAACCTGAAATACATGCGCAACATGGGCGCTGAAGCGGTGGCAGAGCGGCTCCCGCGGGGAAGCCGCCGGCGGGTGATAGACTGGGCCCCGATGGAGTGCGGCAACTGCCAACACGAGAATCCGCCCGAAGCGCACTTCTGCAACGCCTGTGGGGCCGGGCTCGACCGGGGTTGCGCGAGCTGCGGGCACGCCAACCCGGAAGATGCACGCTTCTGCAATGCCTGTGGCCATCCGCTGGCCGCAGACCTCGTAGCGACCGGGGTGTCGCGCCCGCTGAGCGATGCGGCGGATCCGCGATCCTACACACCCAAGCATCTGGCAGATCGGATCCTCACGCAGAAGTCGGCGATCGAAGGCGAGCGGAAACACGTCACGGTCCTGTTCGCCGACCTGGCGGATTCGACCGCGTTGGCCGAGCAGGTGGCCGACCCCGAGGAAATGCACGCGCTGATGGATCGCGCCTTCGGGCTGATCCTCGCGTCCGTCCACGGCGTCGAGGGCACCGTCAACCAGTTCACGGGAGATGGCGTGATGGCGCTGTTCGGCGCCCCGATCGCACTCGAGGATGCACCGCGCCGAGCCATCCTGGCAGCGCTCGCGATCCAGGACGCGCTGGCCGAGCTCGACCAGGACGTTCGGGCCCGACATGGCCGCGGCTTCCAGATGCGCATCGGCATTCACAGCGGCCCGGTCGTCGTCGGTCGCATCGGCGACGACCTGCGGATGGACTACACGGCGGTCGGCGACACCACGAACCTGGCAGCGCGGCTCGAAGCCGTGGCGAAACCGGGCGCGGTGGTGATTTCGGAAGCCACGCGACGCCTCGTCGAGGGGTTCTTCGAATTCACGACGCTGCCTGCGATGAAGGTGAAAGGCAAGCGAGAAGCGGTCGTCTGCCACGAGGTGAGCGTGGGTCGCTCGGCCGCGGGTCGCATCGACTTCCTTTCGGAGCGCGCCGGCCTGACCCCGCTGGTCGGTCGGGAACGCGAACTCGACGCACTGCTCGCCGCCTTCGATGAAGCCAAGAGCGGGCGAGGCCAGGTCGCCTTCATCGTGGGAGAAGCGGGACTCGGAAAATCGCGACTGCTTCACGAGTTCCGCCGGCGCCTCGGCAGCGAACGACATCTGTGGGTCGAGGGTCGTTGCGCGTCGTTCGCCCAGAGTACGCCCTTCCACGCCGTGGCCGATTCGCTGCGGCGGGTCCATGGCATCGACGAACGCGACGACGAAGCCCGGGCACTCGAGAAGATCGAGGCCCGCGCGGACCTGATGGGAGGCGATCTCGCCTGGACCCTGCCCTACGTGCGCGTGCTGCTCTCGTTGCCCTCGGGCGATCGCGAGGTGGATGCCCTGGACGCCATGAGTCGGCGTTCGGAAATGTGCCGAGCGCTCCACGCACAGCTGGTGCGAATGTCGGAACGGACGCCGGTCGTCGTGGTGATGGAGGACATGCACTGGTCCGATACGGCCACGGAGGAGTTTCTCGGCTTCGTCGCGGATACGATCCCGAACTTCCCGATCCTGATCGTGTTCACCCATCGGCCCGGCTACACCCATCCGTTCGGCGACCGCAGCTACCACAATCGGATCGCCCTTCGCACGCTGTCCGATCGAGACACGTCCCAGATGATGGGCGCGCTGCTCGAGGAAGCGGCGCTTCCGCCCGGGGTGCGCCAGCTCATTGGCGAGAAGGCCGAAGGCAACCCGCTGTTCGTCGAAGAGGTGACCCGGTCGCTACTCGAAGAGGGCGTCCTGGCGCTGCAAGGTGGGCAGGCGGTCCTCACCCGGACGCTCGACGAGATTTCGATTCCGGATCGCATCCAGGATGTCCTGATGGCGCGGCTCGATCGCCTGCGCGAGGAGCCGAAGCGCGCGATCCAGATCGCCTCGGTCATCGGCCGAGAGTTCGCGATGCGCTTGCTCTCGCGAATCCACGAAGCCAGTGAAGCCCTCGATGCGATCGTCGGCGAGCTGCGCTCTCTCGAACTGATCTACGAGAAATCGACCCACCCCGAACTCGCCTACATGTTCAAGCACGCGCTCACCCACGAAGTCGCCTACGACAGCGTCTTGGTGGCGCGGCGCAAGTTGCTCCATCGCACCGTCGGCACGGCCATCGAAGAGCTCTACCGCGAGCGAGTGGCCGAGCACTACGAAGCGCTCGCCTATCATTTCGGCCTGAGCGAAGACTTCGAGCGCGCCCTGCACTATCACGAGCTTGCCTCCGAGAAGTGCGTTTCGGCCTATGCAAACCACGCCGCGATCGATCATTGCCGCAAGGCCCTCGAACTGGCGGAAAAGCTGGGCAACGTCTCGAGCGAACGCCTCGAGGCCCTCCATAGCCGGATCGGGGACTGCTGCTGGATGATCAGCGACTTCGGCGGCTCCGGCGATGCCTACGTGGCCGCCGCCGGGAACGCGGGTGACCGTAGCGCCGCCGCGATGCTGCTCGCGCGCGCCGGCTGGTCCTACCTCTGGAATCACGACTACGAGCACAGCACCGATGTCTTGAAGCGAGCGACGGACGAGGCCGACCGCGCGGACTCGGACCCGGGCAGGGCCCTCATCGCTGTCTGCAAGGACGAGTTCAACCTGGTGCACGGTCGCACGATCGAGGACGACACGGCGCTGGTCGAGGCCCTACGACTCGCCGAGGGCGCTTCAGACCCGACGAGTCTGCTGATGGTCCTGGGGCAGGCAACCCAGCGCGCCGAGTGGCGCGGTGAGTATCCGCGCGCCCTGGCCTTCGGCCAACGTGCGATCGATCTTGCGGGCCAGCTTCGCCGGCCTGGTGAAGCCGTGTTCGCGGGCTGGTTCCTCGCCATCGCGGCCGTCTGTGTCGGCGACTATCAACGCGGGCTCGATGCCCTGGGGCGGGCCCTCACCCGCTGCGAGCGGATCGGCGACCGCGCGATTCGAGCGCGCCTACTGAATACCGCTGGCTGGGCGTACTCCGAGTTCGGCTGCCACGAGCGCGCCGCCGAATACAATCGCTTCGCGACCGAGATGGCGAGGGAAGCCGTGGACCTGGGCCTGGTCGCCGGCGCACCGGAACTCTATGCGAACGGTGCGATCAATCTGGCCGGAAACTGGATCGCTCTCGGTCGCTTCGATGAAGCCGAGCAACAGCTCGCACCAATCCAACAACAATACGATACCGACCCGGATCCATGGATGCGCTGGCGTTGGTCGACGCATTTGTTCCACCACCAGGCAAGGCTTGCGCTCGCGCGTGGCGAACCCGAGCGCGCCCTCGTATACGCTGAGCGCGAAGCGAGCGCCGCGCTCGCCACCACCGCGAGCAAACTGGTCTGCCGGGCCCACGAAATGCTAGGCCGAATCCGATTGACCATGGAGGCCCCTGAAGAAGCCGAGCTGGAGTTGCGAACGGCCCTGACCGTGGCAGAGAGCATTGGACACCCCTCGGTGATCTGGCGATCGCGTAGCCTGATGGCCGAGATCGCCCGTCGCGAAGGAAACGATGCGGAAGCGCAACGGCATCGCCAGCTCCTGATGGCTTCGTTCGAGAAGCTGGCGCCCGGAATCGCGGAAGCCGATCTGCGCAGCGAGTTCCTCGAACTCGGCGACCGATTCGTGCGGGATCCGCTCGCCGCCTACCGGTAGATCCCCGGGTAGATCGTCCGTAGGCCAGCGGTAGCAACCGGGCAGCACGCGCTTCGTCAGTCGAGTTGGAGGCGAAGTCTGGTCCCGCGACCGGGGCGGACTTCGATCGTTCGCCTGATCCGGGCGCCGTTCCCCGTGCGCAACGTGATTCGATGACGGCCCGGGGCGATGTCTACCCGCTCGACCGGCGTCGAGCCCGCGCTCACGCCGTCGATCCAGACGAGCGCGGCGCGATCGCCCGCAACCTCCACTTCGACCCAACCATCCCCGCTGGGTTGTGCCGGCGGCGGGGCCGGCGGGGCGAACGGTGCACGACGCGCCAGCGTCGGCTCGATCGGCTGGAGCTCCGTGACGTCGACCTCGATTCCGGGGCCGGACTCGTCGATCTCGGGCAGGCTGAGCGCCGGGTCCGCATCGACACTCGCCGTTGCATAGACGGGCGCCCTGGGCACCACCCCGGTGTCGCTCGATTGCAGGGCCGGCGGGGCGACGGAAACCGGAGCGGGCTCGGACTCTACAACCACTGGCGCGGTAGCAGATACGGGTTCAGAGGTCGGCGCATCTTGCAGCACTTCCGGCTCTGACGGCTGGGCGGAGGCGACGCGCTCCGACTCGCCACCGGGGGGCGTCGTCTCGACCTCCTCGGTGCGCGTGGGTTCCACAGCCGCCCTCGACACGACCGGGGTGGGTTCCGGCGCTCGCGCGGGGGCTGGCAACGGCTGCGCGACCGGTGGCGGGGCGCTGGCTGCTTCGGGCGCCGGCGCGACCGGGGCCTGGTTGTCCTCGACCACCGGGACGGGCAGGTCCGGCCTCACGATCGGCAGGGGAACTGGCCCGGCCGAGACCTCGGGCAGCGGCGCCTGCGGCGCCTCCCCGGGCTCCACCGAGAGACGGCCCAACTGATAGGCACCGGCCAGCAGGGCCAGGCTGACGATCGTCGTCAGGAACGGCTTCACCAGCTCCGGCAGGGCCGGTCTGGCTCTGTGCCCGATCCGTTCATTGGCAGTCGCGTCGCCAGGCGCCGGAGTCGCAGGTGTCGGAACGGCAGGTGCCGGAGTGTCGGATCTCGGAGCGTCAGGCGTCGCTGCCTTGGGCAGCCGGGCGGCGGGCGCGGGAATAGCGGGTTTGGGGGCGTTGGATCTCTGAGTGTTAGGCGCCGGAGCCTTGGGCGGCCGGATGGTCGGAGCGGGAACGGCGGATGCCGGAGCCTTGGATTTCTCAGCGGTGGGCGCCGAAGCCTCGGGCGGCCGGGTGGCCGGCTTGGGAACGGCGGGCGCCGGCTCTCGCACAGGCTGCTGCGCGGGCTGCTCCGGCAACGGCTGGCGCACCGGGCCAGGACGCTGCTGGCGCAGAGGGCCTCGGCTCTCGGGAACGCCATCCGGCACGACGTCACGCGTCGGCTCGGCGGGCTGGGTGGGACACCGCCGCCTGATCTTGCCGACGCGCGCCATCGGCGCCCGCGGTTCGCCGTGCAGCAAACGCTCTTGGACTTCGGCGAAATGGAACAGTGGTTCCTCGGGCCTCGTCAACGTGATCGGGTGCGCGATCCCCAGATATCGACCCAATGCGAGCGCCCGGTGCCCGGGATAGGCCGCAGCCACGACGATCAGCTTGCCATTGCACCCCGTCATCCATCTCGCCAGCTGGGAAGCCGTCTCCGGCGGGAGATGCTCGGCATCGTCGATCAGGAGCAACACGCCCCCGGTCATCTGGGAGAGGAGGCGCTCGAATCGCTCAGCGGGGTCCCCGGGGCAGGCCCGGCCCAGCTTCGCCACACACCAGGTCGCGAGGTCACTCGCGTCCAGGCTCGGGACGGGCACATAGACGGGCGCCAGGCCAAGCGGGGGCTCGACCTCGAGCTTCCGAAGGATCTGGCTCTTGCCGAAGCCGGCGTCTCCCAGAACGAGGATCGCTCGGGCAGGCCCAGGCGGGGCTGCCTCGGAGACGACCGGAGGTTGGGCTTCGGGGCGACGCAGGGGAATTCCCGCCCTTCATCACGGATGGGTTGAATTACCCACAGCTGGCGCCCTAGTGTATCACCCTTCTGCCCTTCGATCGCCAGCGGGGAGGAAGAATGAGGCGCCCCGAAGAGCGCGTCCGGGATCCAGATCGGAGCTGCCAACACCCCTGGCCTTCGAGTCAGAAAGCGACGAGCCGTCTCGGGTCTCCACGGAGGTCAGAAGTCTCCGACCATCTTCGCCGGAACCACGGTCGCCTCGAACTCCGCCTCGCTGAGGTAGCCAAGGGCCAGGGTTGCCTGCTTCAGCGAGGTGCCCTCGGCGTGTGCCTTCTGCGCGATCTCGGCCGCCTTGTAGTACCCGATACGCGTGTTGAGCGCGGTTACGAGCATCAGGCTCTGACCCACGAGTTCGTTCGCTCTGGCCTCGTTCGCTTCGATCCCGGCGACGCAGTTGTCGTTGAAGCTCTGGCAGCAATCCCCGGTCAGGCGTGCGCTCATCAGCACGTTGAACGCGATCACGGGCTTGAACACGTTGAGCTGGAAGTGTCCCTGGGTTCCGGCCAGCGTCACGGCCGTGTCGTTTCCGATCACCTGGGCACACGCCATCGTGACCGCCTCGCACTGGGTTGGGTTCACCTTGCCCGGCATGATCGAACTCCCCGGTTCGTTGGCCGGGAGTTGGATCTCGCCGATCGCGGTCCGGGGCCCGCTCGCCAACAAGCGGATGTTGCTGGCGATGTGGAACAGACTGACCGCGACCCGCTTCAAGCTGCCCGAGATCTCGACCATCGCATCGTGGGCACTGAGGGCCTCGAACTTGTTCCCGGCGGTCACGAAGGGATGCCCCGAGAGCTCGGCGATCTTGGCGGCGGCCGCCTCGGCATAGCCAGCGGGCGCGTTCAATCCGGTGCCGACGGCCGTGCCGCCAAGTGCCAGCTCGCGGACCCGCTGGAGGGAATCGTGGAGCGCGTCGAGTCCGCGATCGAGTTGCGCAACGTAGCCGCTGAACTCCTGGCCCAGCGTGAGCGGGGTCGCGTCCATCAAATGGGTTCGGCCCGACTTGATCACCCGGGCGAAAGCGCTCGACTTCGCAGCGAGCGTATCGCGCAGCAACGCGACCCTGGGGATCGTCTCCTCGACGATCTTCGCATAGACGGCGATATGCATGGCGGTCGGGAACGTGTCGTTCGAACTCTGGCTCCGATTCACATCGTCGTTCGCCTTGACCCGCTTCTCCTGGCGAAAGTCGGCGCCCAGCAACTCGCTGGCCCGGTTCGCGAGCACCTCGTTCACGTTCATGTTGGAATGGGTGCCAGAGCCGGTCTGCCAGACGACGAGCGGAAATTCGTCCGCATGGGTTCCGGCCAGGACCTCGTCGCACGCCGTCCCGATCGCCTCGGCGACGTCAGCGGGCAGCCCCGCGAGGTCGACGTTCACCAGGGCCGCCGCCTTCTTCAGGATCGCGAAGGCGTGGATGATCTCGTCGGGCATCCTTTCCCCGCCGATCCTGAAATTCTCGAGGCTGCGCTGGGTCTGCGCCCCCCAGTAGCGGTCGTCGGGAACTTCGATCTCCCCGATCGTGTCGGACTCGACACGCGTCTTCATGGCGCCCCTCCCTAACATCGCGCGCTCATCCCATTGCCGGCGCGCGGTCGGCAGGAAGAGGTTACCGCTCGATTCGCTCGAACGGCGGGCCGCCCTCCCCCTGGCTCCGTCCGCGAGGAAACCCTCGATCAGTGCGCTTTGCGCAGCTCCGCCTCGAGTTTCGTGAGCCGCGGCCACATTTCCTTGAAGTACGGCCCCCCCTCATCGCTCGAGTAGGAGGCCATGACCTCTGCCTCCCGAGCGACCGTCCGCTCGGGGTCGAGTGCCAGTGCTTCCGTGAGGCTCGCCCGTGCCTGCTCCGTCTTGCCCTGCATCAATTGGGCGCCGGCGAGGTACATGAAGGCGAGGACATCGATCGCCGGAATCGAAGCGAGTGTCTCTTCAGCGGCCGCATAGTCGCCGTGGTGAATCAGGGCTTCGCCCTTGCTGATCGCATAGAAGAAGCGCTGGGACGATTCAGGCGTCAGGCGCAGGGCTTTGTCGTGGTAGGGGAGCGCCTCGCGCGACCGACCATTGTGGATGAGAATATCGCCGAGGTAACCCAACCCCTCGGCATAGCTCGGACTCAGTTCCACCGCGCGCTCGGCGTGTGTCAGTGCTTCCTGCGGGTTGCCCGCCCACATCAGCGAGATGGCCAGCAAGCCAACGACGCGCGGATCGTCGGGTGCCAGCACCGCCGCGTGCCGAACTTCAGCCACCCCCTCGACGATGTCCGCTGGCGTACCACCGCCGAACAAACCCTTCACGACGAGACTTCGCCCGAGGACGGCGTGCGCGCGTGCATAACCCGGGTCGGCGGCCACCGCCTGACGTGCCAACTCGGTCGCCTCCGTTCCGGTGAGCTGGAGATTCTGTGCCACCTCTGCACGTGAAGTGAGCGCCCAGGCATTCAGATCGTCGGTGCGCGATTGGCTGACACGAGAGTATTCCTCGCGAAACACCGCATCTCCCACGGCCGCCGCGATGCCCAACGTCACCTCGTCCCGCACGTCGAAGAAAGCGGAAACCGCGCGATCGTATTTCTGCGCCCACACGTGCGCGCCGGAGCGGCTGTCGATGACCTGCACGGTCACCCGAATGCGTTCCCCCACCGGTCGCAAGCTGCCCTCTACGACATAGTCGGCGCCAAGATCACGACCCACCGCGCGGATATCCGGGTTGCTGCCCTTGTATTTGAACGTGGAGTTTCGCGCCACCACCTCCACACCAGACGACTGGGCAAGCAGGGTAATGATGTCCTCGGTGAGCCCGTCTGCAAGAAACTCCTTCTCAGCGTCACTCGACATGTTCGTGAACGGCAACACCGCGATCACCGGGTCGGTTTCACGGCCTACATCCGCTGCTGGCTGCTCGACTTCTGCAGGCGCTCCCGGCGAATCGGGCAGTCGGTCGGCAATGAACAGACCCACCGCCAGCACTGCAAGGACCCCGATCGCCAGCCCGGCGCGCACCGAATTCTGCCTTGCCTCGCCAACGCGCGCTGCATGGGAGAACCACGCGCTCGCCATGACGACCGGAAACCCGACAACGACGCCGACGAGCAACGCGCGCATCGCCCAGCCAGGCGCTTCGAACGCCTCTAGGGCAATGTCAGCCACCTGGACTGCGACCCAGGCCGCCACCACGTACAGCGTCGCGAAGCGAACGAGTCCGCGGCGCTGAAGAGCGGCTAGAAGCCCGGCTGTGGGTTCGGTGTCGGGCATGTCATCCGCTGCGGTGGCGGGAAGGTGAGCGGCTCGGGCAGCATCACTATAACCCGAACCCACCGCAGACTGCGGCGGCCAGATTCTCTGTGAGCCACAGGCCACGGATGCTGGCGGGCAACCAGAGCGGGCGCGTTCACGAGCGAGTCGTCAGCGACATCGTTCAGCCCGACGCCCAGCTCGGCGTGATCGGCAGCTCTTGTACTCGAGGGCCAGGCCGCTCC
The DNA here is from genome assembly GCA_029261795.1 of Deltaproteobacteria bacterium. Taxonomy (GTDB): domain Bacteria; phylum Myxococcota_A; class UBA9160; order UBA9160; family UBA6930; genus JAJDAP01. The sequence continues at coordinate 9,963 of JAJDAP010000135.1, forward strand.
CGGTTGAGCCCTACCCTGCCGCACGGACGATGGATATGCTCGCGCGCGCAATGCCGAGCCGGAAGATCGTCGTGCTGCCCACCCTCGAGATCGAGGGTTCACTCCGCGTGGTGGTCGTGACCAGCCGAGCGGACGGCGAATGGATCCTGCCCAAGGGGAACTTCGAATCGGACCTGGCCCCCCACGAAGTCGCCGCACTCGAGGCGTGGGAAGAAGCCGGGCTTCGCGGCTCGGTGAAGCGCTCTTCCGCAACGAAGCTCGACCTGGAGATCCGCGGGGAGGCGACCCGGCTGACCTGCTTCCGGATGAAGGTGGACGAGATCGCCGAATCCTGGCCGGAGGACCACCAGCGCGAGCGACGCATCGTCCGGCTTCGCAAGGCCCACGAGCTGCTGCGCAAGAGTGGATTCTCGAGCATCCTCGACGAGATGCAGCCCGCGGATTGAAGCGTTCCGACCGGCTCGGCTAGAATCGAGGACCCCTGCTGGAGATCCCCCATGGCCGAGCCGACCGACATCACCAAAGGGCGAACCCGCCTCGAGTCGAAGGAAGCGACGCCAGACCGGCCGTCGCGACAGCCGCTGAGCGAGGAAGACCTCGCTCGAATCAGCAGCAAGAAGGGATTCACCGCCCTGCTTCGCGAGCGCGGCTTTTCCGCACGCAAGGCCCTGAAGAGGCTCGAGTACGACGAGGAACTGAAAAAGCTGCAGATCGAACTGGTCCAGCTGCAACGGCAGGTGCAGGTCGAGGGCCGCCGCGTCGCCATCCTCTACGAGGGACGCGACGCCGCCGGCAAGGGCGGCACGATCCGGCGTTTCATCGAGCACCTCAATCCTCGTACCGCGCGCGTCATCGCGCTTCCGAAACCGACCGAAATCGAGCGGGGCCAGTGGTACTTCCAGCGCTACGTCTCGGCGCTGCCGAACCCGGGCGAGATCTGCTTCTTCGACCGCTCCTGGTACAACCGTGCCGTGGTCGAACCCGTGATGAACTTCTGCAACCAGGAGCAGTACGAACAGTTCATGCAGCAAGTCCCCGAATTCGAACACATGCTCTACGAGGACGGGGTGGAGCTGATCAAGTTCTGGTTCTCGATCTCGAAGGAGGAGCAGGCGCGGCGCTTCGAGTCGCGCCGGAACAACCCGCTCAAGCAGTGGAAGATCAGTCCCGTGGACGACCAGGCGCAGGAGCGCTGGGATCTCTACACCCACTACAAGGAAGAGATGTTCAGCAAGACCCACACGACCTACAGCCCATGGACCCTCGTGCGTGCGAACGACAAGCAACGCGCTCGTCTCGAGAGCATGCGCCACGTGCTGAACCGGCTGCCGTACGACGCAAAGCGGGACGCCGGTACCA
>JAJDAP010000136.1 GCA_029261795.1 Deltaproteobacteria bacterium
TTGAGGCGGAAGGCGATGTCTGGGAAATGGTGAGCAACATCGTCGCCATGCGCAAGGAGCGTGAGCTTGAACCGGCGGCGGAAGTGTTGCGCGCTTGCCTTGCTGACGCGCAAACAGATCCATCGGCGACGAAAACAGCCATCAAACGCCTTAAGGACTTACAAGAACTCGTTGACACGCTGGATGATTGGTATGAGCAGATGAACGCCATCCCAAAATCAAAACTCCTGCCGCTGATTAAAATGGGAACAAAAGCTGTTGATCTCCTGACGCCGTTTTTAGGGAAGAAGGAAAAAGACAAAAACTAGTTGCGTTTGAATTCAACGCGCTTCGGCGCCAATCAAGGAGACATATCATGGCCCATGACGCATTTGTTGCTGACGCAAAATTCGGCGGGCCTGTTTCTTCATTGCAAACTGTCTCTTCATTGCAAACGGAAATAAAAACCGGCGCCGCGATGGTATTGGCTTATCTGGCCGCTGCGCCGCTAATCGCCGCCGCTTTAATGATCGTCATTGAGCCGGCGCATAACGCACAAACATTTGCCGGTTTTATGGGGCTTTATGGCGCCGTCTTAATCGTCTTTTTCGGCGGCGTTAGATGGGGCATTGCGGTCATGAAGCCAGAGGGCCCGACCATGCGGAGCCTGTTGGGCGCTGCGGCGCCATTGCTGCTGGCTTTTCCGTTATTGCTGCCACTCGGCGGCGCCTTATGGAAATTTCCGGCGATTATGGCGCTGACGGCTGTGTTGTTGGTCGATGACCTCAATGCAACACGCCGCGGCTCCGGCGCCCCGGCCTGGTATCTCAGCGTGCGCTTGCCGCTGACTGTGTTGATCGAGCTTGCTTTTGTGATTGCGCTGGCCGGGATGTGATTGGCGTGACGCTGGCGTTAGGTCGAAAATTTGGCTAACGCCAGCCCATGGACCTCGACCTGTGGAAACTCATCCTTCTCTTCGCCGCTGGCGTCGCTTCCGGCTGGATCAATGTGCTCGCCGGAGGCGGGTCGATCCTCTCTGTGCCGGTGATGGTGTTTTTAGGGCTTCCGGGGCCGGTGGCGAACGGCACTAATCGCATTGGTATTATCGCGCAGAATATTTTCGCGGTGTGGGGGTTCTTCCGCAAAGGGTTTTCTGATTTTAAACTCAGCGCGACGCTTGCGGCTTGCGCGGCGGTCGGGGCGTATTTCGGCGCCAATCTGGGCGTGAAGCTTGAGGGCGTCTGGTTCGACCGCACCCTGGCGCTGATCATGATCGGCGTGTTGGTTATCATGTTGACCGGATTTGGTCAAAAGCCGACAGCGGCGGGCGGGCAAACAAAAAATCTCGTGCTCGGGCATCTTCTGTTTATTGGCGCCGGGTTTTACGGCGGGTTTATCCAGATCGGCGTTGGTCTGATTCAACTGCCCATTCTCAACCGCGTCATGGGGCTCGATCTTGTTCGCGCGAATATGCACAAGGTTTTTATTGCGCTGGTGTTCTCGATCGTGTCGCTGGGCGTGTTCGCCTCCCAGGTGAAAATCGAATGGACGCTGGGGATCGCGCTCGCCGCCGGATACGCCGTCGGCGGCTGGCTCGGCGCGAACTCAGCCATCGCCGGCGGAGAGGCGCTGATCAAACGGGTGTTTTACGTCGCGGTCGCGGCGATGGCCATAAAATTGCTGTTTTTCTAACAATAGAATTGTTTGAAATTGAGTGGGGACTTTGTCATGTCAGCCGATAATTTATTATTTCTTGCTGCTTGCGGCTTACTTATTGGCATGGCGGTGTATGTTATATGGTTGATAATTTGTACACCAATCAGTGAAAAAATTTTAATAAAACTCACTTTGGGGACTTTGTTGAGCTGGACCGGCGTTATAGTTGTTTTTGGCGGCTCATTTTTCGTAGTTATCTTTGGTCCGGTTGCCGTGATTGCAGTTGTGATTGAAATTTGGCGCGTGAACACTGAACTATCTGCTCCGATTTGGTCGCCATTTATTCTTGCTATGGGCGCATATGCGATAGCGGTGTTATCGCTTTGGCGTTTACGCAATTCCTTGGTATTGACTTTTGGGACTAACATAGCGGCCATTGCAGCCCTTATACTTTCGCTTCCTTATTTCCTCGATGCCCCGATCCACCGGGCGGTGAAAGAGTGCGGTTTCGCTCGCGAATACGTGCATTTCCATCCGCCAATGCTGCGGTTTCGCGAATATGCAGAAAATGCGGCGTCATTTTTCGGATATTCAAGAATGCATGGACATGCATGGGTGGTGTTGCCCAGCGGGGCCTTTTATCGCTGGAGTTATAAGGAAGGTCGGTTTCTTAACCACGAATATGGCCCTCCACCTGAGCGGAAAACAATCAAGACTCATTTCTGTCCCAGTTAATCGTATATACAACACTTGCTCGTTTCTAAGTGCTTGTTTTTCTAAGCGGGACGGCGCTAAGGGGTATGGCTACACAAATAAATCGTACACGCCCTTGAGCCCGTCGCCATCGCGAGTGATCGGTAGTGTAAGCTCGTCGATCACGGCGGTGTCTCCCTTGGTGACGAGATCACGTTCAGGCGGCAATGGATTTTGCCCTCGGGCCGCATAGGGCGCACGCGCATAAACCTCTCGTTCGACATCCGTGGGCAGATAGAGTTGCGTGTCGTGTTGTGTCCATGCGCTGGCGCCCATAATCACCCGCACATGGATGTGCGGCAGTCGCCCGAAATACCAACCAGGGAAAATCGATGTGAATTCGACGACGCCGGTCTCATCTGAAACCTGATGGCCGCGTAAGAAAGTTTGATCACGTAAATCAGCAAAGACGCCGGCGGGCTGC
>JAJDAP010000137.1 GCA_029261795.1 Deltaproteobacteria bacterium
TAGGCGATCACGAGCACGTGCCGACGCTGCGCGACCTCGCCTTCGCTCTCGTCGCTCATCGTCCCGCGCCAGACCCACTCGCCTCCTCGGCTTCGACCTCGATCAAGAGTGTTGTGCGGCCCTCAGCCTCGAAGCGATCCACGACCCGTAGCCCGGGCCGTTCGAGAACCTGGTCCCAAGTCGCAGAATCGAGCGCGGTCTCATGCAAGATGACGTGGGTCGCGCCGCGCTCCCGCAAGCGCGTCGGATTCAGCGTGTAGAGTGAGGGTTGGATCGGCAGGTAGCGAGCACCGGCATAGTAGGCGCCATAGCGTCGGTGGGCGGCTACGACGAGCGGTCGGGTCGCCGAGAGGGCCACGCGTTCGCCAGCGCGACGTTCTGCAAGATGGCGTTGAGCCCGATCTCCCGACAACTGGACGCCACTCGCGATGGCGACGATGAGAAGACCGGCGGCCGTCGCCCACCCTGGCGACCGTGGCAGACGCCAGAGCCGCAGCATCCGCAGGATGCCGTCGCCTAGCAATGGGACACCCAGGGCGGCGTAGCCGAACAGGGGGATCAAGACCGGCAGGCAGTGCCGACGACTGATATAGCCGGCGCTCATGAACAAGCCGAACAGGACCACACCATAGCCGCCGACCAGGGTCAGGAAAAAGAGCCCCCGCATGCTGGGCCTGCCGCGAGCAGACCAGAGTCCGATCCCGAGCAACAACAGGATCTCGTAGCGCATCGCCTTGGTGGACTTTCGCGCGAGTTCCACGAGACCGTCGGCCCCTCCTCGTTTTGCCACGGGAAGATCGGTCGGCGTCATCAGGCTGGGCAGCGGTGCACTCGGCGGAGCCAGCAGGGGAGCACTCGATGCCTGCTGCAATCCCAGGACCACTGCGACCGATTTCTTGCGCGTCAGGGTCAGCGAGCCAGCCGAGTCCGACAGCACCCACACGTAGGGGGCCGCTGCGAGAATGACGCCGAGGGCGATCCCACCGCCTAGCGTTGCCAGCCGACGGAACGGAAGCGCGCCCCGGATCGTCTCCAGCATCGCCACCACGCCAATGATCCCGGCGACTCCGACTCCTTCGGGCCGGACGAGGTAGGAGATGCCGGCGAGGCAGCCACAGCCGAGCGCCCAACGGCCCGAGCGTTCGTCGAGCATACGCCAGCCGCAGTAGAGGGCGCCGATGAACCCGGCCAGGTAGAGCCCTTCACTCTGGACATCCGAGGAGAAATCGACCGCGGTCGGGTGGACCGCGAACATGGCGCAAGCGATCCAGGCAGGCGTTGCGCCGAAGGCCAAACGGACGAGTTCGTGAAGGAAGTAGACCGTGAGCGCAGCGCTCGCGATCGAGACCAACGCCGCCGCAAGCTCCCAATCGCCTACCAAAGGCTGCACCAGAGCGATCAGGAGCGGATACAGGGGATGGAAGTCGTCCGCGAAGACCAGACCCCACTCTCCGGCCCCTGCGGCCTGAGCGATCTCGAGAAACCGGGGTCCGTCAGCGAAAATGACATCGGTGTGGCCCCAACGCCAGCTACGGACAGCAACGGCCACGAGCATCAGGCCAGCCAGGACCCGCTTGCTCGCTCCTGCTTCGTGCTGAGCGCCCGTCATTCCGAAGCTCCCCCAACCCCCCGCGACCAGTCCGCAACTCTATCAACGTCTCCGAGGGTTGCGAGGAAGATGGGCCAGGTGGTCGCCGAGCGGATCCATGACAGCCGCCCGGAAGGCGGCGGCGTTGCTGGAGCCTCGGCGGGCGATAGGATCCATCGGGGCGCTCGATCCGATTTGCCGGTGGGTTGCCGGCACAAGAAAGACCGTCCGGTGACGCAGGTCACGTGCCCGCGCGGCTGGATTCCCGAAAGTTCTTGGTGCCACGGCTCGAATTTCCGGCTCGAAAGAAGGAACGACGATGCGAATCTCGCGCAGCCACCTCGCCAGGATCCTTGTTGCTGCAGGGCTCCTGGCCCTGAGCAGCAGCCCCGCCTTCGCCCGCACCGAGAATGTGCGCTGGCAACATCCGGCGCCGAACTCTGTCGCCGGTTTCAAGGTGCACGTCGGACCGTCGTCGGGAAACTACAGCCAGACCATCGATGTCGGCCTTCCCGTGAGCGGCTCCGTGTTCGCACACGCCCTGAACGTGTCCAATAACGCGGCCGTGTACATCGCGATCACGGCCTACGACTCCACCGGCCGCGAAAGCGCATTCTCGAATGAGGGCTTCCGTCCAGTTCCCCTTGGCCAGCCCGGCCAACCGACCCTGGTGGGGAACTAACCACTACCCGGCAGAGCCAACTGTCAGGCTATATCGCCGTCTCTTCCCGCAGCAGGATCGGCCCAAAGGCTGCCGGGTGCCGCCCGCTGAGCCCCTGATAGAACGCGCGCAACCGATCCATGTCTGCGACCGGATCGCCCGTGGTCTCGAACGCGCTGCCAACGCCTGCCACTTTTCGTTGGTAGTCCAGGAACCCGGGTGCGATCTGGACACCGGCCTTGTGCGCCATCCAGTAGAAGCCGCTCCTCCAGTGCTCGGCGCGACGCCGAGTGCCCTCGGGCGCGATCACGAGATGGAGTTGCGAGCGCGCCTCGAACTGTCGAACGATCTGTTCGACGGCATCGTTGCGGCTGCGACGGTCAACGGGAATGCCACCGAGGAAGCGGAAGAGCCAACCCGTCCAGGGCCCGAAGAGCGTGTGCTTCCCGATCCAGGCAGGCTTGAGTTCGATCGACCAGGCGGCCGCAAGCATGAAGGGCAAGTCCCAGTTCGAAGTATGCGGGGCCGCAAGCAGGACGAATCGTTCACCGGCCGGGCGTTCCGCCTCGACGCTCCAGCCCGTGACGGCGAGCCAGATTCGCGCGAGGAGCTTCTTCATCATCCGGGTGGAGTCTACCTCCGAGCCGTTGCGTGGCCACAAGCGTCGTCAGGCTCCTGGCCGGGAGCCTCGCTCCCTTGCCGATCTCCAGATCGCCGAGCCGCAAGCCCCGAGCCCCGTCAGTGCTCTCGTAGCGCTCGAAATGATCCGGCAGATCGGCACCCGAGAACCGAGCCGTGCGGGCTGCCGGACCGTTGTTCACCAGCACGAGCACGAGCTTTCCGTCCGAGCCGTCGAATGCGACGACGCGCAGGCCCGGATCCGAGCTGAGGCTGCCGACGCGCACCGCACCGGGCCGGAGATAGCGGTAGAAGTGCCGTGCCGCGTGATAGAGCGGTGAGGGTTCGGCCTCTTCGCGATGGATCAAGGCGTCCTGGGCGAGGGCCGTTTCGCCGAGCTTGTAGTACGCCCAGGCGCTGGCATTGCCGAACCGGAGTGCGCTCTGGATGCTGGTCGCGAGCCGCATGGCTCCGCGCCAGCTGCGCTCGAAGCCGGATGCCTCGGTCATCCACAAGGGAAGCTGGTTGTCCTCCGCCCAGGCGGCAAGCGCCAGCCAAGGCGCCAGGTCGCCAGGGGCGGGCGTCGTGCCGTCGACAGCATAGCCGTGCACGGCCAGGGCCCCGACGTGTGTGCGCGCCTTCGGGTCTTGGAGAGTGGGCTGGGCCAACGCCTGAATAGCATCGAGGCTGCCGGTGTCTTCCGGCAAGAAGATCCGCGTTGGGATTCCCTCTCGCTCGAAGCGCTCGCCAACGACGCGCACCAACGCCCGCAGCGCCTCGCCGTCGTAGACAGCCGATACATACCACTGAGAGAAGCGCGGCTCGTTCTGCAGACTGAGCGCTGCGAGGACGATCCCGGTCTCGCGCTCGAGCAATCGTATGTAGGCCACGCAGAACTCGGCGAACTCGACGAAGTGCTCCCGCCGCAACTGGTTCGATCCCGGTCCCGGTTCCCGGGTGTACGCGGGCGCCGTGTTGTGCCGCGTCCCGTTTCCATTCGCAAGGTTGTGCTTCATCCAGCGTGGCGGACTCCAGACCGAACCGATGAAGGTCTCGACGCCAGCGGCGCGCATGGCGCGCAGGTACTCGAGGTGTGTTCCGAGCGAATCGTGCGCGTCTGGCACCGGTGCATGCAGGTTGAAACCCGGCAGGTTCGTCGAATCGGGATCGTCGTCGTCGTTCGTCGGCTCGAGCGAGCCAGGGACTTCGACGCGAAGCAGGCTGAGCCCGAGATCGTTGACGACGCGGGCGACGAACGCGGGAGAACTCACCGCACCGCGACCCCAGGGCGGCCGCTGGCCACCGAAGGCGCCGAGTCCGAGCAGGGTCTGGTGGCGCGAGTCGCGATCGATGGCGATCGTCACGGGCAGCTCGTCCACCGGCGCATCGGAGACGTCGCTGCAGCCGACGAGGGCGAGGATCGAAATAGCGGCCGCGACCCGGCGGCGCGGGTTTCCGCTTCCACTCACTGCCCGCCCCCTCCGTGTGCTGGCCTGAGGCTAGAGCGCCTTCCTGCTCGCTTCGAGCCCGGGACAGGTGCTATCCCCTCCCGCGAGCGAAATTCCGCTCCTTCGCCGCGAGCGAATGTGTGTCGAAAGGCATCCCGTATGGATCTCGGCCTGCGCGGGAGGAAGGCCATCGTGTGCGCGTCGAGCCGGGGCCTGGGCCGAGCCTGCGCCACATCCCTGGCACGCGAAGGCGTCGCCCTCGTCCTCAACGGGCGGGAGCCGGAGCGACTCGCCAAGACCGCGGACGAGATCCGAGCCGAAACCGGCGCTCCGGTCTCGGCGGTCGTTGCGGACCTGAACATCCAGGAACAACGCGAAGAACTCGCTGCAGCCTGCCCGGATGCTGACATCCTGGTGAACAACAACGCCGGCCCGCCGCCCGGGCGCTTCGAGGACTGGGACCACGCGACCTGGCTCGCGGCACTCGAAGCGAACCTGCTCGCCCCTGCCATGATGATTCGAGCGCTACTACCGGGCATGAAGGCGCGGGGCTTCGGGCGGATCATCAACATCACGTCCGCCATGGTCAAGACGCCGATGGCACCGATGGCGCTGTCGACCACGGCGCGCAGCGGCCTGACCGCCCTTTGCAAGTCGATCTCGAAAGAGGCCGTCGCTCACAACGTGACCATCAACAACCTGCTGCCCGAGCGCATCGATACCGACCGCCAGATCCAGATGGCCAACATGGTGTCGAAACTCCAGGGTGTTTCGTTCGAGGAAGCGCGCGCGCAACAGGTGGCCTCCATCGCAGCGGGCCGCCTCGGCTTGCCCGGCGAATTCGGCGACGCCTGTGCGTTCTTGTGCAGCGCCCAGGCCGGCTACATCTCCGGCCAGAATCTCCAGCTGGACGGCGGCTCCTACGACGGCCTGATCTAGCCCTTGCGCTCGACCCGCCCACCCGTTGGTTCCAGACCGCGGCTTCCTGGGCCGAGTCCGACGCCGCCCATCTGCGGGACCGATTCGACGAGGTCGATTACGTGGTCTACCCGGGCGAGGCCCATGGCTTCTTCAATCGTTCGGAAGCCGCGCCAGCTCCGTGATACCGTCACCGCATGTCGGATCCCGGCCTCCACAGGCTCGACCTCCACAGTACGCATCGCTACGTGGAGCACGGTTACCCCTGGCAGGCGTGGGACCAGTTCCGCCGGGAGGCCCCGGTCTACTGGTACGAGCGCGATGAGATCGCGCCGTTCTGGTCGATCACCCGCCACGCCGACGTGCTCGAGATCTCGCGACGGGCCGACGTCTTCGTGAACAGCAGACGGCTCCGGCTCCAGAGTCGCGAGAATGACGAGCGCCAGGCGCTATCCCAACGGCTGCGTGCGGAAGCCGAGGGTTGGGACGTCGACGAACCGCCGGACTTCATCTTCATGGACGACCCGAAGCACCGGAATTTTCGGATCATTCCGGCGCGCCGCTTCACGCCGGCCGCGCTCCGGAAACTCGAGGGCCACTTCGATGAGCTGTCGCGCCAGTTCGCGGCCGAGTTCGCCGACGAGCTCGAAGAGGTGCGTGGCAGCGGGGAAACCTGCGACTTCGTGCGCGGCTTCGCCCAGAAACTCCCGCTTGCCGCGATCGGCGAGATGATGGGCCTGCCGCCGGGCGACTGGATGCGATTGAAGCGGCTCACCAATGTGATGATGGGCGCGCCCGAGCCGGAGTTCGTGCGACCCGACGAGAGTCGAAACGAAGCCGCCACCCGCGCCTACGGCGAAATGACCGAATACATGGTGCGCCTGACCCGGGACCGCCAGGCGCTGGGGCCAACGGATGATCTTTCGAGCCTGATCGTCCACGGCCAGGTGGACGGCAAACCCTTGAGCGAACAACAGATCCAGGGTTTCCTGTTCGTGATCCTCGCCGCAGGAAACGAGACCACCCAGAACGCGCTGAGCGGCGGCGTCTCGGCCCTGCTCGAGCATCCCGACCAACGCGATCTCCTGTGCGCCCATCCGGAGCTGGTCGTATCGGCCGCGGAAGAAATCCTGCGATGGACCTCGCCGGTGCTCCAGTTTGCGCGGACTGCGACCGCTGATTTCGAGCTTTCCGGTGTGAAGATCCGCGCCGGCGAGGATGTCGGCATGTGGTACCCGTCGGCCAACCGGGACGAAGCCGTCTTCGAGGATCCCTACCGCTTCGACATCACGCGGAAGCCGAACCACCACCTAGCATTTGGCGGTTTCGGCGCGCACTTCTGCCTGGGCGCCAACCTGGCCCGCTTCGAGCTTCGCGCCGCGCTCCGCGCCCTGATTCCGCTCCTGCCCTGGTTCGTGTCTGCGGGTCCCCCCGAACGCGTGGCCAACCTTCACGTCTCCGCGATCCACCACATGCCGGTCCACGCGGTCTGATCCGGCGGATCCCTGGCCGGGGGTCATCCCGGGCAGGCGAAGCCAGCACGCGCCGTTACGATCCCGCTGTGAAAGGCGATACCCCGCCCGCATGAAGACGCCCGAGAGTCTCGAGAGCCTCGTCGAATACGGGATCATCCAGGAAGTGCTCCGGCCGCTGATGAGTGGCAAGGAGGCCCAGATCTATGTGGTCCTCGCAGACGGCGAGGAATGCGTGGCCAAGGTCTACAAGGAAGCCACCCAGCGCACGTTCAAGCACCGGTCCGAGTACACCGAGGGGCGCCGGATGCGCAATTCGCGGGACCAACGCGCCGTCAACAAGCGGACCCAGCACGGACGCAAGCAGGACGAGGCCGCCTGGCGCAACGCTGAGGTCGAGATGATCTCGAGAGCCCGAAGGGCGGGCGTGCGTGTGCCCGAGGCGATCAACTTCGTGGACGGCGTGCTGGTGATGGAACTCGTCAAGGACGCCGACGGAGACCCGGCCCCGCGCCTCGGAGACCTGACCTTCAGCCCCTCCGAAGCGAGCGAGATCTACCAGGGGCTGATCCGCGACACCGTCCGCATGTTATGCGCCGGCGTGATCCACGGCGACCTATCCGATTTCAATGTGCTGATGGGCGCAGACGGCCCCGTGTTCATCGATTTTCCCCAGGCCGTCGATCCCGCAAGCAATCAGAACGCGCGAAAGCTGCTGACGCGAGACGTCGACAATCTGCATCGATTCCTCGAGCGTCACAGGCCCGAACATGTGCGCCGGCCCTACGCCCAGGAGATGTGGTCACTCTACGAGGCCAATCGCCTGGAGCCCGACACGACGCTCGGTGGGAACTTCCGCGCGCCCGAAGGCAAGGCCAACACCGACGAGGTGCTGGCCCTGATCGAGGACGCCAATGCCGAGGAACGGGAACGCCGCGACGAGCGCGGCGAAGACCGTCCCCTGGTTGCGCGCCGGCCTCAGCGGGTGGTGGTCGATTTCACCAACGGCGCCGGGCCCGCACCGAAGAAGCGGGCCGCCGCGCGCGGGGGACGCGCCGCGGACACGAAACGCGCGAAACCTGCTTCGCTGAAGCCTTCGGCGGCCGACGACGCGGCGCCGAAGAAGCGACGCAATCGCCGGCGCCGCAAGCCGAACGCCGCAGCCGAGGCCAACAACCCTGCGCCGCAGCCCGCTCGGAATCGGGACCAGGGCGAGAAGTCCGTCGCCGAAGCCCCGGGGGCAGAAGCCACGAAGCGCCGACGCCGCGGGCGCGGTGGCCGGTCGCGAAGCAAGGCAGCGACCACCAGCACAGATTCGGGAAGCGCGACGAATCGAACGTCGGGCTCCCGCCGACCGGCGAGACCGAGACCCGACCGTGATGGCGAAAAGGGGAGCGTCGGCGGCAGCAAGTCCGGCCAGCCGAGCCATGGCGAAGACCGGCCGGCGCGGCGGCGGCGCCGTCGGCCGCGCTCGCCGGGCCCGCGCGACTCGACCTGACGCGCGCGAACGGCCGAACCCGCGCAGCCAACCAGTGACGGCCCGGTTACGATTCTCGGGTGAATCTCGATGCCCTGCTCCACCGCGAACCGGTCGTGCCATTCGCGCCCGGCTCGCGAATCCCCTGGAATGAACCCGGCTTCAGCCAGCGGATGCTGGCCGAGCACTTGAGCCAGTTGCATGATCGCGCCAGCCGTCGCTTCGAGATCATCGATCGCCAGGTCGCCTGGTTGCATCACGCCGTGCTGGAGGGCCGAACGGGCCGCGTTCTCGACCTCGGCTGCGGACCCGGGCTGTATACGAGCCGGCTCGCTCAGCGGGGCCATCGCTGTATCGGCCTCGATTTCTCTCCGGCCTCGATCGCCTACGCCAAGGCCCAGGCTTCGGCAGCCGGAGACGCCTGCGAATACGCCCTCGCCGATCTCCGTGAGGCCGACCTCGGCAGCGGCTTCGACGCCATCATGATGTGGTTCGGCGAGTTCAACACGTTCGCGCCCAACGAGGCGGACGCGTTGGCCACGAGGATCCAGGCGGCTTTGGCACCGGGTGGAAAGGTGATTCTCGAGCTCCATGCGGCGTCCTACGTCGAGGCGCTCGGGGAAGAGCCGCCCCACTGGTCCGTTCACGAGTCCGGTCTCTTCTCGGACGGGCCCCACCTGGCACTTCGGGAGAGCTGCTGGCATCCGGAACACTCGGCGACGACCGAGCGCTACTTCGTCTTCCGCGAGAATTCAGCAGCCGACATCTATGCCCAGAGCACCCAGGCCTACAGCGAAACGGAACTCGACGCGAAGTTCCGACAGGCCGGGCTCGTCGTCGCAGGCCGCTACGAATCGCTCACGGGCAACGAAGAGGACGACGCCGACCTGTACGGACTGGTTCTTGCCGGAGACGGCGCGGCGTAGGACGCGAGGGCTAGATCCCGTCGAGGAACGGCCGCAACTTGCTCGAGACCTCTTCGTCCGTGCCGTAGACCTCTTCGACGAACTCGCTGCGGATCAGGGTCTTGACCAGGCGAAGCGGGAGCTTCTTCAAGGACGCCGACTCCAGGGCAACGTTGATGATCTCGTTGGCCAGCGCATCGGCGTTGGCGTCTTCCACCTCGATGATCCCGTCGGCGCGCATGCTGGCCAACGCATTGGTCAGGGCCGCCGCCACGCTCAGCGCGAACGGCGTCGGCTCCTCCACCTCGGGCTCGCCGAGCCCCAGCATGTCGCGAATGCTCTTCAGGTCGAGCTCGGAATCACCACTCATCGGTACAGCATCCAATCCATCTCGGGTCCGCGCGACGCAGCCGGCGTCGCGCTGGGAATCCTACCAATCCATCGCACAGAAAGCCTCACAATTCCAGGCACTTGGGCTGGGAGCCCGAATTCTGGAATTCGCGTATCGTGTGCGCGCCTACCCCACCCACGAGGAGATCGCGAATGCTCGGCTACACCACCATCGGGACCAAGGACATGGACCGCGCCACGACGTTCTACGATGCGCTGCTCGGCGAGGTTGGCGCCTCCCAGCTGTTCGGCATGGACCGCATCAAGTTCTACGGCACCTCCATGGACCAGGCGATGCTCGCGCTCTGCATCCCGTACAACGAAGAACCCCACGAATGTGGCAACGGCAACATGGTGGCGATCCCGGGCGGCGACCGGGCCGGTGTCGACAGGCTCTACGCCAAGGCGATCGAACTCGGGGCGACGGACGAGGGTCCCCCCGGTGAGCGAATGCCCGTGTTCTACGGCGCCTACGTTCGAGATCTCGACGGCAACAAGCTGTGCTTCTTCGAAATGAAGATGGGCTAGTCCGCGGCCGTCCGACGAGGACGAGTTCGGCCAGGTCGGTCCGTTGCCGGCGAGCGGCCGCCAGGGCCAGCGCCAGACTCAGTCACCGTTCGGTGGAGCGTCTCGTAGTGTGATCGAACCCTCGCTGACGTTGACGATGTTGTTGAACTCGCCCTTCCAGGCCGGGAAGCTCACCGTCTGCGGGAGTGTGCGGGTGGCAACGGTTCCCGTCGCGCCAGCGAAACGTCCGGTTCCGCCGACGATCTTCGCCGCGCTCTCCGAAGTAACGCGCCCGTCCTCGTAGATGCAGGCGAGCCCGGACGTACTCTCGATGAAGAGCTGTTCGAGCGTGTCGTGGAAGGTTCGCACCATCGTCCCCGCGATCATGTGGAACTCCATGGCCGTACCCGCCGGGCATTTTTCGATCGGCACTCGAGCCGGCTCGGTCATCCCCTGCACCGACGCCGGGCCGAACGTGCCATCACCATCGGCGACCATGAAGCTTGCCGGGGACCCAGTGCCATCGAGGTTCACGGAGGTGTGCACCGAAGCGCCGATACTGCGCCAGGAGATCTCATGCTCCGTGTCGGCCCAACCGGGCAGTGCCAAACAGCAGGATGCCACGCCGGCGACGAAGGTGGGGATGAATCGGAACATGGCGAACTCCTCGACTGGGGCTCCGAAGAATGTAGGGCAGCCCGCATGCCCCGAAGCGTCATTCGGGGCACGGCCGTTCATGTCCCCCTGCCCGTACCGGAATCTCTCCACCGCGCATGTCGGCCGGTAGCTGAACGCCCTACATTGGCTTTGGCCGACTCGGCCGAGGAGCACCGAATGACTCACTTCCGGATCGGATCTTTCGCCCTCGCACTGCTGCTGTCATTCGCCGGGTGTTCCGAGGATGTCCCGAACGTGACCGATCCGAGCCCGTTCCGGCGCGGTGGACCGCCGGTCTTCGAGACCAGCACCGAAGTCTTCGAGCGGCGGGCGCCGACACCGCCGGAGCGCAACGCCTACTTCGGCGATCTCCACGTGCACACCACCTACTCGTTCGACGCCTTCGCGTTCGGAACCGTCGCGACACCTTCCGACGCCTATCGTTATGCGCGGGGCGAAGCACTGCGCCACCCCGGCGGCTTCGACGTTCAATTGCGCGAGCCGCTCGACTTCTACGCGGTGACCGACCACGCGATGTTCCTCGGTGTCGTCAAGACCGCCGCGGATACCTCGACCGAATTCTCGAAGCACGCCTTGTCCGAGCCGCTCCATGATCTCAACGCTCCGGGCAACGATGGCACCCTCGACCTGCTGCGCCGCTTGCGCACCTTCGGCACCTTCATTCCGGACATGGTCGCCGCTATCCGCGGCGGCGAGATCGACGCCGAGAGCGTGCTCGAGATCTCTCGCAGTGCCTGGCGCGACACCATCGACGCAGCGGATCTGTTCAACGATCCCGGCCGCTTCACCACCTTCGCAGCCTACGAGTACACCTCGTCGAGCGACGACCGGGGGAACCTCCACCGCAACGTGATCTTCCGCGATACGGACAAGCTGCCGGACGTACCGTTCTCACGCTTCCATTCCCAGAACCCCGAGGGACTCTGGGATTGGATGGATGCGCTCCGCGAGCAAGGCGTCGAAAGCCTCGCGATCCCGCACAACTCCAACGGCTCGAACGGCCAGATGTTCAAGCTCGTGGATTGGGCCGGAGACCCGCTGGATGACGCCTACGCGCAGCAGCGAATCCGCAACGAGCCGCTGGTCGAGATCAGCCAGGTCAAGGGGACTTCCGAGACACATCCTTCGCTCTCACCGAACGACGAGTGGGCCGACTTCGAGATCATGCCGTACCGGGTGGCGACGATGCTCCCGAGCGACCCGCCGGGAAGTTATGTCCGCGACGCCCTGCTACGCGGGCTGAAGCTCGAGAGCCAGGGCATCACGAATCCGTACGACTTCGGCGTGGTCGCTGCCAGCGATACCCACACCGGCGCCATCTCGGACGACGAGAGCAATTTCTTCTCCAAGGTCGGGTTGCTCGACGCGACCCCCGACCTTCGCGGCTCGGTCCCGATGCCCTGGATCCAAGCGACGTTGGGCAGTCTGATCCAACCCGACCTGGTTCAGGAAGTCGAAGGCCGCAGTTACCTGCGCGCGGCCACCTCGACCTATGGCGCCTCGGGCCTGGCGGGAGTCTGGGCCGAAGAGAATACGAGGGAGGCCATCTACGATGCGTTTCGTCGCAAGGAGACCTTCGCGACCTCCGGCACGCGCATCCGCCTGCGCTTCTTCGCCGGCCACGGGCTCGACGCCCGGTTGCTGGAGGAACCGGGCGCCCTCGCCCAGGCCTACGCCGGTGGCGTGCCGATGGGAAGCGATCTCGAAGCGCGTCCGGAGGCGGCACCGCAGTTCGTCGCATGGGCACTGGCTGACGCGAAGGGCGCGCCCTTGCAGCGCCTCCAGATCATCAAGGGCTGGGTAGCTGAAGACGAGACCCACGAACAGGTGTACGACGTCGCGTGCTCGCAGGGCGAACCGGACCCGGAGAGCCACCGCTGTGCCGACAACGGCGCAAGCGTCGACCTGACGGATTGCTCGACCGCGCCGGGAAGCGGCGCGCCGCAACTGAGCGTGTTGTGGGAGGATCCGGACTTCGACGCAACCGAACCGGCCTTCTACTACGCCCGCGTGCTGGAGAACCCGGTCTGCCGCTGGTCGACCTGGGATGCCTTGCGCGAGGAAGTCGAACGCCGGGCTGACCTGCCGCCGACGATCCAGGAGCGCGCCTGGTCGTCGCCGATCGGATTGCTCCCCAACTCACTCGAACGCTAGCGGTTCGGCTCCTCCGGCAGCTGCGAAACCAGCGCAGACCAAGCGCCGAAGGTCGCAACGCAGAACGGCACGGCGAAGGTCAGCAGGATCTTCGGGAGATCCAGTGCCTCCCCTCGCAGCCAGACGTCTCCCTGGTTGATGACGTTCAGGAGCGTTCCGACGACCCCCATCACTCCGAGTGATTGGCGCAGGATCGCTCCGCGCAGGACGAACCGGAGACATTCGAGGCGGGTATCCATCGTTCCGTTCATCCGGCGGAGTATCGCCTGGATTCCTTCCAACGGCCCGATCGTAGCGAGGGCTAGGGAACCCGCGCACACGCCATCTCACAACGACAGTGCGTGGAAAGAGGGTGAGCTTCCAGGGGTTGCGCTCGACCCTTCGGGACAGTTCCCCGCCCCCAGACCGGCGGCGGGGCCAAGGAGAGATCCTCCCGGCCATCGCGTGGTGCCGGAAGGTCTTGAGGGGGGCTCGCAGGTTGCTCTCGTGAGCGGTCTTCTTGGGTCGAGGATGTGCGGAATAGCGGTGCCTGCGCGAGGGGATGCCGGCCGGGGCCGCGGGGACGGTTCAGCCCGGAGCGGCAGCGGGGTCCAGGAGCGGACCGGCTCTCTTCCAGCCCTCGTTGAGGAGCCAGGTGTGGGTGAATGCGACGGCCCGCGTTCCTGGTCTTCCTCTTGCCGCGATCACGAGATCGCGCGCCGACCGCTTCCAGCCCCCGAACCATCGACCGGAAGAGGCCGGATCGATGCGCACGATGCTGGGCGGCCGCTTCATGTGCCGCCTGGCGTTCATCAGCACGTACCGCAGTGCATTCCG
>JAJDAP010000138.1 GCA_029261795.1 Deltaproteobacteria bacterium
CGTCGCCGGGTACGCATCTTTCCGGCCCACTCTGCGTTGCGAAGCCTTGCTGGGGCTCGCCCCAGCGGCGGCTCCGCGCCTTGATTGGACCGAAAATCTGCGCACCGGGCTCGGTCCGGGGTTCTTCCGCAACCTGCTAGAAGTCTTCTTCGAGCTCGACGTCATCATCGTCGCCCGCCTTGATCTTGATCGGCGAGCGACAGTAGGCGCAGTGCATTTCCTCGCCGGGCTGCTCATCACCGCTCATGGGGACGTCGGCGTCGCAGATCGGGCAGGCGGGTTCGCGCATAGGACTCGGATCGGCATGCCGCGAGCCCCGCTTGAGCGTGCCCGGAATGGCCGGCTAGAGCCCGTAGGCGTCCTTCATCTCGGGATCGCGCTCGGCGATCAGGCCGGCGAGGCCGACCATTACGCGGCACTGCTTCACTGTGGCGTCGTCCTGCATCTTGCCGTCGATCATCACGGTGCCAGAGCCGTCGCCCATTTCCTCGATGACGCGCATGGCCCACTTCACTTCGTCCACCGGCGGGCTGAACACGTTGCGTGCGATGTCTATCTGCTTCGGATGGAGCGACCAGGCGCCGACGCAGCCGAGCAGAAAGGCGTTGCGGAACTGGTCCTCGCAGGCGATCGAGTCGCCGATGTCGCCAAAGGGGCCGTAGAAGGGCAGGATGCCGGCGCTGACACAGGCATCGACCATGCGGGCCAGGGTGTAGTGCCAGAGGTCCTGCTGCGCCTTCGCGCGCGGCGCGTTCTCGTCGGACGGATTCGGATCCTCGCGCACGAGGTAACCGGGGTGGCCACCGCCCACGCGCGTGGTCTTCATACGGCGGGAAGCCGCGAGATCTGCCGGGCCCAGCGAGAGGCCCTGCATGCGCGGTGAGGCGGAAGCGATTTCCTCCACGTTCGCGACGCCGAGTGCCGTCTCGAGGATCGCGTGGATCAGGATCGGCTTCTTGAGCTGGTGCTTGGCTTCGAGCTGCGCGAGTAGCTGATCGACGAAATGGATGTCCCAGGGGCCTTCGACCTTGGGAACCATGATCACGTCGAGCTTGTCGCCGGCGGCGCCCAGGATCGTGGTGACGTCGTCGAGGAACCAGGGGCTGTCGAGGCTGTTCACCCGGGTCCAGAGCTGGGTCTGCCCGAAATCGTTCTCGCTCGCGATCCGGCAGAAGCCCTCGCGCGCAGCCTGCTTGTTCTTGACCTCGATGGCGTCCTCGAGGTTGCCGAGCAGGATGTCCACTTTCTTGGCGATGTCCGGAACCTTCACCGCCATCCGCTCGTTGGAGGGATCGAAGAAGTGGATCATCCGCCCCGGCCGTACCGGAATGTCGTTCCACGGCTCGGGGGCACCAATGGCCAGGGGCTTCGCGAAGTTTCGGGGGTTGCGCATGGGACTGGGGACTCCAGCTGAAAGGGGCGCAACACAATAGCAACCCCCCGAGCAGGATCGCCTGAGCGGGGACGGACTCCTCAAGTTTCAACTCTGCAAGTTTCCCAGTGGGGAAACTTGCAGAGTTGAAACTTGAGGAGTCCGTCCCCGCTCTTCAGGCGGCTCCTGTGTCTGCGACGGGGTGCGGCTCGGGGCCTGGGCCGCGTTTGAAGACGGAACGCAGCCAGTCCACGCCATCGTCGAGGACGAGGTAGAAGACCGGGACCACCAGCAGCGTGAGCGCTGTCGAGGAGATCATCCCGGCGCCGGCGGCCACGGCCATCGGTGCGCGGCTCTCGGAACCGGGGCCGATCCCGAGCGCGGCGGGAGCCACGCCGAAGATCATCGACAGCGCCGTCATCAGCACCGGGCGCATCCGCACCGGGGCCGCCGAGGTGACCGCTGCGATCTTGTCGAGCCCTTCGCGACGCAGCTGATTGGTGTAGTCGACCAGCAGGATCGAATTCTTCGTCGCCAGGCCGAACAACAGGATGATCCCGATCATGCTGAAGATGTTGAGCGTCATACCACCGAGAGCGAGGCCCCCGAAGGCGCCGACCATCGCCAGCGGTAACGCCAACATCACCGTGAACGGGTGCACGAAGCTCTCGAACTGGGCCGCCAGGATCATGTAGATCAACAGAATCGAGAGGCCCTGCATGAAGACCAGCTGATCGAAGCTCTTCATCATCTCCTCGGTCCCGCCCGCCGGGACCAGAGATACGGTATCCGGCAGGATGCTGGCGCCGATCGCGAGGGTTTCTTCCAGGGCGGTGCCCGGATCCTTGCCGATCAGGTTCGCCGAGACACGGACGGCGCGCTGACGGTCGACGCGCGTGATCGTCGAAGGTGCCGCGACCTTCTCGATCGTTACCAGGTTGCGGAGTTCGACGACTTCTCCGGTGCGCGTGCGAGCGTAGAGATCGAGGATCTCCGAAGGATCGTCGCGGTCGCCGCGATCGAGCCGCATGCGGATGTCGTAGCGGTTGCCACCTTCCTTGAAGGTGCCGACGTCGAGGCCACCGATCATGGCCCGCACCGTCGACGAGAGCTGATCGGCATCGACGCCGAGGGCAGCGGCCTTCTCGCGATCGGGGATCACACGAAGCTCTGGGCGCCCGAGCTTCAGGCTCTTGTCGAGGTCGACATAACCACCGGCGCTTTCGAGCGCGACCAGCAGTTCATCCGCCATCGCGTCGAGTTCGGCGAGATCGAGGTTGCCGCGAATCTCGACCTCGAACTCCGAGCTGTCCGAGCCCGACGAGAAGCCGGACATGTCGCTGATCACCAGCTTCTGTCCCGGGATCGCGCTCATGTACTCACGTGCCGCGGCAATGATTTCCTTGGAGGTTCGCTCGCGATCGTCCTTCGAAGCGAGCATGACCATCAACATGCCGCGGGCGGGGTCTTCGCCGCCGCTCGACGAGCCCGCATAACCTGCCGCGGCGTAGATGGCCGTGACCTCCGGCTGCGCCAGCACCCAGGCTTCGTTCTGCTTCAAGATCTCGAGCGTGCCTTCGGGGCTGGTTCCCGGCGCTGTCTCCATCTTGATGTAGAAGCGGCCCTCGTCGCCTGACGGGAAGAACTCGGTACCAAGACCACCGGCCATGAAGATGCCGGCGACGAACGCGACCCCGGCGACGACCAGGGTAAAAGCTCGGTGCTGGACCGACCAGACGAGAACGCTCCGGTAGCCGGACTCCAGGCCTTCGATCCAGCGATCGAAGACGCGGTAGATGGAATCTTCCGAACGCTCTTCCGGTGCCGGAATCCTGGCGGCCAACATCGGGGTCAGTGTGAGCGCGACGACCAGCGAGACCATGACCGCGGCCGCCACGGTTGCGCCGAACGCACCAAGGAAGCTGCTGACGAGTCCGTCAGCGAAAACGACCGGCAGGAAGACCACGGCGATCGAAACCGTGGCCGCCGTCGCTGCGAAGGCGATCTCCTTGGCGCCTTTCGAAGCCGCCTCCCGCGGCTCTTCGCCACGATCGCGGTGCCGCTCGATGTTTTCGAGCACGACGATGGCATCGTCGATCACCACGCCGACCGCCAGCGTCAGCGCCAGGATCGTCATCGTGTTGAGCGTGTAATCGAGGACCCACATTGCGCCGAAGGTCGTCACGAGCGAGAGCGGAATCGCGAGCGCGACCACCAGGGTCGGTCTGAAGCGACGCAGGAAGATGAAGACCGTGAGCGTGGCGAGGAGCGCGCCGAACCAGAGACTGAAATACGCCTCGGAGACGGCTTCGCGGATCGAGATCGTGAAGTCCATCATGCCCTCGCGACCCTTGAACTTCATGTCGTCGGGCATGAGCGGCGCGATGGCATCGAGCCGGTCCTTCACTTCGCCTGTCACGGCCACTGCGTTGCCATCGGTGGATTTCGTCACACCGACACCGACGCCCGGCCGGCCATCGAAGCGGCTGTAATAGCGCTGGTCTTCGGCACCGTCCTCGACCCGCGCCACGTCACCGAGGCGAATCGGCGCGCCGTTCTCGTAGGCGATCACCATCGCCGCGAGTTCTTCGATGGTCCGGTACTCGGCGTCGGTCCTGACCGTGTACTCGACGTGGCCGCCCTCGACGAGTCCACCCGGCCGCTCCACATGCTCGCGCTTCAGTGCGGCGATGACATCGGTGGCCGCGAGACCGCGTGCCTGAAGCGCCTCACCGTCGATCCAGATGCGGATGGCACGATTGAGTTCGCCGAAGATTTCGATCCCGGCGACGCCGGACACGGTCTCCACCTTGGGCTTCACGAACTCGTCGACGAACTCGGTGGCTTCGACGGCAGTGCGTTCGGTGAAGAGCGGGACGAACATGATCGGCATGCCGCTCATGTCCATCTTCGAAACGATCGGCGGATCGAGCTCGTCGGGCAGCTCCCTGCGCGCGCGATTGACACGATCCCGAACGTCCTCGGCTGCGCGGTTCACGTCGGTTCCGAGCACGAACTCGATGCCGATGGAGGCCCTGCCGAGGCGCGAACGCGATTCCATGCGCTTCACGCCCTCGATCGTATTCAGGTACTCCTCGAGGACGTTGGTGACATCCTCTTCCATCACCTCGGGCGTCGCGCCTTCGAGTTCAGCGCCCACCATGACCTGGGGAAACTCCATGTCGGGGTAGGCGTCGATGCCGAGGCGGTTGAGGCCGAGCACGCCGAAGACCACGAGCGACAGCGTCACCATCCAGGTCAACACGGGCCGATCGATGAACAGATCGATCCAGCCCATCTAGAGCGTCTCCACCGGCTCGTCGCCTTCGGAAGCCACGTTCAGCGCGCCCTGATCGGGCGAACCATCCTTGCTGCGACGGGAGACCAGCACGCCGTCCTGCAGACCCGAGTGACCGCGTACGACGACCTGATCACCTTCGGCGAGGCCCTCGAGCACTTCGATCCGGCCCTCGTGGTGGATGCCGGTGCGAACCGACGCGCGACGCACGCGATCCTCACCATCCACGACCCAGACGATCTGCCCGTCGGCGCGCAGCAGTACGGCCTCCTGCGCAACCCAGAGCAGACCGCGACGTTGCGCAACACCCAGATCGGCGCGCGCGAAAAGGCCCGGGCGCAGACGCCGGTCCGCGTTCTCGATGCGCGCCTTCACACGCAGGGTGCGGGTGCGGGCGTCCAGGGTCGGCGCGATCACGGTCACGTCGCCGCGAAAAAACTCGTCGGGATAGGGCGCGACGCTGACGCGCACATGCTGACCGACGGCCACTCGAGCGGAGTCGCGCTCCGCCACATTGAACTCGAGCTCGATGGGGTCGAGCGAGACGATCTCGAACAGCACCTCTCCCGGTTGGACGTACTCGCCGCGGGAAACTTCCCGACGCGCGACGAAACCAGCGAAGGGCGCGCGCACGTTCGCGTCGCGCAGCGCCCGTTCGGCAACGCCGAGTTCGGCCCGTGCCGCTGCGTGGCGGGCCTGCGCACGAGCGAGCCCGGTCTGCTTCTCATCGAGGTTCACATCCGAGGCGATTCCCTGGGCGTGGAGCTTCTGGAACCGTGCGACCTCGCGCTCCGCCTCGGCGAGGCTCGCCTGGGATTCGCTGTGGCGCGCGCGGGCATTCGCCAGCTCTAGATCGCGCTTCTCCGGGTCGACCGCGAGCAGTAGCTGACCCTCGGTTACGGCGTCTCCCTCATCGGCGGCGATTTCGGTCACGGCACCGGCGATCTCCGAGGCAATGTCGGCCCGGTCCTTCGCCCGGAGCTCGCCACTGGCCTCGATGCGCTCCTCGAAATCGCGCGATTCGACGTCGGCGACGAAGACCGGCGGCGCCTCGATGACGGCGGCCTCATCGGCGCCACCGCAGGCGCTCGCGAATAACATCAGTGCTGCCAGCAAGGCGACACGTCCGCAGCCAATCCAACTCGAGAAATCACTCACGGGAACTTCCTTCATCGCCGTCGATCACCAGACCGCGCAGCAGTGCGTCGATGGCGTCCGCGGCCAGCGTCTTGGACCAGTCGTGGTCCGGTGCTTCGATCCTGCCCATCACGATGCCGTGACAGAGGGCCCAGAGGGCCTGGGCTGCGCTCTTCCAGTCTCCGGCACGGAGGCGTCCGGCCTCCCAGAGCTCGAGCCAGGGCTTCTCGAGCAGCGCTCTCGTCTCCTCCGTGGAGCGGGGAGGAGCGTGCTGCCGGGCGCGCAGCGCGGAAAGTAGCCGAACGTGCTGGGGATGCCGCAGGCTGAATCGGACGTAGGCCCGAGCACGAGCGCGCAGCAACTCCGCCGGATCCGCGGTGTTCGGGATCCGGCGCAACAGGCGCGTCAGATGCTCGAAGCTCTCGTCGACGATGGCGTCGATCAAGCCGTCCTTGTCGCCGAAGTGCTGATAGATCGTGGGCGCCGTGTAGCCGCACGCGGCCACCAGCTTGCGGATCGAGAACGCCTCCACGCCGTGCTCGATGAGCAGGGACTCGGTCGCACTCAGGATGGCGCTACGCGTCTGGGCACGCTGCGCCTCGCGGCGCTGGGTCGGCGTCGTGGCAGTCATGGCGGGAGGAGGTTCCGGGCTGGCGTGGGCACGCGGGGACTGGAACGCCGTGCAAGATAGCTAACGGTGTGAAAGTCGCCAGTGCCCGGGAATTATCGGCAAGATCCACCAGCAACCACAGCGACGAACTCGGCCTAGAACTCCAGAGACCCCGGAACCCGCGGAAACGGAATCACATCGCGGATGTTCGCCATCCCGGTAGCGAACTGGACAAGGCGCTCGAAGCCGAGGCCGAAGCCCGCGTGGGGCACCGTGCCATGGCGGCGCAGTTCGAGGTACCACCAGTAGGCCTCGAGATCGAGACCGTGGGCGGTCATGCGCGCTTCGAGGACGTCGGCGCGGTGTTCGCGCTGCGAGCCGCCGATGATCTCGCCGATGCGGGGAACCAACACGTCCATCGCGCGCACCGTCTTTTCGTCGTCGTTGGCGTACATGTAGAAGGCCTTGATCGCGGCGGGATAGTCGGTGAGGACGACCGGACGCTTGACGTGCTCTTCCGTCAGGTAGCGCTCGTGCTCGCTCTGGAGATCGATGCCCCATTTCACCGGGAATTCGAAGGCGTGTCCCGAACGCTCGAGGATCTCGACGGCCTCGCTGTAGGTCATGCGCTCGAACGGCGAAGCCACGATGTGCTCGAGGGTTTCGACCACGCCCTTCTCGATACGTTCGTTGAAGAACGCCATGTCGTCGGCGCACTCCGCGAGGATCACCTCGATCACGGATTTCAAGAACGCTTCGGCGAGATCGACGTCGCCTTCGAGATCGCAGAACGCCATCTCCGGCTCGACCATCCAGAACTCCGAGAGATGGCGGCTGGTGTTGGAATTCTCGGCGCGGAAGGTCGGCCCGAAGCTGTAGACTTGGCTGTGCGAGAGCGCGCCGATCTCGGCTTCGAGCTGGCCGGAAACGGTCAGGCGTGCGGTGCGTCCGAAGAACTCCTCCGAACCCGCCAGCTCGAACATCTCACCGGCGCCCTCGGCATCGGCGGCCGTGAGAACGGGGGTATGGAGCCAGACGAAGCCTCGCTCCTGGAAGAAATCATGGATCGCTCGCGCGGCGACGTTTCGCACGCGCCAGACCGCCCCGATCGTGTTCGTGCGCGGGCGCAGGTGGGCGATCGTGCGCAGGAACTCGAAGGAATGGCGCTTCTTCTGGAGCGCGTAGTCGTCACCGGTCGTACCGATCACTTCGATCTCGCTGGCGCGAAGTTCGACGCGTTGACCCTTGCCGGGAGATTCCACCAGCTCGCCGCTCGCGTGGATGGCGCAGCCCGTGGTCAGGTGGCGGATCTCGTCGTCGTAGTTCGCTAGATCCGGCGGCGCCACGACCTGCAAGCCGTTCATGCAGGAGCCATCGGAGACGTCCAGAAACGAGAGCCCCTTGGAATGCCGCGCGGTGCGCAGCCAACCCTTGACGCTGACCTGACTGCCCGGCGTGCCCTCGCGCAGAACCCCGTGGACCCGAGCGCTCACGAGCGCAGTACCTGCGCCAGGCGGACGCCTTCGGCGAGCAATCGTTCGGCGGCGTCGGGAACCAGCGTCGACATGAGCACCTCGTAGGAATGGTGAGCGTTCGGCTCCTCGAAGTTTCGCGGATGCGGCAGATATCGCAGCCATCCGTTGGCGATCGAGAGAACCGCCGCCTCCTTGCCCATGCGCTCTCGCCAGTCGGCTTCGACATCCACCGTCGGCTCGGCCGGCAACGCGAGCAGCCAGACGGGCCCGATCCGCAAGACCTGGGCTTCGACCTCGGGTTCGCTGCCGCCGACGAAATGAAGGGCCGTGCGACCGCGTAGATAGCGGCGCACCCGCGCGAGTCGCTCACGCTTCTGGTCCACCGGGTAGTCGGCGGTTCGCGCGTGCTCCATCGCGAAGAGTTCGCCCGTGCTGACCTCTGCGTCGAGAGGCAGGTCGAGGGCCTCGAAGGCTTCGCGCCGCTCGCTCTCGAGCTCGGCGTGGACGGGGATTCGAAGCCGTGCGGAGGCAGCGCCCACGCGCGGCTCGGAAACGGGCTCGGCGCGCCCGGCCGCTTCGAGGGCAGCCATACCGACCTCGCGCCCGAGCAGCTCCACCTCGTCGAAGCCCACGCCGAGGCTCTGGCCCGGAATCGCGAGATCCAGCAAACCCCGGGTGCGCGGATCGACGTCCGAGTGCGCGCTCAGCCAGAAGATTGGCGTCACGCCAGGCTGTGCCTCGCTGATCGCCCGATTGGCCGCTCCGACCCAGTCTGCCGAGTAGGCGAGATTCTCGTGTCCAAGCGCGGTGGGATGACACCCGTAGGTGTACGCCAATGCGAGCGGATCCCCGTCGGCACGATCGAGCCGCAAGCTCAGGATGTCCTCGTTGACGGGTCCGTCGAGCCTTCTGCGATTCCTGCCGATCCTGGCCGTCCCATGCCCGATCGAGAGACGCGCCGGCTCTGCGGCCTGGAACGCCTGGACCCCCGCCGCGACGACGGCGTCGAAGATCGGCGGGACATGACCCGGAAGCGGTTGCCCGGACAGGAATTGCATCAGCCCGGTGTCCGGACCCGAATGCGTGTGGATGCAGGTAACCGCAATTCGCTCCGCCGAAACGCCGGTCTCACTTGCTAGGCGTGCGCGCAGCTCGGCCGCCTGGCCGGGCCCCATCAAACAGAGATCGCAGGCCACGATCAGCAGGTCCGAGTCCGAGCAGAGATAGAGCGCCCTGGCGTAGAGCGGGTCGTTGGCTCGTTCGGCGGTTCCGGTTCGCGCCCCGTAGCCCATCATCGGCGCACCGATCTCGAGCGGGAAGGAAACGGCACTGACGCCCGCTCGAAACGTTCCAGAGTCCCTCATTCGGACGAGTCTACCGACTCGAGATCGGCCGGTTGGTGAGCCGCGACCAGGCCCCTGTGACGGACGCGTTGGACGCGCATGAAACGCGGCCGGTCACCGAAGTTCGGCGCCCCGGTGTGCAACAACCACGGGTGACCGATCACGACGTCACCGGGCTCGCCGGTCAGTTCTTCGATGCGAACGGGAACCTCGCCGACCCTGTGCTCGGCGCCGCCGAGGCCCTCACGCCACTTCATCGCGTCGAACTCCCCATGGATCCCCTTCAGCCACGGATCACTGTTCATGAGCGCCTGGCGGGTCACCTTCATCTTGACCTTGCGAAGCTGCGGCTTCCGCTCGAGGAACCTCGCGATCACCCGATGGGAACCCGAGAGCACCAGGGTTCCACCCGTCTGTGCCGGAACCTCACCGATGAAGCAGAACACCAGCGCACCCAGCAAACGATCCGCGGGCAGGAAATACGGGAAGTCCGTGTGCCAGCCTGCCTTCCAGGTTCGCGGAGCCGTCTCCCGCACGGGAAAGGAAACCAACAACTGTCCCCAGTGCTTCGGGCGCTTCCAACTTCCGGTCCCGATCAGGCCGTCGAGCGCGGCGTGGAGTGCCGGGCCGTCGATCGGATCGAAGCTCGAATGCGTGCGCAGCGACTGAAGGCCGACGCCAGCTGGCAACGCCCAGCTGGCGGGGTCTTCACGACGAACACCGTGCTTCCGGTGCAAGCCAACCCAGAGCCGCTCTTCCATCGTGGCCGCCTCCGACCGCGTGAAGACATCGGGAATCCGGATGAAGCCCCGTGTCTCGAATTCCGATCGTTGCTCCGGGCTCAACATCCCGACGTGCCCTCCACCATCAAGACTCGCGGCAATCGAAACTTCCCGCACCCCGGCCGCGAACGGAGGTAGCATGCGGCTCGTGGCAGACGATGGTTCGAGCAGCGGCGGCGTTGAATACGACAACGCACCGGAGGGGTACTTCGAGAAACGAGGATTGCGACGTCACGCCCGGGTCGGCTCGCTCTGGGCCCTCGGTGTCGGCGCCGTCATCTCCGGCGACTTCTTCGGCTGGAACTTCGGGCTCGCCGCCGGTGGCTTCGCAGGCCTCGCCATCGCCACCGCCATCATCACCGTCATGTATGTCGGCCTGTGTTTCAGCATCGCCGAAATGGCGCCTGCCCTGCCCCATACTGGCGGTGCCTACTCGTTCGCCCGTTCCGCGATGGGTCCGAGTGGTGCCTACGTAACCGGCCTCGCGGAAGCGATGGAGTACGTCCTCACCCCCGCCGTCATCGTCGTCGGGATCGGCGACTACATGGGCGCGATCTTCGAGACCGGCGCGAACCTTGCACCGCTCTGGTGGCTAGGCGCCTACGCCGCGTTCATCGGCCTCAACATCTGGGGCGTCGAGGCCAGCTTCCGTTTCACCGTCGCCATCACGCTGCTGGCGTTGGGAATCCTGGCCGTCTTCTGGATCGGTGCGATCCCTCACTTCGACTTCGAACGCTTCGCCCTCGATATTCCGGCACGAGCGGGCGAAAGCGCCTGGCTGCCCTTCGGATGGCACGGCGTGTTGGCCTCGCTGCCGTTCGCAGTCTGGTTCTATCTGGCGATCGAGGAACTGCCACTCGCGGCGGAAGAATCTCACGATCCCCGCACCGACATGCCCCGAGGTATCTTGTTAGGCCTGGGAACGCTCGTCGTCTGCGCCTTCGCGACACTGATCCTTTCGAGCGGGATCGCGCCCGGCGCCGCGGCCCTCGGCACCTCGAGCGAACCGCTCTTCGAAGGATTCCGGACGATCTTCGGCGACGGCATCGGAACCAAACTGCTGGCCGGAATCGCGGTGGCGGGGCTGATCGCGAGCTTCCACTCGATCCTGTTCGCGTACGGCCGACAGCTCTACTCGCTCTCCCGAGCCGGCTACTTTCCCCGCTGGCTTTCGGTGACCCATTCGACCCGCAAGACACCCCACCGCGCGCTCCTTGCCGGCGGCGCGATCGGATATTCCGTGGCGCTCCTGATCCACTTCCTACCGAACGATCACCCGGTCGGCGCTGTCCTGCTGAACATGGCCGTGTTCGGCGCGGTCATCTCCTACGTGCTCCAGATGGCCTCGTTCGTCCTTCTGCGCCTACGTCTACCCCACATGGAACGTCCATATCGAAGCCCACTGGGGATTCCCGGCGCTCTACTGGCTGGCAGCATCGCGCTGGTGACCTTCGGAGCTTTGTTCGTGGTGGACCCGGCCTATCGAAACGTCGTGGTCGGGGCCGCGCTCTGGTACGCGCTGGGGCTGCTCTACTTCGGGCTCCATGCTCGCCATCACCTCGTCTACTCACCGGAGGAGGCCTTTGCCGCCAGGGCGCTCGCCGCCGAAAGGACCGCCCGGGGCGAGTGAATCTCGACAGGGGCAGCGCTGGCTCGCAGCTTCGAAACCGACATTTCGACATCGAGCCTGAACGCCGTTTCACCGATAGACAGGACTGGAGCGACATTTGCACCAGTCCGCCGAAAATCGTGTCCTTCTCGTCACCACCAGCGACGCCGAAGCGACCACCGTGTCCGCGTGCTTGAACGCGGAGGGTGCCCAATCCACTCGTGTGAGTTCGGTAAGCGATGCCGCCGACCTGCTGCACGACTCTGCCTTCGATGCGCTGCTGCTCTCTCATCCGCTTCCCGATGCGGACGTGATTGGCTCGTGCGCGACGCTGGCCCAGATCCCGGGCGCGCCCCCGATCCTCCTTCTCGACGTGATCGACGCGACCGAAGCGCTCGAAAGCACGGTGCCTTCCGAGATGCGTCCAAAGCGAATCCTCACGAAGCCGATCGACGCGGCCAAACTGGCCCATCTGATTCTCGAACTCGCGGTCCTCGCAGACGATGGCCTGGCGCGGTTGGAACCGGGCTTCGATCGCCTCGCCCAGCTGCTCGTGGAACTGAACCGAAGCGGCAAGACGGGCACGCTCAAGGTATGCGCCGATGGCATCGTGACGCGTGTGCACTTCCACAACGGCCTCGCGACCGGCGCGGAAGGCGGCTCCCTGCGCGAGACCCTTGGGCGCATGTTGCTTCGCAAGAAGGCGCTCTCGGAAGAAGACTACGTCCACGTCATCGAGCGCATGACGGCACAGGTGATCGACAACGAACACCAACGGATGGGCGAGGTTCTCGTCGAGCTCGGCCTGCTGTCCGGGGATGAAGTCCACGCCGCGCTCTCGGAACAGGTCTCCGAGAAGATCACGGCCTGCTTCCAATGGCGCTCTGCCGAGTTCGAGTTCGAAGAGATGGACGAGCCACCGCCGGGCGTCGAAGGCTTCGACATCCCTCCCATCGAGACACTCGTGCTACGCGGGCTGAAGCTCTATGTCCCGCCGGAGGAGATCCGCGATCGCCTTCAACCCGAGCTGCGGAAGACGGTCCGTCTCTCCAGGCCCCCTGCTGAAATCATGGCGCTCTTCCAGAGTGAGACGGCAGCCCGGAAGACACTCGCGCTCCTTGACGGAAGCCGCACCCTCGAAGCGTTGTTGGCGGGCGACGACAACGTCTGGTTGCTGGCCGCCCTGGTCTGGACGGGGAGTGCCGCACTGACTGAAGAGCAGAAGCCCGCCGCGCGTACGGCAACACCGCGGCGCGGTCGCCCCGAGTTCGCGCGAGAAGTCGTGCTACCTCGCAAGAAACCGGCGGCGGCTCGCAAGAAGCCACCCACCGAGGCCCCGATCGAGG
The DNA here is from genome assembly GCA_029261795.1 of Deltaproteobacteria bacterium. Taxonomy (GTDB): domain Bacteria; phylum Myxococcota_A; class UBA9160; order UBA9160; family UBA6930; genus JAJDAP01. The sequence continues at coordinate 12,973 of JAJDAP010000138.1, forward strand.
AGCCCGCGGTCGACGAATCGAAGGCCAAGCTCGAAGCCGAGCAGCTATTCCGACGCGCCCAGGCTTCGCTATCGAACGAGAAATTCAGCGACGCCATCAAGGCGATGGCCCATGCCATCGAGCTCCAGCCCAACGAGCCCGAGTACCGCATGGTGGAAGCCTGGGCGACCTATTTGCAGGCCCGCGTCGATGTCCGCGTCGCCCGGGCCAAGGCCGTCGCCTGCGCCCGGCGCGTCAGCGAGGCAGACCCTCAGGCGGGCAGGCCCCACGGAATCCTCGGCCGACTGGCCCTCGATGACGGTGACCACGGCCTCGCCAGCCGGGAGTTCCAGGCCGCCCTGATCCGCGACCCGGAAGACGAGGATGCCCTGAGTGGCATGAAGCGCGTCCGAAAGCTCGGGAACTAACAATCGTTACAGGCATGGTACGCCGCCAGATGCGAAAACCCCCACCAGCTTCCGCAAGTGGGGGCCTTCAAACGAACTCCGTCGCCGCGAGCCGGGCCCAGCCGGCGCCTACGCCTGTGCGTAGATGTCCATGACTTCGTGCAGCAGGTCGATGGCCTCGGCCTTCGGTCGCTGGAACGAGTTGCGACCGATGATGGAGCCGAAGCCGCCACCCTCGGCGATGCCGCGGATCTCTTCCATCACGCCCTCGCGATCCTTCGCAGGCCCGCCCGAGAAGATCACGATGCGGCGGCCATTGAAGGCGGCCTGGACGACGTGGCGAATGCGATCGGCCAGCGTCGCCACCGGAATCTTCTCGGCTTCGTAGACCTTGCGCGCTGCATCCTGCTCGATGTGATCGGTCGGCGGCTTGACCTTGATGATGTGCGCGCCGAGCTGGGCGGCGATCTGTGCGGCGTAGGCCACCACGTCGATGGCGGTCTCGCCGGCGGACGAGATTCCTGAACCGCGCGGGTAGGACCAGAGCACGACGGCCAGGCCCTTCGCCTTCGCCTCTTCGGCGAGTTCGCGGAACTGCTCGTACATCTCGTTGCGCAGCGAGGACGCCGGGTAGATCGTGAAGCCGATTGCGGAACAACCGAGGCGGAGCGCGTCGTCGACGCAGCCCGTCACGGCCGAGCACGGATCCGCGCCGCCGTAGAGCGAATCGGAGTTGTTGAGCTTCAGGATCGTCGGGATGTCGCCGGCGAACTCGCCCGAACCCGCTTCGAGAAAACCGAGCGGCGCGGCGTAGGCGTTGCAGCCCGCGTCGATGCCGAGTTCGAAGTGGTAGCGCGGGTCGTAGCCCACTGAATTCTTGGCGAAGCTGCGGGCGGGACCGTGCTCGAAGCCCTGATCGACCGGGAGGATCACGACCTTGCCGGTGCCACCGAGCCGGCCGTGGTTCAGGATCCGGCTCAGGTTCGTCAGGGTGCCGGGGTTCTCGGATCCATACCAGCTGAGAATTTCCTTGACCTGCTTGCTCATGGGGGGTCTCCGGTTCTAGGGCCGACACCGTCGGCCAGGGCCCCTCGACGGAGGCCAGATTTGCGGCAGGAGTATTGCCGTGAGGCGCGCACTTCGCACCCCGAATTCCCTGGGAATGGGTGAATCCGCGCCTGCGTGCTCGCGATCGACGCCCTAGGATCTGCCCCCACCCCAGGGGCTTGCCTTGGGGTGGGTGACCCACGGAGAAGGAAGAGTGACAATGCGTTTTGCCAAAGGGCTGCTTGCCGCCGCACTGCCGATCCTGTGCGTTGCCGTTTCCGCTTGCGGAGACGCATCGGAGATTTCTACGACCCCAACCGCTGCAGAACCCAGCGCTGTTGCCACAAAAGGAATGCAAATGGTCACGTTGAAGACGAGCCATGGCGATATCACGATCGAACTCGACACAGAAAAAGCTCCCATCTCGGCGGAGAACTTCCTCCAGTACGTCGATGACGGACACTTCGACGGGACCGTCTTCCACCGCGTGATCCCGGGCTTCATGATCCAGGGCGGCGGCTTCACCGCCGACATGAACCAGAAGCCGACGCGAGACGAAATCAAGAACGAGGCGGAAAACGGCCTCGAGAACGACCGCGGCACGCTCGCCATGGCGCGCACCAACGTCGTCGACAGCGCCACCGCACAGTTCTTCGTCAACCTCGTGGACAACGACTTCCTGAACCACACCGCACCGACGGCACAGGGCTTTGGCTATGCGGTGTTTGGCCGGGTCAGCGCCGGGATGGACGTGGTCGACGCCATCGCCCAGGTCGCGACGAGCAACACGGGCATGCACCAGAATGTCCCAACCGAGCCCGTGGTCATCGAGAAGGCGGTTCGCGCTGAGTAGAGGCGCGACCACCGACGCCTAGCAAGCCATTCCGAAGCATCGAAACCGGCTCGGCCGAGCGGTTGCTGGGAGGCCCAATGGGCCGAGTTCGAGCGCCAGGTTCTCGTCTGCCGCCGCCTGACCGGGCGCTTCAGAAAAGCCCACTGGCGGCCGATACACGCCCCATGCATGCGTCTTCCCTGCTCGGATGTGTCCTGCTGAGCCTCACGCTTGCGGCTCCGGCCTGGGCCGGCTTCTACGAGTGCCGGAACAACGACGGTCGGGTGATGTTCCAGGACCGCCCCTGTGCAGAGGGGATGGACTCGAAGGAGCGGGAGGAACCGCAGCGCGGAATCACCCGGGCCGCGAGTGACCCGGCGCCCATCGAAACAGGGGAACCGCCGGCGGCTCCGGTGCGACCGCTGACGACCCGCATCGAGGCGCCCGTTCGGGTTCCCTCGGACCAACGTTATGTGGTGGACGACTCATTGCTCGAGAGCGACGAGTGGCAGGAGATGTTGGCGGCCGCCCGGGAAGCGCACCAGCACGGAACCCTCGTCCGGGTCTTCCTCGAGCACGCCACCGAGTCCGACCTGATCCAGGCCTCTGCAGCGAAGATCTCCGACCCGGCGCGGAGCCAGGGCGGCGGCGCCCAGCGTCAGTTTCCGAGCGGCACCTTCCTGCTCCTCGAACACCCGGGCGGCTCCGGCGAAACCGGCCGGGCCTCACTCGAACTCGGCAATCGCCGCCACGGCGTCTCGACGATCTGGCTTCCCGTAGCGCCTGACGAAACGATCGCGGCCGGCGGCGACATCGTGCTCGGCCGCATGGCCCTCAGCCAGATGGGCGAGATCGAGGTACGGTTACCGGCCGGCTATCGCATCGGATCCCTCGTCGTGGGTCCGCTGGTCGTCGGTGGACCGTTCGGTCACGAGTTCGAGTGCAACACCAATGGCTCGTGCCGCGCCTCCGGCCTCGCGCCGGGCCCGTACAAGCTCCAGTTCCCGAAGATCGACGCGGAGCGCAGCCGATTCGATGCGAGCGTCGAACCCGGAAAGCGCTTGATCCTCGACTTCCGCCCGGGTAGCGCGAAGAAGATCATGATCGTCGAACGCCGGACTGCGCCGATCCTTCCGGCGTCCCAGGACTGACAACGAAAAACGCCCCGCGGCCGAAGCCACGGGGCGTTTCGTCGTTCACCGGGTGAACGGGATGGCTACATCATCCCGCCCATGTCGGGCATGCCACCGGGCATTCCGCCCGGCATGCCGCCACCGCCGGCGCCGCCCTCTTCGGGCTTGTCGGCGATCATGGCCTCGGTGGTGAGGAGCAGGCCAGCAACGCTGGCCGCATTCTGCAGCGCCGAACGCACGACCTTGGCCGGGTCGATGACGCCGGCCTTCAGCAGGTCCTCGTAGACCTCGGTGCGCGCGTTGAAGCCGTTGGCGCCCTTCTGGTGCTTCACCTTGTCGACCACGATCGAGCCCTCGATGCCGGCGTTCTCGGCGATGCGGCGCAGCGGCTCCTCGATCGCGCGGCGAACGATCGAGATGCCTGCGGCCTCTTCGTCATTCACCGTCTCGACGCCGTCGAGTGCGCCCTGGGCGCGGAGCAGTGCCACACCACCACCGGGGACGATGCCCTCCTCGATGGCTGCGCGCGTGGCGTGGAGCGCGTCTTCGACGCGCGCCTTCTTCTCCTTCATCTCGGCCTCGGTGGCCGCGCCGACCTTGAGCACCGCGATGCCGCCGGCCAGCTTCGCGAGGCGCTCCTGGAGCTTCTCGCGATCGTAGTCGCTGGTGGTGCCTTCGATCTGGTTGCGGATCTCCTGGCAGCGGCCCTGGATATCCTTCTTCTTGCCACCGCCATCGATGATGGTCGTGTTGTCCTTGTCGATCACCACCTTCTTGGCAGAGCCGAGGTCGGTCAAGGTGACATTCTCGAGCTTGAGGCCGAGCTCCTCGCTGATGACCTGGCCACCGGTGAGGATCGCCATGTCCTGGAGCATCGCCTTGCGACGATCGCCGAAGCCGGGGGCCTTCACCGCCGCCACATTCAGCGTGCCGCGGATCTTGTTCACCACGAGCGTGGCGAGTGCCTCGCCCTCGATGTCCTCGGCCACGATCACGAGCGGCTTGCCGCCGCGCGCCACCTGCTCGAGAACGGGCAGGAGGTCCTTCATGTTCGAGATCTTCTTCTCGTGAAGGAGAATGACGGCGTCTTCGACGTCGACTTCCATTCGGTCGGGGTCGGTGACGAAATAGGGCGAGAGGTAGCCCCGGTCGAACTGCATGCCTTCGACCACTTCGAGGACCGAGTCCATCGACTTCGCCTCTTCGACGGTGATGACGCCTTCGTTACCAACCCGCTGGTTGGCTTCGGCGAGCATCTTGCCGATCGTCTCGTCGTTGTTCGCCGAGATGGCGCCGACCTGGGCGATCTCGTCCGCGTCGCGCGTGGGCTTCGCGAGCTTCTCGAGCTCACCCACGATCGAGGCGACGGCCTTGTCGATGCCGCGCTTCAGGTCCATCGGGTTCATGCCGGCGGCCACGAGCTTCGTGCCCTCGCGGTAGATCGCCTGGGCGAGAACCGTCGCCGTGGTGGTGCCGTCGCCGGCGACGTCGGAAGTCTTCGAAGCGACTTCCTTCACCATCTGCGCGCCCATGTTCTCGAACTTGTCCTCGAACTCGATTTCTTTCGCGACGGTGACGCCATCCTTGGTCACCGTGGGCGAACCCCAGGACTTCTCGATGATGACGTTGCGGCCCTTCGGGCCGAGGGTCACGCGCACTGCGTTGGCGAGACCGTTGACGCCGGCGAGAAGCTTGTCCCGCGCGGCCTGATCGAACGCAATCTGCTTGGCCATGATCGGCTCCTCCTAGGAAGTGATGGCGAGGACGTCGTCCTGCCGAATGATGATGTGCTCTTCGCCGTCGAGCGTGACTTCGGTGCCCGAGTACTTGCTGATCAGCACGCGGTCGCCGGCGGCGACCTCCATCGGGATCGTGCTGCCATCGTCGGCGATCTTGCCGCCGCCGACGGCGACGACGAATGCCTCCTGGGGCTTTTCCTTGGCGCTGTCCGGAATGATGATCCCGCCAGCGGTGGTGGACTCTTCATCCACGCGCTTGACGAGGATCCGGTCATGCAGGGGACGGATCTTCATTGGGTTTCTACTCCTCACTGGCAGCGCGGGCCCGGCCGGGGATCGGCGACGGGACGGCGCGCAGGCTTTCTCTTGAATCGATCGGCCAATGCTGTGCACCTGACGGCTCGCGTCAAATGGCTGGCGGGTTTTTTGGCAGTCGACGCGGGAGAGTGCCAGATCCGGAGGAGGTTGCCCTCGATTCCCGCAACTATTCGGAAAAAAAGACTTTTCGATGCGCCTCAGCGAGCCGAACGCCACATTGGCCACAGCTTCGGCGAACTTCCGCTCTGGATTTCTCCGGTGATCTCGAAACCGAAGCGCTGATAGAGGGGCAGATTCGCCTCGTTCGACGATTCCAGGTAGGCCGGAGCGTGGTCTGCGTCGACCCGCTCGAGTGCCTTCCGGAGCAGCGCCGAGCCGTGGCCCTGGCCCTGTTGGGTCGGGTCCGCAGCAATCATCGGCAGATACCAATGGGCTTCGGTCGGATGGGCTTCCTCCATCGCGCCGAAGAGGCCGAGGCGCTCGTCGAGCTGCGAGGCCGGCACCGCTTCGGCGAGGGTCCCGGCCATCGCTTCGGAATCGGAACTGACGCCCGGCGGGTACCAGATCGCGGCCGCGGCGGAGCCGCCCCCGGTTTCGACGTAGAATGCGCTGGCCGCTTCGATGGCCGGCTGCGCAAAGATTCCCACGACCTTGGGGAACGCCCGGAGAAAGTCGTTGGCATCCCGGAAAATGAAGCGCCCGATCGGATCGGTCGCGAAGCCGAGGACCAGCGGGCCGATGATCAGGGACTCTTCCCCGGCAGGTGCCGCGCGAACTTTCTTCGTGTCCATCGACACCCCGATCTATCGAAACGTGGCGACGAGCCACTCGGTGAAGGCCCGCCAGAATGGTGCATCGACGAGCAGGTTGCGAGCCGGGATCAGCGCCATCAAGGGCAGGCCGAAGCCGTAGACCGGGTGGAGCCTACGACGGAAGACGGCGTCGTGCAGGATCGCCAACCAGACCGGTGACAGCCAGATCGCGTCGATCATGAAGATATTCGTCGCATCGATGAAGGTCATGCGGAAGACCGACGCGATCACGAGCATCGTCCCGGCGAGCACCATCAGCCGCTTGTGGATGTCAGGGTTCTTCCGGTAGCCGATCGCGAACCCGAACAGCACCGGGAACACCATCATGTCGTGCAGCGGATTGAGCAGCGCCCGCCGTCCGTCGATTCCGACAGCGCCGTCTCCAACGACGCGGAAGAATGCTTCGAAGCTCACCACGAGACCCATCGCGAATACCAGCACGCCATAGCCGATTCCGAAGCGACCGAGCCTGCGATGGAGGCGGGTGCGCCGCATCATCGGCAGCGTCGACTGCACCGTGAACAGGATCATCCAACCGACGTAGGCCAGCGCGTGAAGGTGAACGACACCGGTCTTCTCGAGCGATCCAGCGAGGCCCGGACCGATGTAGCTCGGCCAGAAGCCGACGGCGATGAGCCCCCACATCCAAAGGCTCAGACCGAGATAGAGCCCTCGATCAAGAATGAGACAGCCTCCCAGCCAGGAGCCGCGCCGCCTCCAGAGCGTCTTCCGGCGGGACCACGGTGTAGCAGAGGCGAATCCAGTCTTGATAGTCGCTGCCGGCCGAAGCACCGGGAGCGACGAGCACACCATCCTCCAGGCAATCTTCCAGCAGGCCGATCATGCCGCGATCATCGAGGATCGCGCTGACGTCCAGGAACAGGAAGCATGAACCCTCCGGCGGCGGCACTGCGAGAATCTCGGCGACGGAACGACCCGTGGACGCGTACTGCTCGGCAGCGTTCGCGATCCAGGCACCGCCAGCTTCGAGCGCACGCAGTCCGGCCCGCTGCGCCGCGGTTGGCGCATGATAGGCGGAGTGGACAGAGACCTTGTGGATCGCCTCACGCAGCTCGGACGGTGCAATCAGATACCCCGCCCGGTTGCCGGCCATTCCATAGGCTTTCGAGAACGAATAGACGGAGACGGTGCGCTCCGGCGCGAAGCGTGCGGTCGAAACCTGCTCGCCACGATGGACGAAATCCTCATAGACCTCGTCGGAGAGGAGCCACAGGTCGTTGGCCCGTGCCCAGGCTGCCATGGCCTCGATCAGTTCCGGAGCGAGGACACGGCCCACGGGATTCGACGGGTTCGAGAAGTAGAGCGCGACGCTCCGATCGGTCTTCCGGGCATCGAGCGCAGCGATGGCTTCCTGCACCGTGAAGGCACGATCGTAGAAGGGAACCTCGACCGGCATGGCGCGATGGGAGGTCACGATGCCGCGGATCAGCGGCCAGAAGGGCGCCAGGATCAGCACTTCTTCGCCGGGGTCGGCCAGCGCCGAGACCGCACAGGACAGACCCGAGGTTGCCCCGGCCGTGACCAGGACCTGGTCGAGTTCGCAGGGATGGTTGCGCCGCCGCACCTTTTCGAGCACGGCTTCGCGCAGCTCGGGCAACCCCTCGGTCGCGGCATAGCGATGAAGGCCCGGGAGTTCGTCCTCTCGCAAGTCTTCCATCCGAGCACCCTCGAAGGGCGCCATCCAGGTGTCTCCGACGTGCAGCGGGAAGACCCGTCCGGTGTGTTCGGCGAGCCGATGGGCCACCGGCGAGTAGACGGAACTCGGCATGGCCGAGACGGCCTCGGACGATCGCTGCTGTTTCGGACGCGGCATGGCAGGGAGCCTAGCTCGGCGAAGGAGCTGCGAGCGTTCAGGATTCCGCGAGGCGCCGATGCTTCTCGACGAGGTTGATTTCATACAGGACCTGGTCGAGCCGATCCCCGGCCGAGATCGTGGCGAAGCGGGCGGGGTTTGCTTCGGTCACACACGAGGCCATCGGCACGAGCATCGTCGAAGGTGTGGGATGACAGAACTGCACCACCGAAATGCGATCGCCCGTCTGGCCGGGCTTCGCAACGACGCGGTGCCGGCCGGTGGGCAACAACCCGTTGCTCAAGTGCTCCAACATCAACCCCGTGTTGAGGATCGCGCAATCCTTCGGAGCCTCCGCATCCATCCAACCCGCTTCGGTGCGGACCTGGAGCCCGGCGGCCGTTGCCCGGGGAAGAGCCGTGACCAGGTTGATGTCGCCATGCTCGGCCGCCCAGACGTGATCCTTGCTAGGTGAGAGCTGCATCGCCGGGTAGTGGATCGCGCGCGTCAGTGTGGCGCCGTATTCGATCATCTCCTCGAACACCTGCTCGGGTGCGCCGAGGCCCAGCGCCACGATGCGGAGGAAGCGGCGCTGCAGATCCAGGACTCGCGTGTGGAAGCCGAGAAGCAGCGAGCTCACGCCCGGCAGCTCGGCTTCGGGCAAGGTCGGCGCCAGGTATCGGTGGGGATAGCGCTTGGCGAGGGGGTGACCGTCGGGAAGCGCGGTGCTCCAGTTGAGCATCTCCTTCCAGTCGGGCGTGTTCGACGAAGCCGCCGTCTCCACCGCGAGGCCGGTGTAGCCCGCCTGACCGTTGGAGTTCGCCACGCGATAGCGGCACCTGGCCTCGGCCGGCAGGGCGAAGAAGGTGGCGAGGCGTTCGTAGACCTCGTCGAGAAGGTCCCGGGGGACATCGTGAGCGACGTAGACGAAGCCTGTGCTGAGACTCCGCCTGACGCCATCGACCACGGCCGCTCGGGTCGTGGTGCTGCCGTTCTCGAAGGCCAGTAGATCGACGTCGAGAATCTCCACCCGGGCAAGGTAGCGCCGGCCCGGAAACCCGATGTCCGATTTCCGCGAGTCAGCGGCGACGCATCGGCGTATAACCTCCCCATGGAACTCGACCCGGAAGTCTGCGAGAGAGCGCGACAGGCGCGGGATCCGCGTTTCGACGGACGCTTCTTCATCGCCGTACGCACCACGGGCATCTACTGCCGGCCGATCTGTCGGGTACGTCCACCGCTGCGCCGAAACGTCGACTTCCACCCCACCGCGGCCGCAGCCGAAGAGGCGGGCTTCCGCCCCTGCCGTCGCTGTCGGCCTGAAACCGCGCCGGGCACGCCGGCCTGGCGCGGAAGCTCGGCGACGGTCGAGCGCGCGCTCCGCATGATCGAGGACGGAGCGCTCGATCGTGACGGCGTTCCGGCGCTCGCCGATCGTCTCGGCATCGGGCCGCGGCATCTTCGCCGATTGTTCCTCGAGCACGTCGGCGCGCCCCCGCTCTCGGTCGCCCGAACCCGCCGCGCGCACTTCGCACGGCGACTGATCGACGAGAGCGCACTCCCCATGGTCGAAGTCGCCGCGGCCTCGGGCTTTGGCAGCGTGCGCCAGTTCAACGATGCGATTCGGAGCACCTTTCATCGTACGCCGAGCGAGATCCGCCGCGCTGCCAAGGGCGAGCACCCCGATGATGGCCTGACGCTCACCCTCCCCTTCCGCCGACCCTTCGACTGGGAGCGACTGCTCGCGTTCCTGGTTCCGCGTGCCATGCCCGGAATCGAAACGATCTCGGGCGGACGTTACCTCCGGGCCGTCGGCGAGAGAACCTTCGTCGAGATCGCACCAGCCGTGGGTGACGACGCGTTGGAACTCCAGGTCCGCGGCGAGGCGCCGAGCGACCTCATCACGTTGGCTGCGCGCGCGCGCAAGCTCTTCGATCTCTCCGCCGATCCCGACCGGATCTTGCAGGATCTCGGCCACGACCGGAAATTGCGCCGCTGGTTGCGCCGCTGGCCGGGGCTCCGTGTTCCCGGCGCGTGGGATCCCTTCGAGATCGGTGTTCGCGCGATCCTGGGCCAGCAGGTTTCCGTGGTCGGTGCGACGACCCTGGCCGGTCGCCTGGTGGCCGGGTTCGGGAAGCCGACCGCCCTCGACTGCCAACGCTCCTTGACCCACTTGTTTCCGAGCCCTTCCCGCCTGGCAGAAGCCGACGTCGCGAGCATCGGCCTGCCGAAGGCCCGGGCCGCGGCGATCCGCGCGTTCGCTGGGGCCATCGCCTCCGGTGAACTCCGCATCGACGGTTCCGCGCCCCTGGCGGAGAGCCTCGAGGCACTCTGTGCGCTGCCTGGGTTCGGCGACTGGACCGCCCAGTACGTGGCGATGCGCGCACTCGGCGAACCCGATGCGTTCCCGGCTGGCGACCTCGGCCTGCGCAAGGCCCTGGGCAAACCGGGCGAGCCCGCCGCCGAGCGCGACGTAAGAGCGAGCGCGAATGCCTGGCGGCCATGGCGTAGCTACGCAGCCCTCTGGTTGTGGACCTCCCTTTCGATCTCCGAACCCACGCGCGCTCCGAGGAAATCCGCATGACGAGTCAACCGATTGCCATCCGTCCGGTCGCTACGCCGATCGGCGAGTTCGTCCTGGGCGCCACCGCCCAGGGCCTGACACACTGCACGCTTCTTGGCGCGCCCAACCTCCCGGCCGAAAGGCTCTCGAATGGCGCGGCGGCTTCCGCTGGCCAGCACCTCGACGCGGCCGTTAGGGCGCTGGACGCCTATTTCGCCGGGGAGAAGGACCCCTGGGACGATTTGAACCTGCTGCCCCAGGGCACGGAGTTCCAGCTGCGGGTCTGGGCCGCGCTGCGTCTCATCCCGTTCGGCTCGACGCTCTCCTACGTCGGACTGGCGCGGGCGGTGGGGAGCCCCCGGGCTGCACGCGCCGTCGGCCAGGCGAATCATCACAACCCGCTCGGCGTGATCATCCCGTGCCATCGCGTGGTTGCCGCGGACGGGAGCCTCGGCGGCTACGGCGGCGGCCTCGAGCGAAAGCGTTGGCTACTCCGGCATGAGGGGGTTCTGGAGAAGGAGCTCTTCGACGCAGCCACCCCGGGCCTGGCTGCGGCGGGTTAGTTCGCGCCGAACTTCCACTCGAGCTGGACGCCGTACTTGCGCGGGGTCAGCGGGATGACGAGGCCGACCGGCAGGCCGCCGGTAATTTCGGGCCCCACCAACGTGCTCGCGAACTGGAAGCGCCCTTCGAGATTCTCGCCATAGACGTGGACCGAGAATCGTTCGTCGGCGCTCTGCCAGATGATGCGGACGTCGGTTCGCGTAGAGTTCGGCACCAGATCGATCTCGTTCAGGTTCTCCGGGCGCAGGTAGTAGTCGTCGGTGAATTTCGATCGCACCACGAAGCGAAGACTCCCGATTTCGCCGAGATCTTTGTTGAGAACCGCCATGATCGACGCCGTCCAACGCGGCGCGTCGGGAAGGTGATGGCTCGAGAGATCATTCTGGGCGTCGAAACTGTTCGTGGCCGCCGGACACTTCGGGTCCGAGACGGCGCTGAACTGGAAGGGATCATCGGCACAGAGTTCGTCGTACTCGGCATGCAGGTAGCCCATGCTGGCCGCGATCAAGCCTCCTTCGAAGAAGTCGATGGGCGAGCGGAACGGAATCTGCGCTTCGAGTTCGACTCCCCGGATGGTGGCCGCCGCCGCGTTCTGGGTGAACACACCGCTCACCGTCACGACCGGCACCTGCAGGTTCTTGTAGCGGTACCAGAAGGCGGCGGCGTTGAAGGTGAACAAGCCGTCGAACAACGAGTTCTTGCTGCCGATCTCGTAGGCGTCGATCGCCTCGGGTTCGAACGAGCGGAACTCTGCCGAGCCCACGTCCTGAACGCCTCGACCGGTGTTGAGACCACCGGGGCGGTAGCCGCGCACGTACTTCGCGTAGACCGCACTCTCGTCGCTGAAGTTCCAGCGCACGATGAAGTCGCCGGTGCGCTCCCGAAAGACCTGGCGCGGGTTGATGGTGACGTCCTCGGGCTGAACGAGCCCGGCACTCTGACGAAACACGTTGTTCTCGGACACGTCCCGGCTCCAGCGGATCCCCACCTCGAACTGGAGCTGCTCGCTCCAGTCGTAGTAGAAGTGCGCAAAGGGAGCGACCCCGCGCGTCCGCGAGCCGGTCACCTCGGGTAGGTCCTCGAATAGCGTGACGATCAGTTGATTGCCCTCCGTCCGGTCCTGGAAGAAGAAGAATCCAGCGACCCAGTTGAAGGCAGCGTCGTTTTTCGAGACCGCCTGGACTTCACCCGTCCAGCGCTGCGTGCGGGTCCGTCGGTCGACGTCGAGGATGCGGAGCTCTGTCCCATCGAGATCGAGGAGCACCTTGAGATCGGTCTGGAAGACGCCGCCGGCCAACTTGAAGTCGACGTCACCCAGGAGCGGCAGATCCTGGCCACTCCACTTGACCTCGCCGTCGATCCCCCAGCGGACGATCTCCGGTTCTCCGCGTGACCCCACACTGGAACGCACGTTCTCGATCTTCGAAGGCAGCGGCAGGGCCGCCGTCCCGATCACCGACGGATCCTGCAAGATCAGCGGGAGAATCGGCGGAATGACGTTGCCGGCGAAGGTCGTTCCGTTCAGCAGGATGAACTCTCGTGCCTCTTGTTGGGTGATTCCGAGACCCGCCGACGTCGTCAAGATGATGATGTTGCCGAGACCCGCAACGCCGGTCTGGGCGTCGATGGCGTTCGGCAGCCCCGTCGCGAGATCGGCGACCATATCGACCAGGCCGTTGTAGGGGTCGCTCCGAATCGGCAGCCCGAAACTGGCGATCTGGCCGGTCGAGGGCAGGAAGCCACTGGGGTAGCGGTCGATGAGCGGGCGGCTCGGTGTCACATCGTTTCGCAGCTTCGAATAACGAAAGCGGATCGAGCCCTCGAGATCTTCGCTGAGGACCGACCGCAGCGTTCCGCTGATCGTGTACTCGTCGCCGTTGCCCGGATCCTCTTGACGCGTCTCGAACTCGTTGTCGAGCCAGCCATCGTACTTGTTGCGCTGAACGTTGAGGCGCAACATCAAGCGGTCGTCCCCGGCACCTAACAGCGGAACGTTCACGCCGCTGCGAATCCGGAACTGGTCGTAGTTGGCGAGATCGAGCTCGCCCCAGGCCGCCCACTCCGGCTGTGGCTTCTTCCAGCTCACGTTGAGGGCACCGGCCGTCGCGTTGCGCCCGTAGAGACTGCCGGAAGGCCCGCGATCGAACTGCACGCTCTCGATGTCGAAGAAGCTTCCGGGGCCGGTAAAGACCCCGTTGGTGTGGAGCGCGACCGCTTCCTGGTTGGAGATACCGCTCGACAACCCGCGCACCGAGATCGAATTGAAACGCCCGCCCTTCGTGGTCACGTTCGGCATCAGCTCGACGACGTCTTCCTGGTTGTCGATGTTGGCGGAGCGCAGGGTCTCCTCATCGAACGCGGTCACCAGGGAATTGACCTCCTGGATGCCCATCGCCCGGCGCGTGATGGTCACCGTGATCGAATCGATGGATTCGAGCTCGTCGTCGCGTGCCGGCGACAGCGGTGCCGGATCGGGCTCCTGGGCGTCGGCTGGCAGCGCCACGGCGAGAACTGCCGCAGCGAGGAACCAGGCATGTCGGGCGCGCATCGTGTCCTCCGAGGCAGCGATTCTATGTCGAAGGGCGACGTAGTGGCACACGAAATGTCGATTTCTCGAACGCTCCAGCGTTACCCTGCCGTTCCCACAGACCGGAGACGCCATGAACTACGAGACGCTCGAACTGCGGCGCGATGGCGCCGTCATCTGGTGCACGCTGAATCGGCCGGAGGCCCTGAACGCGATGAACCCACAGCTGGTCACGGACTTGCGCGCGTTCCTGACGGAGCTGGCGAGCGATACGGAAGCCCGCGTCGTGGTTCTGCGCGGCGCCGGACGCGCGTTCTGCGCGGGGCTCGACCTGAAGGAGGGGGGTGGCGCCGGCGGCGGTGTCGCGAACGGCCTGCGGGGCCAGCATCGCATCGCAGAGATCTCGCTGATGATGCGGCGCCTGCCCCAGGTCTTCGTCGCCGGCGTTCACGGTGCCGCCTGTGGCGGGGGCTTCATGTTGGCCCTGGCGTCGGACCTGAGGGTCGCTGGCGAAAGCGCGCGCATGAATGCGGCGTTCATCAAGATCGGGCTCTCGGGTTGTGACGTCGGTGTTTCCTACCTGTTGCCTCGCCTGATCGGTTCGTCCGTTGCAGCGGAGTTGATCTTGACCGGGCGTTTCCTCGGCGCTGCACGAGCAGAGCAGCTGGGTCTGGTCTCGGCCGTGGTCCCCGACGACGAACTCGACGCTGAGGTGCAACGACTGGTCGATGATCTGCTGGCAACGACACCGCTCGGTCTGCGCCTCAGCAAGGAGTGCTTGAACGCGAGCCTGGACATGAACAGCATGGACGCGGTCGTCTCGATGGAAGATCGAAACCAGATCCTTTGCACCCAGACGAAGGATTTCAGGGAAGGTATCTCGGCGTTTCTCGAGAAGCGGCCGGCTCACTATCAAGACCGGTAAGTTGCGCACGGGTTGCTTGGCGCCGAGCCGATCAACCCGACGAGGCGATCGACCGATGAGCCTCCGGGGAGCAGTCGCTTTCGGAGGATCTTCATGCGCGGGCTGGCGATACTGGCACTGCTGGCTTCGATGGGGCTGGCAACGCTCTTCGTGTTGGGGCCGCCGGCGGTGCCCGAGCGCGATTCGCCGGCCGAACTTGCCGAGGAGCTTCGCTCGCGTCTGGCGACCGGGGAGGCCGACGGCGATCGCATGCCTGCCGCGCAACCTTCCCGTCGCGGCGACCAGCCGCCGGATGCGCGAGCCAGCAAGAGCACGCCCACGTTCTACAAGTACGCTGACGACCAGGGTCGAATCCATTTCGTCCAGAGTGCGGGCGACATCCCGAGCCGATACCGGAAGAATGCTGGCAGCGTCGAATTGGCCAACCAGATCATCCGACTCGAACCCGAGGCAGTGGCACCGGTGCTGCCGGCGCGCTTGCCGTCAAGGCAGCCCGCAGCGCAGCAGATCGAGCAACGCCGGCGCCAGGCTCGTGCCGACGTCGTCGTCTACACCACATCCTGGTGCGGCTGGTGCCGCAAGACGGTCGCCTGGCTCGACGAAGCGGGCGTAGACTACGAGAACCGCGACATCGAATCGAACCCGCGGTACCGGGCCGAGCTGCTCGCCAAGACCGGGACGACCTCGATCCCCATGGTCGAGATCGATGGACAGATCGTGCGCGGCTTCTCGCCCGGTCGGATGGAGCGGCTTCTCGATCTGTAGCGCGGCGGAACTCCCCGGCCACCGCCGCCGTCTCAGTTCGGAGGATCCGCTAAGTTGGCAAGAGGACCGGGGGAGGTGAGGTCGTGCAGGTGCGAGAAGCTCAGGCAGGCGACTGTTTCGTCGTAGAAGGTGGGCGCCCGGTGGCGGGCACGCTCCGGCCTGCGGGCAACAAGAACGAGGCGCTGCCGGTTCTGGCCGCAAGTCTGCTGGTTCCGGGAGAGAGCAGGATCTCCGGTTTGCCCATGATCATGGACGTGGCCACCCAGCTCGAACTCCTGACCGAACTCGGCGTGGAGGTGAGCGCCGAGGGCGATTCCCACGATCTCCGCATCGACACCGGCGGGCTCGGCGAGCGGGCCCCGAACAGCCAGCTCGGTCGGGCGATCCGGGGCTCGTTCCTGCTGGCACCAGGCCTCCTGCATCGCACCGGCCGTGCCGTGTTGCCGCGCCCCGGCGGCGACCGGATCGGCCGCCGCAGGATCGACACGCACCTGCATGCGCTGCGCTTGCTAGGCGCGAAAGTCGAGACCCGCGAGCGCGCCTATCATCTGAGCCTCGAAGGCGGCTTCCAGGGTACCGATATCTTCCTGGACGAAGCCTCCGTGATGGCGACCGAAAACGCGCTGATGGCCGCTGCCGTCGCGAACGGCAGAACCCGTATCGCCAACGCCGCTTGCGAGCCCCATGTCCAGGGTCTCTGTCGATACCTCAACTCGGCGGGCGCCCAGATTCGCGGTGTCGGCTCGAACATGCTCGAGATCGACGGCGTTCCCGAGCTTCGTGCGACGGAGCATCGCATCGGGCGGGATCACATCGAGATCGGGTCGTTCGTTGCGATGGCCGCGATGACCGGTGGCGAACTCCTGATCGAGGAAGTCGAACCCGACGACCTGCGCATGATCCTGATGGTCTTCGCGCGGCTCGGCGTCGAGACGCGGCTCGACGGCCACAAGCTACTCGTTCCCGGAAAACAGGAACTGGTCATCCAGGACGATCTGGACGGCGCCATTCCCAAGGTCGACGACGCGCCGTGGCCGGGCTTCCCCACCGATCTCTCCTCGATCGCGCTGGTGCTCGCCACCCAGGCCCGGGGCACGGTCCTGATCCACGAGAAGATGTTCGAGAACCGGCTCTACTTCGTGGATCGGCTGATTTCGATGGGCGCCCGCGCCGTGGTCTGCGATCCGCATCGCGCCGTGGTGACCGGGCCGACGAAGCTCTCGGGCGAGACGATCACGTCTCCCGACATTCGTGCCGGCATGGCGCTACTCGCCGCGGCACTTTGCGCCGAGGGCCGCAGCGTCATCATGAATGCGCACCAGGTCGACCGTGGCTACGAACGCATCGAAGATCGCTTGAGCGCGCTGGGTGCGGAGATCAACCGGACCTAGCCCGGGCCAGCTTCTGTCAGTTCGGCCCGGAGCGCCTCGATCAGCGCGGAATCCATCGCCAACACTTCGCGCGCATAACGTTCGATTCCGCCGTGTTCCGCTTCGAGATGGTCGAGCGCGATCTCCATGTTCGAAGGACGCGCCGAGAAGAGGTGCGCGGCCTGCTCCATGTCCACGCCGTGGTCGCTGAACCAACGGCTGGCGGCGCGGATCTTGCCGTCGGTGTACTCGGCCGTCAACGCATAGTCCGCGATGACGTGTTTGCGGGGAACACCGAGCAAGCGCAGCAACAGCATCGCCATCACGCCGGTGCGGTCCTTGCCCGCGGTGCAATGGAAGACGGCCGGTAGTGCGGCCTCGCCAGCGAAGGCGACAAGCACCTGGGCGAAGGCTTCCGGTCGCGCATCGAGCATCCCGACATAGCTGCGCGAGAGCCAATGCTCGTCGAGATCGCCCAGATCTCCACGCTCGAAGCGCTCGCGCCATTCGGTCGGTGAGGCGTTCTCGCCGATGGGCACGTTCAAGTAGCCGACCTCGGGATGCCCTTGGAATGGGCCGGGCTCGAGGCTCACTTCCTCGTCACCGCGGAAATCCACCACCAGACGCAGGCCGATCTCGGCGAGCTTCGCGAGATCGCCCGCGCTCAAGGTCGAGAGCGCATCGGCCCGGTAGACCCGACCCCAGCGAACCCGGCGACCCTGCTCGGTCGGATAGCCGCCGAGATCCCGGAAGTTCTGGGTGCCTTCGAGGGGGACGAGCCGTTGGGACATGGCGGCAGAGCTTCGGGCGCGGGCGGGCCTTGCGTCAAGGGCGCATCCGGTAATCTCACCCGTCCCATGTCGAACCTCCAAACCATCGTCGTCGTCGGTGCCTCCCTCGCTGGCCTGCGGGCGCTGCAAGCGCTCCGTCGCCTCGGATACGAGGGCCGGCTCATCGCCATCGGCGAAGAGAAGCACCTCCCCTACGATCGGCCGCCGCTCTCGAAGGAAGTCCTCGCCGGCACGCGCGAGCCCGAGCAGACCCAGCTGTTGCGCGAAGAAGACGCCGCGCTCGAGATCGACTGGCGACTCGGGCAACGAGCGGCCGGCCTCGACCTCGGAGCCCGGGAAGTCCGCCTGGGCGACGACAGCCGCGTCGGGTTCGACGGCTGCGTCATCGCGACCGGCACCTACGCACGCACCATCCGGGGAGCGCCCGAACTCGCCGGGATCCACACCCTGCGCACCCTCGATGACGCGATCGCGATGCGCTCCGAGCTCGATGCCTCGCCCAGGGTGGCCGTGATTGGCGGCGGTTTCATCGGCGCGGAAGTCGCGGCGACCTGCCGAGGCCGGGGCCTCGACGTCTCCATCATCGAAGCCCTCCCGGCCCCGCTCGAACGCGGGCTCGGCCGCGAGATGGGAAGCTATGTGGGCGAGATCCATCGCGACCATGGTGTCGATCTGCGACTCGGTGTTGGCGTCGAGGCGTTCCTCGGCGAGGGCCGCGTCAGCGGTTTGCGGCTCGCCAATGGCCGTGAGGTCCCGGCGGATCTCGTCGTCGTCGGGATCGGCGCGGCACCGGCAACGGGCTGGCTGGAAGATTCCGGGCTCGAACTCGAGGATGGCGTGGTCTGCGACGCAGCCTGCCGGACCACCCGCGCTCCCTTCGTGGTAGCGGCCGGAGACGTGGCGCGTTGGCCGAACGCATTGTTCGACGAAACCATGCGACTCGAACACTGGACCAACGCCACGGAGCAGGCAGATCACGCCGCGGCCACCCTGCTCCACGGCGAAAGCGGCGGCGAGGCCTTCTCGCCGGTCCCCTTCGTCTGGTCCGACCAGTACGACCGCAAGATCCAGATCGCCGGCCGATTCTCCGCCGACGACGAGTGCCAGCTCGTCGACGGCTCCCTCGAGGAACGCCGCTTCGTCATGCTCTACAGCCGCGCGGGCAAACTCCGCGGCGTCCTCGGCATGAATCGCCCCCGCCTCGTCATGAAATACCGAGGCCAGATCCGCGACAACGCCTCCTGGCCCTTCTGAGCGGGGACGGACTCCTCAAGTTTCAATGATGCAAGTTTCCCCGCTGGGAAACTTGCATCATTGAAACTTGTGGAGTCCGTCCCCGCTCTCAAGGCGTAGGATGGAGTGGTCGATCTCCTTGGGGAGGGAGGGTTCATGATTCTCAGCAACACGGAAGATGTGCCGGGGCAGGAGATCCGAGAGTTCTATGGGATCGTGACCGGGAGTTCGGTGCGGGCCAAGCACATCGGTCGCGACTTCATGGCGGGGCTCAAGAATCTCGTCGGCGGTGAACTCACCGGCTACACCGAGCTCCTCCAGGAAGCTCGTCAGGAAGCGATCGATCGGATGATCGAGCAAGCCCGTTCGACTGGCGCGAACGCGGTCGTGAACGTGCGCTTCTCCACCAGTTCGGTCGCCCAGGGCGCTGCGGAAATCTTCGCCTACGGAACGGCCGTGCAGGTCGAATAACATGGAGGACCCCCTCGTTCAGATCGGGGCTCAGATCATCCCCTTCTTCCTGTTGATGCTGATGGGCTTCATCGTGGGTACCACGATCGAGAGCAATCACTATCGCGAGATCCGCAAGCGCGAAGCGCAGACCCGGCATCTGCCGACGATCTCGTTCCGCAGGCCGCCGCCCAGTTGGCAGATCACGTCGACCGCCCTCGTCCACGGGAACACGGTCGTCTCTATCGACTATTTCAAGCGTTTCCTCGCTGGCCTGCGCGCCATCACCGGCGGCCGCATCACTTCCTACGAGTCACTACTGGACCGCGCGCGTCGCGAGGCGCTGCTGCGAATGAAGGCCAGCGCGATCGAGAATGGCTTCGATGCCATCGTCAACGTCCGGCTCGAAACAGCGCGCCTGGCCAACTCGAGCCGCAATGGCCAGGGAACCGCCGGAGTCGAGATCTTCGCCTTCGGTACTGCGGTCAAGCTTGCCAGCTGACTCCCGGAGACCTCCTTGGAGTGGGAACCGAGCGACCTTCCCGAGAACAATGTCACGGACGTACACCCGCTCCGGGAACTCGGCCTGCTGCTGGTCGGGATCGGCGGCGCGACGATCGTCCTGACGCTGGTCCTGGCCTTCTTCATCGATGGGGTGGTGCGCTTCCTGCCAGCGGAATGGGAGGCACGCGCATTCTCCGGACTCTGGGAAGAACTCGACCCGGTCAGCGACGATCGCCAGGGCGCGAGCCAGGAGCTGCTCGACCGCCTCTCGTTGCACTGGCAGGAGAACCCCTACCAGCTCCGCTTGTTCGTGATCGACGCACCGGAGCCGAATGCGTTCGCGTTGCCCGGGGGCGCCATCGGTGTTACCCGAGGGCTCCTCGACGACGTCGAGAGCGAGAACGAACTAGCCTTCGTGCTCGCCCACGAACTCGGCCACTTCGAACGGCGCCATCACCTGCGCGGTTTGTCACGGTCGCTGGCACTGGGCCTGGTCTTCGGCGCCGCCACCGGCGGGAGTTCGGGCACATTGCTCACCGAATGGGTCTCGAACGTCACGCAACTGGGCTTCGCGCGCGAACACGAGCTCGAAGCGGACCGATTCGGCCTGGGTCTCGTGGTCGCCGAGTATGGTCACACCGGCGGCGCCGCCGACTTCTTCGAGAAGCTCCCCGAGACCGGGGCCGGGGCGATTCACCGGATGGCGGCGTGGCTTGCAACCCACCCGGTAAGCCCCGAGCGCATTGCCGCGCTGAAGCGCGTCGCGCGCCAGGAAGGCTGGCGTCGCCACGGCGAACTCACACCGCTTTACCTGAACGCCGAGCCCCGATAGCGTCGCGGTATGGCGGAGTGGCAGAACTGGGCCGGAAACATCACGTGCCAGCCGCGCGAGATCGTGCGCCCTCGCGACGAAGCAGAGATCGTCGAGGCGTTGGCTCGTGCCGAAACCCAGGACTTGAGCGTTCGCGTCGCCGGCAGCGGTCACTCCTTCACGCCGCTGGTCGCGACCGATGGAATGTTATTCGATCTCTCGTTGCTCCAGGGAATCGCGCGCCTCGAGCCCGAGAACTCGCGGGCCTGGGTCCGTGCCGGCACCCGACTCGCCGATCTCGGAGAGCCGTTCCACGCCGCCGGTCTCGCCATGCAGAATCTCGGCGACGTGGACGTCCAGGCTCTCGGCGGTGCACTCGGAACGGGAACCCACGGCACTGGGCACACACTTCCCAATCTCTCGGCCCGGGTTTCAGGTCTTCGCATCCTACGCGCCGATGGCGAACTGCGCTCGGTCCGCGACGATACGGATCCGGAGGGGCTTCGTGCCGCGAGGGTCTCCCTGGGCGCGCTGGGCATCATCACGGCGGCGCGGATCGAGCTGGTCCCGGCGTACCGTCTCCACGAACGCGTCGAGCGCCCGAAGCTGGACGACGTGCTGGCGACCCTCGACGAGCGCATCGCGGCGGCCCGACACTTCGAGTTCTTCTGGTATCCCAAGGCGGATCGGGTCGAGGCCAAGAGCCTCGACCTCACCGACAGGCAGGACGAGCCCGATCGAAAAGGAGAGCGGATCGGGTGGAGCCACCGCATCCTGCCGTCGCTTCGCGAGCAGCGCTTCACCGAGATGGAGTACGCCGTGCCGGCGGAACTCGGCCGCGAGTGTTTCCTCGCGGTGCGCGATCGCATCCGCGCCCGTCATCCCGATGTGGTCTGGCCCGTCGAGTACAGGACGCTCCGCTCCGATGACGCCTGGCTTTCGACGGCACACGAACGGGAAACCGTAACGATCAGCGTTCACCAGGATGGCCGACTTCCATTCGAGCCGTTCTTCGCGGATGTCGAGCCGATCTTCGCCGAGTTCGCGGGGCGCCCCCACTGGGGGAAGGTCCACACCCTCGCGCGCGCCCAGCTCGCCGGGGTGGTGCCTGGCCTTTCGCGTTTCGAGCGGCTGCGTGCGGAGTGGGACCCACGTGGGCGGTTTCTCAATCCGCACCTGCGCACGCTCTTCTCGGAAGCCTAGGTCACCGCCCATTCGTGCGGGCCGCGGAGTATGATGGCGCGCTCCACCCGAGGGCCCCATGAGTGTCGAGAACCGCGTCCGCCTGCTCCGTGCTCAAGACCTGTTCCGTGGAATCTCCGAGGAGGGGTTGCACGAACTCGCAGAATCCTGCCACGTCCAACACCTCAGCGAAAAGGAAGAGCTCTGCCACGAGGGTGACGATGGCAGCCAGATCTACCTGATCGTCGAAGGTGAGATCGCCGCCATGACCACAGGGCCCGATGGCGACGATGTGATGTTCTCGGTGATGCGAAGAGGCCAGCTCTGCGGCGAACTCGCCGTCTTCATGGGAGGCAAGCGCACCGCGACGATGGTGGCACGGGCCGAAACGGAACTCCTGGTGATCAACCGCCGCGCGGTGGTGCCGTTCCTGCGGCACCATCCGGACGCTGCGCTCGAGATCATCTCGGTGCTCTCCAGGCGCGTCATCCGATTGAGCCAGCAGGTCGCCGACGCGAGCTTCATGAACGTCCCATCGCGACTCGCCAAGAACCTGCTGCTCACCATGCACGAGGTGGGCTACGAGACCGAGGCCGGCATCGTGATCGAGGGCTACACCCAGGGCGACCTGGGCCAGCTGATCATGGCCACACGCGAGAGTGTGAACAAGGTGATGGGCCGCTGGAACAAGGCGGGGATCGTGTCGATGAAGGGACGCGTGATCACCATTCACGACCTCGAAAGGCTCGCAGAGCAGGTCGAGAACTGAGGTCAGTCGACGCCCAGCAATCGAACGTCCTAGCGTCGCTCGCCCCAGCGGTTCCAATAGGTGACTTCGGCTGCGGGCCTTCGCGCCGCCGGCCGCAGCTTGGCGTCCTTCATGTAGCCGACAGGAAGGAGCACGGTCTGGCTGACGCCCTCGGGAATCCCCAGCGCCCTTGCGGCCTCTTCTTCGTGGAGCAACAACAGCGACGTCCAGGTCGAGCCGATCCGACGCGCTCGCAGCGCCACCATCAGCGACCAGGCGGCTGGCAACACGCTGCCGTAGTACGCCACCTGCATCGCAGGGCTCGCCGGATCCGGCCGGCCCTCGGCGCACACCAGTATCAGCGCCGGCATCTCGTGCAATCGCTCGGCTTGGGTCAACACCGTCGACTTCGGACCTTGGCCTTCGGGCGCCGCGCTTCGATAGGCCGCGGTGGCTCGGCGGTACAACTCGGCCACGCGCCGCTTCGGTTCGGCCTCGGTCAGCACCAGGAAACGCCAGTTCTCGGCATCGCGGCCGGTCGGGGCCTGGGTCGCGACATCGATGCAGGACTCGATCACGCCGGGTTCGACGGGCCGCTCCCAATCGATTCGACGCCGAACCGAACGGGTCGTCGAGAGCGCGAGATCTACGGATGCGATATCGAGGGCGTCGTCGGACATGGCGTCTCTCATCTCGGCTCGCGTGGCGAGGCGGCAATGCTACGGCTGAGTCGAGCGAAGCCCAACGTCGCGATCGTACTCAGGCCTGCGGCAAACAGCACGAAACCACCACCCCAACCTTCGAGCCCACCGAGACTCAGGTAGAGCGCGATCCCGGCGAACGGAGCGAAGGCTCCGCGCACGCCGGTCAGGGTGGCATGGGCCCCCATGTAGAGGCCGGCGCGCTCGGGATGCGCGAAATCGTTGTGGCCCAGATTCCACGCCAGCGCGCCACCACCGCGGGCAAGGCCGAGCACCGCCCGGCCGAGCGCGATCGTCAGCAGGGAGCCGGTGAGAATCCCGACTCCCGTGGTTGCCTGGGAGACCACCCACAACCAGCTGTGGCGACTGCGGAACTCGGTGATGTGGACGCGGTCGATCCAGGCGGCGAACAGGGGCATCGTCAGCATCGCGAGCCCGATCGGAATGACCGTCGTTACGGCAATGCTGGTGGCGTAGTCGGCGGCGAGTTCTCGGGAGACCGCGTAGACCGCGATCGGCTCCATCGTCATGTTCGAAGCGCCGAGCAGGAAGTGCCAGGCCTGGTAGCGCGTGAAGGCGGGATCCTCACGAAGGAGCCTGAAGAAACCGAGCCGGCGGCCCCGACCGTCGATTGCGCTGGCGCCGACCGGCGGCTCCCCGGGGCCTTCACCGCTCATCCGCACCCGTGAGAAACTGATCGCGCCGGCGCTGGCGACGAGCGCGCCTAGCAAGTAGAGGGCCGCATACTCGTGCTCGTTTCGGTCGAGCCAGATGCCGCCGAGGGCCGCCATCGCGGTCATCACGAGCTGCGCTCGGAAGGTCAGCCGCCAGGTCACCCGCGCTCGGATCTCGCCCGGGTAGTTCTGGGTCCAGACGATGCTGCGCACCGTCTGGATCCCGCCCATCACGAGACGCCCCGCCACCATCGCGACGATGAGCCAGGAGCCGCCCCAACCGATGGTCGGAGCGAGGCCGACACTCGCCACCAACGCAACCAGGGTCGCCTGCAGCAGGACCATCAACGGCACCTTGCGATGTCTTTGCGCCAGCCGCGCCCACAAGGCGCTCGAGAGATTCCCGAACATCGGAGCAGCAGTGACGAACGCGATCCAGAACGGATGGACGGCGAAGACCTTGTCTGCGAGCACCCCGACGAAGCCCCCTTCGAGCAGGGCGTAGCCGACGGGCAACGTCAGGTCGGTAATGCGTTCGTAGCGAAATGCGGAAAGTGGGCCCGGCGCCAGGGCCGGACGGACCCAGCGGGAGCGTAGTTGGCGGGTCGGACCGGCTTCGCTCACCCGCGCAGAAGCTGGGGAAGCCGCGCCGTCAGCTCACGGATGGGCAACCCATGGGGACACGCGGTGGCACAGGGCGAACCGTCGCAGCCTGCGCAGGCATCGAGGCCGAGGCCCGCCTGCTCGAGCGCGGCGATCGCCAGCGAGGGGAGCTCGTAGTCTTCGACGTACATCCGAGCGCGCAACACATCGGGAATCGAGACACCGGCGGGGCAGGCACCAGCGCAGCCGTCACAGCCGTACCGGCACTGGCTGGCTTCGGTCTTGCGCGCATAACGTGCCAGCAGCGCCGCATCCTGGCGGTGCGCCGTTTCCCAGCCGGAAGCGCCCAGAAATTCGTCGATCTGGGCCGTGCTTCGCATCGTCACGACCAGCCCGTCGACCAGGCCTCCCGCCAGCACCCAGCGGAAGGCCGCCTGGGCAAAGGTGGCGCCGCTACCTTCGTAGGGCCGCATGTCGTTCAGCTTGGCACCACGCAGCGTCTTCATCGCCACCACCCCGATGCCCTTGCTGCGCGCCTTCGCGAGCACGCGCGGAAGATCCGGCTGCACGGCGACGAAGTCGAAACGTCCGGTGAACCGCTGGTAGAACGCAGGGTCCTGCCCGAAGTTATGCGCCACCAGGATTGCGTCGACGAGGTCTTCATCGATCGCGGCATCGAGGCACTCGACGAGCTTCCCCCCGTGTCCGGACATGCCGGTGAAACGGATCTTCCCCTGGGCCTTCGCCCTGCTCGCGAACTCGAACCATTCCGCGTTTCGCAGCCGGTCCAGGTCGTTCACCGCGTGATTCAGGTAGAAGTCGACATGGTCGGTGCGGAGCCTGCGCAGGCTCCCCTCCAACGCCTCGAAGAGATCTGCGCGGTTGCTGCGGCGGCGGGCCATGGTCTTCGTCGTGATCACCACCTCATCGCGACGACCGGCGAGCCCGCGGCCCAGGGTCTCCTCGGCTCGACCACTCTGGTAGTCCTCGGCGGTATCGAAGTACGTGATGCCGCGATCCAGCGCGTGGTGGACCAACCCGACATCTCCGGAGAGCGCGCTCGTGCCGAACGAAATGTCCGGTATTTCGAGCCCGGTCCGGCCGAGCGGAACCCGCTTGCGAACGGTCGGAGAGCCCGCCGGTTCGGGCGCGGCGACTCCGGCCAGTGGCAATAGCGCTGGCGCCAGCCCTAGCGCGGCAGCTCGACGTAGGAGTTCGCGGCGGTCGAACATGGCTTTCCTCCTGCTCGCGGCCAGTCTAGAGCGCATCTCGAGAACCCTCCCGTCATCGGGCGCGCGCCTTCGGCCGGCACCGGATCGGCGAGAGAAAACCGTGCGAAATTCAATAGTTAAGAGAATCGATCAGTTAGCCCTCCAGTTGCCGGTGCGGGTCGTCGAAGCAGCGAAGACACCGCATCACCTACTCATTGGGGAGGACTCCCCGTGGTGGAACGCGTCTACGACCCCGGGCCCTCATTCACGATCACGGCAGCCATGCCGGATCGGATCGCCGAGATCGGCCCGCGCGCGCGGCCACGGCAGCGGCCCGAAGCCGATCCTTTCGAGTGGCGGGAACTCGCCCTCGTCGCGGCGCTCGCGATGCTGCTCGGCTTCGCAAACGGCGCCATCGCGGTGGTCGGCACGTCAGAAGCGTCGTCGCCGGACGCGAGCGTCGTCGAGGACATGGAGACCGGCGCAGCGGGCAGCCTCGAGTCCGACGCGCTCAGGGGCTCGCTCTGGCGCCCTGAAGGCTCGATCGCCGTGCGACCGCTCCGCGACCTTCAGCCGGTTCTCTGGCAGCCCCACGGCGCGAACGTCGAAACCACCGGGCCGCTCGCCGCCCGGACCGTGGAACGCGTACCCGCTCGCAACTAACGTGCGCTCGCGGCGTCCTCGGCCCAGCCTTCGCTCGTCCCAGCAGCTGCCTCGGCACTGTCTGCCGCCTCCTGGTCGGCCTGGGCAGCCGCGATTCGCTCCGCTGCACGTCGGCGCCTCTGTCCCTGGAACAGCAGGCCGATGTCTTCCATCACGACATAGGAGCACGGCACCACGAACAGCGTGATCGCGCTCGAGAACACGACGCCGAATGCCAGCGAGACCGCCATCGGGATCATGAAGCGGGCCGACATGCTGTCCTCGAGCATCATCGGCGTCAGACCTGCGAAGGTCGTCAGCGAGGTCAGCATGATTGCGCGGAAGCGGCGCCCGGCCGCATCGCGTACCGCCTCGCCCAGCCGGGCCCCCTTCTCTCTCAGCCGGTTCACCTGGTCCACCAGGACCAGGCTGGAGTTGACGACGACACCGGACAGCGCCACGAACCCGATGATCGAATACATGCTGAAGTCGTAGCCGAGCAACAGATGCCCGAAGACTGCGCCGACCAGGCCGAACGGGATGGCCGTCATGATGATCAACGGCTGCCAATAGGAACGCAGCGGAACCGCGAGCAGGGCGTAGATGATCAGGAGCGCGATGATCTGACCGCGCACCATGGCATTCATGAAGTCGCGCTGCTCGGCCTGCTCGCCTTCGAACTCGAAGTGGATTCCGGGATAGCGTTGTTGAATCGCCGGCAGCGCGGCGCTGGTCAGATCCTCCACGATCTCGTTGGCGTTACCGAGGGCGACGTCGACATCCGCGGTTACCGTGACGACGCGTTGGCGGTCTACCCGACGAATCGCCGAGAACCCCTCGCCAACCTCGACGGAAGCGACGCTCGAGAACGGTACCGCCAGCCCTTCCGAAGTGCGGATTCGCATCGACTCCACTTCGGCGAGCGAGCGCCGCTCGGCCTCCGGGTAGCGAACCATCACCGCGACGTCGTCGCGGCCGCGTTGGATACGCTGGACCTCCTCACCCTGGAAGGCCTGGCGCACCTGGCGCCCGATATCGGCGATCGACAAGCCGAGCGCTTCCGCCGACGGGAGTACGCGGTACTGGAGTTCACGCTTTCCGGTTCGGAAGGAATCCGCCACGTCGTAGACGCCGGGATAGGCCACCAGCCTCTCCTTCAGCGCTGCCGCCGCCCCGCGTAGTTCTTCCAGATCACTGCCGCGCAGCTCGATTTCGACCGGCTTGCCCGCGGAGATCATCGTGTTGTGGAACGACAACTCCGTCGCGCCGGGGATCGATCCCGCGGCCTCGCGCCAGCGACGCTGCATTTCATCCGTACCGAGGTCCCGCCATTCGGAGTCGACCATCTCGATCTGTACTTCGCCGAGGTTTGCCGAACTCCCGCCACCCCGTCCGAGCCGGCCGCCCGGCATCTGCGATTGCGCCTTGCGGAAA
This sequence comes from Deltaproteobacteria bacterium, assembly GCA_029261795.1. Classification (GTDB taxonomy): domain Bacteria; phylum Myxococcota_A; class UBA9160; order UBA9160; family UBA6930; genus JAJDAP01. The sequence goes on from JAJDAP010000138.1 coordinate 40,751, forward strand.
GGCTGCTCTCCCATCGATGCCAGGGAGTGGCGAAAGATGCTGCCGTGTTCCATGTCGCGGCCGGCATCCGCTTCGGCTTGGACCCGACCCGCCGCCTGTTCGAGCTGTCGAATGGCGGCGGCGGTGACGTGGGCGGGCGTGCCGGGCACCATCGTGAGGTCGGCCACGATCACGTCGCCTTCTACCGGCTCCTGGAACGTGAAGCGCAGCCAGCCTCCGGCCAACAACCCGAGCGTGATCAGCAGCAGTGCCCCCGCACTCGCGAGTGTCAGGTAGCGCCATTCGAGCGAGCGCTCGAGCATCGGCTTGTAGCGATACTCGATGACGTGATCGAGCCATCCGGAAACCGAGGTCTGCACCCGGCGCCAGGCGATCGAGGCGGGCCGAACCGGCTTCGAGTCCAAGCCCTTCCGCGTGTGCCCGAGGTGTGCCGGGAGCACCCACATCGCCTCGATGAGCGAGAAGACGAGACACGCGATCACGATGATCGGCAGTACTCGGGTGAAGCGGCCCATTGCGCCGGGGATGAATAACATCGGAGCGAAGGCTGCAATCGTCGTCGCCACTCCGAAAACGACCGGAACCGCGATTCCCTGGGCGCCGCGGATCGCGCCTTCGAGTGCCTCGCCGGTTCGCTGGTGTTCGGTGTAGGTGTTCTCGCCGACGACGATGGCGTCGTCGACCACGATCCCGAGCACGACGATGAAGGCGAGCAACGAGATCCAGTTGATCGTCATGTCGAGTGCCGGCATGATGGCGACGGCACCGAGGAACGCGATCGGGATTCCGAGACCCACCCACAGGGCGAGACGAAGTCGCAGGAACAGGGCGAGCACGAGGATCACCAGGAGGAAGCCGCCGCGGGCGTTCCGGACCATCGAACCGAGGCGTTCCTTCAGATAGTTCGCGCCGTTCTGCCAGACCGTGATCTGGAGGCCTTCGGGAAGATCGGCCTGGATCTGATCGACATACGCCACCGCCGCATCGGCAACTTCGAGGAGCTTCTGGTCTCCGACACGAAACACCGTGACGAGCGCGCCGGGTTGGCCGTCGAACGTCGCGCGTTGATCGGTCTCTGCGAATGAATCGGACACCTGCGCCACGTCGCCGACCAGGAGTCGGGTGCCATCCGGGCGCGTCACGACAGGGATCGCGGCGAAGGACCCGCCGTTGTAGGCCTGGCCACGCGCACGCAGCAGGATCTCGCCGCCTTCGGCTCGGACCACGCCGCCGGGGAGATCGACGGAGGAGGTCTGCACGGCGCGGACGACGTGATCGAAGGTCAGGCCGAACCGATCGAGCTGCGATTCGGAGACTTCGATCGAAACTTCGTAGGGGCGAACCGAATCGAGCGAGACCTCGGTGATCTCGGGCAGCGCTGCCAGATCGTCCCGCAGCTGCTCGCCGATCTGCTTGAGGGTCCACTCGTCGGTGTCGCCGGCGATCGCGATGGAGAGCACTTGCTTGCCGATCTCGGCCTGGCGCACCACGGGCCGCTCGGCCTCGTCGGGCAGGTTGTCGATGGCATCGACCCGCGCGCGGATGTCGGCCAAGCGACGGCTCACGTCTTCCCCCGCGAGCAACTCGATGAGGATGCTGGCGCTGCCTTCGGAAGCGGTGGAACTGACCTTCTTGACGCCGGGCAGTCCCGTCAGCGCTTCTTCCACGCGGATCGCGACGGCTTGCTCGACTTCTTCCGGGGCCGCACCCGGATACGGAACCGACACCGTGATGATGTCGAGATCCACCTCGGGCACCATCTCCTGGCCGAGGATCGGAATCGTCAGCAGGCCGCCCACGACGAGCAGCGCCATCAGCAGGTTTGCGGCGACGTGGTTCCGTGCGAACCACTCGATGGTTCCGTTCACGAGGCCTCACCCTGTTTGGCAGGAGCAGTGGCCGGCTTGGCCGCCGGTTCGGCGACTCTCGGTGCTTCGGCGACTTTCGCCGTTTCGGCGACGCGGACCAACATTCCCTCGACCACGACCGGGGGTGGCGTAGCGCAGACGCGTTCGCCCACCTCGAGGCCCTCGGATAGCCAGACCCGTTCGCCCTCGGCGCGCAGCACCGCTACGGCACGGCGGCGCAGCCGCGAATCCTCGTCGACCACCAGTACTTCTCCAGCCGGGCGAAGCGCGGCACGCGGAATCTCGACGACATCGATGAGCGGGCGACCCACGATACTCGCTTCCACGAAGAGCCCCATCGTCAGCGGCGGACCGGACTCGGGAGCCTGGGGATTCGCAATCCTGGCCACCACGTTCACCATGCGGGTTCGGTCGTCGAGGGCACCCTCGACGCGAACGATCTCGCCGATCCAGGTCGCGTCTTCACCGGCCTGCGGCGCACGGAGCACGACCCGAGGACCGCGTCGCGGCGCTTCCGGCAACCCGATGGCTTCGAGACCTCCAGCGCTGATTCGGTCGTCGCGGCCGGGTTCGGCCTGCGCGATGTCGAGAAAGACCAGCTCCGCAGCGGGAACCGGAAGCCGGACCTCTGCCGCATCCGTGGCGAAGATGGCGGCGAGCGAGCTCCCCCGGTTGACGAACTGGCCCAGCTCCGCGGTGCGGCCGCGAACCCGGCCCGAGAAGGGAGCGCGCACGCGGGTGCGGCCGAGATCGAGCTCGGCCTGGACCAACTGAGCTCGCGCGTCGCGCAGGTTCGCTGCGGCGATGCCCGCATTGCTGATGGCTTCTTCGAGCTTTGCGGTACTCGAAGCCCCTCGCTTGCGCAGACGCTCCACACGGTTCAGTGTCGCCTGCGACAGCGAGAGCTGGCTCTCCGCGCGTTCCACGCCGGCACGCGCGCGCTCGGCGGTTGCCTCGTGGTCGCGTGGTTCGATGCGCAGCAATTCCTCGTCCGCGTCGAAGAAGGCGCCCGCCTCGAAGCGCGGCGAGACCCAGACCACGCGGCCGCTCACCTCGGCCACCAGATCGCTCTCGATCCGTGGCGTCACGGTTCCGTTGGCATGGATCTGGGGACGCGCCGTGGTCGGCGCCGCCGTTACGACGCGAACCGCCGGGTGCTTGCCCTCGAGTTCCTGGGGCACCGCCTTGGGACTGATGAGGACGAGGGCCGTGGTAAAGAGCAACGCAATGGCCAACACGGCGATGGGCGCCGAGGCCTTGAGCTCGAGCTTCATGGGGGGATTCCTTGGCGGGCGGCGTAGCGATCCGGGTCCGAAGATCCCGGTCGGTCGCAATTCACTGGCAACTCTGGTCCTATCGGCCGACCCGGGCCCGGACCTGAACCCTGGGAAGCCCCCGGATTCGTGGGTGAAATCGGCGCACAGAGGCCGCCCTGATCAGGTACGCTGGACATCCGTAAATGAGGTGTCCCGTGACCAGTCCGAGTGAATCCAGCGACCTCCCTACCCAACGCGAGCGCCAACGCGCCGAAACCCGGGAGCGCCTCTTCCAGGCGGCCATCGAAGAATTCCGGCGAGCCGGCGTCGCGGGCGCTCGAATCGAGCGAATCGCCAAGGCGGTCGGGGTCGTTCGTGGAACCTTCTACTTCCACTTCCCGACGAAGGAGCACGTCCTCGGCGAACTCCAGCTGCGCAGTCAGGAGCGCATCATGGAGCAGCTCGAAGCCCTGAAACCGGACATGGATGGCGTTCCGGAGCTGCTCGCGGCCATCGTTCGCGGGCTCGAATCCGCCGGCGAGTTGATCTCCGATGGAGAGCTCTTGCGCGACACGCTGGCCCTCTACGTGCGACATCCCATGGCAGACGGCGTGGCCGGGGACGAACCGCGACCGATCACGGAACAAGCGGCGGCCGTGGTAGCCAGCGCTCAGGCGCGAGGCGAGATCCGCAGCGACATCTCACCCGATGCCGCCGTCGCACTCATCATGACGAGCATGTTCGGCGTGTTCGCCGCGGGCACCGGCGCGAGTCGGGGCGAGCTCCTGCATAGCTGGACGACCGTGGTCGGGCGCGGGTTGAAGCCGGAATGACCCGGCTCACGGAGCTCTCGCGTTCGATCGAAGCACGCGTCGCCATCGTTACCGGCGCTGCCAGCGGAATGGGCCGCGCCACCGCTCACCTGTTTGCAGACGAAGGCGCCCGCGTGGCGGTGGTCGACCTGAACGCTGAGGGGGTGGAAGAGGTCGCGAAGGAAATCGGCGATGCCGGCGGCGAAGCGCTTCCGCTTGCCCTCGATGTCACCGACGAGAAGGCGGTCGCGAACGCCATCTCCCAGGTAGTGGAGCGCTTCTCGGCGATCGACATCCTGGTCAACAACGCGGGAGTCTCGATCCCGGCTCCATTGCATCTCGAAGACTACGGCGAGCGTTGGGAGCGGACCCTGGCCGTGAACCTGACGGCACACATCGTCTGGGTGCGTGCCTGCCTGCCGCACCTGAAGCAGAGCGACGCCGGCCGCATCGTCAACATCGCCTCCACCGAGGGACTGGGCGCGAGCGCCATGGCCAGCCCCTACACCGCCAGCAAACATGGCGTGATCGGCTTGACGCGCTCGCTCGCGATGGAACTCGGGCCCCAGGGCATCACCGTGAACTGCATCTGTCCGGGCCCGATCCACACGGGCATGACCGCGGCTATCCCCGATGCCGCCAAGACCAAGTTCGCGCGCAGGCGGGTCCCGCTACGTCGCTATGGCAACCCGGAGGAGGTCGCCCACGGGACCCTTCACTTCGTGTTGCCCGCTTCGTCGTTCATCAACGGTGCCGTGTTGCCCGTGGACGGCGGGCTGACGATCCAGAACACCTGAAGTCTCGGGCGCAGTCCGTTTGCTAGGCGTCCGTCTCGCCCTTCATCCGCACCGTGAACGGGCCGAGCACCAACCAGTGCAGGTGGCTGCGCTGGAATGCGTTGATCGCTTGTTCCGGCGTACGCACGATCGGCTCCTCATGCATGTTGAAGCTCGTGTTGATCGTGCAGGAAACCCCGGTCAAGCTCTTGTAGGCCTGAAGGATCGCGTACATGCCCGGGTTCTGGTCCTCGCGAACCAACTGCGGCCGCGCGGTCCCGTCCACATGGACAGCGGCCGGGCATTCGCGTTTCATCTTCTCGGTGCAGTTGACCACCAGGGTCATGAACTCGCAGGCGCGCTTCTCGCCGGGTCGTAGCAGGAAGTAGTCCTCGGCGTCTTCGTAGATGCACATCGGCGCGAAGGGCATGAACTCCGTGCGATCGAGTTGGCTATTCAGCCAGTCGTTCACGGATGGATCGTCGCACTGGTAGAGGATCGATCGATTGCCCAGGGCGCGCGGACCATATTCCATTCCACCATCGGCGCGCGCCACGATCTTTCCGGCGGCGAGTTGGCGGGCGACGAAGCCAGCGAGATCATCCGGGCGTCCGACCTCGAGTTCGGGATGACGTTCGAGGGTCTCCGCGATCGCATCCGCATCGAACTCGGTCCCCAGGTAGGCGTTGGGCATCGGGTGCGGTGCGGCAGCCGCCACTTCGAGGGCGGCTCCGGCACAGAGACCGCCGTCTCCCATGGCAGGAAACACGTAGAGATGCTCGGGTTGAAGCTCCTGGGACAGGGCCATGTTGAGTTTCACATTGGCGAAGACGCCACCGGCGAGCCCGATGTTGCGGATCGGTCCGGGCGAAATCTCGCGTGCGAGTCGCACCATCTCGCGTTCGAGCAGATGCTGGAAAGCCCAGGCCACGTCCTCACGCGAATGGCCTTCGAGCAGCCGCCGTAGGGGTGCCTTGTAGTTCCGGTACTCGATGGCATGGAGGAGGGGCTTGCCTTTCCGCATCTCGCTGAGCATGCCCTTGCGCGGACGCGGAAACCCCTCGGAGTAGAAGCGCTTGCCGAGACGGAAACCGTCCTCCTCGAAGAAGGTGGCTTCCACCTTGGCGAGCAACGCTTCGTTGCGCGTCCCGTAACCCGCCAGGCCCGTGATCTTGCCCTCGTGCCGTCCGGCCTTGAAGCCGAGCACCTGGGTGCAGGCCGTGTAGAACTGGCCGAACGAGTTCGGATAGAAGAAGCGCTTCAGGTTGCGGATCGTGCGGCCACGCCCCTCGGAGAATGTGATGCAGACGTCGTCGCCAACACCGTCCGCCGTGATGAGCAGCGCCTCGTCCACCTCGTCCGTGCGAAAGGCGCTCGCCGCGTGGGCCGTGTGATGCTCGACGAAGTAGAGCTTCGGCCGCACGCCATACTCCCGATGCACGAACTCGGCGACCTTGTCGTAGCCCGTCGATCGGAAGAAATAGAAGACGCGATACAGAATCCGCACGAAGTGCGGGAAGTAGTCGTTGAACGCCTGGTAGTCGCGAATGTCGTCGACGAGGCTCTTCCAGCTCTGCGGAAAGAGTTCTCGCCAATCGAGACCCGCAATCGCGATCGCGTCGATCTCGCCGGGTTCGACGCCGGCAACCCGAATCGCTTCGCGAATCGAATCCTCCGGTGGATAGCGATTGTCGAGCTTCTTGCGCGTCATCCGCTCTTCGGTGATCGCCGACAGCAGCCGGCCGTCCTTCACGACGGCCGCCCCGGTCTCGTGGGTCGTCGAGACGCCGAGAATGGTCCGCGGTCGAAGCCGCGGCGCCTCGTGTTTCCCGTCGTCGAGGAACTGCTCGACCGTGGTCACTTCGTAGTACTCGCGAACATCGTCTGCGAGCTTCGTGAGGAACCCGCGCTTCTGCTCCGCGGAGAAGAAGCCGTTGGTGAACGCGCGGAGGCGTAGGCCCGTGACCTCTTCCTGGGGCTCCGCGAAGTCCGTGAAATGGAAGAGCAATGTCAGGTGGTCTGCACGCTTGGCGAAGCTGCGCAGTGCGCGACGGAAGTAGGGTCGGCGCAGATAGAAGGCGTAGGCCGGGTGGAACGGCGGCAGCCACGGGCCGAAGCTTGGCAGCGGAAACTCCATCAGGCCCGCTTCGCCATCCGATCCGCCGGGGAGGATCTCGAAGGGATCGGGGAACAGTCGCTGCAAGGCGAGCCGTTCGCGAAACTCGAAGTTCGGGAAGACCGAGCTGTCATAGGCGTAGCCGGCCTCGTGAAGGAGTTCGATCGATTCCCAGTCGATCGAAAAGCCCGGAGCCCGAAAGCCGCGCACCGATTTCCCGAGCGCGTCTTCGATCTTCGCCTTCGCGTCGACGATCTCTTCCCGCTTCAGCCCACTTTCGATGCGGTTGAGGTAGCGGTGGCGATAGCCGTGACACGCGACTTCGTGGCCGGCATCGACCACGCTGCGCAGCGCCTCGCGTTTCTCCTTGTCCTCGAGATCCTCGGCGATGACCATGTAGGTCGCCTTGACCCCCTGCTCCTCGAAGAAGCCGAGCGACGAGTCGACACCGGAAAGGAAGAAGGCATCGCGCCCCTCCCAGACCCGACCGTGTCCGCGATAGATTGCGGCGAGTCCATCGGTATCAACCTGATAGAAGGCGTTGCGAACGAAATCGCTAGGCGGCACCGGTCTCTCCCAGGCGCGCCAGTGCTTCGACGATTTTCTCGGCGGCATGGCCATCCCCGAATACATCGGGAATCTCCTTCGGTCGGTTGAGGCCCGCGACCGCCTTCGCGATCCGCTCGGGATCGGATCCTACGAGGGTATTCCAACCCGATTCGACCGTCTCCACCCATTCCGTTTCCGGGCGCAGGGTCACGCAGGGCGTACCGACGAACAGCGCTTCCTTCTGCATTCCTCCGGAATCCGTGAGAACCGCTGCGGCCTCGGCCTGAAGCACCAGCGTATCCAGGTAGGAAGTCGGCTCGATCGCGCGAATGCGATCCGCCCCCCCTTCCCCATCCGGTTGGATCGCCAGGTTCTTGCGCGTTCGGGGGTGGACGGGAAACACCACCGGCCGATCGAGAGCGGCGAGAGCGCCGACCAGCCGGCCCAGTACCACAGGATCGTCGGTGTTGTAGTTGCGGTGGATGGTGGCGAGGAAATAGCCACCGGGCTCCAGTGCGAGTTCATCGAGGAGTGTGCTTCGCTCGCGCGCGATCGGCAGGAACTGCCGAACGGCATCGAACATGGTGTCGCCCACATGACGCGCGCGTTTGCCGAGACCTTCCTTCTTCAGGTTCTTGATCGCCGTCGGCGTCGGGCAGAGCAGCAGATCCGAGGCGTGGTCCGTGAGGATCCGATTCTCTTCTTCCGGCATCGAGCGATTGAAGGAACGAAGCCCCGCTTCGATGTGGGCCAACGGGAAACCGGCCTTTCGTGCGGCCAGCGCGCCGCCCAGCGTCGAGTTGGTATCCCCGTAGACGACCACGGCATCGGGTCGCTCCGCTCGAAGCACCACCTCGGTTCGGGTCAGCACTTCCGCCACCTGCCAGCCCGGTTCGCCGGAACCCACCTCGAGGTTCACGTCCGGCTGCCGGATCGGCAGCTCTTCGAAGAAGACGTCGGACATGGCCTGGTCGTAGTGCTGGCCCGTGTGGATCATGCACTCTTCGTGGCCGGCAGCGACGAGCGCTGCGGAAACCGGTGCGGCCTTGATGAACTGGGGACGCGCGCCGACGATGGTGGCCACCCTCACGACTCGGGCCCCGCGAGTTCGACGGGCAGGCCACCATGCTCGATCGATTCCTGACAGGCCGCGAGAACCTTCAGAACACGCAAACCGTTGTGTCCATCGGTGCGCGCCGGCCGTCGTTCGCGGCAAGCATCCAGGAACTCCTGGCACTCTCGCTTCAGCGGTTCGCTCTCATCGAAGAACAGCGTCGTCTCGGAGGTCTGACGCGGTACCGGAGCGCCCGCTTCGAACTCGATGCCCTTGTCGTAGAGCTTCAATTTTCCCTCACGCGCGGTGTCGTCGAAGACGGCCATCTTTCGCTCGCCCACCACGACCAATCGCTGTTCCTTGTACGGATGCAACCAGCTCACGAAAATGTGGGCTCGACCACCTCCGGCAAAGGAAAGCTGACTGACCGTAACATCGGCCACGCCATCCGTGATGTAGGTCCCACCGGATGCCGTCACCTGCTCCGGGTCACGCTCCATCAGCTCCAGGATGATCGAGATGTCGTGGGGCGCGAAGCTCCAGAGGATGTTCTCTTCGGTGCGCACCTTGCCGAGATTCAGCCGATTCGAATAGACATAACGGACCTCGCCGAGTTCGCCCTTCCGCACCAGATCCTGGAGCTTCTCCACGGCCGGGTGGTACTGAAGCACGTGCCCGACCATGAGAATGCGGTCTCGCTCCGCGGCGAGGGAAACCAACTGCCGGCCCTCATCCACGTCGAGGGCGAGCGGCTTCTCGACGAAGACGTCCTTGCCGGCTTCGAGCGCCTGTCGAACGTGTTCGAAGTGCCGGGCCGCCGGCGTCGCCAGCACCACGCCGGCGATCTCCGGATCGGACAGCACCGCTTCGAAGCTCGCCGCCTGGCGAGCCTCGGGGTAGAGCGCGCCAATGCGCTTGCGGGCCTCGTCGTGGCCGTCGCAGATCGTATGGAGTGCACCCAGCCCGGCAAAGTTGCGAGCCAGGTTCTTGCCCCAGTAGCCCACGCCCACCACGGCCACGTTCCGGTCGCTCATTCGCCCATCTCCCCATGCTGGTCTTGACCGTCCAGTCGTCGAAGACGGTGACGGAAGCCACGGGCGTACAACAGTCCCCCGAGCAACGAGACGGAAAGAATCCCGAGTCGCCATCCCAGCGCCACCTCGGCCCCGCCATCGAGGCCGATAGCTTCGAAGAGCCGATGGAAGGCATATTCGCCGACACCGATTCCGCCCGGCGTCAGCGGCAGCGCGTTTGCAACGAACCCGAGGGGGACTACCAATGCAAGTTCGGGAACCTGGCTCTCGGGAGCCACCGCCCCGGCGACGAAAGCCGTGGTTCCGATCGCGGCCGAATGCGCCGCCATCGACATCAGGAACGCCAGACCAATCGCGCGCAGCGAGGATCGATAGCCGCGAATGGCATCGACCACGCGCCAGGCGAGTTCGAGGCGCAGCAACGATCTCGCGCGATCGACCCAACTCGTGGGTGCAAACAGGACCAACGCCAGGACGGAGCCCCCGAGAAGGAACACCGCTGCGCAGAAGGAGAGCAGTGTGCGGATCCCGTCGCTCCCCGAGACCGCACCCCAGAAGAACGGCAACGCCAGGAACGGCATGATGAACATCGCCCACATTCCGATCGCGCGATCGAACAGGACCACGGTGGCCAGTTCAGCCCGCGTCCCGCGCGCCTGTTGCGAGACGGCGTAGTAGATCTTGGCCGCATCACCGCTCGCACTGCCAGGGAGGAACAGGCCGAAGAACAGGCCCATCAACGTGAGTTGGATGGCCGGCACCAGGCACAACCCGAAACCCATGGCGCGCAGCAGGATCGGCAGACGGGCCGCGGTGGCAACGACGGTGACGGACAACGAAACCAGCGCGGCAAGAACCAGATCGGGATGATCGCCGAAACCGCGAAACGCCTGCCAATCGATGGCCGAGCTCTGGATCAGATAGGCCATCAACAAAGCCGCGATTCCGAAGCGCAGCACTGCCGACATCCAGCGTCTCGCGCGCGCTGCCTGTTCCAAACCCTCGGCCGCGGCCATCACATGCCCTCGCTGGGCCGGTCTCCATCGATGAACGTCCGATGCCATAGCTCGAGGTTGAGCAGGCCCCAGATCTGCCGCCCGTAGGGCCGCTCTGCGTTGACCAGGCCTTCGACGGCGGACATGTCATAGATCCCGCGTTGGCGGGCGCGATCTGAAAGCAGATGATCGGCGACGAAGTCTCGCAACGGGCCACGCACCCATTCGGCGAGGGGCACCGGGAACCCCATCTTGTCCTTGCGCTCGAGCACGATTTTGGGGAGCAGCTGACGGACCGCTTCGCGGAAGACACGCTTGGTGTCTCCGCCCTGGAAGCGAATGCTAGGCGGCATGCGGGTGATGAGATCCGCGATCCGATGATCGAGCAGTGGCACGCGACTTTCGAGCGAGACGCTCATGCTCGTGCGGTCCTCCACCTGGAGCAGCGCCGGAAGCAGGGTCTTCAGGTCGAATTGCGTCATCTTGTTGAAGTACGATTCGATGTCGGGGTGATCCCAGGTCTGCTTGAAGCTGCCGAACAAGCGCTCGCGGCTGTCAGAGTTCCAGACATCGGGAGAGAAGAGCGCGTCGGCGTCCTCCGCACGGCCGATCAGCCGGAAATAGCGGCGATCCATCGGGTCGAACAGCCCCTCGCCCCAGAATGACTGGAGCATCGGCTTGTACTTCTTCAGCAACCCGAGGTTCGATTGGATGTTCTCCCAGCTCACCAGGAAATCTCCGGGTTCCTGCTCGTCGAAGATCGCGCCCTTCAGTACCTGCTCGAGGTAGGCGACGAGATAGCGGGCATAGCCACCGAAGATCTCGTCTCCGCCCTGACCGCCCAACACCACCTTCACGTGCTCACGAGCGAGCTTCGAAACGCAGTACTGCGGGAACAGCCCGGGCCCTGCTGCGGGCTCGTCCATGGCATAGACGAGCTTCGGCATCGCGTCCGCGAACTCTTGTGCGGTCGGCCAGACTTCGTGATGAACCGACCCGACGTGTTCCGCGACGGCGCGGGCGTAGGCGGTCTCATCGTACTCGGGACCATCGCCGAAGCCGCCGGTAAAGGTGTGGAAATCCCCGCCGTAGGGTTCCGTCGCCAGACAGACCACGGTCGACGAATCCATGCCACCCGACAGATGCGCCCCAACGGGCACGTCGCTGCGCAGGCGCAGCCGCACCGAATCCTGGAGCAGCAGGGTCAACTGCTCCGTGTACCACTCGGCGGTGTGGTGCGTATCGATGTCCCAGCGATAGTCCCAGTACTGGTCGATCTTGGGCGCTGCGTCGCGGCCCGGACGGAAAGAGAGGAAGTGGCCCGGTTCGAGCTTCTGCAGATCCTTGAAGAGCGTCCGCTCCTGCAGGCAGAACTGGAAATAGAGATACTGCTCGAAACCCTGGGGATCGGTCTCTGCTCTGCAGGTGCCGCCAGCGAAAAGGGCTTTCGGCTCACTCGCGAACGAGAACGTTTCGCCATTCATGTGCCAGTAGAAAGGCTTGATGCCGACGCGATCGCGAGCGGCGAAGAGCCGCTTCTGTCGCCCATCCCAGATCGCGAACGAGAACATGCCGTTCAGCCGCTCCAGCATGTCCTCGCCATGTTCCTCGTAGAGGTGGACCAACACCTCGGTATCGCTATGCGTGCGGAAGGTGTGGCGGCTCTGGAGGTCGCGGCGAAGTTCCAGATAGTTGTAGATCTCGCCATTGAAGACGACCTGGATGCTGCCGTCTTCGTTCCCCATCGGCTGATGCCCGGAATCGATGTCGATGATCGATAGGCGCGCGTGGGCGAGCCCTGCCGGCCCGTCGAAGTAGCTGCCACGATCGTCCGGCCCCCGATGGTTCAGGGTTCGGAGCATTCGTTCGAGCGCCTCGGGATCCGGCCTACCGGCAGGATCCCGATGCACGATGCCTGCGATTCCGCACATCAGTCTTTCAACGCCTCGGGCGCAGCCGCGCGTAGCATCCCGTCCGGTCCGTAGACACGTGCCGCACGCTCGGCGATACGCTGCTGCCAGAGCTTGCCTTCGTCACCCCAGGGATAGATGTACTTCGCGATCAGGACGAAATAGCCAAGCGTGGTAATCGAGGTTGCGACCTTCGACTCCGAGGGCTTGCGGTCATAGCGCAGCACGAATCCGACTTCGGTCACGCGCGCGCGCATCATCTTCAGTTTGATGATCTTCTCGACGGTACCCGTGAAACCCATGCCCTTCAGGTCGATGAACTTGTTCCCGAAGATCGCGAGGGCGTCCTGGAGCAACCCGACGCGATAGCCCCTGAAGCCCGACGTGTACTCCCAGACGCCCTCGATCGGGAAGCAGGCCTTCATCAGCAGGTTCGCGATGCGGCTCATGGTACGCCGATACCAGTCGACGCCGACCTGTCCGCCCCCGGGCGCATAACGAGAAGCGACGACCGCTTCGTATCCTTCGTCGATCCGGGCCTTCATGTCGAGGATGTACTTGGGATCGTGGGTGTCGTCGCAATCCATTCGAACCACGATGTCGTCCGGCGATCCGTGGGCCGCCACGTACTCGAAGCCATCTCGCGCCGTTTCGCCGAGGCCACGGTTGAACGAGTGCGTGATCGAGACGAGCGGGAACTCTTCACTCAGCCGCTCAGCGTGTTCGGCGGTGGCATCGGAGCTGCCGTCATTGACGACGACGATTTGATAGTCGTTCCCCGACTCCTTCATCACGCTGTCGATGCGCGCGACGAGCGGCGGGAGCGCCAACTCCTCGTTGTACGCGGGCAACATGATGTAGATCATTGGGAAATCTCCCTGTGGGAATCGTCTTCGGTTGGTTGCAGCTTGACGGAAACGGTGTCGATCGAGGCTGGCTCGAGCCCTGGCCGCGTAGGGAGCGCGGCCTTTCCACCTGAAACGAGTCCTGCGTAGAGCCTTGCGCTCGGTAGGTACCTAGCCCGAACTATTCATGAGCGCCCTACTGCGGACGCCGCTAGCGACGGATATTCGCGGCCTTCTCCCTCCTGACGCCTCGACGTACTGTCGAGTACGCCGTCGGCGTCTTCCGGTCCGAGGGCCGCGAATCTCCATCACTATCGACGT
>JAJDAP010000139.1 GCA_029261795.1 Deltaproteobacteria bacterium
TGGGCGTCGTCTCCTGGTAGCGCCGGTAGGCGTCGCCGAAGTGATCGACCAGATCCTGCTCTTCGACGAAGACGGCCAGCACCATGTAGGCCGTCGTCACCACGGCCAGCACCAGGTGGCCGAGGCTCATCGAGGGCGTGCCCCAGAAGATGATCGCCCAGGAGACGTAGAGCGGATGGCGGATGGGCTTGTAGATGCCGGGCGTACCGAACGGGTGGTTCGTGTACTCACGGCCGCGGAATGCGATCCATGCCTGACGCACGCCGAACAGGTCGAAGTGGTCGATCTGGGCCGTCGAGTAGAGCAGCAAGCCCCAACCGAACAGGTAGACGCCGGTCAACACGCCCGCTGCCGTCGCGTTCGTGACTTCCCACACGGTGCCCCCGATCGGCTGCCAGAAGGCGTAGGTCACGGCCAGGATGGCGGAGACAACACCACGTAGGTGGCGCGCTCGGCGGGTTCGGGAACGACCTTCGTCCAGCCCCGCTTGAAGGCAGGCCGTGCCATGCCCGAGTGCTGGATGGCGAAGAGGGACAGGAGCCCGACGTTGATGGCCAGAGCGACTCCGACGGGGCCGGGTGTTCCCGAATCGATCGTCTTCGACACGATGTCGAAGTTGCCGACAAGGTCGAAGCCCCGCCTCCATGGCGGCTGCCGATGAACCCACTTTCGACCGGATCCTGCTGATCTTCCTTATCGCGTCCTGACCCGTTCCTTATCCCCCGGTAGGAGAAATTCTGTTGTCAATCCCGTTGGTTACAGGTTCTTACCGATGCCCAGACCGGCTAACCGAGCTTCCTGTCGACGAAATCGGCGAGTTCCTGGGTGGCTTCCAGCCCTTCGGGCAGCATCTCGGCGAAGGCGTGCCAGACGTGGAACATGTCCTGCCAGACCTTCAGGGTGACGTCGACGCCGGCTGCTTCGGCGCGTTCGGCGAGCCGGGTGGAATCGTCCAACAGGACCTCGGCGCTGCCGACCTGGAGCAGCAGCGGCGGCAGTCCTGCCAGATCCGCGAAGACCGGCGAAGCGAGCGGCGCCTTCTTGTCGCCGTCCTTGCCCAGGTAGGCATCGACCATCATCTGCAAGGCGGAGATGTCGCCTAGCATCGGATCTTCCGACGCCTTCGTCTTGATCGAATCCCCGGACGCCGTCATGTCGGTCCAGGCGGAGATGCCGACACCGCAGCCGGGTAACGGCAAGCCCCGATCGCGGATCGCGATGAGGGCCGCGATCGTGAGACCGCCTCCGGCGGAATCGCCGGCCAACGCGACCTTCTCCGGCGCAATGCCCTGGTCGAGCACGAACCGATACGCCGCCACGGCGTCTTCGACGGCGGCCGGGTGCGCGTGCTCCGGGCCGAGGCGGTAGTCGACCGACAGCACGCGCAGGTTCGCGAGGCGCGAGACGCGCGCCGTCAGGCCGCGGTGGGTGTTCAGTGAGCCCATGCAATAGCCGCCGCCGTGGTAGTAGACGAGTACGTGGTCCTGCCGCACGCTCTCGGCGTCATTCCATTCGGCGGGAACGCCGCCGGCATCGACCGGCGTGAACGTCACGCCCTCGGGCACCGGGGTCGCCGCGCTCGCGGCTTCCATGGCCGTGCGCATTTCGAGCACGGTATCTCCCTGGATCGGGTTCGCGTTCTTCAACAATCCGACGATGGTTTCGAGTGCTTCGCTGGCCATGGGGGACTCCTTGCTCGAGGCGGAGGCCAGGGTAGGGCGAGCGGACGGCAAATGCTGCCGCGGTTCGTGGCTAGGAGCGATACGGCCTGGCGTCGAAGCCGAGCGGCGCGAAGCGGGCTTCGACCGCCGCGATCGTTTCTTCGGTCCAGTAGGCGTCTCCGGGTGCCGGGAAGCCCAGGACGCAACGTTGGTCGACGCTGGCGCCCGCGATCAGCTGCTCCATCAATCGGCTGCGCCGGTACATGCTCCAAGACCAACCGGTGTGGAGTGTGCTGATCCATTCGTGGCCGGCTTTTCGGAACGTCAGGTTCTGGGCAAGCCGGCGCGTGCCGGATTCGAGCGGCGTGCCGCGGTGCCAGGTGTCGTGGCGATAGAAGAGCACGCTGCCCACCCGGTAGCGGACGCGCACTTCGCGCGGGTAGAGGTGCTCGGCGCGGAAGCGGGCGACTTCCGGCGCCTGCTTCGCGAGAAGGGCCTCCGCCGAAGTGCGGTCGTTCAGGTAGGGCAGCGCGCCAATGCCGGGAGACGCGACGATTGGCCAGGGATAGGCGGGGTCGTCGGCGCCCTGGCGTGGCACGGCGGCCGTTGCGCCGCCGCACTCGTCGACCTCGCTCAGGTAGAGAATGATCTCGACCGCCTCCGGCGCTTCCCAAGGCGGGGGATGGACGAGCGTGTGATTCGGATAGTCGACGTGGATCCGTTGATCCTGGTTGTCGAGCTGACCTGCCGTCTTCCGCGAGCGTCCGTACTTGGGCCACAGATCGGATTGCGTGAGCCGGAGTTCGCGGATCGGAACGCCCAGTAGATCGCTCACTGCGCCTAGCAAGCGCGGATGAAGCGTGATCTCGTTGGCAGCGCCGCTCTCGGCCGGAAACACGAAGCGTCCCTGGCTGCCGAAATCGGCGGTGGCGGTGGCTTCCGGCGAGCCCGCTTCCGGGAACGCGCTGCCCGCGTCTTCGATCACGCGCTTCAGGAGTTCTTCGGGGATGATGCCGTCGACGAAAGCGAAGCCGCGTTCTCGCCAGCCCCCGATCTGGGCGGTGCTCAAGACGTTGGCCGTGCCCTCGGCGCGAGCACGCTCAGGCTCGATCCAGCTCGGCTCCGCTTCCTCCACCGGCAGCGAACTAGAGCTCGATCGGGATCGAGTTGAAGGGGACGTCGGGCCGGCTGGCCACGTGGACCCAGACATGGACGTGCGGGTCGCCGCGGAAGTGCCAGGTCAGGCTCGGGCCCTCGAGGCGGAAGCTGTCCCAGAGGCCGTCACCGCGCCGGTACCAGGGTTCGAAGAAGGAGAGCTTGCAGGCGGCGAGTCCGCCCTGGGCTTCGAGTGCGGCGCGCACGGCTGCCCGGTCTTCGGCACGGAACGGTTCGACGAGCAGGTCGATCAGCTTCTCGGATTCTTCCAGCTGATCTGCGGACAACGCGCTGAGCCGAAGCCCGCGCTCGCTCTGTGCCCCGGCGAACGTCACATCGGCCTGGTCGGGCCCGCTGTCCACCCGCGCGGCCTCTTGTTGGCCACCATCGAGCAGGTCGTACAGTGCTGTTGCGGCTTCGGCCTGGGGGAAGAAGACATTGCCCGGATGATGCGATCGTTCGACGAAACTTCCCGACCACCAGGTGCCGGTGGCATGGCCGTAGAAGATGGGGCCACCGAATGCGACCGGGTTGGCGGCGTCGCTGCCCGCGCGCATGGTCATGTGTCGGCCCGTCATCACGAACTGGAAGGGGCCCGTGTCGGGTTGGCCGAACAGGGCGATCGACTGCTGCTGTCCCCAACCGCCGGCATCGTCCTCGAGGTGGCGGTCGTAGCGCTCGTGCCAAGCGGGATCGAGCAGCCCTTCGTAGATGGCGCGGACCAGGGCGCGTTGATCGTTGCTGAAGAAATCTGAGTCGAGGGTGGGCTCGGTGATGTTCCAGTTCGCGGAGATGCGCGCGCGAAGCAGGCCGCGCTCCCCGTCGATGTGGTCCCAGGGCAACGCGATCAGGCTGCGCTGCGTTTCGTCGAGCGAGTGGTGCAGCCGGCGCGCAAGCGCCTCCGGCGATTCGTCGACGCTGGCGAGGCCGAGGTCCGGCCAGCCGAGGGTGGCGGCAGCGACGGCGCTACCGCCCACGCTTCGCAGAAAGGTCCGGCGATCGAGTTCCATCGGGAGGCTCCTGTTTGGACGCACGCCGAATCAGGGTACGCGCTCTCGTCGCAGCGAGGAAGTCCGCAGTCCAGCACGGCGGCGCGATCCGAGATAAGCTGCCGACCGTCAGCGAGTTCCCCATCAGAGGAGATCCGATGGCTTACGACGTGGTGATTCGTGGCGGCCGAGTGGTGGACGGAACCGGGATGCCGGCCTTCGGCGCCGACGTCGCGATCAAGGACGGACGCGTCGCGCGCATCGGCCGCGTCACGGAAGACGCCGAGCGCGTGATCGATGCGGCCGGCTGCATCGTGGCGCCGGGCTTCATCGACGTGCACACGCACTACGACGTGCAACTCGACTGGGACCCGATCGCATCGCCCTCCTGTTGGCACGGGGTGACCACGGTGCTCACCGGCAACTGCGGCTTCACCCTGGCGCCGGCGAAACCCGACGATGTCTCGTGGCTCGCGGCGATGCTCTCACGCGTCGAAGGGATGTCGAAGGAGGCCCTGGCCGAAGGCTTCGAGTTCAGTGGCGGCAGCTTCGATGATTTCTGGTCGCGGCTCGAAGGCCGGCTCGGCGTGAACGCGGGAGGTTATGTCGGCCACTGTGCGGTGCGGCGTTGGGTGATGGGCGATGACGCCAGCGAGCGCGAAGCCACGTCGGACGAGATCGTGGCGATGCAGGAACTGGTCCGCCTCGCCATGCAGCAGGGCGCGCTCGGCTTCTCGACTTCCCAGCTCGATCTCCACGTTGGCGATGACGGTCGCGGCGTGCCGTCCAACTTCGCCTCTGCCGAGGAGATCCTGGCGCTCGGAAGCGTGCTCGCCGAGTTCGACCATGGCGCCATCGAGATCATCCCGCGTAGTTTCGCCGAAGGTTACGACGCCAAGGATCGCCAGTTGCTGCTCGATCTCTACAAGGTCTCCGGCAAGCCGATCGAGCTGAACATCCTGGTTCCGAGCCCGACGCATCCGATGGGTTGGCAGACGACGCTCGATTTCTGCAACGAAGCCTTCAAGCAGGGTGTCCGCCTTCACCCGCAGGCGAGCACCAACACCTTGGGTCTGAGCCTGAAGCTTTCCGACACCTTCGTGTTCGACGAGATGCCGCTCTGGCGCGAGGTGCTGACGCGCCCCGAACCCGAGCGCAGCAATCGCCTGCGCGAACCGGCCGTTCGCGATCAACTGCTTCACGAATGGGACAACCCGGATCCGTCGCAGGGCGTCGTGCTCGCCTTCGATCGGATCGAGGTGCGCGCGGTCGTCGATCCGGCGCATCAGGATTGGGTGGGCAAGAGCCCGACCGAACTGGCCGAGCAGTTGGGCTGCCGTCCGATCGACGCCTTCCTGGATTGCTCGCTGGCCGAGGGTCTCGAAACCTGGTGGGAGGCGCGCAGCGACGAAATCGCCCAGCAATTCATCCATCACGTCGTCGAGACCAGCATCACCGATCCCATCGTGATGTCGGGTTCGAGCGACGGCGGCGCACATCTGGCTTCGTTCGTCGGGGCCGACTACCCGACCAAATTGCTGACGGATTGGACACCGGACACGCTGAGCCTCGAGCGCGCGGTGTGGCAGCTGAGTGGCATGCCCGCGACCGTGCATGGGCTGAAGGATCGAGGCTTTCTTCGCGTCGGTGCCCACGCCGATATCGTGGTGTGGGATCCGGCGCGTCTCGGCAGTGGCAAGCCCTACCTCGCTCGGGATTTTCCCGCCGGGACCGAGCGTTTCGTGGTGGACTCGGAAGGCTATGTCGCGACCCTGGTGAACGGCCAGCTGCTGATCGAGAACGGTGAGCACACCGGCGCGCTACCGGGCCAGGTGATTCGCGGACGTTAGGCAAGCAAGGAGACCTCATGGCAGGCAGACTCGAAGGCAA
Source organism: Deltaproteobacteria bacterium (assembly GCA_029261795.1). Taxonomy (GTDB): domain Bacteria; phylum Myxococcota_A; class UBA9160; order UBA9160; family UBA6930; genus JAJDAP01. Next base: position 5,696 of record JAJDAP010000139.1, read on the forward strand.
GGTCGCATTCATCACCGGGGCTTCGTCGGGTATTGGAGCCGCTTGTGCACTGCGCTTCGCCGAGGAGGGCGCCCGACTCGCGGGCATGGACATCGAGAAGTCGAGCGGCGAGAGCGACTGGGACGAAGCCGTGAAGCTTGCCAGCGGCGCGGTCTTCGAGACCGGCGACGTGCGGGACGAGGCGCGCATCCAGGAGATCGTGGCGGCCGTGAAGGATCAGCTCGGTCGCATCGATGTGTTGGTGAACTCGGCTGGTGTCGCCGGTGGCGGCATGATCCACATGCTCGACGCCGAGGAGTGGGACCGCGTTGTCGACATCAACTTGAAGGGCACGTTTCTCGCATCGAAGCACACGGTGCAGGTGATGATGGAGCAGGGGAGCGGCTCGATCGTGAACATTGCCTCGGTCGAGGGGATCGAGGGATTCATGGGCGGGAGCTCGTACAACGCTTCGAAGGGCGGCGTGGTCGTCCTCACCAAGAACATGGCGATCGATTACGCGCGAACGGGCATCCGCGCCAACGTGATCTGCCCAGGCTTCATCGAGACGCCCATGTTCCGCAGCGTTCTGGTCGACGGTCCTGGCAAGGTCCTGTCCGATCAGATTCGCGAAGCACATCAGCTCGGACGCTTCGGAAAGCCGGTGGAGATCGCCAACGCCGCGCTCTTCCTGGCCTCCGATGAAGCCTCATTCGTGACGGGCGTAACACTGCCCGTCGATGGCGGCTACACGGCCGGCCATCGTTTCGGCATCTAGTGGATCCCAGGGTCCGGGAGGAGAAGACATGAGCCAGCTCGTCATTCGCGGCGGAACCGTGATCGATGGAACCGGTGGCGAGGGATTCGAGGCCGACGTCCTGGTCGAGGACGGGCGCATCTCGCAGATCGGGACCGGCCTCAGCGCCGAAACCGAACTCGACGCATCCGGCTGCGCCGTGACGCCAGGCTTCATCGACATCCATACCCACTACGACGCCCAGGTCTTCTGGGACCCGGCGCTCACGCCTTCGTGCTTCCACGGCGTGACCACGGTCGTCGCAGGCAACTGCGGCTTCTCGGTGGCGCCGACCCGACCCGAGCACCACGAGACGATCGCGCTGACCCTCGAGAAGGTCGAGGACATGAACCCGGCGACGCTGGCCGCAGGCATCCCCTGGGATTTCGAGACCTTCCCCGAGTACCTGGCATCGGTCGAGCGACGCGGGACCGTTCTGAACTACGCCGCTTATGTTGGGCACACGGCGCTGCGCTTGTTCCACATGGGCCACGACGCCTACGAACGCGCCGCCACCGACGACGAAGTCGCCGCCATGGCAAAGAGCGTGCGAGAAGCGATGGAAGCCGGCGCGGCCGGACTCGCCACGAGTTTCGCGCCGACCCACGTCGGCATGGGCGGCAAGCCGATCTGCTCTCGCATGGCAGAGTTCTCCGAGTTCGAGGCCATGTCCATGGAACTCTCGAAGCTGGGCCGCGGCGTGATCGAAGCGACCCTGGGCGCCGGCTTCGCATTCAACGAGATCTACGACTTCCAGCGCCGGGTCGGCGTTCCGGTGACCTACACCGCACTGCTGGCGATGCCCGGGTTGTGGCAGCACGGCTCGAACATCCACAAGGAAGAGCGTGCGAAGGGGACCGGCGTCTGGCCCCAGGTCTCCTGCCGCAAGATCACCATGCAGGTGCAGCTGAGCGAACCGTTCCCGTTCGACCAGGCCCAGTGCTTCGCGTCCCTCTATGCCGGGAGCCGCGAGGAGCGCCTTGCGAAGTACCAGGACGCCGGCTGGCGCGCCCAGGCCCTCGAGGAGCTCTCGCACACGCCGCTACCCACGCGCTGGGAGAACTTCGAGCTGGCCGAGAGCGATATCCACACCGGTTCGATCGACCGCAAGCTCGTCGATCTCGCCAAGGAGCGCGGCGAATCGCCGCTCGACACGATGATCGCGCTCTCTCTCGAAGAGAACCTGACCACACGTTGGCGCTACATCCAGGCGAACGACGACGAAGAAGGAATCGCCCACCTGATCCAGCAGGAGGGCATGGCCCTCGGCTTGTCGGATGCCGGCGCGCACATCGGAATGCTATGTGATGCGCCGCTGCCGACGGATCTGCTCGGAAACTGGGTGCGCGAGCGAGGGGTGCTGCCGCTCGAGAAGGCGGTCCACAAGCTCACGGCCGAACCCGCCTCGATCTTCCGCTTCGAAGACCGGGGCATCCTGCGCGAAGGCGCCCACGCCGACGTCACCGTCTTCGATCCGAGGACCGTGGCCCCGGGCCCGATCCGCCGCGTTCGCGACTTCCCGGCCGATGCCGACCGCCTCACCGCAGACGCCCCGCAAGGCATCCGCCACGTGCTCGTCAACGGCACCCCGATCCAAACCAACGGCACCAGCCACGCGACCACGATGGACGCCCGCCCGGGCCAGCGCCCCACCCAGTCCAACTTCAAATAGAGCGGGGACGGTCACCGCAACTTTCCATTGTTCAACGTTGCCCCGGGGGGGACTTGGGACAGTGGTACGAGGGGAGGGCCGCCCCCACCTACCTACACTGGCGCACGTTCCCCCCGGGGCACAGTTCCAACTTGGAAACGTGTGGCGGCGGTCCCCGCTCTAATTGAAGTTGGACTGGGTGGGGCGCTGGCCCGGGCGGGCGTCCAT